>NC_017954.1:678159-1356318 GCF_000264495.1 Thermogladius calderae 1633 | reverse complement strand
CTTGATGAAGATGGAGAAGCTGTACAAGCTTAGCGAGTTCGCTAGGGTTCTCGGCGTGAGCCGTAGCGCGGTGATAAAGTGGATTAGGACTGGGAGGGTTAGGGCTGTCAACATCCACGGCAGGTGGTATATCCCGGAGTCCGAGATTGAAAGACTGACTAAGGGGTTCTACGCTGGTTTGAAGAGAGTCGCTATCTATGCTAGGGTCAGCGGTGGTACGCAAAGGGACGACCTAGAGAGGCAGGTGGCTTCGCTGGAAGACTATGTTAGAAAACAGTTTCCACAAGCCGAGTACGTGGTTGTCAGGGACGTCGCTAGCGGTCTTAAGGAGGACAGGCGCGGTTTAGGGAAGCTCATTGAAATGGCTAGGAAGAGGCAGATAGACGCTGTTGTGGTGGCTTACAGGGATAGACTGACCAGGTTTGGCTTCACCTATCTCGAGAAGCTCTTCGAGGCATATGGTGTGAGAGTAGTAGTCGTTTTCGACCAGGAGCCCAAAGACTACTACCAGGAGCTAGTCGAGGACCTAATGGCGATCGTCACCAGCTTCGCCGGCAAAATCTACGGCAAGCGTAGCCGCAAGTACAGGAAGGTGGTGGAGGCCGTTGAGCAAGCTGTTAAAGACCCTTAAGAGGACAGTAGTCTTAGAAGGCTGGGTTAATAGTGCTGGCAGGCGAGCGCTTAGGGAGGTCTTTGAAGCATACAGAGCCATGCTCCAGGAGATGGTCGAATACGCGGTCGAGCACAACGCCTCGCAGGCCACCCTACACAGGGTGTTCTACAGCAGGTTCAGGGAGGAGTACCCCTGGCTACCGACCAGGGTGATCAAGGGCTGCTACCGCGACGCGGTCAGGAGGGCTAGGAGCTTCCTGAGGTTGAAGAAGAAGGGGCTCGCGCAGGGCGACAAGCCGGTGGTGAAGAACATCACGGTGACCTACTCTGACTCGCAGGACTGGAGGTTGGGGAGCGGGGTCGTCGAGCTGAGGACGCACAACGGCTGGATATCGATCCATTACAGGAGCCACAAGCAACTGCGCAGGTACCTCTACAGCGGCTGGAGTCTCTCAAGCGAGCTTAGGGTCAAGCTTGATGGAAAGAGGGTATTGCTCTACTTGACCTTTAAGAAAGACTTCGAGGTCTCCTACAACCCTAACAACGTCATTGCTGTTGATGTTAATGAGAATAACGTCACATTGGCTGTCTTCAAGAATAGAGCGCTGTACGAGGTCTATAGGGTCGAGACCAGCCTAGGCAAAATGGTCATCGCATACTCCGAGAGGAGAAGGAGGATCGCGGAGGGGAGGTCGACTAAGGACAGGGGTGTGAGGAGGGCGCTGAGGAGGCTGAGGGAGAGGGGGAGGAAGATGGACATTATCTACAAGGTCGCCAGGTTCATCGAGGAGCTGGCCTACGCGAACAGCGCTGTCGTGGTTGTCGGGGACGTCCGCAAGGGTAAGAGAAAGCTCGCCAGCAGAGCAGGGAGCAATAGGCTCAGGCACAGGATCCACCAGTGGAGCGTCTCGAAGCTGGTGGAGGTACTGGACAACAAGCCCATACACGTCGTCGAGGTGCCGGAGGCGTACTCCTCCTCGAGGGATCCCTTCAGCGGGGAGCCCATCAAGGGCTACGCCCCCTCTGTGATCCGCGTTGCGGTGAGAGGGAGGAGGGTGAGGGTAGCCAAGGTCGTCCTAAGGCTGGCCAGGCTGAGCAACGGGCTGACCCTAGACAGGGACGTCGTCGGGGCCGTAAACATAGGGTTGAAGCACCTGACCGCAGATGGGAGCCCCGTGGCGTTGGGCTCGACGGGGCCCCATGAGGTGCGGGTGAAGCTAGTGAACCCGCACCAAGGGCCAACCCCACCCACGGAATTAAAAGTAATTGAAACCAATTAAAAGCACCGTGGATGGGGAAACGCTTTCGTCCTCAGGCCGGCCGGTAGCAAGGTGTTACACGAACTATCGAAAAGAGGTAACACGGTAGTCGTTTACCTGATAGACTCGTCAGTCGTGGAGAACGTTGCCGACGCGATAACTCTATGGCTACTAGGCTTCCTCGTACAGGTCAAGCTGGGTCTAGACGTCGTGCCCGTCTTGAGTAAGGCCGACCTCGCGAAGAACATTGATGCTCTGAAAAGTATAGTAGACAGAGATGCTGACGTTTCACGACTGTTCGATATGCTTGAAGCAAAAGGTTTAGTTGCAGACCTCGTACCAGAGTTCCTTCACCTGGTGAACAAGACGCGCGGCGCCTTCAGAGCTGTGGCAGTCTCGGCTGTTAGGGGGGAGGGCCTAGAGGAGCTACACTTCCTTATACACGAGGCCTTTTGTGGCTGTGGTGACCTGACGTAACGTAGGAGGGCTATGTTTTTATACTGTTCTGATAAAGGGATAGACGTAGAAAGCAAGGTGTCTTCATGAACCCTGGATTCGGTTTGACGAACTTGACCTCAATTACAGCAGTAGAGCTGAGCAAGGCGGGGTGGGGCTCAGCCTTAGTACTGCTTTTGGCAGGCATTGCCCTGTTGTTTGCCGGCAGGCTGCTCATCAAGACTATAGTTAGCGTGGGTTTCGGCATCCTACTTGCTTACCTGGGGTTGAGGGTACTAAGTTTAATGAAGGTAGGCCAGTTAGCTGAGATCGTGGCGGTCTTGGTGTTGTTCGTTATAGGGTTTCTCGTGGGTTGGACAGTCTTCAAGTTGTCTATATCCGTGATCGCCGGTTTGGGCATAGGGCTAATAGCGGGCTCATACCTTGGGCTTAACCTACTCTACACGCTCTTGTTATCGCTTGTATTGATCGTGATCATCTACCTTATAGTAGACTACATCATCTCCGTGATAGCAGCCCTAGCCGGTCTAGCGCTGATTTACATCTCGGTTAGCTCTCTCGCGGGTGTAGAGATCGCAGTTGTACTCGTGGTGCTGATGGCTATTTTTGCGATCCTGGCAAAAGCGAGACTCAAGAAGTAGGGTCAGAGGCTTGAAGCTGTACAGGCCTAAGTCAGTGGTCAGCAAGTACTACACCGTCCTATTCTCCCTGCCACACTGGAAAGTACTCGCGGCGGTTATCGTAGTTTTTCTGGTGGCAATAGTAGTCTTGATGGGGCAGGGGTCGTTGCCATTTTTGACGTACTTCGCTGTCTCCCTCCTTGTACTGTACGTTTACTCGCGCCTCTCAAAAGGGACGGTTTTCTGGAAACCAAAGAGGGTTTTGGGGCTGTCCCTCACGGCCTTAATATACGTCCTCATATACGCCTGGCTCTTAGGGGGCTGGGTAGTAGCGGCGGTGGCGTCTGCGTCCCTCCTATCCGTAGTGGTCTTAAGCCTTGATGGAACAAAGCTCGTGCGATACACCGTCCCCGTCGCGATATCGTCGATACCTGTCTCCCTCTACACCGTACTCACTACGTTAAAGAAGGGCCTGATAGCCTACGCGCTGGTAGGGGCTGTTGTAGTCGCCGCATTAGACTACGTGGTGTATAGGGTGATCAACAGAAGAAGGATCGGAGGCTACGGCGCCGCAGACATTGGCACGCTATTCTTGAGGAACTGGCTGGACAGGGACAAGTCGATAGAGGAATTCTTCGAGAGCGTCGGATCGCCTAGGGACGTAGACCTCGCCGTGCTCAAGTCGGGGGACACACTCCTCGTCTACACCAGCCTGCACTACGGCCCGTTCTCTAATGTAGGAAGCAGCCTCCTACCCGAAGAGCTCGAGAAGGCCTTTTCCGGGAACTACAACGTCATTGTATTCCACGGCTTTGGTAGCCACGACCGCGACGTCGTGTCGACAAGGGAGTTAGCCAAGCTGAGACCCCACCTGGTCAAACTAGTAAACGAGGAGGGGGAGAGCTTACTCTACCACGGCGCTTTCGAGATAACGACAAGCGAGAAGTGGAGAGTCCTCGGTTTAGTCTTCGACAAACTACTGCTCTTAATGGTGTCGAGACCCCACGTCGGAATCGACGACCTCCCATACTCCTTCAGCCTGAAGTTAAAGGACCTCGTGCTCAGAAAAATGAACAGCAACCTACTGCTGGTGGAGTCCCACAACTGGGAGAGGGCTGGAAAAGTCGACACTAGTGGTTTAGAAGACGCCCTTGTGAAGGCGGTCGAGGCAGCCTTGGAGACTAGGAAGAGGGACCCTACGTGGCCTATGGTCAGGTCTATATCGGTTAACGTGAAAGCCCCCGGGGTAGTCAAAGGAGTAGCAAGGATCGTGGAGATCAGGGGTAGTGATGGAAGAGACCCGGTACTCATGGTCTTCTTCAGGGGGAACAACATGGCACCCGGGTCTAGAGACCGTTTGTTGAACGCCCTTGAAGGGGAGTATAACGGTCTTATAGAGGTTCTCACGAACGACGAGCATACAGAGACCGGTGTCAGGGCTCACATAACTTACATCCCGGTGCACTTGACTGATGAGGCGATACTGCGTTTAAAAGACGGCGTTAAAAGACTCGTATCGAAACCGTTCTCGAGAGGGTTGTACATGACAACGTCTACTGTGAAGCTGAGACTGTTGAACAACGCCGCATACGAGCTAGTCTATCTACTCAAGAAGAGCTACTTAGAGACAACGGTTCTACTTCTGTTCTACGTGTTCCTGTTATCCCCCTTGTTATCTAGGATACTGTTCACCCTGTTTCCGGTCTAGCCCCTTACGGACTACCCGCTGGTACGTGTAACCAGGTCAACCATATAGGAACATTGCGGCTTGAATCAACCGTTTAATATGCTTAAATACCTTGCACTACTAGATATGATTCGTGATAAGGTGCTTTTAATGGAGTTTATTGCTAGGCCCACGACAAGGATCGAGAACATCGTCGCCACCGTAATACTGGAGCACGGAATAGACCTAGACCTCCTCGAGTCAAAGATACCCAACATCACATTTAGGCCAGACCAGTTCCCCGGGCTAATATTCCGCCTCGACAAGCCTAAGGCGACTGCGCTCATTTTTAGGTCGGGCAAAATGGTTGTGACAGGTACGAAGAGCACCAACGAGCTGATCGAGGTAGTGAAGAGGATGATAAGGATCCTGGCGAGGCACGGTATAAGGATAACCGGTAAACCCAGGATACAGATCCAGAACATCGTCGCTAGCGGGGACATCCACGCACTGGTGAACTTGGAGAGGGCCGCCTACATGCTCGAGGACAGCATGTACGAACCCGAGCAGTTCCCGGGCCTAATTCACAGGATGCGGGAGCCGCGCGTAGTTCTCCTGATCTTTAGTAGCGGTAAAATGGTTATTACGGGTGCGAAGGAGGAGAAGGAGGTAGAGGAGGCCGCCAAGAAGATAGCCCAGGAGCTCACAGACCTCGGGTGTATAATAGGCCCTAGGCTGGAAGAACAGGAATAAAATCTCTCTTGTAAATATAGCACTCTAGTGATGAAGTGGGCAGCTTCGGAAAAAGAGATGAAGACCTCAAGCTCACACTGAAAACTTTAGAGTTTTTCGACCCCTGTCTCTAGGCGGTCGAGGAACCTTATCCTCTTCGGGATAGGCGGGTGTGTACTGAAGAACTCTTCGGGGCTACTGGTTTGAGTCCTCCTCAGCTCGTCGATTACATCGTCTATGTCGATGCCTGAGAAGTCGCCGGGGGGCCTGGGTAAGAAGGCTGGGTAGTAGGGGTTAGCGTAGGTCTCCGTGAAGGCGTATATGAACAAGGCTCTCAGCTTGCTCTCGCTCAGAGACGCCCTAGCGTACTTGTTGTAGCTGTAGTACACGTGGAGCTTAGCAAGGGCTCTCTGCATGTTCCTAGCGCCAGCCACGGCTGCCCCGTGGGCGTCGGCGTAGTACTCCCTCAACCTGCTGAAGGCCAGCACTAGTATTTGCGTGAGGAAGCTGAGGATGATAGCCGCGACTCCGGCTACCAGGAACACTATACCCCCGCTACTCTTGTCTCTCCGCGACGAGAGGCCCGAGTAGTAGAAGCTCGCCTGGACCAGCATGAGCCCGAAGTAGTACAGGACGCTGGGGATCAGCCCCATGAACAGCATTATAGCGTTATCGCCGTGTTTGTGGTGGCCTAACTCGTGCCCTATCACGGCCTTCAGCTCGTCTCTGCTGGTGATCCTAAGCATCTCGCTAGATACCGCAACCCACCTCCCGGCGAGGAAGTTCCCGTAGGCAAACGCGTTGGGAGGCCCTTCAACCACTACGGCCTTCGGGGGCTTCCTGAAACCCGCCTGGCGGGCCACCTCGTCCACGACCTTCTGAAGATCCTCGTCTCTGCGGGCCCTGTACATAATGTTGATCATCAGCGGCGAAATCAAGTATGTTATCCCGTTTAGAATAAGAACCATGAGGACTACGCCGAGAACTAGTGCGAGGCCGGTAGACGGATTGGCCTGGACACCGATAGCAGCTAGTACCAGCCCTGCGAGGAAGAGTAGGCCGGCTATACCGCCTATTATTATTACAGCCCCTAGCAGGAACATCGAGGTTCTCAAGGAGAGTTTTCCGCTTATTCTGCTCGCCAGCCTCGGTGCTATGACGTACGAGCCAAGAATCATGACCAGCATGCCGAGGACGTACGCTACCATTATCGAGAGCATTGCCAGGGGGTTGTACCACCACAGCCCGTAGAGTATGTTCATCATATCACCTGACTATCTCTAGAGATGACTTGCCTGGCGTATAAACTTGACAACAGCCTACGAGGTCTTACAAGGTACGGGGACTTCTCGCTGAGACGGATAGGACGAGTACCCAGCCCACTATACTCAACGTAAGTAATGTAGATATGCTTATAGGGAAAACGATAGAGGCACCGTAAAGCTCTGGTGAGTTAGTGAGTTTATACAGCCTCAGTAGTACACCCCCGAGGCCTATGTACCCTATGCTCATAAACAGAAATGAGAGGGGGATTAGTGCTAGCGACATGGACGTTACCAGGCCACCGACAAAACCGGCCAAAACCACCGTGCTCAAAGGTCTCAATACGTGGTCGTCCCAGTACGACGACTTCAAGAAAGTCCACAGGTAGTAGAGCCCGACTAGCTGGAGGAGAGAGCCCGTCTCGATGAGAGCGATACCGGGTAGATAATTGAGGATCCCTATAGTTGTCGAGATCCTGAGAGCGTACATGATGATGTGTATTACTGAGGTCGCTGAGATCAGTATACCGGAGATCCAGGCCGGTAGACCTGCTATAAAAAACAGGCTCGCCTTGAAAAGTCTCTTGTCTGTATTGACTCCTACGCTACGTTTGTTGTCTATCAACTCTCTCATCTAGGGTACCTCGTGCCCTTGAGAAGCAGTATTATGCCAATGATCAATGAGACCAGGGCTATGACGCTTATGATCACAGCCGTGGTTAAAGGTATTCTAGGAGACGCTGGTGTCTGGGTTACACTACCAGTCGTTGTGGTTTGCTGAGGAGGCGTTGTCGTGGTTGTTAGCGGAACTGGTGTTTCAGTGAAGGGTGAGATGTAGCTAGTCGCTCTAGCACCTACCTGCTCGACTGCCTGCGAGTAAAGGATCGACATAGAGAACGCTGCTAGCGCTTCGTCCAACGAGGAGGCGTTCAAAGCTTCGAGGCCGTACTCGTAGTATATCTGCGCCATTATGGAGGAGTAGTTAGTGCTCGCTAAGAGACAGAAGGCCTCGTCTCCCACAGTTTTCACCAGGTCTCTCGTGATCGCCTGCCCTTGAGAGAACATCTGGTGGAGAGCCAGGCTAGAGTAAGCTGAGGCGTAGATGCTTAGCCCTATTAGGGCTAGTGTGTCGTTGTAGTTTAATGCCTGCTGGGCGGCCGCGTAGTAGTCACTAGCCAGGGTGAGGCTGTCCACGCTTACGCCGACCTCGCTAGAGAGAGTCTGTGCGTAAGGTACAGTAGTCGAGGCGAGAGAGTACAGGGTCATAGCCTGTTGACTCACTAGGCTCTCGTTAACTAAGGGTCCCCCTTTCAAAGACTCGACGAGGCCCATCCAGTCGCTGAGCAAGCTCGCCTCGCTGTAGGCGTAGGCCAGCAAATAGAGCTGGCTGGTTAGACTGGTCGAGTTGAGCGCGGTGTAGAGCAGTATCTGCGAGTCGTAGTACGAGGCCAGGTTGTCAATAAACGCCTCCAGGCCGAAGTACGTGAGACTGAATGGCTGTACCTTCTCGAAGAGGCGGGACGCCTCGTTAATCGTGTCATTGACGTTTTTAACTATGTCATCGAAACTCAGCCTCCCGCTCAAGTACTGCGCGAGCCAAAGAGCGTATGTAGAGTAGACGAGCGACCTGAACGCGAATGAGTTCGCTACTATGTTCATGTTCAAGGCCAGGTAGTGGGTCGCGTTCGCTGCATAGTTTCTCGCCCGGGTTATTAACTGGGCGACGTAGTCGTAGTAGAGGGCATTCGCTGATATGTATTTCAACATCGCCTGGGCCCGGTCTAGGTTGTTCGAAGTCTCGTTTAGAGTCTTAAACGTGACATTATTCACGGTGTTTGTCACGACATTAGGTAGGGCGATCTCGGCCTGCTTAGGGCAGGCGATAGAATAGCCTGTGAGGTACTGGAATGCCTCTCTGGCTGTCTTAACTTCTACCACGTTCACGCCTATCTCCTGCCCATACTTGACTAAGTCTATGGTGACGTAGGTGACACGCCTGATTATACCGAATGGCGTGACCGTCTGGTTTACAACGGGATACGTGTAGTACCTCTGCCCGTAGGGTATGAGGAACAGCGTGAAGCCCATACTTTTGGCTGCATCCAGTTTCTCCTTAATCCCGCCGACAGGGCCGATCGAGCCGTCCGGGTTGATCATACCCGTCATTGTAGCGTACGGCTTAGTAGTGGTGTTGAGGAAGAGGCTTAGGAAGCCCACGGTCATAAGCCCGCTGGCACTCGGCCCGCCAACGACCGGCGCGCTCGCCTCCATCGAGACGAAGTAGTCGTAGTCGTAGAAGCTGGCACCACTAATGCTAGCGGCGACCCAAGCGGCAACACGAGCTGCTGCTTGGGTGTCTAGCTCCGTGAGTGGTAGTGCGGAGAAGTAGACGCGCCCCTTACCCGGGTACGCGATGCTCAGTGTTATATTGGTGAGAATCCCGGCCCCACTCGAGCTAACTGCTGGGGCGTGTAATACAACCGTCTTCACGTACTTGTAGTTGACGAGTTCCGAGGACGACACGAGAGGAGATATAAGTACTGCGGCTAGCAAAACAAACGCCACGATCCGCCCACTAAGCACCATACCACCCTGTCTACTCAATCGATCCAACTATAACTAGCACTCTCCCTGTTTAATTAACTTGTTGTCTTCGGGCTAGACCGGCCAGGTAGCAAACGCGTACAAGCTCACATGGTAAGGGATAAACTTTTATTTGTTGCCCTCTAAGCAAAACTTTGTGATGAAGGGATATGCGGGTTGCGAATGGACTGGCTTAGTACTCTAGTCCCCCAACGACCGGCGGAGGAGGTGGTTTACGCCTTTCTCTTACTGGGGCTAGTGTTAGCTAGCCTCTGGCTGACCAAAGTGCTCTACCGCGTACTCGTGCTACGAGGAGTCAAAAACAACGTGGCCGTCTACTACAACAGGAAAATCATACACATGCTGGCCGGTGGAGTTACAGCCGCCCTCACACCCTACATATTCACGTCGCCACTGATCCCGTTCCTGTTCGCGATAGCGCTAGCGGTCCTCCTAACTGTGCCTCACAGAAGCGGACAGCTACTTAACTGGTTTCAGACGAGCGAGAACTGGTACGAGGTTAACTTCTGTCTAGCATGGGGGACGTCCCTATTCGTAGTGTGGGTAGCAACCTCAAACCCGTTCTACGCCGTAGTGCCGCCGTTGTTTATCTCTTTCGGAGACGCCATTACGGGGGTAATAAGGAACCTAGTGTACGGTCGCAGGACAAAGTCGTGGCTAGGCAATATCGGCATGCTCGCCGTAGCGACAGTCATAGGCTACCATTACGCGGGTCTGTTGGGTGTGGTAGCCGGCGTAGCAGCCTCATTAGTCGAGCACTTCGAGTTCCCACCCTACCTAGACGACAATGTCCTGATATCCCTCGTCTCTACACTAATACTAGTGTCCGGTCGCTACCTGTGAACCTGGTCTTTTCATGAAGAGCCCTGCCCCTCGCTATGAACCTCACTCTTTTGTATAACATCATTGCGTATGAGCGGCGATAACAAGTTATTATACCATGACAGTCATACTCTACCTTTGGGGACGGCGGTTGTACTCCCTTGTAGGAAAGAAACTGAGGCTCTCCAGGATTCTCAAGCAGGGTAAAGCTGTCGTCTTCGCCTTCGATCACGGTGTTGAACACGGCCCCTCGGACTTTCCCCCCGAATCGATCGACCCAAGGAGTATAGTATCCAAGGTCGTAGAAGGGGGAGTTGACGCCATCATGATGTTGCCGGCTATGGCCTACCGTACATGGGATATTTGGGCTGGGAAAACAAGCCTGATAGTGAAGCTGACTAGTAAGACGAACCTGAGGCCACCCGACGAGAGGCTTCGGCAGAGCGTCTTCGGTGTTTTCGAGGATGCGGTCGCTCTCGGCGCGGACGCTGTAGCGTTAACCGTGTACTGGGGCAGCCAGTTCGAGGACCAGATGCTCGAGAGGTGGTTCAGTGTAAAGGACAGAGCAGACAGGCACGGGATCCCGTGCCTCCAGCTGGCCTACCCTAGAGGCCCCAGTATCAAGAACATATACGACGTCGAGGTCGTCAAGTACGGGGTGAGGGCAGCTATCGAGAGCGGGGCCGACCTCATTAAGACCTACTACACCGGTAGCGAGGCGACCTTCAGGGAGGTGGTTAAGGTGGCTGCTGGTACACCGGTCTTAATGAGCGGAGGGCCCGCTAGAGAGAACTTCCTAGACTTCCTACGCGACGTCGAGAGCGTTATGAGGGCCGGGGCCAGCGGTGTTGTGGTGGGCAGGAACGTCTTCAGGCACTCGCACCCCGAGAAGGCGGTTAAGGCCATAGCCGCGGTAGTCCACGAAGGCAGGACGGCGGAGGAGGCCTTCGAGCTGGTGAAGTAGTCTTGAGTAGCGATAAGAACATAGACCTCGTGGCCGTCGGGCACGCCCTGGTCGACATAAGGCTCGTAGTAAGCGAGTTCCCCCAGCCAGACCAGGAGGCGGACGTTAAGAAGCAGACGTGGGGCGCCGGCGGGTCGGCTGTGAACGTCTCTATAGCCGGAAGGAGGCTAGGGCTGAAGACGTCTGTCATCGCCAAGATAGGCTTCGACAACTTCGGCAGGCTCATCGTGGACGAGCTTCTAAGGGAGAACGTGGACATCAGCGGTCTCAGGATCGGACTCCTCCCCACCGGTGTGACCATCGTGGTGATCGACTCGCGGGGAAATATCATAATGTACGGCTATAAAGGAGTAGCCGAAGAGCTGGCACCCACAGAGGTCAGCGAGTACGTCATATCGAAGAGTAAGTGGGTTCACGTGGCGAGCCTAAACCTAGAAACAACTACGAGAGTGCTCGATATAGCCGAGAAACACGGGGTGGCGACTTCTTGGGACCCAGGGCGCCTGATATCGAAGAGGCCCTGGAGCGAGTTAGAGAGGGTCATAAAGAGGGTGAGAGCAGTACTCGCCAACGAACAAGAGTACCAGAACATGACGGGGGTAAGCGACTACAAGCAGGCTGCCTCCAAGGTGCTGGAGGCGGGGGCAGAGATCGCGGTGGTGAAACGGGGGGAGAAAGGGGCCTACCTCAAGACCAGGGATGTCGAGGAGGAGGTCCCCGCTTTCAGTGTAAGAGAGGTCGTCGACACGACTGGCGCAGGCGACGCATTTGCGGCAGGGTTTATCGCGGGTTTGTTGCGGGGTTACAGCTTGAGGAAAGCGCTCTCTTACGCCAACGCTGTCGCAGCCCTTAAAATCACAAGGCTGGGCTCGCACGAGGCCCCCAGCCACGAGGAGGTCGTGGACTTCATCTGGGAGAAAGGAATTGTATAGATTTAATCAGTCTTTTAAAAACGGTTAATCGGTAAAACCAGGTCAGTGACGAAGGTTTTAGAAAAAGGTTAAAACTTACGCCTCTATGAGATATAAATATGGGTGTAGTGAATGAATAGTCCTGTCGCGAAGGTATCGTATTTACTTCTGCTAGCGATCCTAGTAGCCCCACTCGTGTCTTACACAGCCAGCACCCTGGCGCCCAAGCCAGTCACTCCCCCAGCATCGACTACAGGTGTAACGCAGGAGATACAGGGAGGTAGCTATACATATGCTACGACGATCGAGCCGGCTATAGTGGTGTTCGGTGGTAAGGTCTACGTACCCTACGTCAACGTCTCTAACCCTACGTTCGCGGAGGGCAACGTGAGCCTGTACATATACGACCCGGCGACCAACAGCGGCACACGGCTCGCAGTCGACACCTCCGGTTTAGCTATCGACGTGAACGCCGTTGCCGGCAAGGACTCGATTCTGATCGCCGTGACGGAGTTCCCGAGCACAACGAGCTACAGGGACTTATACGTATACCTGTACAACGTCACTGAAGGGAAGCTTGTAGGCCCCTTCACAGTATCGGCTACTAAGTACTACGAGGAGTACCCCGTGGTTGCCTACAACCCTATCGTGGACATGTACGCGGTAGCCTACTTCCTCTCAGGCACTACAGCGTCGCCTCTGCCAATTACGCAGTTCAATGTCACTTTATTGAAGTTCTCGGGCGACACTGTTGTGACCAACATTACAGTAGGGCCGTTCACGACTATTGGGGCAAACATCAGTTACACGACCGTCTCGCTGCAGATAGCCCCGTTCCTTAACGGCTTCGTATTCATGCACCAGATAGTTAACAACACTGACACAACTAACAGGGACATAGCTATACACTTCATAAAGCCGGACGGGAGCTACGTAGACTTGCCCGCAATAGTCACGCCTCGCGAGAACGAGACCCTTGGTGACGTACTGTACATCTACAACCCGACCACGCAGAGGAATAACACAATCTACAGGCCTTACGGCTACACAGTCATCAACAACAACTTGTACGTGCCCGTGTATGCCTACGGCTCCGGAATGGTCAAACTACTGAAGATAACTCCGACCTTGACGGTCTCGTACATCAACGTCGATGTCGGTCTGAGACCACACGTGGTCTCGGGCCAAACCACGTTCGCCGTCGCCTACATCAAGGGGACCAGTATTACGACAGGGTATCCCGTGGCTGTGATATACGATGCTAGGACAGGCTCCGTAGTCAACTCCGTTATACTGTCGGCAGGAGGCGGGAGCTCCTTCATGAGCCCACAGAACATGCCGTTCCTGTCCTTCTCGAGAGGCTTCTACGTGAGTGCGTGGCTGGCCAACAACCCGTCATCTATTTTCGCGTTCGCGTTCGACGAGCTGGGTAGCGGCGTCATGGTGTCCTCGCCCATCATCTCCACAACCGGCTTCAACATGACACCTCTAGGTCTGAGGACGATTGGCTCCAACTTTGTAATAGTGTACTCGGGCGTCAACTCGACATACACCTCCATGCTTAGCATATACGTGGGCACTGTAGGCGTCGACCTACCAACCTCCACTAGAGTCGCGGTCTTGTACGACCCGTTGGGAGACGACTTCGGGGCCGGCAACATAACTTACCCGACGAACTCCGTCTTCCAGCCCGGCGTCTTCGACTTGAAGGCGTTCTACCTGTACCAGGACTCGAACTACTGGTACTTCAAGGTACAGGTGAACAACCTGGGCGGCAACCCGTGGGGCGGCCCGGCCGGCTTCTGCCTACAGTACATCCATATATACATTAGGACGACTGCGGAAATGCCTGCCAACACGGCTACCTTCGGTTTAAACGTCTCGGTCTATCCGGGGTGGCATTACGCTCTGTTGCTAGCGCCGGGCTGGGGCGACACTCCTGTCCCCGACGGGCAGGTCTCCGCGATATACGACGCGACTGGTAGCCTGGTAGCCGACGCTTACCACAACTCCACTGTGTTCAGGGTCACCGTAGACCCGATAAACAACACGGTCCTGGCCGTTGTCTCGAAGAGCATCTTCAAAGACACACTCGTCAACAACTGGTACTTCTCAATCATGCTGGCGGGCTACGACGGCTATGGGCCTATGAAGGTTAGACCTATAGTAGCTGAGCCTGCTCAAGAGTGGCAGTTCAGTGGAGGCGATTCAGCCGCGATCAACGCAGGCGTACAGCCGCTCGCCATAGACGTTCTGCTACCCACAGTCGACCTCCAGAAGTCCATGCTGTCGTCTTACAGCGTCTCGCCGCCACAATTTGCTACAGTATACATGATCACACTGACAGGACAAGTAGTGTCGCCAACCACCACCCCACCCACTACCACGACTACTACGACGACCACACCTACAACTACACCAACCACGACTCCTACAACAACCCCCGTGACAACTACTACGACGACCACGACTACTACTGTATCTCCGACCCCCACCCCAACTCCAACACCAACCCCGACCCCAACCCCGACTCCTACCCCGACACCTACCCCAACGCCAACTCCAACACCCACCCCTACCCCGACCCCAACAACTCCACCTCTCAAGCTACTTGGCTCTGTGACAGACCCCGTTGGCGACGATAAGGGCTACGGCGGCCTGAAGTACCCGACAGCCGACGTGTTTAAGCCCGGCGTGTTCGACATAACCAAGTACGCCGTCTACAGTGACGGGCAGTACCTGTACTTCAAGACCACCTTCAAGGACCTGGGCGGCAACCCGTGGAACGGCCCGGCCGGCTTCTGCCTGCAGTACGTCCAGGTATACGTGCTGACCACGGACACCACTCTACCGAAGAACACCACGACATACGGCCTCAACATAACTGTTGGTAACGGCTGGAACTACGCGATCCTCCTAGCGCCGGGCTGGGGCGACACTCCTGTCCCCGACGGGCAGGTCTCCGCAATATACGACTCTTCTGGCAACCTAGTAGCCGACGCTTACCACAACGCAACCCTATTCAAGGTCTACGTCGACCCGGCTGACAACAACACGATCGTAGCCCAGGTGGCGATGAGCCTATTAAAGGACTCGGCAAACGCCGACAAATGGGTCTACCTGGTAGCGGTGGCCAGCTACGACGGCCTCGGGTACATGAAGGTAAGGACTGCCCAGCCCGGTGACCCAGGCCAGTGGGTGCTGGGAGGCGCCGACCCCAAGGCCGTCTTGGCGGGTGTACAGCCTCTAGCCATCGACATCGTGGCCCCAACAGCCGAGGACCAGTACAGGATGCTCAGTAGCTACGACACCGCTACAGGGAAGTTCGCTGTAGTGTACGGTGTGAACTTGAAAGGCGAGCTCGTATCGCCCACACCGCCACCAACAATGCCCTCTGTGCCCGTCACCACCGTCACGGTGACCCAGTCTACGACAACGACGGTCACACAGACCGCTACTCAAACCGCCACTTCGACCGCCACGACCACCTACACGACCACCACGTACGTGACGACCTACGACTACACGCCGACTATGGCTGTCGGAGGAGTCCTCGTAGTAATAGCCTTGGGTCTACTAGCCGGGATCCTGAGGAAGAAGTAGGGGAATCACACAAACCCTTTTTTCCCAACAAGCCTCAACCGCCCGTCTCAACTTTTAAACCTCTAAGTACAGAGTAACTGCCTGAGTGATGAGGCCGACATAAGCAGACCGCGTGAAGAAGGGTCGATTGGCTGACTACTCTCAGAACTCGCATAAGGCCTGTAACAGCACCGGGTTTTCGATGTGGACTAGCGTGACAATGGAGCTGTCAAACCTGTACTCGCTAAGCCCGACGAGCTTTTCGTGCCTGCTAACGTCGGCATCTGACAGGGCGGGGCCCGTGTAGCTCGTCTCGACCCAGGCCACAAAGCTCGCCTCTTCCAGGACGCCGTACTTCCTGATCAGCGGGGACAGGTAGTCTTCTCTCGACAGTGAAAACGTCGTACCCGGGTGGTAGGGCCCCGTGGCAGGCAACACTACTAGCTCGCCCCCTCCGGTCAACGGCATCCTTAAGAAGACAGGCATCTTCCCCCCGAAGCAGCGTATGCTGGGGTGCTCGTGCCCTATCACGACATGGCTGTAGCGCGAGGGGTCTACGTCCAAGTGGCCGTGGGTGATGAGGAACCCGCTACTGGTCTCGATGGAGTCGACGATTAACACGTCCTTTTCCTCGAGAACTCTCTTGACGAAGTTGTCGTGGTTCCCTCGGACGACCGTAACCTCGTCGACGCCGCCCTCTCTTATAAAGTCGATCAACCTCGACACCTCCTCCTTCTCCTGCCTCAGTAGCCTGTCAAAAGCGTGCTTCAGGTCCCCGTTTATGATGACCCTACCCGGCCTCCGAATCTTGAAAGCCCTCGCGAGCATCTCTACGGTGCGCCTGAACTGGATCCTGGGCAGGAACACGCCAGCGTACCCGCTCCTCCCCCTCAGGCTGTATTCAAGGCCCTTTGCGGCCGCCTCTTCAAAGCCGAGGTGGAGGTCCGACATGACCAGGGCGTCCAGCTCGCTCAAGTAGGCGAAGGGGAGCCCGGGGTAGATGTACAGCCCGTCGACCAGCTTGTAAAGGCTTGGCTTAGTCCCGACCAGAGCCAGACACCTTTCAGACTCGATCAACTGGTCAAAAATCTTATTATTCTTCACGCCTGAGACGTAATCCTGGGAAGCAACCACGAAGAGGCGGGTTAAATATAAAAGCCCCGTTCATTTAAGGAATTGGGATGGTGGGCCCGTAGCTCAGCCTGGTAGAGCGGCGGGCTCTTAACCCGTAGGTCCCGGGTTCAAATCCCGGCGGGCCCGCTCCTCATTCTCTCTCGTAAACGTAGGTTACGACTGCCAGTATCAGCGTTACGGAGCCCAGCACGAAGAGAAGGATCGCCGGTATAACGAGGATGGCGTGTGGGCGTGTCTCGAACGAGGTCTTGTAGGCGAACACGAGAGTACCCGGGTCAGCGACTTCTATGTAGATGTTCGAGTCGTTGAAAGACGATGTCGTACTCCCCCCGGGTGGGATACTCAGGTTTATCGAGGACATGTTGCTAGGAGTGATGTTCACTCTGACACTATTATTGCCTCGGTTGTGGATAGTCAAGCTACAGGGGGCTTCAAGGGGGACTGTCTCGTTGAGCATCGAGAGCAGGTGGAAGAAGCGGGGAGGGTTTGAGACGAGTACGTCGAAAACAGACTCCTTGGTCACAAGTACTTCTCTCGACGCCTCTATGGACAACAGGTTCGAACCCACGAGTAGCGCGATCGCGACAATGAAAAAAGCTACTGAGGTCCTCAATCTTCCACCCGGCAAACCTGTTTCAGCGTCAATAAATACTAACCCTCCCATAATCTTTATTTAAGCGTATCGACGCGACGAGGTCTAAACATGCCTGCGAAGAAAAGTAGGAAGCGGGCCCGCCCGCGTACCTTGAAAGCTGTGCTCGCTAAACCGGTGATAGTTTATCTCCTCTTAATCGCCGCCCTGTGGTTTACTCCGCAGGTGACTCTGAGTAGTGAGGGGGCGCCAGTTTCTCTGAGTTACGAGGATGTTTACTACTGCTTCTACGTTGAGAACGTGACTCTCTACTTGCAACCCCAAACGGGTGATCCGCTCGACGTACCGGTCTACGTGTACTTATACACGGGCAACTCTTCAGCAGAGTACAGGCTGGCGTCTTTCAGGTATTACACAAACCTCTCTTTCTACGATGATATAGGGGGCTCGTGCATCCGCCTCAACAAGAGTATGGCCGATATACCGTTGAACACGGGATTACGTGTACTGGTTAAGCTCCCGGCCCTCTATCTAGCCCCGATGCCGCCTAGCGGGATGGTGAGTTTTGGTAACGGGAGTTACCTACTCCTCTTCCACCAGGCCGGCTACGCCACTGTCTACTCGAATCTCACAATCTACATCGATAGCCCGGTTGTCACTGTGACCAACAATCTAGGTTTCGACGTGTACGGTGTATTGAACGCGGCCTCTGCTAATGGAACATCCGTCCAAGAAAAACTGTATCTGCGACCACGCTCCTCTACGAGCATTCACCTCGTAGGGAATTACACTGCTGTACACCCCGTCTTGTACGCCCGCGTGTTTTTCCTGACAGCGAGAGTTGACGGCTCTTCAACGTACTTGTCTCTAAAAGACAATATGCCTGTTATCGCAGGACTACTAGCAATTCCAGTGGCGTTGTACACTTATTCTAGGTGGAAGACAGGTGGGTGAGTCGATCAAAGCACAAAATGTTTATATATTCAACGCGTATTCCAATAAATGTGGTGCAGTGCATGCGACTCGTCACGAGAGTCTCCTCTATACTATTGGCTATAATATTGATCGCTATAATCCCTCTAGCAAATCTGGGAGCCGCTCAGCAGGTTCAGCCAGGCCCAGCATCTGACCAGATCACCTTCATAAGGGTCGCTATAGAGCAGGTCCCCGACGCGATCAAGAACAACCAGATCGACATGTACTACTTCGCTCTGAGACCCCTACAGGCCCAGAAGATACAGCAGGACGTCCCTAACGCGGTGCTCTATCAGGCGCCGGCCGGTTTAATAGACCTGATACTTAACCCGGCACCGGTCTCAGTCATAACGCTCAACGGTACGCTCACCATAAAGCAGGCCGCGGCTGCTCTAGGCGTCCCACTGGCGGCTATCGTGGGCTTCAGGACTTCCGGCAACCAGACGATCGTCGAGCTGGGCGCTAACCCCAACACCAGCAGTATCAACCCGTTTGCCTTCAAGCAGATTAGGTGGGCCATGAACTACCTGGTCGACAGAGACACTATAGTCTCGCAGATCCTCAAGGGCTTCGGTGTACCGATGTACACCTTCTTGAGCCAGTACGACCCTACCTACACGATAATAGCCGACATCGTGGCGAGGTACGAGTTCAGGTACGACCCATCGTACGCTGACAGCATCATAACCAGCGTCCTGACATCAGTGGGCGCCCAGAAGATCGGCGGTGTATGGTACTACGGTGGTAAGCCGATAGCGATAAACTTCGTTATCAGGGTTGAGGACGAGAGGAACGACATCGGTAACATGGTGGCTACCGACCTAAAACTGCTGGGCTTCACAGTGAACGTATTGCCGATGAGGTTCACCGAAGCGATCAACACCGTGTACGCCACCGACCCGATGGAATTCGCGTGGCACATCTACACGGAGGGCTGGGGTAAGGGCGGCATAACCAGGTGGGATACCGCTACAGTAGCACAGTTCTCCGCCCCGTGGTTCGGATACATGCCTGGCTGGCAGGAGCCAACCTTCTGGAACTACCAGAACGACACGATAGACGACCTCACGCTCAGGATCTACACGGGCAACTTCACCAGCCAGAGCGAGTTCGTACAGCTGTATAGGAAGGCAACGGAAATGGCTATACAGGAGTCCGTTAGGGTCTGGATCGCCACCAGGCTAGACACCTGGGTTACCGTAAACCAGGTACAGGGCATTACTTTGGACTTGGGAGCCGGCTTGAGAGGTATATGGAATGTCAGAGAGGCGTTCATACCTGGTAAGCCTGCCCTGACCGTAGGCCACTTGTGGGTCTACACAGCGGGCGACGCGTGGAACTACTGGGGTGGGTTCTCGAGCGTGTACTACGTTGACCAGATGTACGCCACTTACGACCCGTTGACCTGGAACCACCCATTCAACGGTGAGCCTATGCCGTTCAGGACGCCGTACGTCGTGCAGACGGCGGGACCCACTGGCAAGCTGGACGTACCATCTAACGCCATTATATGGGACGTGAACTCCAAGAAGTGGGTCCCCGTGCCAAGCGGCACTAAGGCTACTAGCATGGTCATCTTCGACCTCAGCAAGCTGGTCGGTACTAAATGGCACAACGGTATGACAATAACAATGGCTGACGTCGTGGCCGCCTGGGCCTACGCATTCGATATAACCTACGACTCGAAGTACAGCGCGCTGGAGCCCAGGATCGCGAGCAACCTGAAGCCGACACTAGACTTAATTAAGGGCCTGGTCTTCGACGCTCAGAACAAGAGGTTGATCGTCTACATAGACTACTGGTTCTTCGACACCAACTACATAGCTGCGATGGCGACTCTAGGCATAGCCAACCCGCTCGAGATACACACCGTGACGTGGCAGTTGGCACTTGACCAGAGGAACCAGACGAGCCTAGTACTCTACCAGAGGAAGGGATACCAGTGGTTCAGCCTTGTCTACCCCGACCACGTGGCTCTGGTGAAGAACACTCTTGCCACGTACCTTAACAACCAGACTGTCTTTGCGAAGGCCAACGCGTACGCGAACGGCCTCCTCACAATGGACGAGTGGAACGCCAGGATTCAGGCCGACCTGAACTGGATCAACGCCCATGGTCATGCCTGGATAAGCCAGGGCCCGTTCTACATGGACAAGTTCGATAAAGACGCGCAAACGGCTGTCTACAAGGCCTTCAGAGACCCGACCTACCCATTCAAGAAGGGCGACTGGTACTTCGGCAAGCCCATCACGACACTGATAGGTGGCTACACTCTCAGCACAGTAATACCCGGTAAGATACTGCCGGGTAGCCCGGCCAACTTGACGGTCATAGTCAACGGCATACCACCGTTACACTTGGAGTACATACTGAAGGACGCTGCCGGCAACATACTGTCGACTGGCGACGCAGCCCAGATCAACCAGACGGCGTTCCTGATCTCCTTCCCAAGCGACTTCACGATCAACCTAGACTACAGGACCACATACTACCTGATACTCCTGGCTTACTCTGACATAGTAGCGATGCCCGACATGAAGAAGATAGAGTTGACCACGGCCTCGACTGCGGAGGCGCTCCAGTACATGCAGAGCTTGAACCAAGAGGCGTTGAATAAGCTACAGAGCGCTTTGAACCAGCAGATATCCAGCGTCTACAACCAGATTAACCAGCTTAACAGCCAGCTAACGCAGTTGAACTCTACTCTCACAGCCATGCTAGGGCAGCAGATCCAGACTGTCATGACGGCTCTAACCCAGAACATCAAGACCGTCTCGGACGTGCTGACCAACCTGGCTAACGTTGTCAACACAACACAGGCCACATTGACGAACTTCCAGAGCTCGACAAACAGCCAGTTCTCCTCCATATCCAGTGACCTCTCGAGCATAAAGAGCACACTAGCCAGCATGCAGACGACGCTACAGGGAGCCGCTTCGGCCAGCGACGTGGAGGCTTTGAAGAGCCAGGTCTCCACGCTACAGAACCTAGTCTATGCCACTCTCGGACTCGTAGTAGTGACTCTAATAGTCAGCGGTATTGGCCTAGCTAGAAGGAAGTAACGTCCTAATTTTAACATAAATATTTTTTCGACCCACACTAATACAGTCCTGCCCAGAGGATACGTATAAATACTCCTTCTAATTCCCTATATTAGCGGTACGGGTGTGAGGGCTATGCCGGGCACTGGTAGGGTAATATTAAGGAGAGCGGTACTACTCACGATCGCCTTCATACTTATAGTGATACTAACAGCCGCTATACTCGAGGGCACTGGTTTCGCGCAAAAGATATACGAGGCACTTGTGACGCAAAACGTGCAGTCAGATGTACAGGTATACGCCAGGACGCACCCGGGCGCGTCACCGGCCGATATCCAGAACTTCAAGAACCAGATGACAAAGTACTGGATGGAGTACTACGGCCTCATAGACGCCAACGGCAACCCGGTTCCACCCTACATTAGGATGTGGAAGCTGGTCTTCAACAGCCTCAAGTTCGACTTCGGCTACACTAACCAGGAGGGGATAACCGGGTTAATAGGTAAGTTGCCACCTCAGCCCGTTATAACCGTGATAGCGGGCGTCTTACCGAGGACTATCCTAATGGCCACCGTGGCCGAGCTCGTCTGTGCTTTGATAGCGCTACCTTTAGCTCCCAGGATAGCCTATAAGCACGGCTCCTTGTGGGACAGGCTCATAGTCAGCTACGCGGCGCTCTTCAACGCTGTCCCGGTCTGGTGGCTAGCTATGATCCTACTCTCGGTCTTCGGTTACACGCTCAGGATCTTCCCGACCAACTACAGAGCCTTGATGACGTACATAAACTCGTTCTGGAGCAACCCCCTGGTCAACACGCTGTACATATCATGGTACGCGACGCTCCCAGTCATAACACTTGTCATAGCGTTCTTAAGCACCTGGTTGTACTCGATCAGGGCCATGGTACTGCGAATCGTGCGAGAGGACTTCGTCATGGTGGCCAAGGCGAAGGGGCTGCCCGAGAAGGATATAGCAAGAAAGTATATCGTGAGGGTCATGGCCCCTCCTATAGTGACGTACGTGATCCTCGCCCTCGCGGGCTCCCTCGGCGGGCTGATAATAACGGAGTCCGTCTTCGACTGGCCTGGCATGGGGACGCTGACGTACTACGCCATCACGACAGGCGACGTGAACACTGTTATGGGCGTCTTCTTCATCCTAGTGTT
The DNA here is from genome assembly GCF_000264495.1 of Thermogladius calderae 1633. Taxonomy (NCBI): domain Archaea; kingdom Thermoproteati; phylum Thermoproteota; class Thermoprotei; order Desulfurococcales; family Desulfurococcaceae; genus Thermogladius; species Thermogladius calderae. Next base: position 1,333,920 of record NC_017954.1, on the reverse strand, counting down.
AGTGTATATATTGGCAAGGCTGCTACTAGAAGTACTGTACATCATCCTAGACCCGAGAGTCAGGTACAGGTAGGGTGGGTTAGCTATGGCGGCTCAGCAGCCCTCTCTAACCACGTTAATAAAGCAGAAGTTCGTCAAGCCGCTGTGGGGAGGCCTCAAAGAGGTCTGGAGTTTCGGCACGGGTAAAGTAGGTCTCGCTCTACTATTCGTACTCGTCGGGGTATCCGCGGTAGCGACCGTTACAATGCCCTCTAACTTGCTTGCCATGTGGGAGAGCCCGTCCTTCTGGGACGAGAACCCCCTGCTAGTCCCTCCAGCATGGGTCGCCTACTTGGGCCAGCCGGTTGCTCCGCAGAGCGTCAACGTATTAACTAGGCCCACTACGTCGATGGAGCAAGCCGGGTTCATGTACTACATATACACTGTCAAGTACACGTTGACACAGCCGCAGTACCCGCAAGACATACTCGTCAAGGTACAAGGTGTCGCCGTGTTCAACGTCCAGGTAAACGGTACTTCAAAGGTGATCGCCCCGACAATAGTCCTTAAACTGACGAGGCCAGACAACCTGACGTTTACTCTGACAACCTCGACCCCGACCGTTAGCAACATAACTGGGCTCTATGTTACCACCGACGTGAAACTGGCGACGACCAACTACGGTGGAATAGCTGAGGCTCTCGGGTCGAAGTACATAAACGAGACGCAGCTATCCAGCGTTATAGGGAATAACGCGACTCTGCTGTCCGTCGTGAGGCTCGGGATAATCAACAACATTGTGACGTTGATGAGGAGCTTCCCGCAGTTCTACATATTCGGGAAGCTCAAGGTAACCGTGACTCTCGGAAACGTGTCCTCTGACCTGTTACCGGTATACCACCAGGTTGAGACAGTCGCGAACAGCGTAACTCCCGGCGCACCTGGCTCTGACTTGGTCAAGGATAGCCTCAGCAGAGCCCTCTCAGAGCTGAGGTCGGCGCTGACCTCGAGGACCCCCTCCGATATGGTACCACACCTATACGCCGCGCTCGGCAACTTGACTCAGGCCTACGCCTTCTCGGTCGCCTACAACACTCTCACACCAGAGATGTCGAGTGCCCTGTCCTCCGCGATGACGTCGCTCTCGAAAGTTATAAACGACTTCGAGACGACTACAAAGTACTACAACATCGAAATACAGACGCAGCCGCTTACGGGGACGTACACTGCAGACGTCATCGTGTCTTACTCCACGGAGGCCCCGCTGTCACAGCTGCCAGGGCTACCTGTTAAGACCGTGCGTGTTATATTCAAGGGCTCGGCTTTCGGACTGCTAGGCACAGACGACATCGGCAGAGACTTAGCGGTCATACTGTTCTACGGGTTCCCCGTTGCCATGGCGATAGGCTTGACGGCAGCCGTGGCGACAACACTGATAGGGCTGATACTGGGCGTCATAAGCGGATACTACGGAGGCTACGTCGACGAGGCGATCCAGAGGACCGTTGACGTCATAGGTAACATACCGCTCCTGCCGATCCTTATACTGCTGGGCCAGATCGCGTTGTTGGTGTTCGTCAACAACCCGTTCATGGTGCTGATGACCATAATCACCGTCCTGATAGTCTTCGGCTGGGGAGGCCTCGCGATAACCGTCAGGACGATGACCCTGAGCATCAAGGAGGAGCCGTACATCGAGGCCGCGCTAGCGCTTGGCGCGAGCAACAGCAGGGTGATCCTCAAGCACATACTACCGCAGGTGGCAGCCTACGGTGTAGCCTCCATGGTGTTCTCAGTGCCGTCGGCCATACTGACCGAGGCGGGTCTAAGTGTGCTGGGTATAAGGTCGGGGTACCCCACGTGGGGTGCAGTACTCAGTAGGGCAAGGGACTCCAACAGGTACGACGTGTGGTGGTGGATCCTACCTCCGGGTATCCTGATCTCGATAACAAGCCTGGCCTTCGTTTTGGTGGGTCTAGCAATCGAGAGGATCGTTGAGCCGAGGCTGAGGACGCTGTAGAGGGAGTAAGGCAAGCACTTTTCGCGATAGCGTTTTTAACGTGCTCGTGGGACACGAAGTCGACAGCCACCCGCTTTCTCACGCGAGCCCTAACCGCACGTAATTATCTGTCGTTCAAACGCTCGTGAGCACTCGTCGAATACCACTAACCCCTCGAGTAATGGCCTCTTGCTCGGGGGTGAGGTTTCAGCCAGGTAAGTTCTCTTCACCTATCTAACCGGGAGTAACTCATCATCCTAGTAGAGAATAGATCCAGTCTAGGTGTTTTATGCTCTCGATTCAAGGAGTTAGCAAAAACACCTCTCGGTGTGATAGCCGTGGCAATTTAGAGCGGCTCTAATAGCCGGCTTAACTAGGCGTCCCCGACTTCTCTTGTTCCAGCTTCTTGAGTTCCTCCTCTATCTCCTTCTCTATCTCTTCAATTGGCTTAGGAGGCGGTGTAGTGGCAAGAGTGTAGCCGATCCAAGCCAGTATTCCGAACACGCCTAGGACAGCTATCATCGCTGTTAACTGGAGTAGTTGTACCCAGTAGGGGGTCATGAAAAGTATGTAGCCGTACACTACTATGACTACGATGCTCACAACGACTAGACCCCACCCGACCATTTGATCCCTGTTCATTGGTAACCCCCATATTCAGAAAGTATCTCAAGGGATAAAAACGTGTTGTTAGACTCGGTTACTTCCACGACTCAGTCACGACAGTACTGCGATATCCTCCTTAGCAACCTCACCTCCATTCTTTTCATGTAGAATACGGCCAGCGCGAGGGAGAAGCTCACAATACCCGTTGTCGTGAATATGGCCCCTACTAGGGCCCTAATGTGGTGTATGACGCCTGTTAGAAAGTACTTAAGGAACACGTAGAAGTCGAAGTACAGTCCCGGTATTAGGGTCAGGGCTCCGAGTAAGAACACGGTGAAAGTCGGGTTGTACCTCCATGTCAGCAACAACATGCTTAAGAGTATCGTGAAGCCGTGCCTAACACCTAGTTTCTTCTTGCCCACTCTCCTCCTGTACTTGATGGGGATCTCGGCTACTTTGTAGCCTGTCGAGAGGGTGTGGGACAAGATCTCGGCCTCTATGCTGAAGTCTTTGAACTCGAACTCGACCTCGTCTAGGATACGCTTTTTCACCGCGTACATGCCGCTCAGCGCGTCGCTCAGTTTCACGCCGTAAAAGATGTTGAACATGCTGGTCAGGAACCAGTTGCCGAACCTGTAGACAGCGGTCTGGGCCCCCTTCTCGAAGTGCTTCCTGGCCCCTATTACTAGGTCGTAACCCTCGTTGACCTTTTTTATAAGGTCTCGGATGTGCTCGGCTGGGTAAGTGTAGTCGCCGTCCATTACTACAACTACGCTGTCGTTTATGTACTTTAAGCCGGACTTTATGGCGTCTGCCTTACCACGCCCTTCTTGTTGAACCACTCTCACCCCGAAACTCCTCGCGACATCGGGTGTGCCGTCTGTCGAGCCTCCGTCTACGACGAGAATCCTGGCCGGGTCGTAACCCAACTCGATTATCTCTTTAAGGGTTTTCTCCAGCCCCTCTCTTTCGTTCAGCACGGGGATTAGGATGGCGAAGTCCATCGGGACGCCATTGCCCAAGCTAGGCAGCACCTTGATAAGTCTATCAGCAGGTTTATGTAAAAAGCTAGTGCCCCGAACCAAGGTGTCGTCATGGTAAAGTGCCACTACTGCGAGAGGGAAGCCGTTGTGAGGTTGCCCTATGCTAAGCTCAACCTCTGCAGAGAGCATTTCGCGGAGTACCTCCTACGCAAGCTAGAGAGAAGCGTGAATAGGTACAAGATGTTCGGTAAAGGTAGCAGGGTTGTCGTAGGCGTTTCTGGCGGCAAAGACAGCGTAACCCTCACCAAGCTTCTTTCGGAGTCCGGCCTCGCGAAAATGCTCGTAGTCCACGTAAACCTGGCCATAGGAGAGTACTCCAGGATATCCGTGGAGACCGTGAGAAGGTTCAGTGTAGAGCACGGCCTAGACTACCTCATTGTAGACCTCTCCGAGTACGGTATTGGCATCCCCGAGCTTGTCGCGAAGACCAAGAGAAGCCCCTGCAGTGTGTGCGGCATGGTGAAGAGGTACGTACTGAACGCGCTCACCATGGACCTAGGTTACGACGCGCTGGCTACCGCTCACCACGGGGACGACATGGCCGTGTACATAGTGAAGAGCTTCCTGCTACAGGACTACGACCAGCTATACAAGATCTCCCCCGTTAATTACGAGGTTCCCGGGCTCGCCGCTAGAAAGGTGAAGCCGCTCTACGAGTTCTACGAGTTCGAGGTCGAGACCTTTGCGAAGCTGTACGGACTACCGTTCGTGAGCGTAAAGTGCCCGTTCAAGCACGTAGGCTGGCTCGAGAGCTATGTAAGAGAACTGCTCGACAGGGCTGAGGAGGAGTCACCCGGCTTCAAGGTCTCACTACTCAGGTCTCACGCTAGGAGAACAATGTCTATGAGGTCGGCAGAGCAGGCCCAGCCGAAGGCCTGTGCTAGTTGCGGCCTCATAAGTAGCGGGACCGAGTGCTCGTTTTGTAGGTTTACGAGGAGAGCCCTAGGTCAGCCAATGGGTCTCGTGGTTAGGAGATGGATTATCGGAAAGGCAGTAGCGGGCGAAACGCGTCAGGTATCCGGCGACCAGCCTAGCTCGGTAGGCTAGGCGACTGGGTGGGTGTGCGTCTACGCGAGATTACTACGAGTAGGAGAGTAGAGGTTACTATCAATAAAGCGACCAGTAGAGAGATGACCAACAGGACACCCCCAGCTGGGCCCGAGCCAAAGCAGATCGGAACGAAGAACAGTACTACGCAGAACCCTGTCGACACGTTGGTAGCCGACGTCGAGGACTCAAAGATTACTAGTAAAACCCCCACAATCGACATTGCAATACCTGCCACGAAGAGCAGGAAGCCTATGCGTGTTAGGCCGCTCATACCATCACCACGTGGTTAGCACTAGGAACGCTATGGTTACAGCCACTAATACTAACCCGATAATCGCCGCTACTAGGGCAGCCCTTCTACTCGTCCCAAAGACGATGGGTATCGGCCCGATGATCAGAACACCCCCACCCTCTACTCTGTTTCCCCTATCCTCCTCCCCAGAAAGTAAGGCCCCGAACAGCATCAGTAGGAAGCCTACGAGGCTGATCGCTATTCCCAGTACTACGATGAATACTCCAACCACGCCCATCACTAACAGATCTTTAATGCAGACTACCTTACTATAAAACTACTTCATACCACCTGGTATGAATACCACGGGGACTATTGCGAGGCTTGTAGAATAGTCGGGCTTGTCGACGCGGTCGATCAGCCCAAGCCTATAGTACAGTCCCAGCAAGTCCACGTAGCCGAGAAAGACCCTACCATCGCGGCAATCAATCCGCCAGTACCTCTTCTTGTCCTTCTCGATCATTTGGGCCCTAGCCTTGAGCACCTCCTCCAAAAGACGCGGGTCTTTCCGCCTGATCACGTCCATAGACGTCTTAACACACTTCTCGTACCAGTCGAGTATTGAGTAGTCTGCTATTCTTAGATGTAGCTTCCAACCGTTTACGCCCATATCCTTACACACTTTAACGGCTCCGTCCACAAGCCTCGTTATTTCCTTGCAGTACCTCTCGCCAATACACATAGCTGGCGAAATGTAGACGGAAGAGAACACCAAGAGCTCGGAGACTTCCCGCGACACGCCCCCGTTCTCCAGGAGCTCCACCATGCGCTCAAGCCCTGTAATGGGTAACGTCAGCTCTCTGAAGGGGTTCCCTTGAAGGTACCTCTCGACTTTGTCCCTGTACTTCTCCACGAGTCTTGGTGTCAAGCCGAGGTCCCTGTACTTGAACCTCTTCCTCAACCACTCCACAGTGTCCCAGCTACCCTCTTCGTCGAGATCGAACAGGACCACCCCGCGGAGATTCTTGACTATAGAAGCGTAGAGCGCGAACATGTTCCCCGAGTCCCGCCAGAGCATTATTTTATCCCACAGTTCGCGTCTAAAAAGGCTTATTAGAGAATCGCCCGCGGGACCCCTTTGCTGGGTCATCGCGGGGGCCCCGCCTTTAAGCTAGCTCACACTTCATAGTTAGGCTTGGTGAAGGAAGTGAACGTCAAGCTCGCGGCGGGTGGTTTCATAGTAGTGTTGCTAATGGTATCCTTGGTTATTCGGGGTAAGAGGCCGAAGACCCCTATATGGAGTATCATGACATTCACGGCGTTCATTGCTGTAGCATCAGGCCTCGTAAGGCTCGACGAGCTTAACAGCGTGATAGATTTCAGCGTCGTGCTGTTCTTGATAGGCATGTTCAGCATCACAGGCCTAGCCGAGAGGTCCGGGCTATTGGACTACATGGCGAGCAGGTTCATACGCCTGTTCAAGACAAAAAGGTCGCTCGTAGTAGCATCCTCTCTGTTATTTGGGCTCCTGTCAGCCTTAGCTGTCAACGACACCGTGGCGTTGATGGGCCCGCCGATCGCCTACACTATCTCGAAAGCGATCGGCGTCGACTCCGAGATGATGATGCTCTTACTGGCTTTCTCCTTGACCATTGGCTCCGTCATGACACCTATTGGTAACCCGCAGAACATGCTAATCGCTGTCAGGTCTGGCATGTCGGCGCCCTTCGTGAAGTTTGTACTCTACTTGTCTATACCGACTGTTTTCAACCTTCTCGTCACGCCCTTAATCTTGATGAAGTTATTTGGTGTAAGAAACGGGAGGAAGAGCGAGGTACTACTCGTCCCAGAGGAGACGGTAAAGAGCAGGAGAGACGCTGCTCTGGCTGGTATAGGGCTGGCCGTCTCGGTGTCCGCGCTCGTGGTGAACGATCTACTACAGCTGATGGGGCTCCCCTACGTAGAGGAGAGGGGGATTATCCCCTTTGTCGTCGCCTCGGCCATATATGTGTTCTCGGAGAACCCACGTGAGGTCTTAGGTAAGGTGGACTGGGGCACTATAGTCTTCTTCATATCGATGTTTATAACCATGGAAGGGGTCTGGAGAAGCGGCTTCCTAAACCCCCTCCTAGCACTGTTTGTTTCGGGAAAACCGGTCGACACACCTCTCAGTATTCTATCGATCTCGGCCCTCTCGGTAGTTGGGAGCCAGCTGATAAGTAACGTGCCTTTCACCAGGCTGATGATAACCGAGCTTCACGAAGCGGGTTACTCAGGAAAACAAGACCTACCCTGGCTGACACTAGCGATGTCCACGACGATAGCTGGGAACCTGACAATCCTCGGGGCGGCATCCAACATCATCATCGTAGAGTACCTCGAGTCTAGGATGGGGATCACCATCACCTTCACGAGGTTTGCGAAGATCGGCGCTATAGTGACACTGGTAAACATTGCTGTATACTTTGCATTCCTTGCCTCTCTACAACTCATAGGCTTAGTCTCCTAGACGACTTTAGTAGAGCGGGTTTTAAGCCGTGAGTCTCCATAAGTTTTATCTAGACTATATACAGGTGGTAAAGCACTCGCATAGGACGAGGGCAGGGTGTAATTCTTGGACGACGCACTCCCCGACGAACTTAGGTTGAAGATGTTGAAGAGACTCCTTTCCGCTCAGGCCCAGAAAAAGGAGGAGAGAGAAGTCCAGCCCGTTGATCCAGAGAGGGTGGTCTACAGTAAGCTGTCCGACGACAGGGCGCTTGAACTAGTCGAGAAGACGAAACAGTTGTATCCGCGAGAATACCCCGTGGTCGTCTCCGTGCTGTATGAGATGTTGAATAGGGGGATTATAGACAAGCTTGACGGTCTAACCGTGTTAGCAGTCTTGAGAAGGCTCGGCCTCGACGTGAGGCCCGAGCTAAGGATCAAGTTCGTGAAGCAGGGTAGGGAGGTAGACTTCGAGGACTACGTTAAGTGAGCTAGAAGTAAGAGAGGAGAGAAAAAACGTTGTGAGAGCTACTTGACTCCGTACATTGTCAACGCTAGGACGGCCATCTTCGTCCACAGGCCGTTCTCCGCCTGCTCGTAGATTATCGACCTCTTCGGGTCGTCGATGACGTCCTCGTCCGCCTCGTAGCCTCTGAATATCGGTAGTACGTGCATCAAGACTCCGCGCTTGTCCATCAAGTCCATTAACTCCCTTGTCACCTTCCAGTTCTTGTACTTCTCGTATATCTTGAGCTCCTCGTCCTTGAACTTGCTGTAGCCGACCTGGACTAGTGTCGGTGTAGCCCAGTTCCTCGGGAAGACCGCGTGAGCACCCCTCAACGCCTCTTGTAGGTTGTCAGTCACCTCGAGGGAGCCGCCGTGCTCCTTGGCGAGCTCCTTAGCCTTCTCAACAAGCTTGGGGTCTAGGTCGAATCCTGGAGGCCTGGCAATGACGACGTCTACACCGAACCTCGGGAATAGTATCATGTCCTCCTGGGGGCTGCACCAGCCCCTGATCTCCGGGCTGTAGGCCCACATTATCACGTACTTCTTACCCTGCGGGTCCCCAAACCTCTCAATGAAGGAGAATATGTCCGCCAGTCCCTGCGTGGGGTGGAACATGTCGTCGGCCATGTTGATAACTGGGATCTTCGCCGCCCTAGCCATTTCCCTTATGTAAGCGTTGCCTACCCCGTACAGGTAGTCAATGGCCTTGTCCAGGATCCTGATGCCTAGGCCGTGGCCGTACAAGTCGTACATAGCGGCGACGTCCTTAACAGCCTCGCCCGCCTTCTCCTGTTTGCCGAACGCCATTCTAGTTGTCGTCGCGTCGATGTATGCAGCGTGGCCGCCTAGGAAGTACATGCCGGACTCGAACGCCGCCCTCGTCCTCGTGGAAGGCGCGAAGAACAGCATGTAGAAGACTTTCCTCTCCAGCACCTTGGGGATAGCCTCGACGCCGTAGTAGTTCGCTAACTGTTTGAACTCGGCTGCTAATTTCAGGGCTATGTCGATCTCCTCGTCACTCCACTCTAGCGTGGAGATCAGGTCTTTCCCACTCAACTCCCTTACGAGGTACCTTAGCGAGGGCATGACACCCACTCTCCGCTTAAACCCCTCTTACTTAGGTGGGAGGTTAAATACTTGAATAGCCTGTCCCTTCGTGTCCCCAGCGGCTAAGAGGCCAGGGTATTTTCGTGGGCGACCGTCGGGTTCACGTTTTAAAACCCTAGCGGGATTAGGGTTTCACAGTGTTGCTCTATGAGGAGGACACTAGTAATCGCACTACTAGTGATCGTCGTAGTCGCAGGCCTCTCAGCGTACTTCGTGTCGATGAGACAAGGCGTAAGTAAAACAAGGGTCGTAGTCTACGCGTACAACGACAAGATAACAGGTATAGACCCCAGCCTCGAGGACGACACCGGCCTAGTCGTACTAGGCAGCGTTTACGAGCCTCTCCTGTACTACGACCCCGTCCATAACAGGACTATACCGGCCCTCGCAGAGAGGTGGGAGTCTAGCGAGAACAACACGGTGTGGGTCTTCTACTTGAGGAGAGGAGTGGTCTTCCACGACGGGTCGCCTTTTAACTCGACTGCAGTAGTTCTCAGTGTAACGAGGGCTAAAGAAGTCTACGAGAAGTACGGGATAGGGGCGGGGTTTATATGGGACGCGGTAGACGAGGTGAGAGCTCTCGACGAGTACACTGTTGAGTTCAAGTTGAAGTACCCCCAGAGACTGGATCTAATAGTAGCATCTAGTTACGCGTCCTACATTTTCAATCCGGGTGTCCTAGCAAAGGCTGGCGTATCCGATCCCACCGACTTACGGTTGAGGGAGTGGTTCAACAAGGGTGTCGACGAGGGCACAGGCCCCTATATGATCGAGTCTTACGACCCTTACAACCAGGTCGTCCTGGTGAAGTTCGACAAGTGGTGGGGGTGGAACCAGTTGGGCAACGACAAGGCTCCCGACAAGGTGATAATCAAAATAGTGACAGACCCGCAGAGCCAATTCAATGGGCTGGTAAGTGGGAGCCTAGACATAGTGACGAGTGTCCCCCGGACGAGCATAGAGGACCTGGTCAACAGGGGCTACAAGTACATAAAGTTCGCGACTTTCCACAGCTACTTCCTAGTTTTCAATACCAAGAGGTACCCGACCAACATGACCGAGTTCAGGCTGGCCGTGCTTTATGCTATACCGTGGGACAGGATTGTTCAGCAGGCGATGAAGGGTTACGCGCTACTAGGGAGCGGGTACGTTCCACACTACTTCCCGGGTTTCGTTGAAGGCTTGACTTACAAACAGAATCTCACCCTGGCAAAGATCTACCTGGAGAAAAGCGGTGTAGGGCCTGGCGTGACAATAGAGTTCATGTACCAAGCCGACTACCTTGAGGAGGAGGACTTCGCGAGCATACTCAAGACCTCGCTAGCCCAGATAGGTGTCAACGTAAGGCTTCTCCCCGCGAGCTGGGAGTCTATGAAAGAGGCTGGAAAAGCGGTGTGGAGCAACCCGGACTCGGCGCCTCACTTGATCATTAACGACTGGTGGCCGACAACGGTATCCCCGTACGACTACCTGTACAACCTGTTCCACAGCGATAGCAAGGAGTGGAACTGGAGTGGCTTCGAGAACGAGACGTTCAACAGCCTCATAGACCAGTCCTTCGCTCTTGAAGGAGTCGACTACGGGAAGGCCATGGAGTTGTACAAGCAGGCCCAAGAGATACTGTTCACCCATGGGGTAGCCGTCAACTTGTGGGACGAGGTGAAAGTATTTGTCTACAACCCGAGGCTCGAAATACCCGAAGAAGCGATCAACCCGCTGTACATGTACGTTATATTTTACCAGTACGTGAAGGTGGCATAGTATTTGGCTGTCAGCCTAGGCTACGTCTTGAAACGCCTTTTTTACTCCCTTCTCGTGATAATCGGCGTTATCGTTGTGACCTACGCTATTATCGTATTCTCACCCGGAGACCCTGCCACCAGGTGGGCTGGCAACCCTAGAGGTCCTGGTGCTGAAAAGGCGATCGAGGTCGCTAGGGCCGAACTAAACCTGGATAAGCCCCTCTACGTCCAAATATCGCTCTTTATACTCAACGTGTTCACGGGCAATCTAGGTGTCTCTATTTCAACAAAGACCCCTATTTTGGCTACTATATGGGCCCATTTGTCCTCGACGCTCGAACTTCTTATCTTCGGGTACTTGATTGGTATACCCCTCGGAGTTTTACTAGGTGTATACTCGGCACTTAAGAGGGGTACTCCTCGCGGGGATGCCCTAGAATCAGTTGGGTTCGTTATCGCAAACACCCCCTCGTTCTGGACCAGCATGGCGGTTTTCCTAATACTCGCCGAAGTACTAGGCGTATCTTCCTACGGTAGGATAGACGCGAAGCTAGCAGCAATGTTGGGGTTTAAGCCTATAACAGGTTTTTACACCGTTGACACGTTGCTTCAAGGCGACATCATATTATTCCTCGACGTCTTGAAGAGGATACTACCCCCTGCCTTCGTCGTAGCCCTCTACCCCACAGGGGTTGGAATCAGGGTCGTGAGGGTGATGATGTCGGAAGCGCTGGGCGAGGACTACGTCAGGCAGGCTGTCGCTCTAGGCGTCGAGAAGAGGGAGGTTATATGGGACTACGCGTTTAGGGGTACAGTCCCCGGCTTAACGCAAGTGATGGGTCTAGCCTTCGCGTACAGCCTCGTGGACGCCATGGTCGTCGAGTACGTGTTTGGTAGGGAGGGGCTGGGCAGTCTCCTCGTGAGCGCTGTGGTCTCCAACGACTTTAAACTCGCCGCATCGATACTCATAGTCATCAGCGTCTTCTACATCCTAGCGAACACTATCACGGACATAGTCCAGTCCTGGATAGACCCGAGGGTGGTACTGTGATAGCGCCCAGCCAGCGGGCAACCACGCTAGGGGGGCTCTCTTATTACCTGGCAAGGGCCTGGAAGAGGAGTGCCAGGTTTAGAGTTGGAGTCGTCATCGTCTCCGCCATTACAGTTCTGGCGTTTCTCTCACCCTTCGTCGTCCCTTATCCGAGTGAAGGCTGGGGGCTCATCCCGATCAACCAGACGGGACAAGCCGGGCAACCGCCCAGCCTAGCACACTTATTCGGTACCGACGACAAGGGCAGAGACCTCTTATCAAGGGTTCTCCTAGGCTCTTCGACGGCTCTGCTCCAGATCGTACTCGTAGTAGGGCTAAGCCTCGTCATCGGCATGACGGTCGGGGTATTCGCGGCGTACTACAAAGGAGTACTCGATACCGTGCTAAACTACGTGATAGAGGTCTTCTTGGCACTACCGGCTATTTTGATAGCGGTCCCGCTTAGAATGGTCTTGGGTCCCGGGCTACACGTCGTCGTTATGGCGATGGTTCTCACGTGGTGGGCGTGGTATGGAAGAGTTGCTAACGTATACGCTAGGAGTGTATGCGAGATGGAGTTCGTCACGCTGTCAAAGCTCTCAGGTCTACCAGGCTACAAGATAATCTTTAGACATGTCTTGAGTAACACCAGTCCTCCAGTGGTGGTCCAGGCCGTCACAGATTTCGGGAGCGTCCTACTAGAGGCCTCGGCGATAAACTTCCTAGGTTTCGGCCTCCCCCCGGACTACCCGGACTGGGGTGTAATAGCCCAGAACGGATTTTACTACATCCTGAAAATGCCGTGGATCAGCCTCATCCCCGGCCTGTTCATCATGGTAACGGCCTTGGGTTTTAGCATGGTAGGCGACGCGTTAAGAGACGAGCTCGACCCGAAGTTGAGGAGGAGGTGGAGGCTGTGGTTCTAGCCGTGGAAGCGAGGAATTTAAGCATCGGCTACCTCGACGAGGACGATAATCTGGTGTTGGTGGTTAGGAACGCCTCTTTCAGTGTAGAAGAGGGTGAAGTGTGCTGTCTAGTCGGCGAAAGTGGCTCGGGTAAGACCACCCTAGGCAACTCTATCGCGGGCGTCCTACCACCGTACTCCGTTACGAAGGGGTTGCTGTACCTTTTCGGCAAACTAGTCGTGAAGGACGAGCTGAGGTTTTACGAGGGTGTAAGGGGGCGGCTAGTGTCCTACATACCCCAGAACCCCGGCTCCTCACTAAGCCCCTATATGAGAGTGTGGGACCAGTTCTGGCGTGTTATGAAGGCCCACGGTTTTACAGAGGAGACGGCAAAGAAAAAAGTCGCAGAAATCCTGAGACTTCTAAACCTAAAGACAGAGGTTCTAGACCACTACCCGCACGAACTCAGCGGAGGCATGCAGCAGAGAGTAGCCATAGGCTTAAGCTTGGTTACAGGTGCTAAACTCCTCGTGGCAGACGAGCCTACTTCAAGCGTAGACGCGCACCTCAAGCTACAGTTAATGAGGTTGTTCAGGGAGATCAAGGAGTTGTACGGGGTTACGATCGTCCTGATAACGCACGACGTCCTGCTGGCGGGCAAGATCTGCGATAAAATCCTAGTGATGTACGGGGGCGAGATAGTCGAGGTGTCCAGTGCCAAAGAGCTACTGGAGAACCCGCTACACCCTTACACAAAGCTCTTGACACGCGTGGTCCCCGTCTTGGGCTACAAGAAGAAGCTGGAGTCTATACCCGGCGAGCCTCCTAGGCCTGGTCAAGTCATGGAGGGCTGCGTCTTCTACGAAAGGTGCCCTGTTAGAGGAGACGAGTGTGTCAAGACTCCACCTGCTCAGGAGGTCGATGGGAGGGTGGTCAAGTGTTGGAGGCCCCTGATCAAGGAGAGTGCTTTATTAAGCTAGAGGGAGTTGTAGCGGGCTATCGTGTAACCAGGTCTCTTCTCTCGATAAGGAGAAGCTTTACACCGGTACTGAAAGACGTGAACTTGTGTTTAAGATCAGGCGAGAGGGTCGCTGTAATAGGTGAAAGCGGTAGCGGTAAGACGACATTACTAAAGGTTATACTTGGACTCTTGAGGCCCGTCAAAGGCAGAGTGGTCGTCGACGGCAGAGACATTTATCGGGACAGGGCGTCCTGGTTGAGAAGCGTCAGAAAACTCGGCTATGTCCCGCAAGACCCCTACAGGTCGTTAGACCCGAGGGTAAAGATTAGAACGAGCCTCATCGAGCCGCTGGAGAAAACAGGTATGCGGCGAAAGGAAATAGAGGAGAGGGTGAGATCGGTTCTCAAACTGGTCGGGCTTCACGAGGATGTACTGGACCTCTACCCTAGGAGTCTGAGCGGCGGCATGCAACAGAGGATCCTAATAGCAAGGGCGATCGTCGGCGAGCCCAAGTATCTAGTACTAGACGAGCCGACCTCTTCTCTCGACGTCTCCACACAGGCCCAGATCGTGAACTTGATCAACGACATATACGAGAGGTACAAGATCGGTGTTCTCTTAGTGACACACGACCTCGCGGTTGCCCAATACCTCGCGGACAGAGTAGTCATACTTAGGGAGGGCCGAGTGGTCGAGGAGGGCTCTTTCGAAGACGTGATCTTAAGACCTAGGCACGAGTACACGAGGCTCCTAGTTAAAAGCTATATGATGGAATCCATTTAGTATTGTTATGTGATGCGGGCAGCGTGCTAAACCAGAGGTGTCGGATTGGCGGAGAGGATAGTCGTCACAAAGAAACAGTTTGAAATCTTAGGGGTCGTTGCGGAGCTCGGGAGCGTTGACGTATATACGTTGTCCTCGAGGATCGGCCTCTCCCCTGAAGACGTCATGAGGGACTTGGCCGAGCTAGCGGGTAAAAACCTGGTCGAGCTGACCTCTCAACAAGCGGTATTGCACGAGCTGACCGAACACGGGGAGAGGTACCTCAACGACGGCTTGCCCGAGGAGCAGGCCCTCAAAGTATTTAGGAAGTGCTTGAACTCAAAGATCGGCGAGTTCGTTGAGTGTTTGGCGAAAAACAGTAAACTGACGCTCGAAGACGCTAATGTAGCTCTACAAATCCTCGTTAAGAGTAACTGTGTTAAGGTCGGGCCCAACAGCGTCGTGGTGCTCGGAGACGAGGTTAGGTGCTTAGAGCTGAGAGAGCAGTCAGCCTACTTGAGGTCAGCGCTATCGAATCTAAGCAGGGGTACCGGGGTTAGCGCTCAGGATTTAGAGACTTTAAAGAGACGTAAAATGGTCGTCGCGAAGCGGAAGAGCATACTCGTGGTCAGGGCTCGAGGAGACTTGGCGGAGATGATCAGGAGGGGGCATGTCGTCCCAGGCAAGCTCTTGACAGTGGTACTACCGTCTCACTACAAGGCGACAGAGGGTGTTGTCGTAAAGAAGTTTGACTTAAACGTCCCGCCTCCAAGTATTAGGTACTCGTCAACCCACCCCTTCATGGACTTCATTAAGCAATTACGTGAAATCCTCGTCTCCATGGGCTTCGAGGAGGTCAGAGGCCCCCATGTCGAGGCCGAATTCTGGAACTTCGATGTGCTGTTCCAGCCGCAGGACCACCCGGCTAGGGAGATACACGACACCTTCTTCGTGCTCAATAAGGCGCTGGTGGACGTCCCTACCCAAGCTCTAGAAGTGGTTAAGAGAGTCCACGAAGAGGGCTGGAAGTACACCTGGGACCCATCTAGGGCTCTTAGGCTCGTCTTGAGAACTCAGTGTACTGCTGTCTCGGCCAGGACTATATACTATAGGGGTGGCGGCGAGTACAGGGCGTTCACAATAGACAGAGTATTCAGACCGGAGAACTTGGACGCGAAGCACAGTATGGAGTTCTACCAACTCGACGGCATTATCGTAGGCAAGGATGTCAACTTCAAGCATCTACTCTACTTCTTCAAAGAGTTCGCGGCAGCTCTGGGTATAAAGGACGTCTGGTTTAAGCCAGGCTACTTCCCGTTCACAGAGCCCAGCGTAGAGGGGTATATCAAACACCCCGTGTTGGGCTGGGTCGAGGTGTTCCCCGGCGGCGTGTTCAGGCCAGAGGTTATGGAGATGCTGGGTGCCGGGGGGTACAGGGCGGTAGCTTGGGGTATCGGGGTCGACAGGCTCGCTATGTGGTTTATGGGGATAGACGACATAAGACTGCTGTTCGCGAAAGACCTGGACTTGTTGAGAAGCATCGCCAAAAAACCGCTACCGTACTTCCTTGGTACTACTAGTGGGAGAGATGTAGTGGTTAGACCAAGCCCCGAGTAGAAGACCGAGAGGTGTCCACGAGATATCCGTCCACGAACTGAAGCTCCTGACCGCGCAGCTTCTCCACGTAGTTATGACGAGAAGGGTGAGTTTCGAGAGGGCTTTTAAAGTTGTAGCGGGCAAGAGGCGTCTGGCACCCTCAGCTCTCAGGAGGTTTTTCCGGGTAGGGTATGAGACGTTAATATACTATCACTCTCTCAGGCTGCTCGCTCGTAGAGAGGGTTTCAACCAAACACCCTTTGGTATAGCGTCTTACCTGGCATCGAGGAAGTTCGACTTCGACGCCGTCCGCAGGGAGATAGAGTCGTACGCGGACAGGCTAGGCGGGCTAGAGGGTCTAGCTGTCAAGTACGGCTACACTCCCTTCATCGTCCACCGGCTCTCGGAGTTCATGGATGAAGGCGAGCTCGAGGAGGTGCTGGGGAGCCTCAACACGCGGAAGAGGTGGTTGAGAGTCAACACGCTGGCCGCCACCGTGAAGGAGGCCGTGGATTGTCTCGTGAAGCACGGCCTGAGGTTTGAGGCGTCGAAGTACACAGACCTCTCCTACAAGATCTTAGGTGACGTCTACAGCCCGGTCTCGTCGATCGAGTGCGTTGAGAAGGGAATACTGGTCCCCCAGGATGTCTCCAGCGTACTCTCCGTTCTCGCGGGTAGACCCTACGAGAGGAGCGTCCTTGACGCCTGTAGTGCCCCCGGCGTCAAACTACAGCTGGTACTCTCCTTGTACAGAGACTCCACGGCCGTGGCAGTAGACTACTCGCCTAAGAGAGTCAAGTACGTGTACAGAGTGTTGTCGAAGTACGGCGGCTTAGACAGGGCTGTGATCATAAACGGCGACTCCACGATTGTCGACTACTACAGGGTTTTCGAGAAGGCCATTGTAGACGCCCCCTGTACAGGGAGCGGGGCCGTCTACTCCGACCCCACTGTCAAAGTCAGGTTTTCGCCGGCGAAGCTGAAGAGCCTGACAAAAATCCAAACTAGGCTGTTGAGGAGAGCTCTTGCCAACAGCCGGAGTGTTCTCTACATTACTTGTAGCGTGCTACCTGAAGAGGGTGAGGCGGTAGTCGACGAGGTCCTCCGCGAGGGGTTAGCGGAGCCTGTGAGGATCTCTGAAAAGTTTTTGTCGAAGGCGTATAAGGGGTTTAAGTCTAGTGACTACACGTACAGGATAATGCCTAACGTGGTAGACGGTCAGGGTATGTACTTAGCTCTACTGGATAGCAGGGTGTTCTCTGGTTGATCTTAGAGCCCGTTTACGGCCCCCACCCCAGTAGGTGCTTTGGAGCCTCGCTGGGAGTAGACCCCGTAAGTTTCTCGAGAGGGTGTTATATGGCCTGCGCCATGTGCCACTCTTTCCGCCAGGCGAGAGCTCTCAAGAGTTACACTACGAGCGAGCTAGCCGAGAGGGTCGCGAGAGACCTCACGGAAAGGGAGGTCAAGGTGAACACGCTCTACGTCTACGGCTCGTCCGACCCGTTCCTGTACGACGACCTAGCACGCTTACTCAGAGAGCTGAGGCGTATATCCGACTCTGCAAACGCCAAACTTGTCACGAGAACACCGGGCTACTTCCAGAGAGCGATCGACGAAGTCCTCGAGGTGGTGGATACCCTGTTGATCCCGTTCTATGTCGCCGACATGGAGTGGGACTCCCTCTACCAGCCCAGAACCAACACGACGAAGAGCGAGTACTACGGAAGACTACACGAACTATTCAGTAGAACACGGTCGTCCGATAAGCTCGTGCTCGAGATCATAGTGGCGAGGAAAGGGCCAGAGAACGTTTTAGTGAGCTACCTAGACGAGTACATAGTCCAGGCGAGGAGGATAGGGGCAAAAAGAGTTTTCCTAAAGACGATCGACAGGCCTGTTAGAGACCAGAGTATTAAACCTGTCTCGAGGCGCTTCTTGGACATGGTGAGAGAGAAGCTGGAGAGTGAAGGTGTCGAGGTACTAGTCTGTCAGAGAACCCCGGCGATCCACCGTGTTAAGTCCAGAAGAGCATTCGTCGAGGTCTACAACCACATTCTGAGGAAGCCCCTTAGAGTGAACGAGGTCGGCGAGGTCTACGGGGATTTCGGCGTTATGGCGGCCGAGAGCCTTGTCGACAGGAAGGTCGCGTCGAAAGTAGTTTGGGAGAACCAGTTATACTACGTTCCTTCGCGATGAGGCCTTTTTAACGGCAAGCTCTGCTATGTACCCGGCGAGGAGGAATAGAGCGGAGACGATCAATGCGGTTATGAAACCACTCAACGTATCCACCCCTCAGAAAGGCCCGTCAATTCATCCCCCTTACGGTCATCCCTTCCAAGCCTCATCCTCGCCAAGAGTTACTGTGCCCTGAGCACTTTTAATATTTTTCCTACGTCGATCTCTATGGTGACGATAGGCCGGTCGTACTCCAGCTTTAGCAGTACTTCTGGGTGGACCTCGCCCACAAACCCCACATTGTCGTCGCGGACTATGATCTCAGCGGTTCTCTCCCTTAGTAATCCGTCTATCTCACCCTCTCTAAACGCCGGGCTCAGCCCGATCGCGTTTAGGAGAGTATTGACGACGGCAAGACCGTCGGTTAAAGTGGCCTCCGGCGAAGAGATAGCCACTCCAACCCTCCTCTCTTCGTACACCCTGCCCTCTCTGACGTAAACTACATCGCCTACCTCGAAGATCCTGAACTCCGCCGACTTGTTCTTGTTCTCTACGATGAAGTTCACGAGGCCGGCTGTTAGCCACGTCCTCAACGAAGTAAACCTCTCGCTTATGGGGTTTGCCACCACAATCGGCTCCACTCTCCTGTTGTACAGCCTAACGTCAACCTCAGCACTAGTCATCATGTAGTTTGCTACTTCGCTAAACCCCATCGAGACCAGGACTCTCCTGAGGAGATCGGACAGGTGTTCTACTTCGTCCTCTCTACCGCTGCTCCGTGAAGGGGGTAGCCCGGTAGCCTCTTCGCCTAGTCTCTCGTAACCATAGCCAATCGCTATGTCCTCGGCCACGTCAACCCAGCCCAACACGTCGATTCTGTAGGGGGGCGCGCGGACCACTAGCTTATCTCCGGCGGCCTCGACTACGTCGTACCCGAACATCCCCAGGAAGTTGGCTGCCTCTTTAACGCTAATCTCTGTACCCAGCAGGTCGTTGACCTGCCCTATGGTGAGCTCTTGAACTACTCCCTCGACTCTCGGAGCGGCGAGCCTCTTCCCGTCACTAAACTGGGTCTCCATGAGGCAGATCTCCGTGTCACGCCCCCTCTCAGCCAGGCTGTAAGCCATTATTGTAACCATGTCAACGACTACTCTCGGGTCTAGCCCTGTCGAGTCTATCAGCACGTTCCGTGTGGACGTGGTCACTTTCGCGTCTTCGCTGTTAAGGATGGGGGCTAAGCTCAGTATCCTACCCTCGGAGTCCATTATGACGGGGTACTTCTCCATTTTACTGATTATGTGCCCGTACTCTCTTCCCTTGTCTGTCTGACTCAAGACTTCCCGCAGAGACATCTCTTTATCGTAGCCTAGTGGGCGGTACCTAGTCTCATCGGGGTCGACAGCCCTATAGTAGACAGGCGGCTTGACCATGTCTAGGTCGTACAAACCGATACTGGCCCTTTTCCTGTTCCTACCGTAAGTGGTGTGGAGCTTCTCCTGTAGCTGGATTATCTGCTTTAGAGCCTCGTCGTCCAATTCCACGTTTCTAACAATCGCGAAAGCTACGAAAGGCCTATCGGGGACAGGCTCCGCGTAAGCCACTACTCCACAGCCAGATACAGGGGGCCTCCTAACGGGTAACCCGAGCATGAACTTCAAAGCCCTGGATAGCCCCTCGGCACTGAACAAGTCGGGCCTGTCGTGGTTGGCTTCGTAAACTAGGTTGCCGCCCGCCAAGTCCTCTATCTCGCACTTTAGCTTCGTCATTAGCCGAACCAAGCTCTTTACATCCAATTCAACACCTAGAAGCCTGTAGAGGTCGTCTACACGCACAGTGATCGTAGGCAAGTTACCACCCCACTACGGCCTTGAGCTCCTCCCAAACCTTGGCGAGAGTCTCAGCCTCCTCCTTGCTCCATTCTACAAGCCCTTCTCTTATGTACCTGCTCAAGTGGTCTTTAAGCCCTATGGACTCGGCTACAGGGGCGTAGACCGTTAAGTACGAGTAGGCTCCTTTGATCTTCCTCAACTTGTAGAAAGTGTCTCTACCGAGGGTCTTGTATATGAACCTCATGGACACCGGTGACTCTAAGCCCGTTGGCCTTCTATACCCGGAATTGAGGTCCCCCAGAGACGGGGCCTCAACCCCTGTGAGGGTCGACTTAACGCTGTACCACCCAGCCAGGTACTCGCGGTAGGCCTTGTTGGCTCTCTCGGAAAGTCCAGGGTCGCTCAAGACGTAGGAGGTGAGAAGGGCGATGACTGCCGTGTTCGACAGCTGGGACGGAGATATGGTGTCTGGCGTGTCCATGTCTGTGTGGTAGTATTTACTCGGCCACTCGTTGAGCATCCCGGAGTCGACACCCCAGGTTATGAACACGTCGTGGTCGCTCCCCGCGCTGTAGGGCGATATGTCGTATCTGATAGACGGCTGGTGCACGCCTTCGAAACTCTCAACAGCGTCTAATACGCTCCTCGCCGAGACGTACATCGCGGAAGCGACTCTGCCCGGCATAAACAGGGGTGGGTTCACAACGGATAGGACTGAGCCCGTCACACTCTGCTTTGAGCCGACCATGTCCAGGTTCACTACGTGTTCAGGTAGTTCTCCCAGGATATCCTTCAGAAAGACCGTTCCCGTATACTCCGGCACCCACACGTGGCAGACGCCACCCAGGGAGGGGTCCCTCAAGTTCCCCTTTGCGAAAGCTGCCAGGAAGTTGGCCGCGCTACCGCTAGCGTTGTCGTGGGCGCCGGGCTTAGGGTGGCATACGTGGCTTACAATAAGCGTGGTTGGGCGACCTCCACAAGAGACTAGGACCGGTAGCCCGGCGGTGTGAAACCTGACTCTCGCTTTCCAGCAAACCTCTACCTCCAGCGAAGGGTTAACTAGTAGCCTCGAGATCAAGTCTGTAGCCAGACGGTAGGGTATGTTCATGACAACCTTACCTTGCTTGACCTCACTAGCCTTTAGGAACAACCCCGTGTAGGGGACAGCTTCGTGGAACCTATTCTTGTCGTAGTGGAGAATGAGCTTGGCGTCAACGCTTAGATAGGCGTCGTACGGGTTGAGGTCTGTTAGCACGACCTCGCCCGAGCACTCCCTCTCGCACACGACTAGCCTGCCACACCCCTCCCCACCGGGGCTATGAGCGGACAGGAGAGTGGGGTGCTCTAGCAGGTTGAACCTGCCCAAGACCTTTTCGCCTATTCTAATGACCAGCTCCGCCTCTAATGGGTCCCAACCAGTCGGGGTCTCTATGAAGCCTCTCCTGGCGTTGTTCTCGACCTTGTAGACCTTGGCTGGGAGCCCGGCGTTCTCCAGCCCCTCCTTAAGCCCTTCAACGGCCTTCACTAGCCCGGTCGACCCGGTAATTCTACTGTAGCTGGAGAGCACGTTTACGATGTCTATACCTAGTGTCCGGGGGACTTCTTTCTGGAGCTTTAGGACTTGTTCCTTGAGGTTCGTACAAGACACCTTTTCCATGAGTGTATAAAGTCCAGCTTAAATACTTTGAGAGACTTGAATAAACTCTAGCCTCTGTTTGTGGTGGTATAATGGTTATCGTGAGCGTCACTCCTGAAATCGCTATCGACCAGTTGAAAACGTATGCTGGTGGTCTCGGCGTACTCGAGGGCGACAAAGTGATAACGGCGGGGGAGATGGGCTTAGACTACTGGGCTCTCACTTTATACTACAGGCAGGGCTACGTCAGACTAAAGTTCAACGGCACTGAGCCAGTAGCAGAGCCGGAGAAGCAGTCCCCGAGCGTACTGGCTAAGTTGCAGCCCTGGGACGAGTTCACCGTGACATTAAAGGGCGAGGAAGTCGTTATAAAACCACTCGTCTACACTCACAAAACGGCGAAGGCCGTTTTCTTCGAGGCGGTTTGCCCGAACTGGGCTAGGGCCCTCACAGACAGGGTTTACATGGCCGACACCCTCGAGAACCAGTTCCTAGTTTACGCCTTACTGGCTAAGGCCTCAGCTACTTTCATACGGGACTTCATTGGGTTAGAGAACGTGAGCGTGATAGACCTTGAAGAGGCTCACACAGCACTACTCTTAATGGCACTTAACGTGGAGGACAGGGCTAGAATCATAATCCACACTCCGGGGCCTTGGGGGCACCCTTCGTTCCCTGGAGGTCTGATCGCGAGGGAGTTCGGCCTCTTCCTCGGGGACAACATACTGCTAACGGACTACGCCTTGGGCAAACTGAGGAAGGGGATCGTCGTCTCCAAGAAGCAGGAAGACGTGATAAAGAAGTTGTTCGTCAAGCACTCGGGTAAAATAGTCTCCATAACAAACGGTGTAAGCCTTGAGAGGTGGATGGACCCTAGGCTTTACGAAGCATACAACAAAAACGCGTTGAACCGGGAGCTGTTGATCGGCGTGAGGCTCGATAACAGGAAAAAGCTTGTCTCGCTGTTGAAGAGCGTGAAGCCCGAGCTGACAGCTGATGATAAGCCGATCATAGCCTGGACGAGGAGGCTGGCGAGGTACAAGAGACCCTACTTCGTCGCCAGGTTTATAGAGGAGAACCCGGACGTCGAGGCAGTCTTCGTCCTGGGCGGGAAGCCCCACCCCAAGGACTTCGACGGGCTTAGCTACGCTAGGAAATTCAGGGACCTACACCTGAAAATAAACCACGTTGTTTTCTTGAACGACTACGATGTACCCACAGCTAAGACGGTGTTACAGGGTAGCGACTACCTCTTGTTTACACCATTCAGTGGGTGGGAGGCTAGCGGTACTAGCTTCATGAAGGCGCTCGTCAACGGAGTCCCAGTGCTCTCCTCGAGAGACGGGGCCGCCTTGGAGGTGATAGAGGACAACGTGACGGGGTGGTTCTTCGGAACAGACATTAGGGACTTCATAAACATATACGATGACCCGAGGGCAAAAGAGATCGACGAGAAGGAGTACAACGAGTTTAAGAAAAAACTCCTCGATCTGATCGACATGTACCATAGAGACAAAGACAAGTACTGGGAGGTCTCTCTCAACAGCGCCCTGAAGACCCCGAGTAAGGTTGATATGCGGCGTGTGCTACATAAGTATTATCTGGAGGCATTGTGAGATGAGAGTCCTAATAGTGGGAACAGGCTTAATGGGCTCCTCGATCGCGACATGTCTGGCGAGAAAGGGGTTCAAGCTCCTAGCCTACAACAGAACAGTGAGTAAAGCAGTGGAACTATGCAAGGAAATAGGCTGTGAAGCAGTGGAGACCCTAGACGGCGTCTCAGCGGACTATACACTAGTTTCTTTGTTCGACGACATGGCGAACATAGAGGTGTTGGCTAGCAAAAGACTTTACGAGAAGGTCAAGACACGTTTCGTTGTCAACACGTCAACAATATCACCCCAGACGAGTCTCATGTTATCGTCAATATTCCGGCAGCACGGCGTCGACTACTTCGAGGGGACAATATTCGGGAGCGTTGACGAGGCTAGGGATTGCAGGCTGTTATCCATGGTCGCTGGGGAGAGTAGCAAGCTCGGTGAGGTCGAGTCCCTAGTTTCGCAGTACTCCTCGAAGACGGTGTACGCGGGAGACATTCCAGCGGCTACGGCTCTGAAGCTCGCTGTTAACAACATAGCCCTGGCTATTCCGGCCCTGATAGGCGAGTCGCTGGAGATCCTCGAGGCGTACAACGTTGCTGTCGATAAGCTCTTAGAGGTTGCAAACGCCTCGTGGCTGAAGAGCGTATTTGAGAGGTACTGGCCCAGGATCGTCGAGGAAAAGAAGGCGAGGTTCACGGTGGCAGGGGTGGCCAAGGACTTCCGTTTAATATCGGGTGAGCTGAAGAGCAGAGGTTATCCAGGTGTAGTCTCGAGCGGTGTAGCTAGCTTTTACAGTGGTCTGTTGAGCGAGATGGGCTCTAAGGACTACCCCCAGGCGGCTCTAGGGTACCTGAAGAAGAAAAAACTCCCTACCTGACTATCAAGACGGAACAAGTAGAGTTGACTGCCAAGGCTAAGGGTATACTCCCGATGCTCAAGTCAAAGTAGCTCGTTTTTCCTCTAGCCCCCACGACTATCAGGTCGTAGCTCTCCTCAACTACCTCCTTAAGGATGATCGACGAGATACTCTCGTTCTCCTTGAGCTCTATAGTCTTGTACCTCACGTTCGTTATTTTCTTGCCGACAGCGCTCCTGGCCAGGTTTAGTGGATCCCCGGTTTCGCCGGGCACCTTCACGTAAAGGACTGTCAACTGAGAACCGTAGTGCCTCGCTAGGTCGACGGCTATGTTGAGAGCCTTCAGGCTGAGGCTACTCCCGTCGAAGGGGACGAGAATTCTCCTCAGCATGAAACTGATCTCGTAGGTCGGTGCCTCAGACACACTCCCACCCCCCTTTTAACGTTGTAAACCGACGTTAAGAACCTTGTCTGTCACCCTCATCGTCTCCTCCGCGCTCTCGGCTAGACGCAGAGCCGCTCTTATCGCGTCGATGTTCTCTGGTATCACTATTGCTTCTTGGTGGACTGCCTGAACTATAGTTAGCTCGTCTCCGTTTACTTTGATCATGTCCCTCCAAACCACGTTCTCGTAGATGTCGTACCTTTTCCTGCCGAGGTCTCTAGCGAACTCGACGATCTTGCTGGTGGAGTCTATACCTATCTTTGCGCCTTCCAGGACAACTATCCTAGGAGTACTAGACAACGTCTCCACGACCTCGTCTATGCTGGTACTCCTCTTGGTTTGGATGTGTACGACGTGGACGTGCATCAGTGTCGTCGGCACTATAAGTGCGACAGTCTCAATGTCCAGGTCGGGTAAGACTGTTTTCACGTCTATTGCGTGGTGGCTGGGTATACTGGGTGGGTCTAGCTTCACTGTGTTGACGATACCTTTGTCCTCCTTTGGGTCACTAGCTCTTCTGACAATAACCGCTCTGGCCTTCCTGACGCCGATGTGCCTGTCTAGGAGGCATATCAGCCTAAGCAGGGCCGTAGTATTGCAGCTGACCACTCTAATGTACTTTTTACCAAGGGCCTGCCGGTAGTTGCAGAGCGTGCTAAAGCTGACCTCTGCTACATCCGGGCTCTCTCCGCCCTCGAAGAGGGCGCTTAGGCCCCGCTCCACGTAGACCCTCTTGTTCTGCGCCCCTTTTCCACCAGGGGATGCGTCTACGACGAGACTAACCGACCCGAACAACTCGTCGACAGTCCCGGAGGGCTTAACCCCGACTTCTTCGAACACCCCTTCTTTTCCCTTCGGCACATATATTGGGATGCCCTGTCTGTAGGCCACTAGGACGCTGTAGTCGGGTGTGTACTTTACGATACCCTTCAGCTCCAAGTCGGGCATCTGCCTTATCGCTTCTGCGACCCTTTTCCCGATCGTACCGTAACCGTTAACAGCAACGGGAGCCTTCATCTCTTACCACCGTGGAAGATGGACTTACTCATCTGGAGCGCCTTAATTGCGGGTAGCTCCTCTCCACTCAGTAAGAGGAGTAGAGCGTTACCTCCTGTGGAGACATGGATCCTGTCGTTTACCTTAGTCTCGTCGATCATTGAGCCCAGGTGGCCACCAGCTATGACAACGAAGGCCCTGGAATTGTAGACGGCATCGAGTATCTTAAGCGTCCCTTCTCTGAACTTGCTGTCCTCGATTACTCCAGCAGGGCCTCTCATGACGATCAACGAGGCCTCCTTGATAAGCTCGCAGTAGATCTCGAGCGTAGTCTCGCCGATGTCCTTTATCACCCCAGTAATCTTGGTTATGGACACGTTTTCCACAGCGTCATCTTTCTCGTTGTGGGTCTTGACGTCAACGGGGGTCTCTATGGGCGCGCCTTTCATGAGCAGGAGCCTCGCCCGGGGTATGAGGGTGAGGATGTTCTTCTCTTCTAGAAGCCTCACGTTTTCGTCGCCCAGTCTCACACCTTTAGCTACTAGGAAGAGTTGTGCGAGGAGCCCCGTAGTGAGTATCCGGTCGGCGAGCCTGTTTCTTACGAGGTTCTCGATGACTCTGAGAAGGTCGTGTACTTTAGAACCACCTAGTATGAAGATCCGGGGTCCCGAAGTGGACGAGAAGATTTTAGCGGCAGCGATCACCTCTTTCTCGAAGAGCGGGCCCATAGCACTGGGTAACACCAGCGGGAAGCCTACTATGCTCGGCTGGCTCCTGTGAGCAGTAGCAAAGGCGTCGTTAACGTAGTAATCAAACAAACCGGACAGCCTCCTAACGAACACGGTCATAGACTGGGCCTCGGGCGCACCCTCGAGAACCTCTTCCGATACCAGTCTAAGGTTATCCAGTAGAAGGACCTCGCCAGGCCTCAACTCCGAGATCGCGCTCCTTGCCGCTGGCCCCATTACGTCATCCACGAACTTAACTTGGACACCACTGTACTTGCTCAAGAGCTCTGCGTGCTCCTCGAGAGTGGTGAAGTCCCGTTCACCTGGCCTCCCTTGGTGAGACCCTATTACGAGAGCAGGCTCGTATTTGTCGACTATCTCTTTGATGTACTTCGCGTGGACCCTTATCCGCCTGTCGTCCAGAATTTTCCCGGTCTCGGGGTCTATAGGCGAGTTGATGTCTACCCTCATAAAGACCCTGCGTCTAGTTATATCCAGGTCTTTAAGCGTCGGAAGGTCGAGGAGGGAGTTGTCCATTGATCCACCGTACATAAGTGATGTCAGGCTCTCGTATTTAAGTCTACGTTAAAAATTTATTTAAATGAGTAAAAAAGATGCGAGAGGGGATCGGAGAACGAAGTTTATGTAGATGATTAAAAGAAAAGAAAAATAAAAACGGGGTTACGTAATGTACTCTTTGAAAGCTATAGCTCGTGTCGGGCACACGCTAGTACAGAGCCCGCAGCCATAGCACTTGTTGATATCTACTCTTGCGACCCTCTTGCCTTTCTCGTCTGGCAACACGTGTACGGCATCGTAGTTACACACCTGCTCACAGAAACCGCAGCCGATGCACTTCTTCTCGTCTACTACGGGCGGCTCTGCCCAGACCCTGCGCGGCTCTGGCTTCAGGTATTTGAGTGCTAGACCTTTGACGTCTAGTATACTGTCGTACTCGTGCCTAGCGAGCCAATCCTCTACTTCCTTTAGGATCCTCTTGAAGACCCCTAGCCCCTCGATAAGGGCAGCTGTACATATCTGGACAGCCGACGCACCAGCCATGAAGTATTCTATTACGTCGACACCCCTGGATATCCCGCCCACGCCTATAACTGGGAGTTTGGAGTTGAGGGCTACTTGGGAGACCACGGCGAGCGCCAGCGGCTTCAAGGCCGGGCCGCTCAACCACCCGTAACCGTAAGGCCCGCCCACTATAGGCATTCCTGTCTCGACGTCGATACTAAGAGCCGGGCCGATCGTGTTGGTTGCCACTATGCCGTTTACGCCGACCTTCTCCAGCTCTTTAACCAGCTCGGGTATGTTCGGGGTGAACGGGCTCAGCTTGGCGAAGATCGGTACACTCACACTCTCGCGGAGGGCCTTGGCGGCCTCGACGACTGGCCTGTAGTCTCTACCAATGTAGTGTGTAGAGAACTCTATCGCGTCTACCCCGGCTTTCTCGACTTTCGGACCCAGGTTGGACAGTTCTTCTGGGGTGTAGCCTATGCTGGCTATGAACGGGACGTTGTTCTTTTTGGCGTACTCCTTGACGATGGGGTACTCGCGTTCAAGGTAGTGCTCGGCCGGTATGTCGCTCCATAGCTCGGCGTTCAACACGCCGTAGATGAACCTGTTGTTCCCGCTGTCGACGTTGACGATCCTTATGTCGCCCGGCTTGATAGTCTTCAAGACCTGCATTCTCGCCATACCCCTGTCGACGGCCGCCATGCTAGGCCT
This sequence comes from Thermogladius calderae 1633, assembly GCF_000264495.1. Lineage (NCBI taxonomy): Archaea > Thermoproteati > Thermoproteota > Thermoprotei > Desulfurococcales > Desulfurococcaceae > Thermogladius > Thermogladius calderae. The sequence continues at coordinate 1,305,911 of NC_017954.1, read as the reverse complement.
GGGGACAATAGCCGGCTTAACGCTTATCGTCTTGGCTACTACTCCGCCCACACCGTTGTCGATAAGGGCCTTCATCATTTCGGCGTCTCTCGAGACAGGGCACGCTGCGTTCATCAGGGGGTTCTTGAACCTCAACCCGGCTATCTCGACTTCTAGACTAGGCAATTTCACACCTCTAAAATCATAGATTTAGAGAGGCTGAAGTAAAATATTTTTCCAAGTTTTAGACCTGTAATTTAGAGGACGGGGTAAAAAACAAGCTTGAAGGTTGCGCATTAGCCGCAGAGTGGGTAGTCGTCTGGGACCTTCTGCCTGAAGAATTTCCCGGTCTCGGGGTCCTGGAATAACCCTACCTTTACGCCCTTTCTCCCGCTGGGGGTCAGTTGCCAGACTTTCCTAGGGATCAGCTCGAGCTCCTTGCCCGAAGGAGTCCTGACTTTAACAGCGTTTTTGCACGGCTCTCTAGCAGCCATCGCAATCACCTGTTAGAAATATTAGTTGTTAAGGGTTTATATAATTTTTCACAAGTAACCATAAAACGTTAATGTGCCGATATTACAGCTTAATATTCAGCTAGAAAAAATGAACTCCCAATAGAACAGATTCCGTGGTTATAGGAGGAACAAATTAGATGCGAAGAGTGTAGTAGAAAAATGATATTTTATGAGCAAAGGCAGGGTCTAACTACTTGAGGTAGTCCAACTGGTATTTTCCTTCAACCATCATCTTGTCCCATAGTCTTTCGACAGTGCTGTGGACTTTCTCTAAAGCCTTGTCGAGGTCTACGTTGACGAACCTCTTCTCCTTAACGACGAACCTCCCGTCAACTACTACTGTGTCCACGTCGTCCGGTGTGAAGGAGTTGACGAGGTGGCCGTAAACGCTTTTCTCGTTTATTGGCGTTGGAGGTGTCCTGGGTTTGATGACAACGATGTCGGCCCTCTTCCCGGGCTCGATACTACCCAGCTCCTTGTCTTGGTGGAACATTCTAGCAGCGTTGACTGTTGCCATCTCGACGACCTGTAGAGGCGTCATCAACCTGGGGTCCAGGTTCCAGACTTTGTGGATCAAGTAGGCTGCCCTCATGTTCTCGAAAACGTTGAATATGTAGCCGTCGTCGCCAAGCCCTACGTTGATACCTAGCTCTAGCATCCTCGGTATCTTCGGGACACCCACGGCGTTGAGCATGTTGCTCATAGGGTTGTGCGCTACGTGTGCCCCAGTCTTTTTGATGATCAGGATCTCCTCATCGGTCGCCTGTACTGCGTGGACGAGGTGGACTCTCGGGGAGAGGAAGCCTAGTCTGTACATCCTCTCTATAGGCCGTACACCGTACCTCTCGATGTTGTGGTAGACGTCGACCAGCCCCTCCTCCGTGTGTATTGCCACAAGCGCGTCGTGCTTCTCGGAGAGCTCCTTCGCCATCTTGAACAGGTCGTCTGTTACCGTGAAGCTGGCGTGCAGGTAGATGGCGCCCTTGACCAGTTTTCTAGGGTCTTTGTTGTTCTTAACTATAAACCTCTCGTTCTCCCTAACGCCTCTCACGCCCTCCTCGTAGCTTCTTCGCTGCGTCGCCTCGAAGCTTAGAATACCCCTGATACCCACCTCGTTGACAGCCTTCTCCATGCTGTCGAGTATACCGTCTATACAGTTGGGCGCGCTTATGTTGTCGAAGAAGTTGGTCACCCCGGACTTCGCGTACATTAGAGACCCGATCAGAGCCGCCGCGTAGGCCTCGTCGTGGCACAGCATCACGTCAAGGGCCCACCAGATCCTTTGGAGGTTCTGCATGAAGTCCGTGGGGGGCTCGATCTTCCCGAACCAGGGGCTACCCGTTAGGAGGGCCCCGTAGAAGTGCGTATGCGCGCTGATGAAGCCAGGCGTTACGACAGACCTGCCGCCCCCAACAACCTCCTCGCTAGTGTACTTGTCCTTCCCGTCGCCGACTCCCACGTCCACGATCGTTCCGTCTCTCACTGCGACGTATCCTCGCGGGACGACGCGGCGCTCACTGTTCATTGTCACGATTAGCGAGTCGGAGACGAGGATGTCGACCTTTTCCCTCATACACTCTACCCTCGTATTCAAATTTACCGTGGTGGGAAATAAACCATTCTCCTAAAAGACCTTATGGGCTCCTGCTTACTATTTTGACACTATGTAGATCGCTAGTATGATCAGGGAGGCCCCCACCACTTGTATAGGCGAGAGCCTCTCCCCGTATAGCAAGGCAGAGAACACGGCTGCGGATATAGGCTCCAACAAGTAGATGGTTGCCGCCGCGTAGGCAGGGACGTATTTCTGCCCCACTACTTGGAGTACGGAGGCTATTATGGTGCAGAACAGGCTCAAGTAGAAGATGTAGAGTACCGTGTTAAGGCTGGGCAGGGTGTTTGCGTGTAGGGCCACGTACGGTGTGATGAATAGGCCAGGGAGTAGAAGACCATATAAGAAGGAGATAGTACTCTGGGTTAGCTCCGCGCTGTACACGCCCACTAACACTATCTCGGCGGCCCAGGCGATAGCGCCTATTAGAACCAGTACCACCCCTAAGCCCAGCTCGCCGGCCGGCTCCGTGAGCAGGTACAGCCCGATCGTGGAGAGTGCTAGAGACGCGACGAGCTTTACTTTATTGGCGGTGCCCCTCAAGAACTCGTATATGTAGACGAAGACCGTGTTTAGACCTGTGACGAAAGCGGATATCGAGGGGGTGGTGAACTGTGTCCCCACACCCTGTAACGCGAGTCCCGAGACGTAGGACAAGCCTACTACGAACCCTTTTCTAAAGTTACCCTTGTTAAACTTAGACCTCCCCAGTAAGAGGGCTGGTGTTAGTAGTGCTAGCGCTATTAGAGACCTATAAAACGTGTAGGCTACACCGTCGATATCCGACACACTCAACTTTATGAAAACGAAACTAGAGCCCCAAATCAGGGAGGTGGCGAGCAGTGCTAATAGCCCCTTTACCCTATCCCTCATAGACTACCACGCGATCACGTCAGTGCGGTCTAGATGGAAAGAGAGTAAGGAAAAAGAAAAAAGAGAGTCTCCAGTCTAAAACCTCCGTTATCCGGGTATGATACGGGTTCCGGACTTTCCTTCCAGTGCCTCCTTCGCCTTGAAGAGGTGGCCGATGATGGCGAGTTTACCCCCGTTCTCCACGAACCTTATTCCAGCGAGCACTTTAGGCCCCATACTCCCGGGCTTGAAGTGACCCTCTGCGTAGTACTTCTTGGCCTCGCTGACCGTCAACACGTCCAACGGCTTAGCGTTGGGAGTGCCGAAGTTCAAGTAGACCTTCTCCACGTCGGTCAATATCATTAGTACGCTCGCACCCAGGGCTGTCGCCATTCTCTCAGCTCCCAGGTCTTTGTCTATGACTCCCTCGACACCGTGGAGCAGGCCTTTCTCGTCCTTGTACACTGGTACTCCGCCACCGCCGTCGGAGATCACAATGAACCCGTTGTCGAGCAGAGTCCGGATCGCCTCAATCTCTACCTGTATCTGTGGGTCCGGTGAGGGCACTACCCTTCTATAACCGCCCCTGGGGTCAGGCTTTATGAACCACCCGTACTCCTTAGCCAGCTTCTCGGCCTCCTCCTTCTCGTACCAGGGCCCGATGTACTTGCTGGGGTTCTTGAAGTCCGGGTCGTCTTTGCTGACAAGTGTCTGCGTCACTACTGTGACGACACCCTTGACCTTACTGCCGAGAAGGCCCTTCTCAACCAACTTGTTATACAGGGCTTGCTGGAGCAGGTAGCCCAACCAGCCCTGGCTCATCGCACCCGCGATGTCGAGCGTCATCGGGGGGAGCTCTTTCATCTTCAAGCCAGCCATCATCCACTCGGCTATTATGCCCACCTGGGGGCCGTTTCCATGCGTCAGCGCTATCTTGTAACCTTCCTCGATTAGCGACACCACTATCTCTGCGGCCTTGTAGGCGTTTCTCCAGTAGTCCTCGGGGGTCCCCTTATCTCCCTTGGACTGGAACGCGTTTCCTCCGAACGCTATCACCATGTATTTGTCGTCTCTGGGCACTCGAACCACCTTGCTTGGATTAAGTGTGATTCTACTAGGAGTTTTTAAATTATCAAATACTGCTCCAACTTTGTTTATTCGCGTATATATGTTCTACTAGATCATAAAGTCAGGCACGCCGTCCGGCCTGTACGCGACGCGGGGCTTGAGACCGCTCCTCTTAAGTAGCTCGACGACGTGGGGGTAGAGGATGACGTACTCTTCGTCGATGGACTCGACTAGTGCGGGGTGTATCTGGGAAAGCCTCTTCTTGAAAACCCTGTAGTTCTCTTCTGTACTAAAGCTCAACATAATCGCCGGGTAGAAGTCCTCGCCAGGTCTAAGACCAGAGCTCATCAGGTTCTCCAAGGCTCTGAACTGGTACTCGTAGTAGCTCCTGTCGGCTCCCGTAAGCATTTCGAACTCCTCGGGTGTAGCCCCCTTGAACGAGACCCTTACCACGATGTTGTGGAACCTAGAGAGCTCGCTGGCGAATCTCTCGTCTCTCCCTATGAGGAGACCGTTTGTCTCCAAGATGAAGATGAACTTGGTCTCTTCGAAGAGTTTCAATAGGTCTACTAAGTGCCTCCTAGAGATGGTCGGCTCCCCACCACTCAGCCTAACGTATCTGTACCCCCGCCCGCTAGCGATATCGGTGAGAATGCTGAAAACTCTCGACGGGTCGTAGAAATTCCCTTTGTCAGTGAAGTAGCTGTACCTCCAACTCCAGCAGAACTTGCACCTCAGGTTACATCCAACGACGTCGGCTGTGGCGATACCACCGTACCACCTACCCCCCCTGAACCTGTAGTACCTCCTCTCCTCAACGTTACCAGTCAATCTCGCGACTCTCTTGTAGATCTCCTCTGCTAGTTTAAACGGGTCTAGCCCCGGCATTGAGAGCCCGTTGTATCCTCGAATCTCCCGAGTAAGTAAGAGCTTATAACAGTCCTTAATAAATCGCTGAGATACTCGAAACCCCCCACAAGGGTTCTTGAAAAGTAGTCCTTGCCGACCCTCTCTAAGCTACCAGCTATGAAAGCAAGGGATTGGACTACCCCGTTAAACGCACCGAGTCTATTGAACAACACCCCGTACAAGCACCGCGAGGAGAACGGGCAAGTCGAGCACTTGAGCCCGACCTTAGCACACCAAGCCTTGTCGGGGACTCTCAAGTCTCGGCTGAGAGCTAGTAACCTCTTGTAGTGTCTATCGACCGGCGCGTGCTCTGTTAGGCCGTATGCGTGTAGTAGGTAGGCCTTAGCGGACTTGACACCAAGTCCCTTAACGTTCAACAGGCTGACAGCCTCTGCGTACGGGTCGCCGATCGACGTTGAGCGGTCCACACCAGCTTTAATGAGCCGGAAGGCCGATACCTGGTAGGAGCTCGATTCAATTGACCCCCTCTCTAACAGGTCTCTCACCCACTTAACGGTGTTTACGTGGTAGTCCGTGTTCTGCGACAGGTAAATTGAGTAAGCAACAGCTGTCCTGTCCCCTGGAGTGTACATTAGAGTAACCTGGTCGACCACCCCCACGCTGTTAGTTGCTACACCCAACTCGTGGAATAGAGGGCGTTTCCGAAGGCCCAGTAGCATCTCAACCTCGTCTAGCCGGCACGCCCGAGGTACACGACAGGCCGTCTCGAGGCTTTGTTTTCCAAACCTGCATGTCAGCCCAGAGCACGTCCCACGCCTCTTAACGAAGACGAAGCCCCCGGAAACCTCCTCTACTTCGAACAAGGGTAGGAGGTACGAGTAGTAGAGGGTTAGGCCATAATTTATACCTTTGACGTACATTGATAGGCTACTCCCAACACCAGGACATAGGAATGGGCGATTTTATGAATGTGAATTAAAGAGGAGAAAGAAGAAAAAAAGAGAGCTGGCTTACCACTTCCTGCTACCCATGGTCATGGCCATTACAGCCTTCTGTACGTGGAGCCTGTTCTCGGCTTCCTCGAAGTAGAGGCTCTTCGGGTAGCTGTCGAGAACCTCGTCTGTAACCTCCTGCCCTCTGTCAGCCGGCCCGCAGTGCATGTAAAACGGTTTACCGGCCTTCTCCAGCCTCTCGGTCGTAACGATCCAGTCCTTGAACTTGTTCTGGTATGCCGTGGCGCCCTCCTTGTCGACCTTGCTGTTGAAGGGTGGGAAGAAGCCCTTGGGGCTCCAGGCCTTCGGGTAGACTATTGTCGCACCCTCGAAGGCCTCGTCCATGTTGTAGACTATCTTGAACTCGCTACCCCAGTGCTCGGCGAACTTCTTGGCCTTGTTCATGACGTCGTCTAGCAGCTCGAAGCCTGGTGGGTGCGCCACGTAGACGTCGGCGCCGAGCATGGCGAAGGTGGTCGCCACGTCTTGTGGTACTGCGAGAGGCTTCAAGCCGCCGCTGTAGGCGTAGCTCACTACTACCTTCTTCCCTCTCAGGTCCTTGGGGAATCCTAGCGCCTCGAACGCTGCTAGGGCGTCTGCCAGGGACTGGAACGGGTGCCATATGTCGTCCTCCATGTTGAGCACGGGAACCTTACTCCACTTCGCGAACTCCTGTATGATCCTATGACCTCTCCCGATGATCCACTTCGCGGCGTCGCCGTAGATCCTGATGGCAATACCGCTACCGTACCTGCTCAGGACTCTGGCCACGTCGCTTATGGCCTCAGTGGCGTATGGCACCATGTCCTCTGGTAGAGTCGGCGTGTACACCTGGTCTGGAGAGATGTATATGGCCTGCCCGCCCAACTGATACATGCCTGTCTGGAAGCTGTTCCTAGTTCTCAAGCTCTTGTTGTAGAATATCAGGTACAGCGTCTTGCCGTCCAGCCAGTTGACCTTCCTGACGCCCTTGTGGAACATCTCTTTGAGCTCTTTAGCCGCCTTCAGGACGGTGAAGATGGTGTCTATGTCGTAGTCCGCGTTGGATAGCCAGTGTTTCCCTTCCAGTAGACCTAGGAACCACGACTCGCTCATTTCGTACACCCTTCTGGTGAGTCATCTAATGGAGCTGGACATATATAACGTTTACCTCCGCGGATAGTACGGGATAACGGGGATTCTACCGAACTTCCCTAGGTCTACGGTTTCCGTGGGTTCTCTGGTGACGGGGATGACCCTTAAAGCGGCTGGCCTGGCTTTCACGAGGGACACACTGTATGTGTCTAGGATGAACATCTCGAGGTCGTCGACCGACCAGGGGACAACGATCATGTCGGGCCCTGCAACACAGACAGACGTGTACGAGAGGAGGTCGTAAGCTGTGAGGGCACCTCTAGAGCCGAGCCGTACAAGAGAGTCGTCCTCGGCGTAGGGTAGCATGACTTCGTTGAACCCTGAAGCCAGTCCACTAGAGGTTGCTATTCTCCTTATTTCCGCGTTCAGCGTCATGACGCCGAAGTGGAAGCCCGGCTTTCTCGCGTAGTAGCCGATCGCCTCCATCAGCCTGACAACACTGTTATCCTTCCACGGTGATAGGCTGTAGTCCACTACGACCCTTAGCCCTGTTACACCCTTAACTAGGTGTACTACGCTGTCGACCTCCTCGCCCAGCTTGTCGAAAGCCCGGCTGACGGAAGCTCCTGACTCCGCGAGCCTCCTAAGGTACTCGGGGTAGAGGAACGATAGGCCGATCCCCTCTACTCCACTGCTCGTAGAGTCGGGGAAGTAGGGGGTCTCGAGAGGCCTCTCGTGGAAGCCTATGGCTAGTCTCGTACCTGCCACAGGGTCTACTTCGCTGACCCTGTGAATAACCGTGGAGGCCGTCTTAGACGCGTCTATGGGCCTCTCATAGTCGAAGAGGAGGCTAGCGTACATACCGTTTACCAAGACATGTGCCACGTCCTCTAAGTCGGCCTTCCTAATGGGTTGCGACCCCACGCTGACTAGAACCCCCCTGCTGATGGCACCTGTTTTGTCTACAAGCTCGAGGACCTTTGGCAGACCGAGCTCGTTCTGCGGGAGCGACACCCGTTTAGAGAAGACGCTGTAGCCTCTACTTTCAAGCGCTTTCCCGGCCTCTTCTAACAGGGTCGCTGCTCTGTCAAGTACCATTTCTAACTCGCTTAGTTCCTTTACCAGCGGAGCAAAGTAGGTTACAGACCTGACAACAGGCCTCATAAAAACCATCAATGAGTACTAGGTCGGATAAGAGTTTAAACATCGCACGTACTGTCTAATCGATTTTTATATTCTTACCCTGGACTAGACTCGAATTGGGGAGGAGGGTTTGTATAGCGGCCTGAAAAACAGGGACTTCCTGACTCTCGCCGAGTTCACGAAGGAAGAGCTAACCGTAATGCTGGAGACGGCCGCCCACCTCAAGCTACGTTATAAGATGGGCGAGAGGGCAATCCCCCTTCTCCCGGGCAGGCACTTGGCCATGATATTCGAGAAGCCTAGTACTAGAACTAGGGTGAGCTTCGAGGCCGCTATTAAAGAGCTGGGAGGTGACGCGATAGTCTTACACTACGGCGAGATGCAATTGGCCAGGGGCGAGACAATAGAGGACACGGCTAGAACACTGTCCAGGTACGTTGACGGGATAATGGCGAGGGTGTACGAGCACTACAAACTGGAAAAACTGGCAGAGTACAGTACTGTGCCTGTGATCAACGGGTTGAGCGACCTCCACCACCCCGCGCAGGGGCTGGCAGACGTCTTCACAATTGTGGAGAAGAAGGGAAGGGACATTACGAGGCTCAAGATAGTATTCGTGGGCGACGGGGGAGACAACGTAGCTCACAGCCTGATGCTGGCTGTCGGTATACTAGGCGGGAAGGTCACTATATCCGCGCCTAAAGGCTACGACCCGCACCCCTCTGTAGTGAAGTTGTTTAACGAGACAGCAGCCAGATACGGCGGTAGCTTCGAGATAGAGAGAGACCCGTGGAAGGCGGTTAAGGACGCGGACGTGGTCTACACCGACGTGTGGGTGAGCATGGGGCAGGAGAAAGAGAGGGAGAAGAGGGTTAAGGACCTCGAGCCGTACAAGGTCACGAGCCTCCTAATGAAGCAGGCAAAGCAGGACGCCATCTTCATGCACTGCTTACCCGCCCACAGGGGGGAGGAGGTCACCGACGAAGTCATCGACGGGAAGTGGAGCGTGGTCTGGGACCAAGCGGAGAACAGGAAGCACGTCCAAAAAGCCATTCTAGCACTCCTCATACCGTAAAACACCTTTTTTATACTTCAACCCCATTATATAGGCTCTCTGAACGCGAGGTGTAATGCTTGTCGGAGCTCAGCTACAGGCTCGGCAAGACTGTTTACAGGTTTAAGGCTGAACACGAGAAGGAGTTCAAGCTACTAGTCTATGGTCTCCTCGCACTAGTGATAGTCCTAGGCGTCTACATCAGGGCCCTTCCAGGAATCAACTTCGGGCTAGAGCTCTACGAGGCCGACCCGTTTGTAGTGTACTGGCAAGCCAAGTACATCTACGAGCATGGGCTACTCTCGTGGTATACGCTGACACCCGAAAACCCTGCTACCCACATATTCTGGTACCCCTGGGGCAGAGACTTCGCACACTCGGAGTACCCGGCTTTACCGATGTGGGAGGCGCTGTCCTACAACTTAGTCAAGTTCACGGGCGTCTCGTTCAAGGACTGGTGTGTTGTCCAGCCACTGATATTCACTGTGTTCACAATCTTGTTCGTCTACTTAACAGCTTACGAACTCACGAGAGGCAGTCACTTGGCCGGGCTACTTGCAGCAGCGTTCTACGCGTTCGTCCCCGCCGCGACAGGTAGGAGCATAATAGGGTTCTCGACAAAGTACGGTATAGGTATAATGTTCGCCACCCTGTTCTTCTACTTGTACGTCCTGTTTTACAAGAGCTACTCCGCAAGAGGCCTGTCAACCAAGACGCTGGTGTTGTTAGTACTTACATCGCTAGCACTAGGGCTACTAGGCTGGTCGTGGGGTGGGTTCATTTACGTCCTAGGGGGCTTTGTAGCCTACCTCCTGCTACTCCCTCTTCTCTCAGTTAAAGACGCGACCCCTAGGTTCGTCCTACTGAACATCGCCATACTAGCACTGACCATGGTCGTAGTACTCGGCTCGCCAGCAATAACGGCGATGCTACAGATAATACCCTTTAAACTGACCGGCCTAGGGAGCCTCCTGTTGGCTTCCACCCTTATACCGTTGCTCTTCTCCCTCCAATTCTATGAGTACAAGCTACTAGGACTAAAGAGACCGCTTCTTAAGCGGGCCGGCTATTTCTTAGTCCTCCTGCTGATCGTCGCACTCGGCGCCGCCTTGATGTACATTGGTAAGCTCGACATCCCAGGACGTTTCGCGTGGATACTGGGTCTAAGGACGATAGCTTCAAACCCCATCTTCGAGAGCGTCGAGGAGCACCAGCCAGCTCTCGCTGTAATGGGGATCTCGGCTATACTTAGGAGCTGGGGCACGTACTCGGACTGGCTCTTCTTCGTCTCCCCCTTCATACTGGCTGTCATGGGAGCCCTGTATCTGCTGTACAAGGGTACGGCAGACAGAGTACTAGTCTCTGTGGCCTTCCTGCTAGCAGTCTACGCCTACATGAACGCCGCTTACATGGAGGTGACAGCGGCTACGACCGGCTTGACAATTGCGGGGGTCTTCGCCGGGGTCATAGCATCTAGACTGATCCCCAGCGAGGCTGTTTACGCGAGGGACAAGAAGAGGATGTACGTTAAGAAGACGAGCCCCGAGGTTTTCTATGCGTCGTTGTTCTTGACGCTCTTCATGACCGCGAACATAGCCTTGGCGGGGTACAACACGTACAGCCAAATGAACAACGTGGTGCCTAGTATCAAAGCGGGCTACACGTCCCTACCCTACTGGACGGACGCGTGGTATAAGGCGATAGAGGTGATCAGGAACACTACACCAGACTCGGTTATCGTGGCCTGGTGGGACTACGGTTACCCAATAAGCGTCCTGGGGCAAAGACCTACAGTGGCCGACGGTTCAACACTGAACACTACACAGATAGGCATACTGGGTCTCACGTTGACTGCCCAGAACGACTCCGAGGTGTTGAGGTTGCTCGACCTCCTACAAACCCCGGTAAACAACACTTACATCCTGGTCTTCGACGTGTTCAACTTCAGGCCCTCCGGCAACGATTCCTACGTGGTGACACCCGTGATACCAGGCCTCATGGTGGGCCTTGACGACATACCAAAGAGCATCTGGATGATCAGGATTGGGGATTCTATAGTTGGCCAGCTACAGTCCATGGGTGTGAACGTCTCCTACAGGAACCTGGGCGACGCTTTCTACCTTTATCTCTTCCAGAACAACATTGTCATCTCTCCGAGGTTTGACGACTTGTCTAACGCACCGCTACTCTACAGGTTGCTCGTAGACGGGATCTTGTACCTGAACAAACAGTGGAACGCGAACGTCACTTTCATGTGGTATACCGGTATAGCCGACTCGGTGTCAACCCTGACCGCGCAGTACCCTCAGTTAAGTGGGGTAGTCGAACAGCTGAACTTGACAACTTACATACGTGTGCTGTCTGTTAAGACCCTCACCTACGAACAGAGGCCGCTGGCCAACAGCCCCTACTTCAAGCCGTACGCTATCATAGCTGAGCCCTTCTACGACAAGAACGGGAACAAGGTGATTATCAACGGAGCCTACTTGTACGAGGTAATAACGATATACCAAGTAGTCTACCCATCACAAGCTTAACATCCCCTAATCCCCGAGGCTCCTTTGCTACGGAACAATATCGTGTTCAGGGTTCCAAGCCCCGGGGACCAGCCGATAAACACGTTTACCCGTCTCGTCTTTTAGAGGGTTAGGTGTTCGCAAGACAGGTGCTCAAACTCTGCGACCATGGAACCGGCTCTCCCACAACGCTTACAAGCCCATTTGTCGCCACGTAGACTACTACCGTGTCAACCCTAACACTCTTGCGGTTACACAGCCCTATTGTTTTATAAATAAAGCCCTAAGCTATTACTAGAGTGGTGTGCTGATTTGGTTCTCAGGAGGAAGAAAGTTGACCCTTTAAAGTCGGCTTTGACAGCGCTTTATAATGTAAGGGCTAGTATCCAGCGTCTCGACTCCTTAATCGACAGGATAAGTAGCAGGAGAAGCAAGCTCATGGATATGGCTGTAGACCTTCAGGCGAGAGGCGAGACTTTCCTCGCTAAGAGGTACGCTGAGGAGATCGCTAAGCTCGATAAGATGAGGAGTAGGCTCGAAGTGTTGAAGTTGGTTCTTGAGAAGGTCTCTCTGAGTATCGACCTCGCAATCACGATGAGGGACTTCAAGCTAATAGCAGACGAAGTCTCGAGTATTGTCAGCGAAATAAAGAAGATACCGGAGTCGAGAATGCCAGACCTAGCCGTTTACTTCGCGGAGTTGGACTCGTCTATACGGGAGTTGGCGAGCGCTGACATCGACGTGGGGCCGCCCTTATCTTACGACACTACAGAGACCCCCGACGTTAGAAGGGTTCTCGAGGAGGCTAGGAGTCTCCTGAAAACGAAACTGGAGAGCGAGAATATTCAGCCCCCAGGTCTAAATAAGTAGAGTGTACTTCTTCTCCTCTCTCAGGATTATAATCTTCGTGTTGAAGGACTCCAGAACCCCCTTTACCCTGTCACTGAGCTTGTCGGCTAAGTCCTGTGGCATTACGATGAAGTAGCCGTCGTAGCTCTGGTCTACCATGGAGGAGCCGATAGCTAAGTACAGGTTCTTGAGCTGTGTAGCCCTATCAGCGCTAGGGTCTATAACCCACACACCGATCTTCTTCTCGTCTTTCCACGCGGTTAGGTCGGGGAGTAGTGGTTTAGACGTCTTGTTCTCCGAGACCTCGAACCCTCTCTCCTCCAGGTCTTTGATCACCTGCGCAATCACCTGCTTTCTCGCGGGGCTGAACTTGGCGAGCTCAATGTACTTCTCAATAGGGCCGTGGATCTCCGGGTCGTAAAGGGTGTACGTGCCCCTGTCTACCCTGAAGAGGAAGAGCTTCTCCGGGTCCTTGTACTTGTCCTTGCTATTGCTATTTACTGTGACGAGGTCTATCTCGAAGTCCAGGCTCATATCCGATCTCGAGGGGTCTTTTTGCTTAGCGATGCCTATGATATCCCTCCTCGTGAAAAAGTTTTTACCGGACTTGACGAGTTCTAGAGATGCCTCCTTGATCAACATCCAATTGGGCTTTTTCTGGCCTACCTCTTGCGCGTCTTCCAATTTACCACCGGGTCCCGTAAGCCACGAATATCTTATGATTGAACAATCCTTAATATCTCTTCAGCTAGGGATCTAATTGCCTTAGCCGCCTCCCCTTCCGGGTAGGCTAGCAGGTATGGTACGCCCTCCTCAAGTGCTCTCCCTATAAGCGGATCCAAGGGTATTCTAGCTAGCAGCTTAGTCTGGTACTTCTTGGCTAGCTCTTCTCCAGTGCTCCTCCCTAGAAGGTTGTACTCTACGTCGCTTCCCGGGCACTTGAAGTAGCTCATGTTCTCCACGATCCCCAGTAGCTTGACGTTGTTCTTGACCACGAAGTTTATGGCCTTCGAGACTATGAGCTCGGACAGCATGTTTGGTGCCGTGACGATCACCGCCCCGCTTAAGTCCCTTATCGTCTGGACGACTGTTATCGCCTCATCGCCGGTCCCGGGCGGCAGGTCTATGACTAGGAAGTCTCCTTCCGGCCACTTGACTTTGGCGAGTAGTTCTGTTATCGCCCTCGACTTCAGAGGGCCGCGCCACACGACTGGTGCGTCTGGGGAGTCCAGCATCAGGTTGATCGCGACAACCTGGACTCCGAGCGGGCCCTCGACGGGGAGAATACCTTCTTCGTCGGCGAAGTGCCGCATACCGTGGAGTCCGAGTATGGTCGGGATACTCGAGCCGTGTATATCTGCGTCGAGTATTGAAACCTTGTAACCTTTTTCGGCTAGCGCTAATGCGAGCATTGAAGAGATGAAGGACTTCCCCACACCTCCCTTCCCGCTCAACACCATTATCTTGTGCTTTATTTTTCCGACCCTGTCCCTGGCTTTGTTGAGGAGGGCGAATACTGGCTGGATCTGCCTCGTCCCGCTCATAAGACTCCTCAAATCCTATAAAACGGCCACTCCTCTTTTAATAGTTGAGTGTCTAGGATGGTTTGCTCTCTAGCCCCAGGCAAGGTGATTTTGCTCGGCGAGCACTTTGTCGTCAAGGGTATGCCGGCTATAGGCGCAGCAGTGACCTTATACGCGAGGGTATGCGTATCCAGGGGGCAGGGCAGGGTCGAGTCCAGGCAACTAGGGCTACTACTAGACTTGTCCTCGAACACTGTGAACGACAAGGGGCTCTACAGGGTAGTCGAGGAGCTAGCTGGGCGGTTTGGCTTAAAGAGAGACTTCCACGCAACTATAGACTCGGAAATACCGATCTCCTCTGGTATGGGCTCCTCGGCTGCCGTTGCCGTGTCTACAACACACGCTCTCCTGTCTTTTGCCGGTGTAGAGCCTGACAAAAAAGTCGTGTGGGAGGTCTCGTTCGAGGCGGAGAAGGTCTACCACGTCAGGCCGAGTGGAGTGGACAACACTTTGTCGACCTACGGGGGCGTAATGGTGTACGAGAGAGGAGTCTTCAACAGGGTTAAAACGAGGTGGCCAGACGACGTCTTGATCGTGATAGCGGACTCCGGTGTCAAGAGGTCGACTGGTAGCGTAGTAGCAGATGTGTTAAACAGGTACGATAAGTACTCCAAGGTGATGTCGAGGATATACGACGCGGCCTCGGAGCTCGTCCGCGACGCTATCAAATCCATCGAGACAGGGGACTTCGCGAGGTTGGGAGAGTTGATGAATATCAACCACGGGCTCCTATCCTCAATAGGCGTGTCCTCGCGAGTCCTGGAGAGCATAGTGTGGGCTATGCGCGACGCTGGTGCGCTTGGTGCTAAAATAAGTGGGGCCGGCCGGGGAGGTATCGTTATAGGACTAGTGGAAACCAGTAAGGTTCCAAGCGTAATTGAGAAAATCAAGTCCCTAGGCCTAGCACCGCTCGTGGTCCAAATCGACGACGAAGGGGTGAGAAGGGCACCGGATAACCGGACCAGTCAGGGCTAGTTGTTTGATAAACAATACGTCCAGCTAAAAAAACAGTTAATAAGTTTTTTGTGCTAAAATTTATATAGGATGATGAAAATACGTTTTTGATAACAAGTGATAGGACTCCCATGGGCTGAAAACATGGAGGTACCGGTAAGACGGATGAAGAAGAAGGTGAAGGAGTCGCTCGACTTCCTCAAGAAGTTGAACATTGTAATAGCGGACTACCTCCAGCAGATCTACGAGTACAACAACATGGCTCGCCAGAAGGGCTACTACCTAAAACCTGTTCACATCGCTGTTAGGAAGGAGAAGGAGACGGTCAAGACAAAGTACTACTACTACGGTAGGTACTGGTACAAGATTGAGCGTAGCGAGAAAGGCGGTGTCAGATGGGTTTACATCGGTAAGGAGAAGCCCGATCCCACCCTCCCCGACCCGCCTAAGCACCCGCTTGAGGGTCTCGTAGTCAAGGTCAGGGACAGCGAGGTCGAGGCTGTTTTCGCGAGCGAGGAGATGTACCAGGAGATAATGAAGAGATTGGAAGCCCTTAAGTGAGTTTTAAGCCTCATTTTCTCTTTTTTACTTTTTCTACTCTCCATTTCGTTATAGCCTGGTTTACGACTGGCACGAGCTCTCTCGCTGTCTTAAGCTCCTCTACGTCGAGGGTTACTTCGACGTAGGCCTCCTTGAAGCCTAGGTCCCGGATTTTGTAGCCTAAGGGACTGTACACACCGCTACCTCCCGTGAATAGCTCGCCCACCTGGTTCGACAAGACGAGGTAGAAGGTGTTCTCGTGCGCCCTAGCTTTAGCGAGGAAATCTAACTGAGATTCCTTCATGAAGCCCTTAACCCAGCCCGCGTGTACCAGGACTATGTCTGCCCCTTCTAGTGCGTACAGCCTGAACAACTCGGGGAACCTCAGGTCATAGCAGATGGCTACTCTCATTTTGAAGTTCTTCAAGTTGACCGTCTCGCTAAGTGCCTCGCCTTCATCGAAGAAGTCGCTCTCTCTGTACCCGAACGCGTCGAACAAGTGGATCTTGCTGTACAGCCTCCTACGTGAGCCGTCTGGGCCGACCATAATACTCGAGCTAAGCGTCCTCGGACGGGTCGCCGTTTTCTCTACGAAGTGAGTCACGACAACGGAACCCGTCTCCCGAGCGACCCTCTCGATAACGTCCAGGAACCTGCTCTCCCCGACATTCTCGGCTATGTCGTAGAATAGATTAGGGTCCTTGACCTTCAACGGGTTTGCCATACTGTACTCAGGCGTCAATACCACGTCTGCGTTTTTGAACCCCTTTCTCACCAACCTGTCGATCTTCTCCGCGTTCTCGAGGGGTGTTGCGCTCAGGTCTGCTTGGACAATACCCACTGTGATAGAGTCTGCCAACCCCACTACCCCCACTAGACCGTGACCAGTAATGTATGCCTATAAGCGGGTAAAAACTAGGCTCCTATTTCGAGTATTTTCTTTAGCTCGGCTGTGGCTTCCTCCGAGATCGACGTGTTCAGCTCGTACAGATCGACTTTCAAGTTCTTGATCTTGAACTCGGTGTCTACCAACTCGTACTCGAGCTCAATGTTCACGATAGCATCCTTCGGCGCCATGTACTTCTCTACGAGGACTTGGTAGATCACCCTGTTCAGGTTAGTCAACACCTCGTTGACCTTTTTCTGGACGTCCTTCTTAGAGACCTCGGGCCTGTTCTTGAGAGCAGTAGAAACTGAGGCGTTTACCACTTTCCTCAACTTGATAGCATACCCGCTTAGGCGGACGGGGCCCGTCTTCACTACAGACATGTTTTTCCCAAATATTGCTTTGTTAAACCCCTATAATATTTTTTACTCGTAAGCAACCAGATTACATCTTGTACGGTGCTGTGAATTGGTATATACTGCCCCAAGGCTCATCGACTTAAATGCCAAGTCGAGGCTTCTAAGGGGGTGCCGGAAAATCCTGGTCGTTGGGAGGTGTGTAGAGGTAGAGCACCCTGACGTGTACAAGAGGTTTGTGGATAGCGGTTACTGCCCATTAACGGTCTGCCTGGAGGCAGAGCACGTGAACATGGTCGGCTTCAAGCTGGCAGGCATGCTTAGAAGAGGGGTCTACGAAGAGGTCTCCGTTTTAACCGTCGACGGCAGTATGCACTGTACTCAACTACACTGGATGGTCGAGGAGGTATTCAAGATAATGAATCCAGAGAACGTGAAGAGAAGGCACTTCGTAATCCACGAAGGCGAGGTAATAGAGATTTCTCACGAAGCCGTAAAGGCGAGCAGGTTTCTGTCCCGCGTCGAGAAGCTCTTGAAAAAGGGCTCACTATGAGTCTGACCAAAAGAATGGACAATATTGTCAGGGAGCTAGCAGGGATCAGCGCCTCTAACAGAGCTGTATTAGTGTCACTCTACGTCAGCTCGCTGAGCCCAGCCTACGTCCTCTTCTTGGCTCTGATGGAGTTGCTAGAGCTCCCAGAAGATTCTTTGAGGATAGCACTCATGTTCGGGTTCCTCGGGGTCGTTTTCACGACAGCCATGATAGTATACTTGATCTCGTCGACGAGCCGGTTGGCCGAGAGCCTCAACGAGTATGGCTCTATACTTGCCAGGCTCGTGTGGGAGAGGACAGGGGTTAGGCTTGAGACGCTGGAGGTGGCTACGCTGGAGTTTGAACGGGGCTTCAAGACCTACATGGAGTGGTACCCGCTGGCGATCTTAGCTGGTATACTCTCGCTGATCTCGTACAATACGTTCTTCTACGCTGTAGTACTCTTCGAGCTCTACAGTGCTCTGAACTCGTTCTTCCTAGCCCAGGTCAAGGTCGCGATTAACAGTATAGAAAACTACGCAGAGATAGTAGAGGAGTCCGTGACCCAGAAGATAGGGGCTCGCCGAGTCGGGCTCAGACCTGGTACAAGTGTGAGTGACGAGCTAATAGCCCTAGGCCCCCTTCTACTCGGCTCGCTGACCCCGATCGTATGCTTCAAGGAGCTCGCCGTGCTAGAGGAGTTCGTTGACAGGTTCAGGAGCTTCCACGTGGAGGTTAAGTACCTGCTCACCAAGTGAAGAGCGGCAAAGCGAGTTAACAGTAGGGGCGTATCCGGCTCGTGTCTAGGCCTACACGGCAATCGCTGGGTGTTGTCTTCTAGTACACGACGCTCCCAGTGGCGTCAGTTACTTGGTAGTAGGGCTTGAACTCGCTCGCGACCCTCTTTATAAACTCCCTGTCTCTCAACGCGTTTACAAACCTGGCCACTTCTCCTCCTCCAAGCTTGTCGACGGAGACTAGGAAGTCGAACTCCTCCCAGCCCAATGGTTTGAAGTCTAGGTCGTACATCATAGCGGCCCAGCCTACCGCGATCCCCACATCAGCTCTCCCGTGTTTAACTGCGGCTGCTACCGCTGTGTGTGTTCTAACTTCGTAGAAGTAACCGTTGATCTTTTTGACTAGGTCTTCGAATCCTATGCCCAATCTCGCGCTCAGCTTCTTCAACTCGATGTCCAAGAAGCCCCGTACACCAGACCCCCTGTTCCTGTTAACTATTCTGACGTCAGACCTGAGAAAGTCCTCGATACCCCTGATGTTTTTCGGGTTACCCTTAGGGAACACAAGGCCGATGAGCCTCTTGTACCCCTTAACGATCACGGCCTTCCCTTTCAAGCCCGTCTTCTCGAGGTATGGGGTGTTGTAGAGACCCGTCTCCTCGTCTAATAGGTGAGTTGGAGCGATATCGGCCTCTCCTCTAGCCACAGCGTGCCAGCCGCCCATACTACCAACTGGTATTATCTTGGCTTTATCGGCTAGTCCGAGCTCGCTGATAACCCTATAGAGCAGGGGGTCGTTACTGCCTATTACAACGAGCCTAGCGGAGGGCTTATAGCTCTTCACCAGCTCGACCTCCACCAGCTCGTTCTCGTCCACTAGCTCGACGTTCTCTCCTATAGTGACAAACCCGTCGCTGTACACGAGGGAGCTTATACTGCCGCTACTCGACTGGAGAGGGTATGCGGTGAACCCCTTATCCGAGGACACGAGCCCCACGGGTACGAACATCGTGAAACCGGCTCTCTTCCTGATCTTCACCGGTAGCACCGCCTTCACGACCTCCTGTTCAGGCGAGCTCAAGCCCGCTAGCTTGTAGATAATAGGCTTTACTAGTTTCTGGAGAACGATGTAGCAGGAGAGAGGGAACCCCGGTAGTCCTACGAGTAATTTGCCCCGCGCAACCGCGACAACCGTCGGTTTACCGGGTTTAATCCTGAGCCCGTGAATGATGACGCCTGGCTCGCCCAGCTCGTCGAACACCCTGTACACGACGTCTCTGACGCCAGCGCTCGTCCCTCCACTCGTAAGGACTAGATCGAACCCCTCCACCGCCTTGCTGACCTCCTCGCGTATAGTCCTCTCGTCGTCTGGCAAGATACCTAGGTTAACGGCGCTGGCGCCGATGGAGTTCAGGAAGGACACGGCTAGGTAGCTGTTGACGTCGTAGACCTGCCCGGGCAGTAGCGGGGACCCCGGCGGCACCACCTCTCTACCCGTCGAGAACACAGCTACACGCGGCTTCTTGTACACTACGACCTCCCGGATACCCAAGCCAGCTAGCAGACCTATACGCTCGGGGGTCAGGACGACGCCCTTCTGAAGCACGAGGTCACCTATTGATACGTCGCTACCAGTCGTACTGATGTTCTCCCCCGGGTATACGCTCCTGTAGACCGTCAGCTCGTTGTCGCCAGCCTTGGCGTGCTCCTCCATCACGACGGCGTCAGCACCTTTCGGCACCATAGCGCCCGTGGCCACTTCTACGGCCTCACCCTCCTCAACGCTCAGGGAGGGGATCTCGCCGACCTCAACTCTCCCTTTGATCTTGAGCTTTACCGGGCTCAGCTCGTCGGCCCACGAAGTGTCGAGCGACCGTACAGCGTAACCGTCCACCTCGCTACGGTCAAATGGTGGGTAGTCTACTGGTGAGTACACGTCTTGTGCCAAGACTCTAAACAGGGCTTCACCCAGAGGGACCTTCTCGACTCCCAGCGGCTCGAGCCTGTAGTACGAACTAATTATCCTAAAAGCCTCCTCGAGCCCCACTAAGCTGTGAAAGAGCTTCCTAGACAAACCCGGGTCACCTAGTCTTGGTAACGATTATATCTACCGTGAGAGATAAAACTGGTCCTGTAAAAGGGCTCCGTCTTTTAAGAGACAGAAGGGAGTAGTGAGGTCTGGGTAAGGTGTTGTTTTGAGAGTTGAAGAGCTCGAGTCTTACGGGCTGAGAAGGGAGTACATCCACCTGTTGATTAAGAGGGGTATAGAGGTACTCAACCCAGTACAGGAGGAGGCCGTGAAGGGCGGCCTCTTCTCCGGCCTCAACATCGTTGTCTCAGCCCCTACAGCAAGCGGCAAGACGCTCGTAGGAGAGATGGGGATCGTCAAGGCGGTTCAAGAAGGGGGTAAAGGGGTTTACCTGCTCCCCTTAAGGGCTCTCGCTAACGAGAAGTACGACGAGTTCAAGGCGCTCGAAGAGCTGGGCTTCAAAGTGGGTATATCGACAGGAGACTACGACTCCCCCGCGGAAGACCTCGAAGACAAAGACGTGGTGATCGCGACGTATGAGAGGTTCGACAGCCTTCTTAGGATTAAGCCGCTCTGGCTCAGGAAGGTTAGCACAGTCGTGGTAGACGAGCTCCACATGATCAACGACCCGGAGAGGGGTCCCGTTGTCGAGATGATAATAGCGAGGCTCAGGTCGCTCTCCGCGCGGGTTATAGGCTTGTCGGCGACGATAGGGAACCCTAGGGAGTTGGCCGAGTGGCTCAGCGCGAAGCTAGTCGACGTAGCGTGGCGGCCTGTCAAGCTGAGGGAGGGCTACTACGACAAGAGGTCTGGTAGCATAGTTTACGCCGACGGGGGATCGGAGGACGTTGAAGACGAGTTCGATGATAAAATACTCAACCTGGTCTCCCAGTCCCTTTCTAAGGGCATCCAGGTCCTGGTTTTCGTCCACAACAGGAGGAGGGTTGAAGAGCTAGCCGAGACCACGGCTGCGTTGATCGGCGCCTCTAAGTCCAAGGGGCTTACAAGCGACGTTGTAGAGAGGTTGTCAGAGAGCCCCAGTCGAATGGAGAGAGAAAAACTACTCGCATTGATGGAGAAAGGAGTCGGCTACCACCACGCGGGCTTGTCTATTCAGGCGAGGAGGGCCGTCGAGGAGGCCTTTAGGGCTAGAGCCCTCAGCGCCGTGTTCGCGACCCCGACTCTCGCCGCAGGCGTCAATCTGCCTGCCAGGAGGGTCATTGTCTCAATAAAGCGGTACGACCCTACATCGTCTAAGATGGTGAACATCCCGGTCTTCGAGTACAAGCAGATGGCGGGTAGAGCCGGTAGACCTAGATACGACGAGATCGGCGAGGCGATCATAGCCGACGCGAAGAGCGAGAAGGAGGCCCTGAAGTACATAAACTCGGGCCCCGAAAACATCGTGAGCAAGGTATCGAGCGAGAGGAGTCTGAGGATTCACACCCTCTCGCTGATAGCCGGGGGAGACGCGGGCGACTTAAAGAAGGTGATGGATATCTACAGCCAGACGCTAGGGGCCAAGCAGTACGGCGGTATAGAAGTCTTCTCGAACCAAGTCGAGAAAGCGATAAGAGCGCTAGTCGAGATGAGAATGGTCGAGGAACTCGATGGCGGTCTTAAGGCGACTAGACTCGGTAAGCTCACGTCGTTCACGTACCTCGACCCACTAACGGTACACTACTGCATCAAGTACAGACCAGAAGACTTCGACGAGCTGGACGTCCTACACTTGATTACAACCTCTGTCGACTATGTCAGGAGTAGACCCTACATACCCGACAGCGTAGTGGAGGTCTTCGAGGACGAGGCTCTCCACTCGGGCCTAGCGCGGAGGGTAGGGTTGGGCAGAATGAGCTCGGTCGAAATAGACAACTTGATAACGGGCTACGTCCACGCGCTCGTCCTCAGAGACTGGATAAACGAGGTGGACGAGGACAGGATAGCGAGCAAGTACGAGATCGGCCCAGGCGACCTCTTCACCATGAGAGAGACGGTCGCCTGGATCGCCGGCTCCCTCGCCAAGATCGAGAGACTTCTAGGCAACGTCACGTTCTCTACGCGATTGAACCGGCTATCGGTCCGGGTCCAGTACGGAGTTAAGGAAGACGCTCTTGAGCTGATAAGACTCAGGGGGATCGGGAGGGTCAGGGCGAGGATCCTGATAAACCATGGTATTAGGACCCTTCAAGACCTTGCGAAGACGCCTAGGAGCAAGCTACTATCCCTCCCAGGCTTTGGTGTTAGGCTAGTCGAGTCTATTTACGAGGAACTGAGGAGCATGGGCTTTAGGGTCGAAGGCTAACTAGACCCGTTTATTACCTTGCGAGGGAAATAGTAGTCTTATCGGTGTTTAGCGTGGAGAGGACTAGTAGGATACAGGGGTTCTACAAACTCGACATGGAGGCGAGGCTCAAGATCGTGGCGGACTGGGCCGGTTTAACCGAGGAGGAGGTAAGGGCTTTAAGCAACCTCGGCAACTTGCCGAGAGAAGTAGCTGAGTCCATGATAGAGAACGTCGTAGGCGGCATGACCTACCCGTTCGCTGTCGCAGTTAACTTCAGGATAAACGGTAGAGACTACCTAGTCCCCATGGTCATTGAAGAGCCGAGTGTAGTCGCAGCCGCCAGTAACGCCGCAAAGATGTTGAGGGAGGGCGAGGGGATCAGAAGCCTTGCAGGCCCGCAGGAAATGATCGGCCAGATACACGTAGTCGGGTGTAGGGCACCCCACTACAAGGCTATGAAGATCCTCGAAGCGAAACAAGAGATACTGGAGGAGGCGAAGAAGAGCACCCCGACTATTGTCGGCCTGGGCGGCGGCCCCAGGGACCTCGAGGTCAGGGTCGTGGACTCGAGGATGGGGCCTATTTTAATCGTCCACGTCATCGTCGACGTCGTCGACGCGATGGGTGCCAACACGATCAACACCGTTGTCGAGTCGATAGCCCCACTCGTCGAGAGGATAACGGGTGGGGAGGCGAGGCTAAGGATACTCTCGAACTACGCGACGAGAAGGATCGTGCGGGCATGGGCGAGAGCCAGCCCCGAAAACGTGGGCGGGAGAGAGATCGCGGAGAGGATAGTCGAGGCGAGTATAATAGCTGAGGCAGACCCTTACAGGGCTGTCACCCACAACAAGGGTATAATGAACGGGATCATAGCAGTTGCCCTCGCGACGGCACAGGACCACAGAGCCCTAGAAGCGGGGGCTCACGCGTACGCGGCTAGGTCGGGTGTCTACAAGCCCCTCAGTAGGTGGGAGATCGACGAGGACGGCTACCTTGTGGGATCCCTTGAGATACCACTTCAAGTGGGGACCGTCGGCGGCGCTACCCGAGTACACCCGATAGCGAAGATAGCCCTCAAGATACTGAGCGTTAAGACGGCGAAGGAGCTCTCCGAGGTCATGGCGGCCGTAGGGTTAGCGCAGAACCTGGCCGCGTTGAGGGCGCTCGTCGCTGAGGGTATTCAGCGTGGCCACATGAGGTTGCACGCCAGGAACCTGGTCATAACCGCGGGTGCTACAGGGGATCTCGTCGACAAGATTGCCGACAGAATGGTGAGAGACGGTAAGATCAGCTACGAGTACGCGAAGCAGCTGCTCGAGGCATATTTAAGAGGAGAGAAGGTCTAGACCTCTCAATCGAAGGTGCCAGCTTCTTGAGTAGTGTGAAGAGCTACCTGGTAGAGCTGAGGCTCCTACTGTCCGGGAACGTCGGCGTAATGGCGATATCCTGGTTCTTGTTCGCCCTGAGCAGCGCTATAGTAATGCCGTTTTTCTCCGTTTACGCCAAGAGCCTGGGTGCTAGCGACATCGAGATCTCCATTATGAGGTCACTGGGCCTCGTGGCTCTCGCGGTGTTCCTGCCGATAGGCGGGCTACTGACGGATATCTGGGGTAGAGTAAAGCCTATTATAATAGGCACTTTCATGGTCGCGACCATACAGTTCTTCTACGCGCTCGCACCGGACTGGAGGTACCTTACCGTAATCTGGGTTGTTGACAACGCGAGCCACTTCTACCAGCCGGCTCTAACGGCTATACTAATGGACTCCATGCCGAGGGACAAGACCATGAAGGGCTTCATGGTATTGAACGCGTTCTCCAGCCTACCGTGGCTGTTCATGCCGGTGGTAGGGGGTGCCCTATTCGACATGTACGGTGTTAGCGGTATCAGGTGGGGGTTTGTACTATCGGGCGTAATAGCTTTAGTCGTGTCCATACTGAGGATCAAGGCGTTGAAAGAGACCTTCAGCCCGAGGGACAAGGACTTTTCAGGTGTGATAGTCGAGTTAGCCGGTTACCGCCCGGTGTTGAACAAGGCTATCAAGTACTACGTTTACACCGCCTTCTTCAACCAGTTGACACTCGCAGTGGTCAACACATTTGGGGCGATCTACGCCATTAACCGACTTGGTATGAGCGCTGTAGACTGGGGGGTCGCGACAACACTGGGGACGGCCTCCTCAATACTGACCTCTCTCTTTCTCTCCGCGCGTATAAGCGTGCACAGCAGGAAACTAACGGTCGCAGCGAGTTCTCTGATAGCCCTCGGTCAGCTCTTTCTAGCCCTCCCGTACATCAACAGGGGGCTGATAGCCCTCGTCTACGTGGGCGTGGTAGTCTCGAACGCCGGCGGCTTGGTAGTCGGTTCAGCTATATCTTCGATTCTAACACACGTCCTCCCTATAGAGTTGAGAGGTAGGGCTACAGGCATCCAGAGAACACTCGAGACCTTGGGAGGAGCGTTCGCCTCGTACGTGGCAGGGCTCATGTATACAGTACTAAACCCCTTCAACTCGCTTGTGACGTCGTTCGTTATCGGAATTGCCTCTACAGCGTATCTCGCTTATATACTATGAGCGGAGATCTACACATTGGGTGACCGAATGGTTCACGAGTGGAGCCTCGCGGAGGCGCTCTTAAGGTACGTTGCGAGCGTCTACGGTCCTAGGATCAAGACCTTGAAGCTGAGAGTGGGCGTGTTGCAGAGTATCGACAAGGAGGTACTCTTGTTCTCGATACGCGAGCTAGCTGGTTTGTACAACGTGAGTCTAGGAGACGTAGTACTGGAAGACGAGGAGGCACTATTCAAGTGCAACAGGTGTGGCTACGAGTGGTCCTTCAACCCGGGTGACCTAGGAGAGGAGGTGAAGGAGTCTATACACTTCCTGCCCGAGGCCGTCTTCGCCTACACCAAGTGCCCGAAATGCGGTAGTAGAGACTTCAAGGTAGTCAAGGGGAGAGGGCTGGAGGTAGCCGAGGTGGTCCCTGGCTAGTCTGGGGGTGGTGCGTCTGGACTACAGGCTGGTGCTCGTCAAAGACAAGTTGACGTCGCTTAAGAAGACCTACGTTGTACTCAGCAGTAAAGGCGGTGTAGGCAAATCAACGCTCTCGTCATTGCTGGCATTTTACGCCGCCGAGAGGGGCATAAGAGTAGGTCTAATAGACCTGGACTTCACAAACCCGTCTACACACATAGTGCTAGGTGTCGACCCGAGGGAGGTGAGGTACGTGGAGGAGAAGGGTATAATCCCGGCTTTAGTCGGGAAACTTAGCTACGTTACCCCTGCGACTTTCACAAGGGACTCACCGCTACCTCTGAGAGGGGAAAGCGTGTCGAGAGCCCTTTTCGAGCTGATCTCTATACTCCGTTTGGACGGGCTAAAGTACCTGTTCATTGACACGCCTCCGGGGATGAGCGACGAGCACATGGACATAATCTACGGACTAGGAGAAGTCGTTAAGCCAGTGGTAGTAACGACTCCCAGCCCCTTGTCGGTGAGCAGTGTCAGGAAGATGATATCTCTCCTCCGGGAGTCCGGGCTGAGGGAGATCCTCTTGGTGGAGAACATGGGCGAGGGCGGTCTAGTGGACGTGTTTAAGGAGCCTGGGGTAACCTACCTAGGCTACGTGCCCTTCTATCCAGGCTTCGACAACTGTATCGGGTCTCTAGAGAACGTGAGGAATTGCCCGTTGAGGGGCTTCTTCGAGAAAATCGTAGACAGACTGGTGAGCGGAGACTAAACACATCCACGGGCAGGAGTAACTAGTAGACACGATTTTTGGATGAAGCGAGTTTGTTAAAAAGCCGGCTGTGAGAATATTTCAACCCCGGTGTTTTTAGTTGGGAGAGCTTGTTTTAATAGATAACCCGCTCGCGAAGTACTACTTGAGCGTTCTAAGAGACAAGAACACGACGCCGAGGTCCTATAGAGACGCCGTCAGGAAGCTAGGCTTCATAGTCGGCTACGAGGTTTCTAGGAGGCTGAAGTGGGGGCGGCTTTTCGTCGAGACGGGCCTCGCCAAGGCTGAAGGAGTCTACCCTTCGAGACCCGTCTACATAATAGGTGTGCTTGGTGCCTCGATCCCGATGATGCACGGGATCTGGGACGCGCTACCCTGGGCTGGTCTAGGCCTCGTGGGGGCGAGGAGGAGGGTTGTAGACGGCGAACTCGAGGTGGAGATATTCTACGAGAGGATCGCCTCGGATCTCGCGGTCTACACAACGATAGTAGTAGACCCTACTCTCGCCTCTGGTAAGACCATGACCAAAGTAGTCGAGCTAGTATCGGAGAGGGGTGGGCGGGACATTATCGCGGCGACTATTCTCGCCTCTAAGAGAGGTCTGGAGTACTTCTGGAGTAGACACCCGGGTGTCCCCGTTTACGCCATCGAGGTCGACCCCCTGCTGGACCACAGGTTCTTCATTGTACCGGGCATAGGAGACGCTGGGGACAGGAGTCTGACCCCCGACTATGTAACAAAGTACTAGGAAAGCAGGCCCAACGCACTCAACGCTAGTGTTGCAACCCCGATCAGAGCCTGGAGTAGCGCGATAAACACGACAACGTCGGGCTCCCTGGCTCTCCCCTTAATCTTGACCAACGCCTTCAGGGCGGCGTGAGTGAGGCTATAGGACTTGTCGTAGGGGGGTAGCAGGGTCCCGTCAGGTAGGGGCTTCCCGAAGTTCTCCTTGTAGACACCATCTCTCAACCCCCTCAAGAACAGCACTAGCTCGACGAAGTAGAGAGTGAAGAGGGCTAGAGAGAATTTCACGGTCTTGAACAGGATAGCTAGTGCGGCAAAGTACGCGCCGGTAGCGTACGTGAAGGTATTGCCCGGGAAGACCTTGGCGGGATACCTGTTGAATACTAGGAAACCAGCTATCCCAGCCGCCATTATCAGCGACGCTGTGAACAAGCCGTCGAACCCTTTAATTAAGCCGAGTAGTCCCGAGAACAGGACTAGCAGGACCCCCTGTGTGGCTTCAAGCCCGTTGTAGCCTGCCAGCATGTTAAACCCGTTGCTAGCCCCAGTCACGCCGACGGGTATCAGTACGAGGTAGTAGATCAGCCCGAGGTCTACGGTACCTATCAATGGTAGTGTTATGGTCGGTATACCCACTTTGAGAATGACGAGCGGTAGTGAGATAGGGGCCATGAGTAAGACCCTGTAGAGTGCCCTCAACCCTTTCTTCCAGCCCAGTACGTCGTCGAGGAAACCGAGGTAACCTGACATGAAGAGCAGTAATGCGAGCGAAACGTACTCCTTAAAGAGGTCTTGGTCGTTCAAGACGTAGGTCTCCAGTCCTATGAAGGTCAGGAGCCCTAGTGCCACGCCTAGCGAGACCCAAACGCCGCCGGCCTCGGCCACCTCTACGTGCCCTGGCTTGTTCATGTCTCTACCCACGAAACCGATCGCGTGGGCTCTACCTATCCACCACTTCACGCCAACGAGGGAGCTGACAAAGGACACCAACGCGGATAGGAGAGTGAAGAGTAGTGTAATCGCGTCCAACTACGACTCCCTCCAAGGAGTGTTCAAGACCGCGTATATCTCCTGTGCTCTCTTCTCACCTACACCCTCGACTTTCAGCAAGTCGGATATGGTGGCGTTCGCTAGATTCCTGATCGTCTTAAAGTGGGAGAGTAGCCTCCTGGCAATGGTCGGACCGGCTAGACCCTCGACAACGTAGAGGATCCTCTCGTTCAAGTCCATGGGCTTCTTCTCGACCCTCATCCTCAAGACCCTCTTGTCCTTGGTCTCCCCGAGGCTTTTAGACTTCGCCACAATCCACTCGATAGTGGCTTCAGCATTAGGCGTGTTGAGTACGGGTATCCTGAAGTCCAGCATAAGTGTGTCTAAAACTCTCAGGACGCTCTGTATCTTCCAACCCCTGTACTTCTCCAGGGCGCCGATCCAGCCCTCGACTACTATGAGGGGCTGGTGCCCGTCTTTCTCTGCCGCCTCGCGTAAGAGCTTGGACTGCTCCCATATCCTGTTGTCCCTAATACTGTTGGCCAAGTCGTCCACAGTCTTCCTCTCAACCAGGATACACTGCTTGTCGGGGGGCGCGAGCAGTAGGAAGTCACCCGCTGGAAGGGGTTGGACAGCGACCCTCATCCCCCGCACGCTCAGAGCCCTCCTGAAGTCGGGGTGCTTGGAGTCCTCTCTACTGTCTATTATCACGTCTACAGGAGTTAGCAGAAGATGGCTCAAGGCTGGCCACCTGCCATACTGTTTGCCTATTGTGTGATAAAGTCGGCGATACTTTAAAACTCAATACTCGAGGTAGAACAAGTAGTCCACGGGTGTCGGGTAAGACCTGAAGGCTTTCGCCTCTCTCTTCTTCAACTCGATGTAGGACTCTAGTAGTTCGCGGTCGAAGACCGGTTGCAGGTAGTCGTTGTCCGCCTCAAGCTCTTCTAAAGCCTCCTCCAAACTTCTCGGGAGCACCCTGCCACCAGTACCCCAGCCCGCTGCCTCCTCGAACAGGTTACGCGACGTCGGCTCACTCGGGCTTATTTTCTTCCTGATACCGTCTAGACCGGCCATGATGATAGCCGAGATCGAGAGGTAAGGGTTAGACGTGGGGTCGGGCGGCCTGTACTCGACTCTGCCCTGGTGCTGGGTTGGAACCCTTATAGCCGTAGTCCTGTTACCTAGGCCCCAAGACACGTAGACTGGTGCTTCGAAGCCTTCCACGAGCCGCCTGTAGCTGTTGACTGTTGGGTTAGTGAAGGCCGCCAGGCTCCTCGCGTGCTCTAGTAGACCCCCTATGAAGTAGAGCGCTTCGTCGCTTAACTTTCCCTCCTCCTCGAATATGTTGGAGGCGCCCTGCCAAAGGCTTACATGGACGTGCATTCCACTACCGTAGTCGTCTGGAAACGGCTTTGCGAGAAAGACCGGCCTGAACCCCTCTCTACCCCCCACTACTCTTGCCATGTACTTGAAGTGCTGGACGAAGTCGGCGGTTTCGATAGGTGTCCCGGCGGGCGTCGAGACTTCTACTTGCCCTCTAGGCCCGTTCTCCCTGTGGACTTTACTGAAGTAGAGCTCGTTTCTCTCGAGCTCCGCCAGGACTCTACCCAATAGCTTGCCTACTTTGTCCTCTCCAGGAGAGTCGTAAGTCTTGACAAACCACAGCGAGGACTGGGGATAGTCCGCCTCTCCTATTGGTTTAACGTTAAGGCTCTGAGATACGGGTGTAAGCCTGGACTCCACCGACTCAACAATATAGAACTCCAGCTCCACGCCAACACGTGCCTCGAGCTCCACCTCCTTAAGGTACTCGACGAGTCGCTCTGCTACGAATCTCGGGTCTTTATTATACCTCGTATTCTTGTCCTTGTAGAGGCCAGATATGAAATGCTTGCCCTCAACGTATCCCGTCACAATAGGTCTACTCGACACGGGCTTAACTAGTAGGTCGCTCTCCTCGACTCTCAGGAAGCCAAGTAAACTAGAGCCGTCGACTATTGTCTCTAAACCCTCAAGGAGCAACGGGTCCCCGTCTATTCTCAGAGTAACTTTCCTAAGCCTTCCCGCCAAGTCGGTAAACAACAGGTGTGTCAACAATTTCGGCCACCGTTTAACGGGCCTATTAATAATACTGGAAAGTTTAAAAAGTCTAAATGCTAGTTTGTGAATGGGTTCCAGAAGATGAGGAGGAGGCTTGAAAGCTATCCAGGTGTACTCGACGAGGTTGACAAGAAAATATTGGAAATTTTACGGGAGGACTCCAAGCGTAGATTGAAAGATATCGCTCACGAGCTCGCTAAGCCAGTATCGACGGTCCACGAGAGGGTAGCGAGGCTAGTGAGGGCGGGGGTTATCAAGAGGTTTACTGTAGAGGTCGACTACAGCAAGCTTGGATACACCGTTAAAGCCCTCATCCTACTGAACGTGGACGGGAAGCACATACTAGACGTCGAGAGCGACATTTCGAGGCACCAGAACGTCGAGGCAGTCTACGATATAACGGGCGAGTTCGACGTCGCGGTGATAGCCTCTTTCAAGAGCATCAGCGAGCTAGACGAATTCGTCAAGTGGCTCCTTAAACACCCCTATATAAAGCAGAGCAGGACTAGCATTATCTTCAGGGTGGCGAAAGAGGAGAAGAGGCTACCCTTGTGACGGCTGGTTTACTCGCCAGGTGCGAGAAGTGCGGGCGCACCTATGTCCACGAGAGGTACCTCGTATGCCCGTACTGCGGAGGGCTCGTGAGACCCGTCTACAAGCCAAGGTGGGAGACGCAAGCAGGCGAGGGGGTTTGGAGGTTCTCCAGCCTCCTACCGGGTATTAAGGAGAAAGTGACACTCGGCGAGGGCTCTACACCCCTACTAGCAGCTAGAAGAGCTGTAGAAGGAGACCTGGCGGTATGGTTCAAGGACGAGACAAGGAACCCTACAGGCAGTTTCAGGGACCGTGCGGCTGCCTTGATGGTGAGCGACGCCCTGTCTAGTAAGCAGCGGAGAGTCGTGTTGGCTAGTGACGGGAATACGGGGGCGAGCATAGCCGCCTACTCTGCGAGGGCGGGCCTCTCCGCCACTATATACGTCCCAGAGTGGGTTGAGGAGGAGAAGATCATACTGATGAAGTCGTTTGGGGCCAGGGTGATCGTCGACACCAAGAGCCTGGACGAGCTTCTGGAGTACGTCGACGAGAGAAGCAGGAAAGAGGGTCTATACAATGCTTCGAGCACATTCAACTACCTGTCTGTTCAAGGCTTGAAGACGATCGCCTTCGAGATTTACGAGAAGCTCGGCTCTTCCGTGGAGGCAGTCTACCTACCACTAGGTAGCGGGCTAACACTACTCTCCCTCTACCAGGGCTTCAAGGAGCTCGTAGTGCTAGGTGTTTTAGGGAGGATCCCGCTTCTCGTGGGTGTGGAGCCCTGTGGTAGGCCGTTGTACGCTTCTGCGTTGTACAACGTCTCCCCGTGTGGCGAGGAGCCTCTGCCCGGGCTCAGGTACTACAGGCCGGTCATCTACGAGCACGTACTGAGGTTGATCGAGGAGAACGGTGACGTCGTCACCGTGACTAGGAAGCAGGCTATAGAGGCCGCCGAGAGGTTGAGTCGCAACGAGGGCCTCTTCGCCGAGGCCTCTTCCGCGGTGGGGTTCGCCGGCTTCCTGAAACAGCCGCTAGACAAGAGTGTTGTCTTAGTCACAAGTCACGGGCTTAAGTCCCCGGAGGCTTACGCCAGAGCCAGGAGGCTCAAGTTCACAGAGGTTTTCCCCGGGGTGACTAAGAGGCTCATACTCGAGGTGTTAACGAACCACCCCGGCCTTACAGGGTACGAGGTCTGGAAGAAGCTCGGTTTAAACATATCACCTCAAGCTGTCTACCAGCACTTGAGAGAGCTGGCATCGAAGGGCTTCATCAAGGTAGTTGAAGAAGGGGGTAGGAAGAGGTACTACGTGGAAAAGTGACTTAAAGCCCTTCTTAAAGTTTTAACTTTAAAATGTGAGAAGACATAACGATCTTTGGTGACGAGGAGTGAGGAGAGGTCTCGAGGCTGTAGTCTTCACGGTTCTCGTATACGTAGCCACGGTGGCTCTCCAGATATACCAGCCTGTCACAGGAGGCTACTTCAACTTAGGGGAGTCCATGATCTACCTGGCCGCCCTGACCAGTAGCCCGATAGTGGCAGCGGTAGCAGGCGGTGTCGGTGCTTCTCTAGCTGATCTGACCACAGGATACGCCATCTTTGCACCAGCCACCTTTGTCATAAAGTTCGCCGAGGGCTATTTAGCAGGGGTGTTAGTAGGGCTCTTCAGGAGAACCAGGCAGAAGGCCGTCGCGGCTGCTAGTGTGGGTGCGGTCTACGCCTTAGGCCTGTACTACGGGGTGTCCTACTGGGCTGGCAGGGTCGTGTTTGGGCCCTCTTCGTGGCTCTGGTTCAGCTTGTCGTCTATCGAGGCATTCATACCATGGTACGGTTGGCTTCTTGTCACGGTTCTGCTCGGGGCTGTAGTAGTATACGGTGTGACGAAATACATAGTGAAGTCCCTTGAGCCGCTCGCCCTACTCATCGCGGGCTCGTTAATGGTTACCGGCTACTTCCTCTACGAGTACTTCGTCAGTAACCCCCTTACGGGTAGACCCCCCATTAACGCGTTGTACGAGGTCCCCGTGAACATAGGGCAGGCCGTGTCAGGCGTCATAATATCTCTACCGGTGGCGGTGTGGCTATATAGGGCAGGGTTCGTGAAACAGAAGTAGTGTCCACAGTAAAGGGAACGTTCTTGCTCTTAGAGGCCAAGATAGACGAGGCTGGTTACCCTAAAGGCTTTAGAATTAGAGGTGTGAGCCTCGAGCTAGACGAGGGGGAGTTAGTAGTCGTAACGGGCAGGTCTGGTTCAGGCAAGACGACTCTGGCAAGGGCTTTGACCAACACTATCACCCTACGTGGAGGCTACCTCCGTGGCGACGTACGCCTACTCGGTAAGAGCGTGAAGGAGTACCAGCCGGGTGACCTGGCGGGAGTACTAGCCTACATACCCCAGGAGCCCTGGTACGGGATAATAGGCTACACCGTGATGTCGGAGTTCTGCTACACTCAGCTTATCGTGCGAGACAAGTGCGACATGAAGACTCTAAACGAGGCCGGTCTCGGAGGCATGGAGGACTTCATAACGTACGGGCTTAGTGCGGGGCAGACGCAGTTACTGCTGTGGGCTGAGGCGCTTGCCACGGGTGCTAGAGTTATCGTGATGGACGAGCCCCTTGTCTACCTCGACGAGGCCGGGAGGTCGAAAATGAAGAGTCTCGTCCAACAGCAACTTAGTGAGGGAAAGGGGTTTGTAATCGTAGACCACGACCCGCTCTTCTGGGCAGAGCTTAGACCGAGGTTTATACTGATGAACCACGGCGTCGTAGAGTACGATGGCTACTCGCTTAGCTGGGCCTGGGAGGTGAAGAGTCCTCGGGTAGGGAGAGGGGGAGGCAGCAGGCTTGCCGTCCGGCTTAAAGATGTGTGGTTTAGGTACCCCGGCTACGGTTGGGTCTTGAGAGGCGTCGACCTAGAGGTCGGCTCCGGCACCCTGACAGTGGTAATGGGTAGAAACGGCTCTGGGAAAACCACGCTCTTAAAACTAGTGGCTGGGCTCCTGAGACCCAGTAGAGGTAGCGTTACTGTTAAAGGTAGGCCGATCTACATACCGGAGAACCCGTTGGCGTACTTCTCGATGCCCACCCCGTGGGAAGAGCTGGTGTACATGGTGGGCGGTGACGAGGACAGAGCTAGAGAAGTAGCTGAGTTGTTCAACCTCAGAGGGGTTATGGGGAGTAAGCTGGCAGACCTTAGCTCGGGGGAGAGAAGGAGGCTAGCGATCGCATCGGCTTACCTCGGCGGTTTTGACATATACCTGCTTGACGAGCCGACTGGAGGCCTGGACGTCTTCAACGCCGGCAGGGTCGTGGAAGTGGTCGAGAGACTCGTCGAGGAGGGTAAAACGGTAGTTATCGCGAGTCACGACGATAGGCTGGTGAGGGCCGTCGAGAGGAAAGTGGTTATCGACCGTGGTGTTGTATTGTGAACATCATAGCGGCTCTAGTCAACCTCGTCTACCGCGCCCTCTTCTTGAGGGGGGAGGAGGGCTTCAGGCTCGCTTACACGTGGTCTAAGCTACTATACTTGGCCTCCGGTCTACTCATGGTCACCAAGCCGGGTGTCGTCTCGGCACTCGTCGTGACGGGTTCTACTCTATCTCTCTCCGTTGTCTGGCCGGGGTGGAGCTGGCTCTACAGCGCTCTCGTACTCTCACTTATACCAGCCACGTGGTTTTCTTTCACGGCGTACGCAAGCGGCTACGTGGGCTTACCTGGCGTAGACGTCGTAGGCGCAGTCGTTGTCCTAGTCAGGTCTCTAGCAGTGTCTCTCCTGATCTTGTTTCTCGCTACGACCCTCAGTCCGGTGAAGGCCGCCAACATACTGCTTAGACTACGGGCCCCGGGCTACTACCCTCTGCTTACCTGGCGTACTATACCCTACGGACTAAGAGTCCTCGTTGACTCCATTCACATAGGCGTCTTGAAGAGGGAGAAGCCTCATAGGAGGTTGGCACCAGCTGTCGCCATAATGTTGGAGTACGGCGGGTTCGTCGAGGAGTACAACTGGCTCAAGGTAGGGGGGCGTGTTAAAGGAGTCATACCAACGAGGAGCTCGGCTAGGCACACCGCGCTTCTCGCGGCGGCGTCTCTGGGCCTTGTACTCCTGTACGTCGTCCTCCCGTGAAAAAAGTGATAAGGGTCTAGTTCCGATACAAAACTGAGGGTGGGTGAGAGGCGTGATCTCCGTAAAGGTCGACGGGCTCGTGTACTACGTCTGCGACTACTGCCACTCGGTCTACCCTGATATCGACTCGGCTAAGGTGTGCGAGGACTGCTGTTGCCACAACAAGCCTAAGCCAGCGGTCCTCGACGAGAGGAGGGTGGGGTTCTACAACCCCGACAGCGACCAGAAGATCGTGTTTATAGTGAGTAAGCGCCCGCTGATCAGACTGTTCAAGTTCATGAAAGGAAGTGTGAGTGTAGAAAACATGTTGTCGGTTTGACAGTACTCGTCATTCAACTCGGCGTTCGGTTCCTTCCCCATCCAGTACTCGTATAAAGGTTTGAGAGGTATAAAAACAGCTTTACGTGGTGCTGGCCGACTCGAAGTATGAGTGAGGCATTCTGAGGAGATTCCACTCGGCCCTTGAGTACTTGGCCTCGTACAGTCTCCTAGCCAGGTCGACCTCCTCCCTGCTCGGTAAGTCGTAATACGGGTCTAACCCCAGTAACTCGCTGTAGGACTCCACCACTGCCTTGACCACGTCTGGGACGCCTATCGAGTGGTTCAGGTTCGCCAGGTTGGTAACCCTATACTTCACGTCGCTGACCTTCTTGTCGGCTAGCTTGGCCTTCGAGACCCTGAGCACCCTCGACAACACCTCTAAGTTGGTATTCAAAAGGAGAGTACCGTGGAGTAGGTAGGCACCACCCCTGAAACTGCCTGCTGCCCCAGACACCTTGAAGGACTTGTCTCCAATCGTTACGACAACGTCGTTGACGTTTTCGCGTGCAGCAGTGAAGCCCAGCCTTCTCAGAGCGTTCACGAAGCCTTCCAACAGGTGGTCGTAGAGGTAGGAGACAGACCCCTTCTCGGGGCCCCTAGTGGCTACTGTCCAGAGGAGGCACCCGAGGTCGTGGTAGACTGCTCCCCCACCCGTGAACCTTCTCGCGATACTGATGTTCATCTTCCTCGCATATTCGATGTTGACTTCTTCGTCAGCTTTCTGGAAGTAGCCTATAATGACAGCGTTGCTATGCCTCCAGAACCTCAGCGTCGTGTCGGCGCCGCGCATAACGCTCTGGAATATCGCCTCTTCGAACGCTAGGCTGTAGAAGGGGTTGTCCGGGGTCTCGTAGAAGAGGACCCTAAGCCTCCCCATGTACACCGGCCTCCACAAGAGCCTTCTTCAAAGCAGTCTTGAAGTCCTCGGGCGTCGAGCCCGCCAGCTCTACACCCCGGCTGAAGAACTCGTCTAGCTTAGACGAGACCTCCGCCCAAGACGCCTTAGTCCCCCTGAGTGTAGACTCCAGCTCGAACAAGGCGTCCTCGGGGTATATAAAGAAGTCGCCTGTAATGGTCGCTTCTTCGATCACTCCCTCTACGATCTTTAAGCTGACTCTAATCAGCCCCTTTCTAGCCTTGTGCTCGTATACGCCTATCCTCAACTCCGTCTACCGGCTCAATATAGGCGGGTCCCGGGATTAAAACTTAGATAACCTCAGGCGATAGGCTTCCCATACCTCGCCTCCAGGGGTTTACCGTGCTCGACCAGCTTACCCGCGAGTAGGCCTGTAAGGTAATACGCGGCCTTCCTCCTGGAGAGCACCTGGTTGTTGTTGCCGCAGAACGGAGAGTAGATACACCTAGGGCATCCATCCTCGCAGTCGCAGGAGGAGACAATGTCGTGGGCTATTTCCTCAGCCTTCTCGAACCTCTCGAAAAGCAACCTAGCGAGCCCACTACCACCCGGCGCAGCGTCGTAGATCACGATGTCGCCGCTCGGGTAACTCACTCCTCCCATGTCCGTTAAACCAGCACCACAGACTATTCTCGCGGCGGAGATCAGGGAGTGCTCGATTGCGTGGAACGCCTCTGCGTGGCCGAGCCTATCCCACTCCTCGATTGTTGGGTACTTGACCAGGACGGCTTTAGTCGGGTAGGAGTAGTGGAGGGGGGTGTCGAACCAGTACTTCTCGCCGCTTCTGTCGTCGAAAGCGTTTTTGACGACGTAACCCTCGACAGCGATCTCGAGCTCGACGTTCGCGTAGGTAAGGGGTATATTTCTCTCGGAGACACGCTCGTCGAGGACCTCGTAGTCGACCACGTCCACGGTGTACAAGGGCTTAGTGTAGTAATCCACGTCCTTATCCAGCCTCTTCACGTACGCGGCCCTCTTCTCGATATCGACCCCCAGCGAGACGTAGGGCTTGGTTTGAATGAAATAGACGGCTCCGGGGTAGAGGTCTAAGAGCGCCTGTGGTAACTCCCTGTACCCCACCAATTCGCCCGTCGCCTCGTCGTAAACCTCGACGATGGGCCCCCCGCTCCTGATACTGCTGTACTCCTCGAGGAAACCTATTGCGAGCCTGCGGCGGGGGTAGGCGTAGTAGCCCCTAGTGTACGCGAGCCCCTGTTCTATGAGGAGGTCTACAGCTCTCCTCCAGACAGGTGGGAGGCTGTCTAAGTGTACGCGCCCCTTCTCGAGTAGGTGGGCTAGTAGGTGAACCTTTGCGACCTCTATGTTGGAGGGCTCTATGACCGATTGCGGTATATCCTGGCTGAAGAACTGGGTCGGGTACCTCTCGTAGTACGAGTCTATGGGGTCGTCGGCTAGTATCGTGAAGACGTAGCCAGGTCTCCCCCTCCTACCGGCTCTACCAGCCCTCTGGACGTACTTCGTGAAGCTGGGCGGCGGCGATGACATGACAACGGCGTCGAGGTCGCCTATGTCTATTCCGAGCTCTAGGGTAGGCGTGGCCGCGACGGCGAGCACTTCGCCGGATTTCAGCTTTTCTTCAACTCTTCTACGTTCTTCGGGTGGGAGCCCAGCCCTGTGGACTACGACCTCTGCCCCGAAACTCCTACCGATCCTTGCCACGAGCTCCGCCATCTGCTGGCTGTCTACGAAGACTATGTGCTTGACACCCTTCTTTGCGAGTATACTCGATAGGGCTGCCGTTATAGTCCACCTGCTCAAGTAGCCCGTTGACACTAGGGCGTGTACGGCCCCGCCTCTCCTCCTACTGGGTCCCTTGACGACCACCACGTCGACTCCGAAGATGCTCTCAGCGAACTCCTTGGGGTTGCTGAGGGTGCCTGAAGATGCTATAAACTGTAGCCCCCCTTCCCTAGCGAGCTTTACTCTGTCCACTATGTACTTCAGGTGCGTGCCGAGCACACCCTCGTAGACGTGGAGTTCGTCGACAACGAAGAACTTAGCACGGTCGACAAACATTTTGATCGCGGGGCTGCGGACTAGCCCCACGTGTATCATGTCGGGGTTCGTTATCAGTACAGCCGGTGGCTGAGACCTCATCCTCCTCCTGTCCTCGACCGGCGTATCGCCGTCATAGACGCCCGCCGATACTTTACCGAAGACCAAGTACTTGTGGAGCCTCGCCAGCTGGTCTCTGCTCAACGCCTTCGTGGGGTAGGTCACTACAGCTCTCGGCAGGGGTGAAGGGTTGCGGTGGACGTCGACTAGTATGGGTATGAGGAAGGCCTCCGTCTTGCCGGTCCCTGTCCCGGCCACTATCACCGTGTTGAAGCCGTTTAATATGTTCTCGAAGGCCTCGTACTGGAACTTGTAGAGCCTACTAATGCCTGCCTTGAGGAGCGTCCGCCTCAGGTCCTCCGGTAAGTTTAACTCCTCTACGCTTGGGCCTGGTTCGGGCTCGACGGACTCCTCCACGTGTTCGTGTATAATAGAGGCTCCGGCGCGGGGGTAGAGCTGTACCAGCTCACTGTTGACCTCCAGTAGTAGCCTGTCTCTTATCATGGGTTGTTACTCGCACTAACTGCTACACAACTAAAACCTATACAAGAAAACCATTTAATTTCACTCCGTGCTTATTATTGGCTGAGATGGTCTCGTTGGGCTTTGACCCCGAGTCCTGGATTAGGAAAGGCGAGGAAATGGGAGCGGACTACGTCGATATCAGGTACCAGGAGCACATCTACGAAATCATCCTACTGGACAACGGCGTGGTGAGAGAGTCGACTGTTTCCAAGAGCCGGGGAGTAGGCTTCAGGGTGTTCTACAAGGGGTTTGTTGGTTACGCGTCTACGAACGACCTCAACGAGCCTTCTCTTAAAAATACCCTAGAGCAGGCGCTCAGGATTGCCAGGGCGCTGGAGGGCAGGTCCAGGCCTGCAAGGGTGGCGAGCCGCGGCGTTCACAGGGAGAGGGTCGTGAGCGACTACTCGATCGACCCAATTGACGTAGACGTGTCGGAAAAAGTGGACTTGCTCAAGGCCATCCACGGTACTCTTAGAGAGGAGAAGGCGCTGTCCAGCGTTGTTTTGAGGTACGCCTTTGAAAAGGACAGGAGGGTGATCGCCTCCTCGAGAGGGGACTACGTGGACTTCACGAGGAGGATGGTGGGCGTAGGCGGCGTCCTTGTAGCACAAGCCGAGGGCTCTATGGAGAGGCTCTCTCACGGGGAGTCCAGGGTTGCAGGATGGGAGTTTGTCAAGAACTTCGACTGGGAGAGGCTCTTTAGAGAGAACGCCGAGCTCGTAGTAGGGGCCCTTAAAGCGA
Source organism: Thermogladius calderae 1633 (assembly GCF_000264495.1). Lineage (NCBI taxonomy): Archaea > Thermoproteati > Thermoproteota > Thermoprotei > Desulfurococcales > Desulfurococcaceae > Thermogladius > Thermogladius calderae. Next base: position 1,266,664 of record NC_017954.1, on the reverse strand, counting down.
AGACCCTCCCGCCCGGCAAGTACGACGTGGTGCTGGACAACGAGATGGTGGGCCTGCTCATCCACGAGGCCTTCGGCCACGCGTCAGAGGCGGACATAGTGATGTCCGGGGGGAGCGTTCTCGAGAATAGAGTGGGTAGCGTCGTGGCCAGCGAGCTCGTTTCAATAGTTGACGACGGGAGGGTTAGTGGTGGCGTGTACCTGCCGTACGACGACGAGGGGTCTCCCAAGGTAAAGGTCTACCTGATAGAGAAGGGGGTTTTCAGGGGCTACCTCCACAACCTAGAGACAGCGGGCTTCTTCAACGCGAGTCCGACGGGCAACGGGAGGTCCATGACCTATGCCGACAACGTACTCGTGAGGCAGACCAACATATACCTCGAGCCGGGGGACTGGGACCCATACGAGATCATACAGGACACGAAGAGGGGGGTGTACCTGAAGGGCCGCGGCGCCTCCGGGGGCCAGGTAAACCCCGCGACCGGCTCCTTCACCTTCACGAGCGGCCCTAGCTTCATAATCGAGGGAGGGGAGGTACAGGGGATGGTTAGAGGGGTCATGATAGCAGGGAACATCCTGGAGACGCTCCTCAACGTGGACGCCGTCGGCTTAGACCTGGAGGTCAAGACCAGCGTTTTTGGCGGTTGCGGTAAAGGCGGTCAGATGGTCAGGGTCGGCGACGGGGGCCCCCACGTAAGAATTAGGGGTGTGGCTCTTGGAGGCTAGGCTTGACCCTGAGGCGATCCTAAGGGAAGGGTCGAGGAGAGGGCTGAGCGAGCTCGAAGTCGTGGTCATCAGCACGGAGAGGGTCACGGCCTCCATTGTCTCGGGCGAGATCAAGCCAGTGTTGTTCAGTGCGAGGACTACGTACGGGTTGAGGGCGGCGATCGGTAGGAGGGTGGCCGGGATATCTGTCGGCGACCTGGGTACGAGTCTAGAGGAGGCCTTGAGAGACCTAGAAAGGGCGGTGAGGAGCTCCCCCGAGGACCCCTACTGGCAGGGCTTTCCGCCGAAAATCGATAGAGGGGTCAGGTCAGAGACGTACTCTAAACCCTTTGACTACCTGGAGCCAAACAAAGCCGTCGAGCTGGCTAAGCTGGTAGTAGACAGCGCGGTAGAGCGGGGTCGTGTAGTAGGGGCGGACAAGACTACTGTTATGGAGGGGCTAGTGGAGCTGGCTAGGGTGAACATTAGAGTGGCCAACACGAACGGTGTAGACGTGAGCGAAAGGTGTAGCCTGTTCGGGGCCTACGGGAGCGTGAAGTCGGTGTTCGGCGGCACCGAGTCGACGTACGACTTCTCGTTGTGGAGCAGAAAGATCGCCGAAGAAGAGCTCGTGAAGAGAGTGGTAGAGGCCGTCGACTACACCACTATGTTCCGGAACCCCGCCACACCAGAATCCGGCGTGTACCCAGTAGTGCTGGCGCCCAGGGTCACGGCCGAGGTCTTAATGGCGGCTTTCATACCAGCTGTCTCAGGTCTAAACATCGTCGAGGGCAGGAGCCCGTTGAAGGGAAGGATCGGGGCTCCCGTGCTCAACGAGAAGGTCACTATACGTGACGACCCGACGCTCCCGCTCCACTACGGCTCTAGGAGTTTCGACGACGAGGGTGTCGGCGTCTACTCCAAGACAGTGTTCGACAGGGGGGTCTTCGCGACTCCTCTGACCAACTACTACGTCTCTAGAAGGCTTAACATGGAGTCGACTGGTAACGGTTTCAGGGCTCTCCCCGGGTCGTCTACGGTCCCGACTCCAACAAACGTCGTGCTCGAGAAGGGTAGCGGAGGCCTAGAGGAGTTCACCAGGGAGTTGAAGAGGGGTATCGTGGTCTACTCGACCATAGGTAGCTGGATGAGCAACTTCGTCTCGGGGCAGGCATACTTCACGGTCACACACGGTCTACTCGTAGACGGTGGGAGAGTAAGGCCCGTAAAGTCGTTTGTCGTAGCGGGGAACATATACGAGTGGCTGGGCGGCAAGCTCGTCGAGGTAGGGTCGGACGCGGAAGTAAACGCTAACTACGTAACCCCCAGCCTGTACATCGCTGAGGCCAAGGTGTCAGGCGGCTAGTCGACGTACCTGACGTTCCTCGCTCTGTAAGGCTCGAGCCGGACTTCGCCCCTGTATGTTTTCAAGACTAACCTACCTTGCTCGTCAACGTCCTCCACAACGCCTTCAACAGTGCCCTCCTCGGTCTCTGCCTCTACCCTCCTACCTAGCGTCTCCAGCCTGCTCGTGTACTTGTGCATTATGGTCTCGGGCCTCCTAGCGTAGTGCTCGATTCTGGAAATTAGGCTCGTTAAGACAGACAGGACTTTATTCCTCGGCACGAGTTCGCCCGTGACGTTCTTGAGGGACTCAGCGGTGGGTAGAGGGGGGTCGTTGTTCACGTTGATCCCTACCCCCACGTAGAGTACAATGTCCTCGCCTATCGACTCAGCCTCGAGGAGTACACCGGACACCTTCCTCCCCTTGAAAGTTATGTCGTTCGGCCACTTCACGTTGAACGTATTATTACTGACTTTCTCGAGGGACTCGATCACGTACAGGGGGACAGCCAGGGACGATATCGAAGCGGCCCTTGGAGAGACCCTCAGTTTGTAGGTGACCCAGAGGCCCCCCAGGGAGCTTACCCAGCTCTTACCAAACCTCCCTCTCCCAGCCAGCTGGTACTCCGCAACTACTATGCTCCAAGGGTTGAGGTGCCTGGCCGCCGTCATAGTCGAACCCGTGACTACCTTGTACTGCAGCATCCAGCCCCAGGGTTTGAAAGCCCTAGGGTTGTCTCCATTGAACCACGATACTTTACCCCCCTCTAGCCTGATGATGTAATTCCTCGATAGCTTCTCGACAAGCCTCAGGACTTCTTCCCCCTCGAGTCCCAGCTCCCCCGATAGCTCGTTTAATCCGACGCTCCTCCTCGCGCTTAGCAGGTCTAGGAGCAGAAGCTCGGCTATACCCGGCTGCTCACTCATAGGCCTTCAACTCCGCCAGCCTCTTTGTAACCTGGTCTACCTTGAGTATGTGTGGTAGGTCGGGGTAGTGCCGCGTCAGGAACAAGTAGAGGTTGTAGACGGGTGCCCCGGGCCTCCCGGGCTCGAGTTCTACAACCCCAAGCCTCCAGAGCGTGGAGAGCAGTGCTAGGAATAGGCTCCGTATACGCTCCATCTCGTTTGCCGCGTCGTACTCGTAGGGCATGTACTCTGAGAGTATCCCAGGGTTCAGCTCGCTGTACTTCTCCAGTACGCTCCTGTCCTTCTTTATGACAGGGCACATCAGGCTGAGCCCGTACTCAACTGTGGCGTAGACGACTCGGTTGTAGGAGTCGATGTTGTACTTGACCTGTCTCGGAATGTAGGGGAAGCTACGGCATATGAATGGCTTGTAGATGTTCTGTATCCTGCAGAGGTTCCCCGAGAGGAAAGGGCACTTCCCGTCTACCAAGTCCATCACGTAGCTGAAGGCCAGGTTGTAGCCCGATACCCTGTCGTACATGTAGTACCCGTTGTAGCTCTTGTAAGGTAGCTCGAGTGTCTCCGCTAATTCCCTGAGAATGACGTCTTCGTGAGGCAGTAGGCTTACGGGGCTCGCCCGGCAACAGTCGCCGCAGAGTGTGCACACGAACTTCATGTACTACCCCTTACACGGTCGCGTAGTAGCCGGGCAGCCTCTCTCTGTAGAGCATCTTGATCCTCTCTACACCGTCAACGCTCTTAATAACGTCGACAACGGGTGGCGGAACCAGTTGCTCCCACTCACTCCTCCCCTCGGCTATGAGCCTCCTTATGATACTACCCCTGTAGTTCTCCCTCGCCAGTCTGGGGGGCTCCACCACCGTATACCCCTCCTCCATGAATATCCTCTGTATGACGGGGTTCAACGTCACGACGTGCTTGAACGGGGGGCTGTAGAGCTTGACGTAGTGCACGGCAACCCTGCTGACCTCTAGTGTCGGGAGCGTTACTGTAATTAGCTTGTCTAGCGGTAGACCACTCCACTTAAGGCTCTCCCTGATCATCAGGACCCTCTCGCCCGCCGTGAAGGGGTTCTCCGGCGTGTGGCTCTGGCTGGCCATCCCGACAACGACCACGACCTCGCCAAACCTCTCGTAGCAGAACTTTAGCGCGTTCAAGTGACCGTAGTGGAACGGCTGGAACCTGGCTATCATTAGGCATCGGTCGTCGGTCAACAAGCACCCCATAGGAGTATGTCTCGAGGAGTTATTAAAAATCTGTAAAAACGTATCGGGGTTCAGAATTTACTGTTAAGGTAGGACGACTTGGACTGGGTAGGTCTTGCCGCTCGCGGTGTGTAGCTTGATCTCGACCTGCTGCCCTGACGAGAAGCTCAGCGCGGAGCTCGTACCCAAGGGTATGAAAATCTGTATTGTAGTGCTATTACCTGGCGAGAGAGTCAGTGGCAGGCTCACGCCCAAGCTTACGGGGACTGTAGTGGTTGTGGCACCAGTAGTAGACGTTAAGATAATCGCATCATACGGTATCCCGTTCACGAATACCTGGTCTATCGTAGCCGTGGTCGTCCCCGCGTTCTTTACTGTGAGTGTTATATTCCAGCCCTGCCCGGGTTTTGTGGTCGCCAGAGCGTAGGCGTTGACTATCTGGAGGTTCTCGGTGCCTGTAAAGCCCCCGACCAGGCCCGTCATCCAGAGGGCTACAGCGATCGCTACGGCTATTGTCACCGCAACAATAATAACTGTGGCTATAACTGGGTCGATTGCCCTCAATATTCCACCGTCAAATAATTACTAACAGTCTATAATTAAAAGCTTACCGTATATTATCGTAAGATCGTTTAAACCGACCCGATCAACTCGGGCCTGGGCATTGGGAAAACAGGGGCCCTCCCGCGTCCTGCCCAAGTCGTTGTAGCGGGCGTTCCACTGCTCGGGTTTAAAGCGCTTGAAAGACATGGTTGGCAACTTGGGGTTGAACCTCGTCGCAGGTGCGTGATTCGTGCTCGAGGTATATATCAAGGCGTACGGGGTTCTCGGGGACTACGTCAGGGAGGGACGCTACACTTTCAGAGAGGGGGTCACTGTGCGGGAGTTGGTGGAGACCCTTGTCCCTCTCGAGGTGAGGAGGAGGTTTAGCATCGTCGTCTTCGTGAACGACGAGCCGGCACCAGAGTCGCGCGTGGTCTACAACGGGGACAGGGTAGTGCTGTTGCCGCCTTCCTCGGGTGGTTGACGTTGATCGTGAGAGCCGAGCTGGTTGAAGGGGACATTGCTGGCAGGCTCAAGGGTATCCTGGAAGAGGTGAGTAAGACAGCTGTGGACAAGGAAGTCGGCGGAGTAGAGGTATTCATGGGAGTCGTCAAGGGGAGGGTGGGCGGGTTCAAGGTCGAGAAGCTGGTCTATACGGCTTACAAGGAGGTCGCTGAGAGGGTGCTCGAGAGGATCGCACGAGAGGAGGCGGAGAAGAACAGCCTAGAGGCCGTGGTCATCCTCCACAGGCTGGGAGAGGTGAGGCCCGGCGAGGCAACAGTCATCATCGTCGCGGCAGGGAGAGGGAGGGACGAGGTCAACAGAGCTACGAGGGTTATAATAGACAGGGTGAAGAAAGAGGCCCCGATATTCAAGCTCGAGGTGAGGGAGGACGGCGAGTACTGGGTTATCGGCGACGAGACTAGGGTGAAGAGGGCGAGGTCTTGACCTTGCTGACCACTCTTATGTACTCTATCCTGGTGTCCGGGTACTGGCCCTCCGCGTCTTTCTCGTACTTCTTCACCATGTCCCATACGTTGAGGAGGCCCACCGCGACGCCCGTCAGCGCCTCCATCTCGACGCCCGTCTGAGCAACTGTCTTCACCTTCACCGTCAACCTGAGCTCGTCGTCTGACGGGAAGTCGAAGCTGGTCTCTACGTGGGTGACAGGGATAGGGTGGCATAACGGGAGGAGCTCGCTGGTCTTCTTCACAGCCATAGCAACAGCCGCCCTGGTCACCTCGAGCACATCCCCTTTCTCTACCTTGCCCTCCTTGATCAACCTGAGCGTCTCGGGTTTAAGCCGTATGACGCCCTCGGCAACAGCCTCCCTGTAGACCGGCTTCTTCTCGGTGACGTCCACCATACTCAAGGCGGTCACCTCGTGACTACCTTGAAGTAGGGTTCTCTCAGGCTATTAGCTCTCTTGAACGCCTCGACCAGCCCGTGGAAGTCCCTGGATAGGATGTAGGGCCTCGCGTCGACGAGGTTGTCGTTCCTGAAAAGGCACGGCTTGATCTTCCCGTCCGGGGTGAACCTAATCCTGGTACACCTAGCACACAGCTCGGGGTTGCAGAAGCCTTTAATAAGTGTGACCTTCACGCCGTTGTCGAGGTGGTAGACGGGCCTGCTCTGGAACTCCTTGACCTCGACCTTGACCGCCCTCTTCTCTAGGTACTCCTCGACCCCCCTCAACTCGACGTGTAACCTCTTGTACAGCTCAGCGTCGACTCCGAGCGGGATCAGCTCGATCATGTTTACCTCGAGCCCCCTCTTAGACGCGAACTCGACTAGGTCCGCGACCTCGTCCTTGTTCCACGTCAATACGACGAAGTCGAGCTTCAGCCTGATCCCGTACTGTAGCGCGGCCTCGATACCCTGGAGAACCCGCTTGAGGTCCCCGCCTGTTATAGCCTTGAACACGTCTTCCCTGAGGGAGTGCAGGCTCACGTTCACGTGGTCAACGCCGGCCTCGGCGAGCCCTTTGGCGTACTTGTCGAGCAGGCTACCGTTTGTCGTTATTGAGGTGCTCAGCCCGTTCCCCGTGATCTCCCTAACGATCTCCACTATATCTCTACGGACTAGCGGCTCCCCGCCGGTCAGCTTAGCGTCCCTTATGCCGAGGTAGCTCGCGACGTTCGCCACGAAGCCCCAGTCTTCTGCCCCCAGCTCGCTCTCACTTTCGTAGTTTAGGAGGCCCTCTCTATGGCAGAAAACACACCTGTGGTTGCACTTCTCGGTGACGCTGATCCTAAGGCTCGTGAGAGGCCTACCAAACCTGTCTACGAGCATCGAAAACCACTAGGTCTACTTTAGCCGAATACGGCTATCTCCTTTATAAGCTCCCCTCTCGCGAACCTGCCAGGGGATAGTCTCTCGAACTCGGGGACGAGCGGCCTCTCCCCGAGTATGTACGACGCTAGGGCCTCGCCAACAGCAGGGGCCATCATAAACCCGTGCCCGCTAAAGCCTGCGGCGACGTAGACCCCTTCGAGGCCCTCCACGGGGCCTATTACGGGGTGGTGGTCGGGCGTCATGTCGTAGTACCCCGTCCAGTACCTCAGCACGTAGACCTCTCTAAGCCAAGGGAAGTAAGACGTCCACACTCTCGCAGCCTTCCTGAGGAACTCGAGCTTCACCTTCGCCACCGTGTCGTAGACCTCGGGTATGTCGGCGCCAATGTAGAAGTTGCCGTTGAACAGCTGGACGATGTAGGATGAGGTGGCCCAGTCTATGATCAAGGGCTTGAAGACGGGTCTAAACGCCTCCGTGACTAGGGCGTGCTTGGGGAGGCTCCTTATCGGCAGGTCGACGCCCAAGGTCTCGAGCAACCTCCTACTCCCGTCCCCGGCCGCTACCAGGACGCTGTCGGCTCTAAGGGAGCCGATGTTCGTCTCGACGACGAACCCTCTACCCTCGCGCGCTATCTTTCTAGCCTCTACACCCCACTTGACCTCGACTCCTCTGGCTAGGAGGTGTGTAAGCGTGTTCGTCACGCTGTCGAAACAGCTGGCTTTCCCTGCTATGGGGTCGTAGACGGCGGCGACAACACTAGACGCGTTTATCGTGGGGGCCAGTTCCCTCACTTCCTCGGGTGTTACGAGCCTGGTAGGGACGCCCAGGCTGTTCTGGAACTTCACCGCCTCTCTGAAGAACTCGACGTCCCTGTCCCTCGACAGGAGCCACAGGTAACCGTCTCTCGAGTACTTTATCCCGAGCTCTTTAGACAGCTTCGGCCACAGGTCTATTGCCCTGAGCATCACTTTAATGTGCTCTCTACTAGTGAAGCTCGCCCTAACGCCCGTAGCGCACCTGAAGCTACCGCCCGAGCCCGGGTACTTCCTGTCTATGACGAGAATGTCGCTGAAGCCCCTGTCGACCAGGAACTTGGCTGTCATGAGCCCTGTCACGCCCGCACCTACTACGATCAGCCGCTTAGCCACTCTTACCACCCGCGAAGAACTTTAACTGAACCGGGGTTATCGGGGGCCTGCTAACCGGGAGGGGTACCTCGGATACGGGGGTCCTCTTCTTCCTCGCGAGGACGGATGCGACTAGCAGTAGGCAGCCAGAGCCCTGGCAGGGCCCCATACCGATCCTCAGCTTCCTCTTCAAGAGTTCGAGGTCTGTCAACCCCTCGTCTATGGCCTTCTCGACGTCGTAGAGCGTTACGTCCTCACACCTGCACACGATTACCTTCTTCGCGTCAAGCACGGTTCTTCACCACCTTAATAGCCCTCACGTGGAGCCACATATCGCGCGGGACGCGCACCGTGACGGCCCACGTCGAGTCGTAGGACCACGCTTTGACGACCTCGCCCTCGCCCACGATCTTCCCCTCCCTATCGAGTAAGAGGCACTTGTCCCCTTTTGCCGGCGGCGGGTTCATCTCGTAGGGGAGTGTGAGGAGAGCGTCTTCGCCGCGGAGGTCGACCACGAATATCGCTAGACCGGGGCACTTGACGACGCAGACCCCGCACCCTATGCACTTGGACTCCTCCAGCCTAGGGCGGGAGTAGAGAGTCTCCTTTCTGATAGCGTTGAATGGGCATGCGGATACGCATATGTTGCAGGGGACTTCTTCCGGGCACTCTATCATAGCAACCGGTTTTTTCTTAACCCTCTCCTCGGGTGGTATGATGCCCAGTCTAGCCAGCTCTTCGATGGACAGTACTCCGGTTCTCCGGAAGCTCAATTCGCCCCCCTCCTCAAGTGCTCCATCTCGTCCTCGCTCAGTGTCACCGACAACTTACCTCTCCTTGCCCTCTCGAGAACGGGGCTCGTCCTGTACACGTTCCACAGGTAGTGTAGCACCTCCGCCTTCTTCCCGTTCCCCAACCCCTCCTTCTCCAGGATCGACTGCGCTGCCAGCTCTCCCTCGAGGAAAGCCGCTGTAGCCTCTTCCACGCCAGAGAGGTCGCCGGCCACGTATACGCCCGGTACCGAGGTCTCCATGCTCCAGGTCCTCACGGGGACCAGACCCCCGAGCTCGGGGACGTGCTTTACTACAGCCCCCATCTGGCTAAGCAGAGCATAGCTCGGCTGGAGCCCGACGGCCAGCAGGACTAAGTCGACGTCGTACACCTCCTCGGTGCCAGGCAACAAATTGTAGCCCCTGTCAACGGCCACGGACACGGCCTTCTCCACTCTCTCGTACCCCTCCACTCTCAACAAAGTACGGCCCGTTTTGATTGGAACACCATGTCTCCTGATCTTCGCTGCGTGGACAAACCACCCGCCGATCTCGTCCCTGAGCTCTAGTATCGCCTTCACGTCAACGTCCGCCTGGAGTAGCTGGTAGGCGACTATCAACCCCACGTTACCGCTCCCGACAACGAGAGCTCTGTCCCCTGGCCTAATACCGTACTCGTTCATTAGCGTCTGGGCCCCTCCCGCGCCCATTACCCCCGGGAGGTCGTTGTTCTCGAACAACGCGAGCCTTTCCGAGGCGCCGGTGGCGACGATGGTGTACCTCGATTTGATCAGGTAGTGCCTGGGCTCGCCGGTAACCGTTGTTGCGCCCAGGTAGCCCTCAGCGAAGAACCCGTAGACCCTTGTAGAGGTCAAGACCTTTATATTCGGGTTAGCGCGAACCTTCTCCGTTAGTAGCTCACCGATCTTAAACCCTCTCACACCACCGTAGTACGCCGTGTCACCGAAGAACCTGTGCGTCTGCTTGACTAGCTGTCCACCGAGCTTGGGGTGCTCTTCCACGAGCACGACCTCTAGCCCGTGTCCAGCGAGCGTCAGGGCTGCCTGGAGACCGGCTGGACCGCTACCGACAACCACGGCATCAGCCTCGATCTCCTCCTCGGAGACGTCGCCGTGTGTTTCCGAGGGGATCTCGGGTAGACCGCTCTGGGTCTCGACGACGAGACCATCCCTCACGGGCTCGACGCAGATCCTGGTGTTCGGGACACCGTTGACTCTGGCTAGGCAGCTCGAGCACTTGCCTATCATACAGAAAGCGCCGCGAGGTCTACCGGTCTTGCTGTAAGAGAAGACCCTGTAGCCCAGAGCGTAGAGGCTCGCTAGAACGCTCTCGCCCTCGTAACCCTCAACCTCTACACCGTTGAAGCGGAACTTGACAACTCTACCTCGCCTGAATTTCAGGATAGGGTGTTCCTCTATCCTGTAGCCCTTCAATAACCGCCCCCCGGCTTAGCATTGGCTCTCGATAAGCAGGCTTATACCTGTACATAGGATATTGGAGTGACCATAGAGTAAATAAACGTTTATTACGCCCGCGGTAGGGCTCGAACTCCACTCATCCAATGGGGAGCCGGCACAACGCGTATTGTGTCGTATATAAAAGAGGGTTCTAACGCACCTCTACGCACTCGTCGCGAGGGGTCAAAGAGTTTTCTTCTTGATCCAGGTGGTCTCCAAACCCTTGTCCTGTAGTATTATCCCCTGTCTCATGAGCTCGCTCCTGATCCTGTCGGCGAGCTCGTACAACTTCAGGCTCCTCAGCTCCCTCCTGACGTCTACTATCAGCTTAACCAGCGAGTCCACCTCTTCCTCTGTCGAGGTCTCGGCCTCCTCTACGAGGGACAGGACAGCGTTAGCCTCCCTGAACAGTTTCCTGGCGATCGACACAAGCATGTGGACGGGCCTGTAGGCCAGCTCCCTGTTTACGAAGCTCATAAGCTCGTTGACGGCGGCGAGCATTTCGGGGGTGTTAAAGTCGTTTGACAGAGACTCGTGGAACCTGTTGCGTAGTTCAAGGAGTTTTCTGGCTTGTGCTATGTCCTCGTCTCTGACGTAGTGCCTGTCGACGGCCTCCCTCTCCAGCCTCGTCAACAGGCTCCACGTGTTCACGAACCTCTCGTAGAACCTCTTAGACTGCTCGAGCGCCTCTTCCGAGAAGACCAGCGGCTTCCTGTAGTGCGAGGACAAGTACCAGACTCTCAGGGCCAGCCCCCACTTGTCAAAAGCCTCTTTCAAAGGCACTATGTTGCCTAGGCTCTTGCTCATCTTGTCGCTGCCCACCATCACCAGACCCGTGTGCATCCAGATACCCACCCACCTGCCGCCGTAGTACGCCTCGCTCTGGGCCCTCTCGTTCTCGTGGTGTGGGAATATCAGGTCTGTCCCGCCACCGTGTATATCGAACCGGCCCCCGAGGTACCTAGAGCTCATAACACTGCACTCTATGTGCCAACCCGGCCTACCCTTACCCCAGGGGCTCTCCCAATACGGCTCCCCGGGCTTGCTCGCTTTCCATAGCGCGAAGTCGTAGGGCTTCTTCTTCTCGCCGAGGAACTCGGGTTCTTGGTTCCAAAGCTCCTTGCTAGCTCTCCCCGAGAGCCTCCCGTAGTCCGGGTACTTGTCGACCTCAAAGTACACGCTACCGCTTTGAGCGACGTATGCGTAGCCCTTGTCTATTAGAACCTGTATGAACTCTATGATCTCCTTTATGTGGTCTGTTACTCTGGGATGGTGGTCTATAGTGACTTTCAGCTTGGAGAGGCCCTCTAGGTAGTCCTTCGTGTACTCGTCGGCGACCTCTCTCCAGTCTCTCCCCTCGCTCTGGGCCCGTCTAATGATCTTGTCGTCTATGTCGGTGATGTTCATGACGTGTATGACGTTGTAGCCCCTAATCGATAGGTACTTCTTTAACGCGTCGTACACAACGTACGTCCTACCGTGTCCTATGTGCGTGTAGTCGTATACAGTGGGGCCGCAGACGTACATCTTCACGGTGCTCTCTTCCACGGGTCTGAGGACTTCTACTTCCTTGCTCAGAGTGTTATAGAGCTTTACCTCCATACCCTCTAGTCCCTTAGTTCCGAGAATACGTCTAGGACAGCCCTCGCGACGCTAGTAAACTTGTCGGCGAGCTCGGCAGTTGTGAGAAACACCTTCTCCTCGGACGGTAGAACGTCGCTGACCACTAGCACGGCGGCTGTCTCCCAACCCCTCATCCAGCCGAGCGCGAATAAGCCGGCGGCTTCCATCTCCACGGCAACGAATCCTAGGTGGCTCATTCTCTCGGCAAAAGAGGGGTCTTCAGCGTAAAAGGCGTCGCTACTGTAGACTGGCCCCGCTAAAAACTTGACCCCGTTTCTGCTCAACGACTCCATTATCCTAGCCGTTAAGACCGAGTGTGGGCTCGTGGCACCGCATATGCCGGGCATGTACTGCCCTAGGCCGCATCCCCCCTGCGTGTAGCCGGCTCCCGTGGCTACCACAACGTCGCCGACCCTTATGTCCCTCCTCAGGCCCCCTGTCGTGCCGACTCTCACAAACCGCCTGGCACCCAGGATGCCTAGCTCCTCGAACACTATCATCGCGGAGGGGCAGCCTATCCCGTGCGTGGCTATGGAGACTTTTACGCCCTTGTAGGTTCCCGTCACCACCTTTAGACCTCTGTGCTCGTTGACGACTCTCTTCTCCTCGAGGAGTTGGCTCAACAGGTCTACTCTACCTGGGTCGCCCACGGCGATGACGTTTTTTGCTATATCTCCTGGTCTGGCCTTTATGTGGGGTAACTCCCTGAAGCTCATCTACGAGCCCTCCTCCTCTTCTTACCGCTCCTCCTCTTTTTCTTCTTTTCTGCTTTACTCTTCCTACTCCTCCGCGACTTCCGCCTTTTCCTCCTCTTCTTCGTCTCCGTCTTCACCTTTTCGAGAAGGAGCTCGTGGGGGAAGACTATTCTAACCCCCTCGCTTGTCTCGACGAGGATTAAGTCGTACTCCAACTTCTTGCCGAAGGAGATAGACGAGTCGTAAACGATACTGGGGTTACCCGGCTTGAACTCGTGCACGACTACGGGGTTCTCTCCTTCGACCTTGACGAATTTGATAGACCTCAAGTAGGCCGGGACTGGGGATATAACAGTCTCGACGCCGTCAACAGACCCCTCACCTATTGTTACCTTCATACCCGGCGCCTCTACTTCAACGAATCTGAGGACGTTCACCTGGGGTGGGTTGCTGGATATGGTGTTTCCCGCCACTGAAAGAAGGCTTTCAAGCCCCTCGCCGACTTCCACCTCGTCCCACTTCTCTTCTTGCTTGTAGAGTAAGGCCGAGACGACACCGTCGTTCTCGGTATAAGGACTTAAATCCACGATCTTCAAAACAGCCCTCATATCAAACCCTTTTAAACAGTGGGGCTCTGCTTCCTCTTAAGGTCGTATCACCTATTTAATCCTTCAACATCAAGAAGGCTCCTTGTATTGGCCGAGGAAACCTTAATACGAAAACTCGTGCGAATATTTAGTATGGTGTTCTCGGGTGTCCGTGTCCTTTAAGGTGGTACCTGTCAAAATACCCGAGGGAGCCAACGTTATAATAGGGCGTAGCCACTTCATCAAGACAGTCGAGGACATATACGAGGTGCTCGTCACATCTGTACCTGGGATCAAGTTCGGCCTGGCCTTCAACGAGGCCAGCGGGAAGAGGCTCGTGAGATACGAGGGCAATGACGAAGAGCTGACCAGGGCTGCTGTCGACGCTGCTTTGTCGATCGGAGCGGGCCACACATTCGTCCTCTTCATAAGGAACGCGTACCCGATAAACGTCTTAAACCAGCTGAAGAGCGTGCAAGAAGTCGTGTCCATCTACGTTGCGACTGGGAACCCTGTCCAAGTCATAGTAGCCGAGACTGACCAGGGCAGGGCAGTAGTCGGCGTAGTCGACGGCTACACGCCGCTAGGCGTTGAGGGGGACGAGGACAAAAAAGAGAGGCACGGCTTCCTGAGGAAGATCGGCTACAAGAAGTAGGCCGGCTAGCCCTCCTCACCGCACTTGCCCAGCCTACGAAAAACCTCGTCGAGTAAGCTCTCCACTCTGTTTTTACCGACCTCTATAAGGACGCACCTGCTAACCCTACCCATCTTCAACAGGTAGAAGAGGTAGGAGCCCTCCACGACCAGGGCGACGTGGTAGCACTCTCCTCCTTCTACAACCTCCTCTTCGTCAACGACCTCGACAGGCTTGTTCTCCAACAGGTAGTCTAGCACCAGCCAGGCGTCCTCTCCTTCAATGGGTTCCCCTAGCTCGAGTGTCGACGCGACCTCGGCCCCGACCACCTGCGCTATCTCGGAGAACAAGCTTCTTCCGGGCATCAGTAATCCACGTAGGAGTCCTCTAGTACTTCCACAACCTCTGCGACCGCGTAGTCGGGGGCGAGCTTGAGGATACGCGCTTTGACTCTGGAGCCCAGGCTAGCATTCCTCACGATTACCCTCACGTTCTTGTACTTGGCGATCCCGTTGCCCTTCTCGTCTACCTCGTCGATGTTCAGGACGGCTATCGAGCCAACTCTCAGCTCCCTGTCTTCCTCCGGCCTCTTGATGCTGGGGTAGATGCTGAATTTCTGGACGTCGCTCGTGTAAGGAGCCCACGAGTGTTTCTTCTGGTGTCTACTCACTAATTACCCCATCCACTACGTGTTGTCGCTGATATATAAGGTAAGAGCCCCTTTAAAAACCATGGGTTGAACACTGATGGTGTTAAAGGACTTCTTGAGGAACATCGTGAACCCCCATCTTGGAAGGGCTATCAGAGAGGGGAAGATCCAGGCCAACACCGTGGACGAGGTGAGGAGGCTCATATCCCAAGCGGAGTCGAGGTACGGCTTCAGCGTATACGGCGGGAACCCCGAGAAGCTACTAGACTACTTTAACAGCAAGGATTTCGAGCTACTCGTCAGCGCGTTCAAGGGCGGTAACGCGCTGGAAGTCCTCGTAGATATCCTGAGAGAGGTCGCAGAGGAGTACAGAGACCTCCCCGAGGTGAGGGCCAAGGCACTAGACATAGCTCAGAGGCTGAGCGTGGGCGAGCCCGTGAAGTCGGAGCTCGCCGAGTTATTCGAGCGGGTCAAGTCCATTTTCTCCAACTATGAGGCGTCCCTGGCAGGGAACGAGGTCTTACTGAGGGTAAGCCAGGACTTCGTAGTCAGAATCTCGTACGAAGGGGGCAGAATCAGGGTCGTCCAGTGCAGAACGACTTTCTTGGATAAAAGAGACGTGGAGAGGCTGAGGGAGGTTGTCGCGGGTGGGTAAAGGGCTAATAGTCTTCGACTGCGACGGCGTCCTGACCACAGCCAAGAGCAGCTGGGCCGTCTTACACGAGTACTTCGGTAGCCGGGACAACAGGCTCTTCGCAGACTACTACAGGAGAGGCATAATAACCTACGAGGAGTGGATGAAGATAGACGTCGCGCTGATGATCCACAGCTACGGGAAACCGATAAGGAGACAGGACGTAGAAAGGGCCGTCTCGTGGATCGGTGTCAGGGAAGAGGCCCCCGGTGTTGTGAGCCGCCTCATGAGGGAGGGCTACGTGGTCGCAGTCGTGAGCTCCGGGATAGGGGAGGTCGTGGGCAGGGTATGTAGCAGGCTCGGCATAAGTCTCTGCTACTACAACGAGTTAAGGTACGAGGGCGACGAGCTGGTGCCGGGGGGCTTGGTCAGGGTCCCCTTGATGGAGAAGCACAGGGTCATCGCCGAGCTGGCCGGGAAATTGGGGTTCGATCTGAGAGAGGTGACCTACGTGGGCGACGACGTGTGGGACATAGACATCTTCAACGTCGTGGGCAACTCGGTAGCCGTGAAGCCTTGTGGTGAGGCCTGCTCTAGAGCCAGGTGGGTAGTTGAGGATCTGACAGAGATCTTGCCTATCGTGGAAAAATACTACAGCATCATGCGAGAAAAGAGGTGAAAACCTACCCCCCTCACCCGGCCAAGCGAGGATCCTCGACACGGCCTCTGTAGGCTTAATGCCCTCGCCGGTGTACGAATCTCTGCAGAAGCTGCTAGAAGCCGTTTGCAGCGGCGAGCTGGGCGTTGAAGACCTAGAGGAGTACGTGGTGAAGGCCAGGAGGGAGGTTTCCAGGCTAGTCGGTGGTGATCTCCATGAAGTAACCTTTACGGTTCAGACCACGGAGGGCTTGAAGAACGTGCTGGGAGCCTTCGACCTGAGGCCGGGTGACAGCGTCCTCGCACTAGACCTGGAGTCCCCCACTATTACGTCCCTCGTCAAGTCCCTCTGCGAAGTCAGGGGTTGCAGAGTCAAGGTAGCCGGGAGCATGGGGATCTACGAGACGGGAGACCTCGAGAAGCCCGACGACTCGGTCAAGGTAGCGGTGGTGTCCTCGGTCCAGTGGATTACCGGGTGGAGAATAGATCTGAGAGAGAGCTCTCGAGAGAGCTCCACGAGCATGGAGCCATTCTAGTAGTTGATGGGGTTTAGCACGTGGGTGCTTTAAGGCCCGACGCCGACAAAGGAGGCGTGGACGTCCTCTGCGCTGGCGGTGAGAAGTGGATGCTAAACCCCCACGTGGGCTCGGGCTTCACGCATATCAGCAAAGAGTTGCTTGAAGGACTCAACCCAGCCCCCTACGGCATTTTAAACAGTGAGGAGCCCGGTAGCGGTTGGAGCGGCTACTGGCCTGACCCAGGCAAGGACGTTTGGTCGCCGCCGGTCTCTAAGAGCGTCTCGAAGTTCGAGTGGGGCGGGGAAGGTCATACATCTCAATAGTAGCGCTCTGCGAGGCAGCCCGATTCATAAACAGCATTGGCATTGAGAGCGTCGAAAGCCACGTCTTGAGCGTCAAGAAGAACCTCATTGATAAGCTGAGTAGCGAGGGCTATAACGTCTACGGCTGCACGAGAGACAAAAAGCACTGGCCCGGCATAACCCTGGTTAAGACGGGCCTAGAGAAGGGGAGAGAAATCAGGGTAGCCGAGGAGCTCCGCGAGAAAGGCGTAGTGGTGTCCTACAGAGGAGCCCTAGGGGTGTCTGGAGTCAGGGTCTCCACGCACTTGTACAACGACAAAGGAGACGTAGACGCCTTTGTAGACGAGCTTAGCAGGCTCAGGACAAGGCTTGGCCAAGTAGCCGGCTAGGAGTATGCGTTCTCGATGCCGAGTAGGAGAGTAGAAATGCCCCGGAGGAGCTCATTGAGCCTGCATCCAGGAATCCACCACTTGTATCCTCCTAGGTGCTTACTCTGATGCTTCGTGCTTGTTCACAGTTGCGCCTGGCTCTGCCCTGCCCACATGTACCTCCGTGGGATCGCAGACGGAAGTTGGGACCAACGGTGCGGCTTCACACATATGTGTAGGGGTGAGTTATAGAAAATGAAGTAAAAAGCGAAAAAGTTGAAATGCTCGTGGCATGGATTCCTTTCTCGCCAAGTCTCTTATTGCTGGAACTTCTGGATAAACTCCGTTGAAATTTTATTGGCTATTCTTTGAACATCTTCTTCGTCGAAGTCTAGTGTCGGTAGCTTGTCTACTCCTTCTTTAGCCACTACGATTTCGTAGGTAGGCGCTATGCCTTTTTCCCTCAATACCTTTGAAGCACACATTAATTGGCAGCCATTGATAGCTATGACTGCTCTAGCCTTTCTGAAAATGTCTACATGTGTTTTGCTTCCAGCAGCTACAGCCGAGAGGCAGCACATTCTCACCTTGTCTGGGAAGGTCTTGGTTAGGATTCTAGCCACTTCGTTACCTATCTGCCCCACTGATGAAGCCCCATCGCAGGTGGCTACGATTATTAGCCCTTCGGCATGCGTGGCGCAGTGAGGAAGCAATTGGTACTTAGTAGAGCTGGGGCTTGCCATATACAAGCGCCACGAGTAAGGTAAAGCGTAGCGATAGCCTAAAAGTCTTCTTGACACATCTGAACCGCGCATTAATTGAGAGTTTTGATGGCTACTCAGCCAGCTAAGCGCGGTTACGTGATTTAAAGTGCGAGTATCGCTAAGTGCTTCGTACATGTTGTATTCTCGGCTAGATGTGTTCAGTCGCCGAGGCTAGCGTGTTCTTCAATATCGAGTAGGGGTGGAAAGGTTGGATAATGCATGCCACGATGCATCCGGTGTCTGTTTAAGTGCGGAAAACAATTTTGTCTAAGGGTTGGGGAAAGCTGAAAGACAGGTTTAGGACCGACTCTCTAACTGCCTGGAACGCTGGGCTGCTGCTGGGGTTGGGAAGGCGGGGTTTCTACAGCTCTCCTTCTAGCAATAAAGTATACGGCTATCCCTATTGCGGCTATTGCTACTATGGCTATAATTATTAGGAGTTGCTGTGTGAACAGGGTTTGTCCTATCCCCTGCTTAAGCCATCCTATACTGGTATCAATTAATTCCGCGCTGATGGTGGCTACTACGCCGGTTGTGGACTCACCCTCTATCTTAACCAAGACGCCGTTCTTGTAGGAGACCCTGTACCCGCTACTAGTAGTGTAGTCACCCGAGTACTGTGGGCTTATAAAGAAGTCTCCTCCCTCAGGCCCCTGGCTTGAAACGTCTTTAGACGTAGCGCTTGAGAAAGCTAATCCGAGAACCAGTAGACCACTAAGAGAAGAACACAGCGTGCTATCACCGCTCTCAAGCTTCTCGATCCCAGCATCATACTTGACAACAGTGCCCTGGACGTCTCTAACAGTTACTTTGATAACGTATACGCATTTAGCTCCTCCAGCCGAGATGCTATATCTGTACCTCAGCCAGTCGCCCGGGCCATAGCCCAGCTCTGCTAGAATAACAGCTGAGGCTAGGACTATTGAAAACAGGAGGAATAACCCAGCCAAGACTAAATCGTGCCTCACAATATTACACCAAAATAATGAGTTTGCCGACGTAAATATAAAATTTACGAAAGGCTTTATACCAAGTGCTCTTATCCTAGCGCCCCCCTCTGCTAATAACCGTAGAACCCTCGTCTTCCCGTTTCAAGGAATAGTGCTTCCGGCTCGAGGAATTTAAATAGGGACTCGGTTGCCCGGATACTACTAGGTCCTAACAATACCTCTAGCTCGTCTATGTTGAGGAATACGTAGACCCGAGGAACACGTCCAGAATATGTCCGGTACGTCGAGTACTAATAACCTACACTAACGGCTCTAGAGCCGGTGGGTAGTGGATAATCTGACAATGATCCTGCCCATAGTGGAAAAATACTACAGTAGCATGCGAGAAACGAGGTGAAAACCTACCTCCCCTCGCCCGGCCAAGCGAGGATCCTCGACAGGAGTGTAATCAGCCTCTCTTCGTTGATATCCATTAAGAGGACCCGCTTATACCTCTCCCTAGTTCCGTACACGATGTCTATTTTCGAGACGGGTATGTTAAGGTTCTTGCTGAGGTACCTGACCAGGGCCGCGTTCTCCCGCCCTCTACCCTCGGGCTCGACTGTCTGGAACACCAGCTCGTTGCCCTCGATGACCAACCCCTCTGTCGGCGACCCGGGTTGGACTATGATGTTGAGTATGACACCCCTAGAGGAGTTCTCCAGGTTCCTCCGTATGACATCCTCTAGGCGGGGCATTGCGTCCCACACTTTCATTTTATCACCCCAAGCCTATTAACCTTTGTGAGCCGTGATCATTCATGAAGGCGATGTAGAGGGACTATGGCGGAGCCGAGCTGTGACGAGACCGGGCGCTGTTTTGAAGCCGATGACACCTCAGCCGGTCTCTAGCACTGGTCGCCTAGTTGTAGGGCGTATAAAGCCCTTGCTCACCAGCTCCACTATCTTGGCAGAAAGCCTCTCTTGCTCCAGGAACTCACCGTAGGCTTGACCGGACCCGACGAGCCTCATTATCTCGGCTCTAATCCTCTCCGGTACTTTCACGGGAATCCGGGGGAACAGCGGTGTTCCCGGTAAGGGGAGGTAGTAGTGTAGGTGTATCCTCGCCCCCATCTCCACGAGCCTCCTCGCGAGTCTAATGGACTCGGCCATGTCGTCCTCCGTCTCCACGGGTAGCCCGAATATGAAGTCGACGCTGGGCTTGAACCCCTCTTTGACGAGTATGCTCACAGCGTTCAGCACGTCCTCAACTCTGTGCCCCCTACGTATTTTCTCCAAGACCCTGTCGCTGCCCGACTGGGCGCCCACGACGATCTCCCTGTTAGACACGTACTTCTTCAATACCTTGGCTACTCTCTCGGTGACGTGCTCGGGTCTCACTTCGCTCGGGAAACTCCCGAAGAATATACGGGCCCCCCTGGCTCTCACGGCCGTGTACAGCGAGCCGAGGAGCTCCTCGATAGCGTCCTCGTCGACCTTCTGCGTCATGCTGGTCAAGTTGTACGAAAGCGCGTCCGGCGTGATGAACCTGACGTCTCTAACACCGTCCTCTACCATGATCTTAGCGTACTCAACTACGTTGCCTACGCTCCTATGTCTTACCTTGAAACCGTGGGTGTAGCTGACCTGGCAGTACCAGCAGCCGTGGAAGCACCCCCTTGTTATCTCTATAGGGGTGTACAAGTGCCTCCAGTACGGGAACGGAGGGTATTCGTCGAGCTCGACGGGCTCGGCGCGGGGGCCGGCAAGGATTCTCCCGTCCGCGTCTCTGTAAACCGCGTTCCTCACTTTGGCCAGCTCTCTACCACCTGCGAGGTAGTCTACGAAGTCTTCTATTGCGGGCTCTCCCTCACCCACTATGGCGATATCGAACCCCATGTTAAACAAGACGCCCAGGGGATCGCCCGACGCGTGGGGGCCGCCTGCCACGGTAACACAGTTCCGCTTCTTGGCCAGCTCTATGATTGACGCTGCGATAGACCTGAAGGTATCGTCCGCGAGCCTCGTAGTCAACAAGCTGAGCCCTACAACACACTTCGTGTAGTTGGACGAAGCATAGTCTATAACCCTAAATACCGACTCGCGGCCCTCTACCAGGAGGGTGGAGACACCTCTCAACCTGTCTAGGAGAGCGGCTACGCTGTAGACGCTGTACCTAGTATACCTGTCCAGGTACAGAACGAAAGCTGTTCTCAAAAAACCACCAAAAAGCTTATCCCAAGACCACCTCTAATTAATTTATAAATAGTTTCCCGAGGAGGTTCTTATGGCAAACATCGAGCTGACCCCTGACGAACTAGAGAGACTCAGTCGGAAAGTCCGGCTCAAGATCCTCCATGAGGATGACGACGTTGTGTTGATGACGGCCCCTAACGAGGAGCAGTTGACCGACATAATCTTTGCCCTCCTACTTGAGAAACCGTTGAATCTGAAAGAAGTGCACCTCGTCTTAAGCGGGATAGCGAGCGAGGACAAGATCAGGAGGGCTCTCTCGAACTTAGTGGAGAACGGGCTCGTGATCACGGGGCCTGACGGGCGTTACAGGGCAGTCCCAGTATAGTGTCTGAGAAGAGGAAGATCGAGACCTCTAGTAGGTCGCGGAAAGCCTTAGCCCCGTTTTCTTCGAGGATCTTCCTCCTACCATCTTCTCTGGCCACGCCTACAAACCTGACGCCGGCTTTAAGCGCGCTCTCAAGGTCAGAGGTGTAATCGCCGACGTATACCACCTCGCAGGGCCGGACCCCGTGCTTGCATGTGATCCACTTCAATAGCCAGGTCTTGTCGAACACGTACTCCTCGGAGCCCCTCATGAGGTCTATGTCGTAGGCTGTGTACACCTCGTCGACGTACTCGTCGAGCCCGAACCTCCGCAGATCCTCCCAGATGCTCAATGAGTGCGTATAGCGCCCTGTAACAATCACCACTCTAGCGCCCGCGCTTTTCACCATCCTGAGAAACTGGCTCGTGTAACCGTAGGGGAAAGTGAACCGGCTCGAGTATACAGCCCTGAAAAGCCTCCAGAAATCGTTTTTGTCAACTCGCCCCGGTATCAGGTCGTTCAAGTTGTCCGACTCGAAGTGCCTGTAGAAGGTGTCAAAGTCGAGGCTTGTACCAACACGCGACCGGAGCGTTTCCGCGAAGGCGTGGTAGAAGTCCATAAGGCTGTCCACGAGCGTCAGGTCGTAGTCCGACACCAGGATTCTGAAGCGTGTCATAGAGGGTCACGTCAGTCTTCGGGAGACAATTCACCTAATCATATATTCGGCAAACTCATCATCTAGAATTGTTGAGTGTCGAGGGGGTTTTTAAATGAGCTACACGGCGGTCTGCGAGGTCGGAGACGGATTCGAGTGTCTGAACGCCGAGGTCGCCGTCGAAAATGGCGTCTACCGGGTCAAGCCGAAGAGTGTTGGCCCCGTGGTTTTCAAGCACAGCCCTACACAGAGGGTAATCTGCGACGGCACAAGTTTCAATGTGGGGGCGTGGGGCGGTAGCCTGTACACTGCGTGGCACCCGGAGGGAGGCCACCTCGACTGTATTAGCGTCGAGGGCCGCCTAATAGAGATAGAGGAAGGAGTCTACATCGTCACTCCCACGGACACAGACCTAGCCGAGACAAGTATAGACGGATACCTAGCAAGTGTACTGAAGGCTCTAGCGAGAGGGAGGCCGATATTCCTCCTCAAAGGGGGATCGAAAGCGGGTGGGAGGCTAGACAACGCTATCACGGTGGGCCAGTCCGTAGAGGAGGCGATCCTCGGCAAAATACGCGACATGCTTTCGGTTGTTGCCGGCGGGGCATCTACTTGCCTTTTCAACGCAGTGGAGGGGAGGCTTATCAACGTGGAAGTTATTGACAGGGTCGTTAAAGGGGAGATCGAGGCTAAGTGCCTGGGAGACGAGGGGGTGGAGCTCAGATGAAGATCGTGGACATGCACGTCCACTGCCACGAGGTGGACACCGGAGAGCTCAGAACACTCGTCGAGGAGGGCTACGTTCTCGTATGTGTCAGCGACGACTACGAGTCTAGTCTGAGGACGCTCCAGCTGAGCGACGAGATCGAGGTTCAACCGTGTATAGGCCTCCACCCCTGGGAGATCGGTAGGCAGGACTACAGGAGTGTAGTAGAGCTGGTTGAGAGGAACGCGGACACGGTCAAGTGCCTGGGGGAGGTGGGACTGGACAGGCAGTTTGTACCAGAGACGTTCGACAGACAGCTGGACTTCTTCAAGCAGTTGCTGGTACTAGCTAGAGACTACGGCCTAGTCCTAAACCTCCACACGCCTAGAGCCTGGAGAGAGGTCTACGAGCTTCTGTTGAGAAACGACATCGAGAGGGCCTACTTCCACTGGTATACTGGCCCCCTCGACCTACTGGAGGAGATCCAGGAGAAGGGCTACTACGTTGGACTAAACCCGGCTTTCAAAATCCAGGACAAGCACAGGCGCGTCCTCGAAGTAGCCGACCTAGAGAGGGCTCTAACAGAGAGCGACTCCCCGTACGAGTACAAGGGGTTGAAGCTGAACCCTCGCCTAATCAGCGAGACAATAGACGCCTTGGCAAGTATTAGGGGGACTAGCAGGGATTACCTGGAAAGCCTGTTCTACAGGAACTACCTAAGGCTGTTCAGGTAAAAAGGGGGAGTAGGGAGGTTTAGGCCTCCGCCACGGCGCTGGACTTGGCCGTTTTCACGTTTGTACTCCTGTGTGCTACGACTATAACTCTGCCGCCCTGTTGCGTTACCGTCACTGTGAGCCCCTCTACCTCGAAGCTCAACTTGTGAACGTTGCCTAGACCGACAATGGCCGAGAGGCCGTTGAGGGCCTTGTAGGCCCCGTAGCCTAGTTTGGAGAGGGACTCTACGACTTCGCGCGGCGTGTTCATGTCTGCGACGAAGTTTAGTAGTCTACCACCTAGATCCAGGACGAGTAGCACTGCCTCTTCCATCAGACCCTCTCTTAAAGTGGTGGTCGGGATGTTTTAAAGGGGTATAGCACGGTATTAAGGGGTTGTCACGCTAGCTCGGAGAGCAGCTGCTTGATCTCCTCGAGTGCCTGCAACCGGCTCTTCACGGCCTCGACTACGCGGCTCAGCTTGCCGCTCTCCTCCCGGCACGCCTCGAGCTGTCTCCTGAGGTTCTCGACCTCTTTCTCGAGCTCCGAGACCTTCGCGAGAAGGCTCTCTTTCTCCCTGGTCAGCTCTTGGACTTTTCTCTCGAGCTCGCTTGTCTTTGCCTCGACCTGGGGTGCACCAGAAACGAACGGCACAGCGACCCTCAGGGTCCCGGCTTTGAGCTTCTCGTAGGTCGATATGATAAGCTTGCCCGCCTTGGTCTTGCCCTGTATGTGGGCCCTGATCGTGTGCTCGCTCCTCCCGACCTCCTCTGCGATCTTGCTTACCGGCTTCCCCGCCTTGTACTTAGCATAGGCAGCCGCTGCCACGGCCAAGCTGTCGATCCACGTCGTCCTCTCGACCGGGTCTTTCAACAGCTCGACTACTTCCGGGCTGTAAAGCGTCCCAACTATCAGTGCGGCCTCCAGCTTCTGCTCGTCACGCGTCCCAAACGGGTTCAAGGGCACGTCTGAGAAGTCGATAACGAACTCGGACAACGCGTACACCTCTTCTCCACAAGAGATGATTTCTGTCAATCACCGCTTTAAGTTTTTTCTCACACCGGTTAAAAGCAAACTTCGGCCCAGTTACAGGAAGGGTGCGCGGCATGGACCTGACCGTAATCTACGGTAACGACGAATGGTCCATGATGATCAAGAGCATAGTGGACTTTGCCGTGGAGATCGCCAGGAGAGAGTACGGTGTCAAAGTAGAGGTCTACGAGGTCGTGTTAGAGGGCTTCAAGGGGGTCAACCTCGAGATCGACGGCGTGAGAGAGCTGCACATAGTGGACGTACCCAGCGTTAGGGAGCTCGTCGAGGTGCTTGTCGTGGCCAGTAGGATAACTATCCCGATCACACCCTCGTTAGGGGAGACAGGTTTAGCTACTGCTTGACTCGACACCGAGCTTGTAGAAGGGGCACTCTCTCCAGAGGGTGAGGCACTTCCTAGCGCTAGACCTGGTCAAGACTCTGTCGGTCACAGTACAGACAGCCACGCACTGGTCCTCCTCTGCCTTCTCGAGCTTGTAGAAGGGGCACTCGCTCTTGGCGTCGCAGGGCACGAGGTGGATAGACAGGTAGGCGGAGGCGGTCTTCTCCCCGATCTCGGCCAATCAAACCCTCCCTCTCTTACCAGTATAGGCCTTAAGCATTATAATAAGCCCGGGGACTATGTTAGCGAGCGCGTAAACGAGCCTGAACGAGACCACGGCCTCGGGCTCTAGGACTAAGCTGAGCCCGTACTCCGAGGTGACAGCGCCCCCTGGCGTCGGGATAGAGCTCAGGCTCTGTGAGTAGAAGTAAGCACTCATCGAGACGACCAGCCCTTTAGCAGCGTAAACACCCGTGATAGCGAGTAGGGACGCTGCCTGTAACACCTGGGAGGCGGTAGTCAACAACACGATATACGCTAGGTCTACTGCCCCCACTCTCCTGGAGACGGACTTGAAAGCCCTAGCTATGTTGGTGGCCACCTGTAGAACCCGCTCCCCAAGCCCCCTCCAGCCAAGGATCGTCCGGCTATTGGAGATTTGTCTTCCCCCTGCGTAGAGGAGTACGGCTGAAATAGCGACCCACGTAGCGAGGGTGAACGAGGCCACTACGAGGACTGGGAGAGTCCAGGGGAATTGGTTCACGGAGAACACGATGCCCATGATATTGCAGAAGACGACGTCGAAGAAGACTTCGTAGTACGACACCGCGACCATGTCCGTGAATGGGAAGCCCTTTGATGAGAGGTAGCCCGCTCTACCGATCTCGCCTCCGACCGCGGACGGTGTGAGAAACCCTACGAGGTTCCCCATCAGCCTGGCTTTGTAGTACTCTGACACGCCTAGTCTAGTGCCCGTGTACCTCGAGTGTATTATCATCAGCCTTACAGAGGAGACGAAGTAGCCGAACATCAATATCGCGGACGCTAGGGCGAGGTTTATGAGCGGGGTTTTAAAGACCGCGGTATAACTGGAAGTGACAACGCTGTAAGCCAGTATGGTGGCGAACACCACTACTACCGACACCGCCCACTTTTTAACGTCCACACCCACTTTCACACGTGATCACTTTCAGCGACCCTGATCATGGGCCTCCTCCGGCGACCTCATCGGAGCAAGCCTGTTGTGCCGGAGCCTGTGGTCGGAGGTCTATCTTGGCCTCACTATTTAAAATCGTATCGTTTATTAGGAGTCAAAGAAATCAGTGGTCCAGGTGCTGGGTATGGGCTTTTAGCTACAGCGAGGAGAAGATAGAGGCCCTCAGAGTCGACAAACAAAGGCTCAGGGAGATCATAAAAGAGCTGAAGAAGTGGAAGGCCCCTGCTACAGTACTGCTCTCGCTCTACGTCCCACCTGGCAGGCCTGTTAGCGACGTTGTCAACCTGCTCAGGCAGGAGTTGTCGATATCCGACAACATCAAGCTGAAGAGGACTAAGAACGCTGTGCAGAGGGCGCTTGCCTCGGCGATCGACAGGTTCAGCAAGGTCACCAAGATACCAGACAACGGTCTAGTCTACTTCGCGGGCGAGGACGTGGAGACCGGCGACTTCATATCCGTGATGCTGATCCCGCCAGAGGAAGTGAGGCTCTTCTTCTACAGGACTGACAAGTACTTCCACACGGAGTTCCTCGAAGAGATGGTCTACGAACACAACGTCATAGGGCTGATAATCGTCGAGCGGGACGCCGCTACTCTCGGCCTACTGAAGGGGAACAGGCTCGTGGTCTTGGAGGAGATGGAGGAGTACATACCCGGCAAGCACGAGAAAGGCGGGCAGAGCCAAAGGAGGTACGACAGGATCATAGAGCAAATGGTCGAGGACTTCTACAAGAAGGTGGGCGAGCACGCCAACAAGGCCTTCCTGCCTCTGCTCGAGCAGGGCAAGTTAAAGGCCGTACTCGTGGGTGGACCCGCTTACAGCAAGTACGACTTTGTTCAAGGAGACTACCTCGACTACAGGCTGAAAAAGATCCTAATAAACCAGCTAGTCGACGTCTCCTACCAGGGCGAGGCAGGTCTAAGAGAGATGGTGATGAAGGCCCAAGACGTGCTCAAGGAGCAAGAGTACGTGGAGGGTCTGCAGGTTATCGAGGAGTTCAAGCTCCACCTGGTTAAAGACGACGGGATGGTCGTCTATGGCGAGGACGAGGTGAGCAACGCGCTGGAGATGGGGGCCGTCAAGGTGCTCGTGGTCTCTGAGGAGAGAGGTGACGTGGAGAAGTGGTTGGAGAAGGCCAAGAACCACGGGGCAAGAGTAGTGGTGATCAACAACGATATGCCTGAAGGCGAGTGGTTCTACAAGACCTTCAACGGCATAGCCGGGATACTCAGGTACAAGGCTGGTTGACGTTAAGGTTTTTACACGTAGAGTCCAAGTAAAATATGGCGGTCGAATTGTCCTTCCTCGAACCAAGGGAGAGGAGGGAGTACCTCGAGCTCATAGTCCAGGCAGGACTCGAAGAAGACTTCATCGAGTGGTTGAGATTACAGGGTATAACCCACATCATAGGTAGGTTCGACAACATACCCCTCGAGCTGATCAAAGCCTACATCGCCGAGAAAAAGCTAGAGGTCGACGCGGAGGCTCACGAGGAGATACGTGAGACGGGGGAGGAGGACAGGAGGTTTATCCCGGCGAGGGAGAGGAGCAGGAGGTTTTATGTGAGCCGGGAGTGACCCGACCCATGGTCACCCACCCCCGGTACACGGGGGCGTAGCATGGGCACCGGGGTCACCTAGAAAAACAATTCTCTAGTAGGGTTATAAACTCGGCTACCCGCTGCTCTGGAGAAGCGCCTACTTTATGTCTATCGACGAGACTTTACTGGCCTTGATGTTGATCGACGTCTCCGCAATACCGTTCGAGTACCTCGTTATCCTCCTCAGGCTGTCCAGTACCATGATGTGGAAGGCCTTCTCGCGGTCTGGTATGTTGGCTACTACGACCTTCGCGACTAGGTCGTCGATCTTGCTCACGGTCTCGCGTGTCTTCTGTATGACCTCCTCGGCGTCCTGCCTGCCGAGCTTGTAGAGAGACCCCATAGCACTGTTGAGCAGGTCTATTAGCGATGTGCCGAGGTTGTAGATGTCGTCGGCCATGCTAGAGGGCTTACCGTACACTATAACGTTCTTTGCTATGTTGACGCTGTGGTCGGCTATTCTCTCCAGGTTCCTCGCTATAATCCTGTAGTTGATCGTCTCAACGGGTGATGAGAGCCCGAGGTCGTGCATCACCTTGACGTCGAGTAGCGCCATGGACAACTCCCTGACGATCATGAAGTGGAACCTATCCGCCTCGTCGTCTCTCTGGATGACCGCCTCCGCTAGTGCCTTGTCGCCGCTCTTGTAGCTGGAGAGGCTGTCCCTCATCATGTTCGAGACTATCAAGTGGAGCCTCCTCAGGCTGCTCTCTAACGGTAGCTCGCGTAGGTCTAGCAGTATCTTGAAGGAGATCGTGTTGTACGTCTCGTCTATGACCTCTATACCTGCCAGTTTTATTCTGACCATGCTCTTAAGGTCGCTTATCTTCTTCGCGAGATTCTGTAGCGAGGGGTCAAAAGACACCGTCAGGTTCGTGTAGCCCGCTAGGTAGAAGGCCACGATCGTCCTGAAGATCTCCTCGATCCTAGCCTCGCTGAATACCCTGATAGTGGCCTGTAGCTGCCCTATCTCGAAGGTCCCCGGGGTTATGACGAGCCTACCGCCGTGCTCGTATATGTAGACGTAGTCGCCGCTCTTCAAGCCTACGGCGTCGACCCACTCTTTAGGAAGAGTGACTATAAACGATGAGCTACCAGTCTTCTGTACCTTCCTCCTCTCTACGCTCGCCATATACGCCCCCTTTCATTACATACGTGTATTTCACACACATATCTTCTTAACACCCTTAAATACTTAACCGCAGGCTACATGACCGAATATATACGCAAAAAACTTAATGTAGGAAAACAGGGGTAAAAGAGCAGGACGTCCTAAACAGCCCTGAACATACAGACAATAACCTTAAAGCAGTATAGTCGCTGCATGATAGACAGCTTATAACCCCTTCTAACACAAGATTAGACTTGAAGCCGGGGTGGCCGAGCGGTCTAAGGCGGCGGGCTGCAGGGCGCTCTCGAGTCAGGGGCTCAGAGACCCGTTTAACCGCGGGTTCGAATCCCGCCCCCGGCTCTAACTCCACGACCCCCAACCCTCGACGCCTTCGACGACCTCGTCGGGTACCCTCCCTTCCTCCACGTCTTTAACGGCTTCCTCCAATACCGTTATCGCCTTTTCTAGGTCTTCGAGCGGGATGTTGAGCGGCGGCGTAAGCCGGAGGACGTTTCCGTGCCTGCCCAGGGTGGTCGTTATAACCCCCTTTCTCCACGCACCCCAAGCGACCTTCAGAGCCTTGACTCTAGAGGGCCTCCTCGACCTATGGTCTTCGACGACCTCTACACCCACCATGAGACCGAGGCCCCTGACGTCGCCGATCACGGGGTGGTTTTCCTGGATCTCTCTCAGTCTCCTGGTCAAGTAGGCCCCAAGGGTACGGGCCCTCTCTATCAGTCCCTCTCTTTCTATGACCCTGATCGTGGCAAGAGCAGCTCTACACGAGACAGCGTGCCCCATGTTTGTGAACCCTAGACCAACCCTTGGTAACGCCTCGAGTATATCGCTCCTAGCCACCACGGCGGATAAGGGGAAACCGCCCCCCAACGCCTTAGCCGATACCAGTACGTCGGGTGCTACACCGTAGTGCTCGACGCCCCACCACGCCCCTGTCCGCCCGAGCCCGGTCTGCGCCTCGTCGACGACTAGAAGTGAGCCGTGCTCGCCGGCGAGCCTAGCCACCTCTCTCACGAAGTCCTTGGGCGGGACAACCACTCCCGCGTCGCCCTGGACGGGTTCTATCACGACGGCCGCCACGCCTCCTGTGCCTCTCAAGACCTCCTCTAGCTCTTTAAGCGCCAGAGCCGTCAGCTCCCCCGGCTTCTCGTAGCCATCCACACCCCACTTGTTCCTGTACGGGTTGGGATACTCGACGAAAACAACGTCCTTGTACCACGGGCCGCCTAGACCCTCGAGAGCGTCTCGTATAATCCCGCTGACGCTCGCTGGGAGGACGAGGGTCCCGTGGAAGGAGTCGGTGAAGCTGACCAGCCTCCCCCTCCTCGTGTAGTTTAGAGACGCCGTGAGGGCTATTTCCATGGCGTCCGCCCCGCTGAAGCCAAACACTACCTTCTTTGGAAAGCCCCCCGGCGTAAGGTTCACGAGCTTCCCGGCCAGTTCAATGGATGGTCTGTTGTAGAAGTAGAGCGTTGTGTAGTTGAAGAGGCTCTCCACTTGCTCTACGACTTCTCTAACGACGTCTGGGTGGTTGAATCCCACTATGTAGGTTGCGGCCCCTGACGTGAGGTCAATGTATTCCCTCCCTGTCTCATCGTAGAGCTTACAACCCCGTCCCTTCAAAGGGACAAGAGGGAAGTACTTGAGGACGAACGGTCGTGGAACTACTTTACGTTCTTCTAGAATAAGTTTTTCAACATCCATACACGTAAAGCCTCTACTTACACGATGCTAAAATTTATATTCTTCAGGGAAAAATATACATTTGTGGCGTGGTATGTCGGAAGAAGTGGTTTTTGTAAGGAGGGCGTCAGGTCTCGTCAGGGAACTGTCGTGGATCGACGTGGCCTTGTGGTCTATAGCCTGCCCCGCCGCGTCGGGTATGACCTTCTACGCTGTTAAAGTACTGGGCTACCCCGATACCTACGGTGGCAACATAGCGCTAGCGTTCTTCCTAGCGGGACTGATATTCCTCCCGTTGACCATAGCGTTCTACTACATTACGGCGTCCTTCCCGAGGTCTAGTAGCATGTATGTCGTGGTCTCCAGGACGCTCCACTCAGTGTTAGGCTACATCCCGTTCTGGTACTACATCGTGGGCGGTGGCGGTGCCATGACAGCGGGGTTCGTAATGTACATCGGCTTAAAGGCGTTCAGCGGCCCGCTCGCTGTTGCCGGGGTCGCCTCTAATAACCCGGCGTTGATCAGCATGGCTAACGCACTCATAGACCCCGTAAACCAGCTAGTGATATCGATAATACTAGTGGCCGTACTCTGGGCTCTCAACATGGGCGGTATCAAGGTCATAAAGTGGACTATGAGAATAGCCACGATATTACCCCTAGTTGTCACAGTTCTCACGCTCGCAGCTCTAGCCTTCGTGGGGGCCGACAACGGGATGGCGGCCTTCGACTCCGTCTACGGGCCTGGGAGCACCTCCAAGATCATGAGCGTCGCCTTCAACGAGGCTGTCAGCAAGCAGTACAACGTCCCTGTTCTGACAGCCAACCCACTGCTGATCGGTACGTACGGGATGCTGTTCTGGACACTATGGGCCTGGTCCGGCCTCGAGGTGACTACCTTCATAGGTAGCGAGGTGAAGGACCCCAGCAGGTCTTACCTCAAGGGGCTCTTCACCGGTTACGCGGTGGTCATGGCCCTCTACTTGTTCAACGCCATCATACTACCCTACGTCTTCAACTACGACTTCCTCGCCGCCTACGCCTACTTGAGGGCAAACTACCCGGACGCCCTGGCGAGCATCCTACCCGGCAAACCTCTACCAGAGCCCTCTGTACCCTTCTACATAGCAATCGCCTTCCCGAACCCAGTCCTAGCCATCATAGTAGGCCTGGCTTACTTCCTGTGGTACCTAAACACCGCTATACCGGTCTGGGTAGCGGCCGTGAGAGGCTTCTTCTCAATGAGCTTCGACAGAGCCCTGCCAGAGAAGCTAGCCTCTGTATCGCCCAGGTTTGCCGCCCCTACCTGGGCCAACCACATCACAGCCATTATAGCCGGCCTGGGCGCCATAATAACGTACTACGAGAACCTAGGCGCTACCCTCGCCACTGCCCTGATCTCCTGGTTAGACTTCAGTCTGTTCATATTCGTCTGGCCTGTCGGCCTGGCACTAACACTACTACCCTGGTGGAGGCCCGAGATCTTCGAGAGGACGGTTTTCAGGTCGAAAGTAGCGACTTCGGTGCTGGGTATAATAGTCTTCGCCATCGGCTGGTGGCTCATGCTCTACACGTCGTACCCTGAGCCCTCGGTCCAAATGGTCAATATCGCTGCCGGCGTACTAGGCGTATCGATCTACGTGTACATGATGGCCAAGAACAGAGCGAAGGGTATAGACCCGAGTAAGATCTACGGGCAGATACCCCCCGCTTGAAACCACGTTTTTTACCTCTCAAACCATAGAATAGAGTGTGAGATGCACCGGTATGGTCTCCCGTATATTCTTCTCGGTCGACGTCCACGGCTCTACACTAGTATGGAGGAAGTGGATCAAAGCACAGGAGATGTACAAGGCCAACGTCCTGGTGTTGTCCGGCGACTTGACCGGTAAAGTCTTGGTCCCGATCGTCAGGCACAGCGACGGGTCCTGGACGGCCCGCTACTTCGGCTCGAGGTGGGTTATGAAGAGCGAGAGCGAGGTGGCGGCTTTCGAGGAGAAGCTGGAGGGTGCTGGGGCCTACTACGTAAGGGTCGACGAGAGAGAGCTGGAAGAGCTGAAGAACAACCCAGACCTAGTCAACAGGGTCATGGTTGAGAAGATGGTCGAAAGGATGAGGAAGTGGCTGGAGCTACTCGTCAGCAAGGTCGACACGAGGAGTGTGACCACGGTTGTGATGCCCGGTAACGACGACGAGTGGGTGATCGACGACGTGATAAAGGAGTTCGAGGACAAGGGGGTGGTGTACCCCCTCGAAAAGGTCTTCACGGTGGAGAAGCTAGAGGTAGCGTCGTCACCCTACGTCAACCCGACCCCCTGGAAAACCCCGCGAGAAAAGGACGAGAAGGACCTCGAGAAGTACTTGGAGAAACTTATATCGAAGTTGTCCGACCCGTCCAAGTCGATCTTCAACTTCCACGCTCCGCCTTACAACACGATGCTAGACCTGGCGCCCAAGCTCACCAAGGACCTCAGGGTTGTTACGGTCGCCGGTGTACCACAGTTCGAGCATGTGGGCTCTAAGGCTGTGAGAAAGGTGATTGAGAAGTACCAGCCCGTTATAGGTCTACACGGTCACATACACGAGTCGGGCGGGCAGGACATGATCGGTAGGACGGTTGTCGTGAATCCCGGGAGCGAGTACAGCGAGGGGGTACTTAAGGCCTACATCGTGGAGATCGAGGGGGAGAGGCTAGTTAACTACTACAAGATAGAGGGGTAAACCGCCTTGTCCTCGAAGCGCGTTGCGTTAAGCGCCGACGAGTTCGTCAAGGAGGCGGTTGGGATAGTCTCAAAGGCTTCGGAGAGAGGCGTCGTGCTAAGAATAATAGGGGCGCTGGGAGTGTACATCCACTCCGCCGACAAACCCGGCGCGATCAGTCTGTACGAGAAGCTGGGGAGGTTCAAGGGGGAAGGCCTCGTCTTCACAGACCTCGACCTGATAGGGTACAGTAAGCAGAGGAAGGAGATCATTGACCTGTTCGAGAAGGAGCTCAAGTTCAATTACGACCCTTACGTGAAGGCATTGTTCGCCGGTAAGAGGCTTATCTACTACCACCCCCAGGACCTCTACCACGTCGACATATTCTTCGACAAGCTCGAGTTCAGCCACGACATCGACTTCGGCAGTAAGCCTGGCAAGGGGTTGCTCGAACTCGACTACCCCACCATCTCCCTAGCACACCTTGTACTGGAGAAGCTCCAGATACACGAGATCAACTGGAAGGACCTAGTCGACCTCGCAGTCCTGCTCTACTCACACAACCTGTGTAGCCTCGAGGGGTCTAAGAGTAGAGAGTGTATCGACGACGACCTCATAGCATCCGTCCTCTCCGACGACTGGGGCTTCTGGTACGACGCCATGATAAACCTGGCCAAGCTGAGAGACATGCTCATGAACAAGCTCGCCGAGGGGGCGTTGACAAAAGACGTAGTCGAATTGGTGCTGGGTAGAGTCAACTCACTAGTCAACAAGGTCGAGTCTACACCCAAGAGCAAGGCTTGGATTAAGAGGTCTAAGATCGGCACTTCAAAGCCGTGGTACAGGCAAGTAGAGGAGCTGGAGAGGTAGTTAATACCTGTAAACCTCAACGTGCTTCACCGCCCGGCCTGTCACGGATGGCACCTTTAATACAGCTCATCGGGTAAAAGAGTGTGGGGAAAATCAAATATTCGTCTTGAGGTTTATCGGAAGCCCTGTTTGTTAATCCCCAGTCTGAGCAACCCTTACAGCACGACCCTATAACCCAGTAGAGTTGAGACAACGAGTACGGTGCTTGACAAGGCTATCTGGACGCTGCCGAGGGCGTGTCTCGTGGTACACCGGTTGGTAGTCCTGGCTCCGAGCAACTCAATGTGTGTACCGGAGAATCAACTAGAAACACTCCTGTCTCGCCAGGCTCGAAGCCCCACCCCTATTTAGGGTCTGGGGCTT
This sequence comes from Thermogladius calderae 1633, assembly GCF_000264495.1. Taxonomy (NCBI): domain Archaea; kingdom Thermoproteati; phylum Thermoproteota; class Thermoprotei; order Desulfurococcales; family Desulfurococcaceae; genus Thermogladius; species Thermogladius calderae. The sequence goes on along the minus strand of NC_017954.1, from coordinate 1,232,344 downwards.
TAAGCCCGTGACCCCCTCCACGCATGTGTCGCCGTTGGTAGTCCACCGAGGAACATAACGAGGCCGGTGAAAGGCCCCTAGCCGAATTCGCCGATTAGGCCTTTAACAAAGTTACTTGTACACCGAGTATAGATCAGTACGTTGACACCACTCCCCCGATAGGATCTCAACTACAGCCGTGTGGCCAGAACGACTCGTACGGTCACTCCCGGTTACAAGGTCGCGCACTACAGGTGTTTCCTTCTTTAAGAGGATCCCATGCGACTTCAACCAGGGGGAAACTAAGTGTCAAGCGAGCCCGTCGAGGGGGAAGCGAGGGACCCTCTGGCACATGAGATACAGGAGCTCAAGTTGAAGGTTGGCGAGATATCCGACCGGCTCGACGTGCTGAGCAGGGCGACCATGGACATGAAGGCCGATATATCAAAGCTGTCGTCCGGGCTCGAGAGCCTCCAGAGGGAGGTCTACAAGCTATCCGAGTCGTTCGGCCACATAGTCGAGGACATAGCCCGAAGTGTCCTACCCAGTATCCTGTTCACCAAGATGGGTGTCTCGGTTGAAAGCCTTGAGAGGAGGTTCTTCGAGCTGGACGGTAAGACAGTAGAAGTGGACATCTACGGGCTAGGCAAGAGGCTGGCGGAGGGTGAGGCAGTCGTGGTCGTTGGGGAGGCAAAGGCCAGGATCCACGGCGAGGACGTCAGGCTCTTCCACGAGAAGGCACAGAGGATACTAGGGCACAACGGATGCGTAGGCGACCCGGTACTCGTGATGTACGGACTATACCTCCACCCGACAGCTATCGAGGAGGCCAAGAAGAGGGGTGTGTCCCTGATCTCCCCGTACCTCGAGCTCGTAAAACTTAAAGCTCCCAACGGGGGATTAACAGGTCACAGTCAACAAGGGTAGGTTATTTCCAAGCACATGATCAAAAATTATTTAAGACCGGGGGCAAAGCTTTAACGTATTATATGCAAAACAGTTATATAGGGGAGAGGATAGAATATTAATTGCCGGGTCTACACCAGGTTTGGGCGCTAGGTCTAGGCTAGGGTGAAGCTTAGGCTGGGAGGGCAAGGCGCCGGGTTCGCTAGCCCGGGCGAACCGGGCTGGCGGGTCTGGTGCTTCTGTCTTCCCAGTCTAAGTATAGCCCTGGTTTAGTCCTAGTGCTCAAACTGGGGATAAGCCGGCTACTCCTAGTAGCATCCTAACTAGGCAGACTACCACACGCTTTTTATAGGCTCACTTAACTTATGGAACCTAGTAGGGGCCGGTTATTTGCGAGTTCTACACACGTCTGACCTACACTTAGGCTCGCGCCTCTTCTCCGAGAGCCCTGTTTTCAAAAGGGTGTTCCTGGAGTCTCTCAGGGAGATCGCCGAGGTGGCCACGGCTAAGTCCTGTGACTACCTGGTCGTAGCCGGTGACTTGTTTGACGCGAATACCCTCAACAGGTTGGACACCGAGACCATACTCAACTCCATCGACATCTTCAGGGAGTTGAGGAGAGGAGGTGTAAGAGTAGTCGTCTCGCCGGGTAATCACGACTACCACGTGGACGAGAACGGCGTCCTAGAGATATTCGAGAGAGCGGAGCTGTTGTTGAAGCCGCGTGTCAGGGTAGGCGACGTTATCGAGACTAAACCGCTAGAGCTAGGCGACCTCGCGTTCGCGGCCATACCGGGCTTGAAGAACTCCTCCGAGGTAGACTACGTTGGCTTTAGGAGGATTAGGGTTCTCGGCGCGTCGAGTAAACCCATGGTAGTCATGCTCCACAGTATCGTGGACATAGGAGGCGCCCGGGTCGGCGAGCTAGTCCCCAGGCTGAGCGGCCTAAAGTCTATAGCCTGGGGGGACGTCACTCAGTTGTTCCCACAGGCCAGGTACTTCGCTCTAGGGCACGTCCACTACCCAGTACCCCTAGACAGGCGGGGGCAGGTAAGGGCCGCCTACCCTGGCGCCCCCGTCGGCTACGACTCGAACGACCTGCTGGACACGTTCTTCCTAAAGAGCAAGGGATTCAGGAGGAGGGTCCTCGTAGTCGACCTAGACAAGGAGCCTCCAGTCTACGAGGCGGTGGAGCTCTCCAATACGCCCGACGTGGAGTACGTCGAGCTACCCGAGAGAGTCGACCCTGCGACTGCTCAAAACAGGCTGGCTGAGGCTCTGGCAAGGCTCAAGGGGAGGTGGCGGGTCGTGGTGGTCTCTCTGAGCAAGGGCACGGACAGCAACGTCCTCAACAGGCTGAGGAGCACGGCCGAGAGGGAGGGCGCCTTCGTTTACTTCAGGACTAGGGGCGTAGACGACACCTCCCCCTTCACTCTCCCAAGCATAGTCCAAGTCGCGGACTTAATCGAGGGCGAGAAGAGGCTCATCGCCCAGCTCCTCCCTAGGTACGGCTTAAAACTGACACCAGAGAGGGTGCAGGAGCTGATCGACATGGTCTCTAGAGGTGCCCCCCTGGACGAGCTAGTCGAGGATGTAGTCGAGGCGGTCAGCGATGTCGGGTAGGAGGGATGAGCTGAGCGACAAGTTGAGGGCTGTTGTAAAGCTGATGCTCGAGGACTACAGGAGCCTCGGCAAGGTAGAGGTCTTCCGCGTCCGGGACGACTTTTTCAAGTCCTTCTACGTGCCCACCCCGTTCAGGGGCGGAGTCGACCAGACCGTTGTATTCGTGGACTCAGGCCACACCGGCAGGTCCTACTCGACAGACAGCTTCTACCTAGTACTCATGAACATTGGTGGAGTGCTCAGGAGCGGCGAAAAGATAGAGTACTTCGGGCATAGAGCCGGGGGGCCAGAGGTCGAGGGGTACATCTTGTACGCCTCGATAACTTCTGACGGCTTCAAGGTGGCGATACACCCTCTAGACGACAACTCTCTCCTCGTGGACGCTTCGCGAGCCGAGGACGTCTCGAAGAGCTTGACCAGCCTAGTGACACGCGGCTACAACAGATTCCTCAGAGGCGGTCTAGACTACTGGGAGATGGGTGTTAAGTACTTTAGGCGCGCCGCTAACTACTTGATATCCCTCGTTGAACTCTCGTACTGCGTCAAGGTGCTTAGTACAATCAAAGACTCGATATGCGTACTGGACGGGACCCTGGTTAGGTGGTTCGGCGCAGTCCAATTACGGGCGTGGCTCGGGTTCGACGGGCTAGATATCGCCAGTATACTCTCGGGGGTCAGTAGAGAGGAGATCCTGAGCCGCCACCTCTGGAGAATCTACGGCATAGCGAAGACCACGAAGTTCACGGTTATCGCAAGGAGCAGAGCACTGCTGAGCTCAGTAGGGGGAGGCTATGGCTCAGTAGGCTCTGAGAGCGTGGAGAGAGCGGCGAAGTTTCTACGCGATTTAGGCGCGAGGTCGAAGAGTTTCACTGAGCACCTGCTCAACATAGTGAACCCCCCTGTCTTCCACGACAACGACCACAGTATCCACGCTTTAAGGGCACCCGTCACTGTTGATGGAGTGAACGTTTTCATGTTTGGACTCTACACTCGAGGCCCCCTCATAGACGCCAGGCAAGCCTACTCTGTAAACGAGGAGGTCGTCGAGGACTCGTCTGGCAGGCTATCAACAGCCGTCGAGTCTGTTTTTTCGAGGCTCACGCGGGCGCCCGGCTATCCTCCACTAGGGTTCTTAGAAGTCGACGCGCTGGTGAGATTGAAGAAGGAGTACATCAGTAACAAATTCGAGCCCAGGATGCTGGTGTCTATCATCGAGGAAACTGGTGGTAAATACCACCCTCTAGCAGAGTTTTTCAGACCCAGCTTCGAGAAGAGACTGGGCTATGTGAGGGGGCGCACTTGAGCACGGCTGGCTTTATAGCGGGCTGGAGGGAGAACAGAGTAGTTATACAGTTCGCCAGGGACTTTAGCCCGGCTATAGGAGACTTCTACTACGTAAACCAGGGGGGTAGGAAGACCATTCTACAGTTGACGTCCCTGAACAGCTGGATGGAGGCCGTGGTACCCGCGATAGAGGCGTTGCACTCCTCGGCCTTGATATCGGACGCGTACACGCAGACAGGGCTCGCAGAACCCTTCCTCGAGTACGACGAGAGCGAGGGAGCGCTTTACACACCATCCTCACTACCGAGGCCCGGAAGCCCGGTCTTCAAGGTAGACCCGCTGGACGTTACAAGCACTAGCATACTGAGTAAGATCGGCGAGGCGGTCAGTGAAGGAGTCCCGGCATGCTACCTCAGAGCAGGCCTCGCGACGCACGCGAGGCTTAGAAAAAGGACGTACTTCCTCTCCTCGAAGATTAGGCTCCCAGTAGACAAAATGATACCGAAGCACATCCTTGTATCGGGCCAGACCGGAGCCGGTAAAACGAGTGGCGTGAAGGGTATCGTGGTCTCGGCGACCGCCTACTCAGACCGCCCGATCAACTGGGTGATACTCGATAGACACGGCGAGTACTCCGGCCTCACCGGCGGCGTGGACTTCAAGAGGGCCCTGGAGGTCGTCAGCACGTGGAAGAACGTCGTGATAGACACTATCGTCCTCGACTACACGGCTGGAGACACCGCACTGGGTGTCAGGAGAACCCCGATATCCCTGGCCGACATAGAAGTAGACGACATCACTACGGCGATGAACCTCGGCGAGGACTCCTCTGCTCAACTAGAGGAGTTGCTGGAGGCTCTCTCTATTGTCGTGCTCGAGGCGTGTAGTGAGCGTTTGCTGAGCGGTTCGGTGTGCCAGCACCTGATCACGCAGACGGGCGACGAAGTCGTACCCAGGGGGCACCTTTTCTCGTTGTACCTGCTGTTGTTCGACAACGCCATAAGAGCAGAGGCAGCTATGAGTGTGGAGACGAAGACAAAGTACGGCTTCCACGAGTACCTCCTAAACAAGGGGTTCCAGAGTATTCAAGTCTTGAGGAAGATGAAGAGGGAGATAACGGAGACACTCAACATTAGAACCCGGCCCAAAGTCTACGTCGACGCCAAGGGTAACAGGAGGTACGTCCACGTTGTAGACGACTCGTCAAGCGTCTTCAAGACCATCGAACCGCTGAAGGAGCCGGAGAGTGTGGCAGCGATCCTCTACGTCCTCCTCTATGCTCTCAATAGACTCAAGGGCTTAGACTCATACCCGAGTACCGGGCCGTACAAGTTCATCCCTCCAGGACTTGACTCCCGAGTGAGAGAAGAGCTGATCGCGAGAGCTAGTCAAATACCAGTCACGGTCGACCCAGGAATGTCGTTGACCGACCTGGCTTCCCACCTAGACGACGGGAGGCTGTTCGTAGTGGACCTCTCGCGGGTCACCACTAGGGAGGGGGATGTGGTAGCACTCGCTATCGCGCGGAGAATCCTAGAGGAGAGGATGCGGAAGGGCCCAGCCACAGCGGCGTCCTTGCCCCCCGTAGCGCTTGTATCCGAAGAGGCACCGCTCTACCTGAGTAGCGAAAAGGTGAAGTCGGTGTACAACCCGTTCGCCAGGATCGCGAGAGAGGGCAGGAAATTCAACATAGGCATAGTGGCTATAACGCAAATGGCCACGATGATGGATAGGCAGATCCTCTCCAACTTCAACACCATTATTGCGATGCGCACCAACCACGAGCCTGACCTAGAGTTCTTCAAGAGCATAGGCATACCCGAGGAGACTCTACCTCTCCTGGGCGAGAGAGAGGCGTACCTGTACTCTGTCGACATCCCGATCAGAAAACCCCTACCAGTGTACCTGCCCGGCGACTTCGAGGAGGACTTGATATTCTCGAGCCGTGGAGAGGAGGCCCACCCCGTCTTAGACGAAAAGGTCTACAAGATGCTCACAGAGGAAGAAGGGTCTTGAGGATCCTGGGCGTCTACTTGGAGAACATCAGGAGCTTCCGCAAGGGGCTGATCGTTTTCCCGCCAAGAGGCATAACGGTCATCCAGGGGGAGGTCGGGTCGGGGAAGACAAGTATCCTCATGTCCATCGCCTACGCCTTCGAGACCCCGACAGGGGGTCGGGTAGAGTACGCTGACGCCTTCGCCACACCGCAGCCGAGGCACCTCCTCAGGACGGGGGAGTCTAGAGGTCTCATACGGGTCTTGGTCAAGCAGGGCAATAGGTTGTTCCTCCTCGAGCGGGTTCTACAGAGGGAGGGCGACAGGGTGGTTAACAGCGGTAATGCGATATACGTGTACGAGTTACTTGGAGAAGGCGGGTTACAGGTAAAGCCTGTACTCAAGCTCAGGCTCAGCTCGGGCGAGTACATCGAGAAGCTCCGGAGTCTACTCGGGCTCGTAGAGAAAAGCGGCAGGCAGAGGCCCGAGGTGTTCACGAACATCATCTACTCCCCACAGTTCAACTTGACGAGCATACTCGAACTCGAGCCATCCAAGAGACGGGAGGTTATAGAGATAGCACTCGGTCTATCGCGGTACACCGACTTCAGAGCTAACGTGTCCAAAGTGATCGACGCCATCGGGGAGAAGGTCAAAGGAGTCCAGCTAGAGCTCTCGAGGCTAGAGGACACGTTGAGGAGCCTCGACAAGCAGGGGCTCCAGTCAAGAGTCAAGAAGATTGAAGAGGAGAAGGCCAGAGTAAAGAGAGAGCTCGAGAAGGTGGTTTCTGCGAGAGAAAAGGCCGAGAAGGAGCTCGAGGACGTCAACAACGACATCCTCAAGGTAAACTCCGTTATACAGGAGAAGAGGGGTTTGATCTCCAGGCTGCAACAGGAGAACAGGCTTCTCAGAGACAAGATCAACGCTGTCAAGTCCAAGTTAGCGTCTTACACGCAGGTCCTCGGGGTCTCCTTAGACAACCTGGACGAGGCGACTAAGAAGGTCGAGGAGGAGATCCGCGCGATCCAGCAGAGGGAGCTGGGGCTAAGGGAGAGACTCAACGCTCTCATAACCAGGGAGAAGGATGTGATAGCCGAGGAGAACAGGCTCGACGCAGAAATCGCGATGCTAGAAAGGAGGTTGGGCGAGGTCGAGAGCGACTACAGGGAGAAGGAGGGGATAGTCAAGAAGGGGATCTGCCCCGTGTGTGGCCAGAGAATACCCCACGAGCACGGGCTCAGGCTACTGGCAGAGCTAAGGGAGAAAGCAGCGAAGATAAAGGAGGAACTAGAGGAGGCGCGGAGGAGACGCGGGGTGGTAAGAGAGGAGAGGTCCCGGCTGAGGTCCGAGATCGATAAAGTACAAGCGGAGCTAGTGGACTTGTCCGGGACAAAGGACCGTGTCCGGGAGGCGGAGAAGCTCCTACTGGAGTTGAAGAGCCTAATGGAGAGGGTCGCCGAAGTCGCCTCGAACGAGGAGGCCATCAAGCGGATGCAGCAGGAGGTAGAGTCGCTCGAGGCCACGCTGAGGGAGAAGAAGGAGAAGTACGCCAGCCTGAAGAACGAGCTGAACAGGCTACGGGAGGCCGAGAGGGCTATGAGCAACAGGCTCTCAGAGCTGGAAGGGGAGTTGAGGACCCTGAACGACCAGCTCCAGAAGATCCAGGTGTTGGAGGAGAAACTGAAGTCTCTTCGATCAGAGCTCAACAAGCTGGTGAACAGTAGGGAGGTCGTCAAGAAAGTGGCCGATATGGTCGACGAGGTCAGTAGAGTGCTGGCACAGGAGACCTTCAAGTTCGTCTCCGAGAGCTTCACCACAATATTCACCATGCTAGCGCCGGACAAGGCTCTCAGCATAGAGCTGAGCAAGGACTACGAGATCCGCTTCTACTACGCGACCGAGAAGGGGAGGGGGCTGGTAGTCCTACCAAGCGGAGGACAGCAGTCGGTGGCGTCGCTAGCCCTCAGGCTAGCCGTGAACCAAGCCCTGAGGGCTATTAGCCCGCGGCTCAAGGACTCAACGCTGTTGTTGGACGAGCCGACGATAGGTCTAAGTAGAGAGCTCGTGGCCAGGCTCAGGGACCTGTTAAACAAGCTTGACGAGGAGCAGAGGGCGCACATTGTCGTAGTAACGCACGACACGGACCTGCTAGAGGCGGGGTCTACTAGGGTAAGGCTGGTGTTACGCGAAGGAGCCACACAGGTGTCGTACGAGGGGGAACTGGACAAGAACTACAGGGCGTTCGTCGAGAGCCTCATCGAGAAACCGCCGTGAACTACGTTAAATGTCGGCCCTGGCCACTCTCTTCATCGACTCCGGTCTCCAGGAAAGGGTTTTCTCCCCACCCGACCTAGCCTACGCTTTGGAAGCCTTTAAACCACACCTCAGGCACGGTAGGTCTTGCATAGAGAGGGCTTCTCGCGTAGCATCCCGAGAAGATTGGCGTACTGGAGTACCAGGTCTCCACTGCAGTGGAGGGGGAGCAACTCCTTCACGCCGAGCCGTTTGAGCTCCATAACCGTGGCTCTCGCCTTGTACTCGGGCTGCCCCGACAAGTGTAGCCCGCCTACAACCCTCTCTACTTTGAACCCTTCCTCGACAGCCCTGCCCACCATGTAGTGAACGCCGGGGTGGCTGCAGCCCACGAACATAGTATAGCCGCCGCCCGACTCTACGAGTAGTGCCTGCTCGGATATCTGGGATTCGGGGAAGGGTATAACGTAGACGCCTCTGTACAACTCTCTTACCCCTTTCACGACTACAACTTCCTTGAGGCCGATCAAATTGAGCCACTCCTGCAACCCCTTGTGCTGTCCGTGTGGGACATACACGGTGGGTCCGCCTGAGGCAAGGGCTTTCAGACCCCCTGTGTGGTCGGTGTGCGGGTGGCTGACCACCACTAAGCGGATCTTGGACAGGTCGAGGCCAGCCGTCCTCGAGTTTTTCAGCAATACCTCGGGTCTACTTCCCGCGTCGAAGAGTAGGCTTAAGCCCTCCAGCGATATGTGGACTGAGAGCCCGAAGTCCCTAGTACAGCCTTCGATAAAACTGGGCAGGTCGTCGTAGATCACCGTGTACTCCAAGGATCGCACTCCCTGCGTATAGTAGGATCCGTGCTGTACCGTAAAACTATTTTGTGGGGGTCTGATTAACTAGTTACCGGCCTCATCAGCAGCCGCGGCGTTCGTAGAGTGCTTCTTCGGGTGGTGTGGGACTTGTACAAGGTCGTGGGTAGAAGGGTCATCCAAGGCGGGAGGTTGAAGGAGTTCGAGGTATTTTTCAAGACCAAGTGGAGACGGGGAGCCAAGAGGATGTACCTCGTGGGCAACTTCACTAGCTGGTTTCCGGGATTTAAGAGGCTGGCTAAAACCGGGGAGGAGGGGCACGCTAGACTTTACCTCTACCCCGGTACTTATGCTTACTGGTTCCAAGCCGACAACACCCCGACGCCTATCTTAGACGAGGAGAACGAGCGGACGGCCGTCCTCCCGAACATAATGCACCCCGAGAAGCCGGGGATTAAAGGTAGCCTCCTCGACCTGGCTGTTCCAGACGACCCTTTCGAATACGTTATTCACGACGAGAAGGACCCAGCGTACCTACACCGCTTCTCGGGGTACGTGGTTTTCAGGCTCAGGACTGGTAAACGGGTTGAGGCAGCCTGGCTACACATAGAGGGGGGAGATAAAGGGCCAACAGCCGTCCACGACCTCCCCCTGGAGAGGGTATTCGAGTTCGTTGTCCCCGAGGAACGCCTAGGCGAGTCGTTCTCGTACCACTTCCAGGTCTGTGCTGAGGGTGTGTGCCTAGAGTACGGCTTCAACGGGGTGGGTAGAGGGGTCCGCCCGATCAAGACCCGTAGACGCGAACTACCGGGCTTGGACAAGCCCAAGTGGTTCATGGGCACCGTCTACTACCAGATATTCGTAGACTCCTTCTACAACGGCGACCCCAGCAACGACCCGCCCGTCAAGATAAGGCGGCTGGCACCGAGGGAGCACGGGTACTACGGGGGCGACCTGAAGGGGGTCTTAGCAAAGGTAGACCACTTAGTGAGGCTCGGCGTCGAAGCCGTCTATCTCACTCCGATATACCCCGCAGGGACTTACCACAGGTACGACGTGAGAGACTACTTGTCCGTGGACAAGTACTTGGGCGACATCTCCGTATTCAACGAGCTGGTCAGGGAACTCGAGAAACGCGGGCTGAAGCTCGTGCTCGACATCACACTACACCACACGGGCGCCTGCCACCCGTTCTTCGTAGACGCTCTCGAGCACGGGAGGGCGTCGAGGTACTGGGAGTGGTACAACTTCCTCGACGACCCGTCGAAGTACGTCGACCAAGGAGTCGTAAGGATGTTAAGAGACTGCGACGTCACCGCACTCAGGGAGTACCTTCGTAGGAGAGCACTGACTACCCCCTTTTACGAGTCTTTCTTCTCCAACTGGCTTATGCCGAAGATCAACCACGAGAACCCGGAGACCCTAGACTACTTCGTCGGGGTAGCGAAGGCGTGGATGGAGCGAGGGGTAGCGGGCTTCAGGGTAGACGTAGCCCACGGTATCAAAGAGGAGTGGCTTGGAAGCTACTACCGTAGAGTCAAGGAGCTGAGCGACGACTTCCTAGTCCTAGGCGAGATATGCGACTACCCGTTCCTCTACAGGGAATACATGGACTCCTACATGAACTACTGGCTGAGATACTGGCTGGTCTCTTCTATAGCCCTCAAAAAGACGGGGCTGAGGCAGGCAGTCGAGATGATAAACCTCCAGATAGCCAACCACCCTTACCCCCAGCTCCTCTCCCTCTACAACCTCCTCGGCTCCCACGACACGCCGAGGGTCAAGACGCTCGTTAAAGGCGACAAGAGGCTCCTGAAGCTACTAATAGCGCTCAATTTCACGCTCCCCGGCTCCCCGGCGGTGTACTACGGCGACGAGGTCGGGCTAGAGGGTGGAGACGACCCCGACAATAGAAGGCCCATGCCATGGGATAGCAAAGACTGGGACCTCGAGGTTTACGAGGCCTACAGGACTTTCATAGACCTGCACAAGAAGCTCGAGGAGCTCAGACACGGCTTCGCAAGTGTGAGGCTGTGCCGCGACGACGTGATCGTGGTCGAGAGATGGCTTAAGGGGAGGGTAGTCGGCCTCTTCAACGCTGGTAGCGAGCCTGTGGAGGCCTCCCTTTGCACCGCTACCGAAGGTCTCCGAGAAGTAGTCTCCAGCGAGCCGGGGCCCGCTATCGGTTCCTTAGGCTTCAAGATTTTCGCCTCCCCTTAGTACTCCCGACTCTACACTCGTCTAAGACGCTGCTCTCGGAGACCCCGCCAGCCCTTACTGTGACGCCCTCTATGGACAGGAGCCTCTCCTTGACTCTACTCCCCCCCATACTGTAGCCGCCTACTCTGAGACTAGACATCACCACACGGTGGCAGGGGACTACAATCGGCTGCTTGTTCTCCTTTAGGACGAGGGCCACCAGCCGGGGGCTGACGCCGAGAATGTTTGCGATGCACTTGTAAGTTGCGACCTTCCCCACCGGTATGGTGGACACTAGCATGTAAACGGCCTCTCTCAGGTCTTCCAGGTGTGCCTCTCTGAATATCCCGCGTTCGTACACTAGGAGTGGTATCCTCGCCAAGGGCACCAGCTCGGGTGCAGTTAATATAACACGGGGTAGTTCTTAAGAACACGTGGTGGCCGGGATTTGAAGGCACTCGTCCTAGTCGTGAGCGACACGGTCTACGAGGGTAGAGGGGAAGACACGAGTGGCGAGCTCGCGGTGAGGATGTTGAGGGAGAGGGGTTTCGAGGTCGTGAAAGTGGTCTCACCGAATAAGCCGGCCGAAATAATAAGGAGTCTGAGGGAGCACGACGCCAGGCTCGTGGTAGTCGTTGGAGGCACCGGACCAAGCCCAAGAGACGTCTCTGTCGACGTCGTGGAGTCTATTGCCTGGAGGGAGTTCCCTGGCTTCGGCGAGGAGTTCAGGAGGAGGTCGATTAACAGAGTGGGGCTGAGAGCCCTGTTGTCCAGGGCCGGCCTCTACGAGACGTTCGACGGGAGGGTAATGGCAGTGTTGCCCGGTAGCGCTGACGGAGTCGAGGTAGGTTTAAGTATTCTACTAGAGATAGCTCACCACTTACTGGAGGAGTCTTCGAGAATAACGGGCGCGCACCGGGTGGGGTAGCAGTGGTCGAGTCCGTGTCCTTCGACGTGTGGGGGACTCTCCTAGACCTGGACAAGACGCTTCAAGAAGCCAGCCGCGTTATAGCCGAGGCGCTGGGAGCCCCCTTCGAGACCGTCTACAGTAGGGTTCTCAAGGCCCACGAGGAGGCCCGTAAGGTGAGGCGATCATCCCTTATCCCGGGCAACGAGACCGTTAAAACGGGCCAGGCAATACTCGCCAAGCACATCGGTGTAGACCCGTCGGGGGTTGACTCGTTAATCCACAAGGCTTTCCAGGAAGTCGACCCTCATAGGATCGTCTACGACGACGTAGTCGAGACAGTTGAAGACCTCTACGAGGAGGGTCTAAGACTGGCCGTGGCCGGCAACGTCCTGTTCTGGCCTAGCTCCTACACGTGGAGGCTGCTCGAGAGGCTAAGTCTAGGCAAGTTCCTCGAAGCTAGGGTGTTCTCGGACGAGGTGGGCTTCAACAAACCGGACAGGGGCTTCTTCATAGCTCTTCTCGAGAAGCTAGGGGTCGAGCCCGGGTCAGTAGTGCACGTCGGCGACAACGTTATAGAGGACGTTGGAGGGCCCATGAGCATGGGTATGAAGGCAGTCCTGATCAGGAGGGACTTAAAGCTGACTCTCTCTATAAACCTGCTCGGGTTGGCCGTGGTGTCCTCCTTGAGGCAATTACCCAGCGTAATAAGATTGATATGACACCAACCCTCGTCTACGCCAGTACCTCGTAGTTAAGTTTATTAGGGTTAGTGGAAAACAAAAAACGCGGTGGGAAAATTGAGTGTGGGCGACAAGATAGAGAGGGCCATCGAGCTATACAAGCAGGGCGCACCGATCAAGAAGATAGTCGAGGAGGTGCACATCTCTACCAAGACCCTGTACAAGGCTCTGAAGGAGAGGGGGGAGAAGCTCAGGAAGTCGTCTCACCGGAAACTCACCGAGGAGGAGATCGAGAGGATAAAGAGACTCTACTTGGAGGGCTACTCCATATACCGGATAGCCAAGGAGTTCGGTCTCAGGCCTTCCAGGGTCTACAACGTCCTCAAGAAGCTATCGATAAAGTGAGCCGTTTTTGTAACATGATTTGTTAAATCCCCCGGACCACGTTATAGATTAACATGGAATAAAGGTCGACGTCTTCTCTCTCGGGGCTAACTCCATGTATTCGAGGAAGGTCGAGCTACTACACGGGGCGGGAGGTCTAGAGACGTTCGAGGTCGTGTCGAAGCTGATCGTAGCGAGAGTCCCCGACGCGTTGAGGAGAGCGATGAACGGTAGGGGAGTAGACGTCATGGACGACGGCTCGTACGTGAAGGTCGGCGACAGTTACTTGGTGTTCACCAGCGACTCCTACACAGTGAACCCGATCTTCTTCCCAGGAGGAGACATCGGCCACCTGGCGGCCAGCGGGGTCTTGAACGACCTCGTGGTAATGGGGGCGACTCCAGTTGCCTTCATGGACAACATAGTCGTCGAAGAGGGGCTGGACTTAGACGTACTCGACAGGGTCGTGGAGTCCATGCTCAGGGTCTTGAGGGAGAACAACGTGGCGTTGATCGGGGGCGACTTCAAGGTGATGCCCAGGGGGAGCGTGGACAAGATCGTCGTGAGCGGTTTCGGCATTGGCGTCTCGAGCTACGAGCCTATAATCGACTACCCGAAGGTGGGTGACAAGGTCATCGTCACAGGCCCCATCGCGGAGCACGGCTCGACGATACTGGCAGCCCAGCTGGGCCTCCTAGAGGAGAACAAGGGGCTGAAGAGCGATAGTAGGCCCTTGGTGAAGACCGTCCTCCCCGTGATCCAGAAGTACAGGCCGTACATAAGCGCGGCGCGGGACCCCACCCGCGGTGGACTAGCGGGGGTCTTAAACGAGTGGGTTTACGGGAGAGAGGTGAGCATTGTAGTCGACAGGAGCGAGGTGCCGGTCAGGGACGAGGTTAGGGGGTTCTTGGAGGCTATGGGTGTCGACCCCTTAAACGTCGCGTCCGAGGGTGTAGCCGTCTTAAGCGTCGACGCATCCGTCGCCGACGAGGTGGTAAGAGAGCTAGCTAGAGCCGGGGAGAGAGACGCTAGGATCGTGGGGGAGGTCGTCGAGATGCCGGAGCTCAAAGGCAGAGTGGTAGCCCGTACAGAGGTCGGGGGGCTTGTCTTAGTTTCGTCCAACCCGTTGAACCTCCCGAGGATATGCTGAGGCGGTGCCAGATGTGCCTGGGGTACCCAGCCGAGGTAGTCGACATCTACGAGTCCGAGAGGGGTCTCCCGCTGGCCAAGGTGAGGATAGGGGGGCTAGTCAAAGAGGTGATCCTCGCAGTCGAGGGCGTCAAGAAGGGCGACTACGTAATAGTCCACGCGGGCGTCGCGATATCGAAGATCGAGGAAGAAGAGCTGAAGGACATACTCGAGCTTTACAGGGACATAATGAGAGAGCTGGGTAGTTGACGGAGGAGGGTATGCGCGCAAAGAAGATCGTGGTAGTCGGCCTGGTACAAGGCGTCGGCTTCAGGCCCTTCATAGACAGGCTGGCGAGAAGGCTAAAGGTCGCGGGCTACGTGAGGAATGTCGGCGGCTCAGAGGTCGAGATCTGGGTCGAAGGGGAAGAGGGCGTACTCGAGGAGTTCGTCAAGAGGCTGGTCTCCGAGAGACCGCCGCCCGCCTTCATCGAGGAGCTGAGAGTCGAGGACGTGGAGCCGGAGGGCTACAGCGGGTTCACTATAAAGCCCAGCGGCTACGACTTCAAGGCGAGGTCGAACATACCGCCAGACCTGGCAATGTGCCACGACTGTCTACTCGAGGTGCTCAACCCCGAGGACAGGAGGTACGGCTACCCCTTCAACTCCTGCGCCTGGTGTGGCCCGAGGTTCTCCATGATCTACAGAGTGCCCTACGATAGGGAGAACACGAGCATGAGGAAGTACCAGCTGTGCGGCGAGTGCACGCTAGAATACAGAGACCCGGAGAACTTGAGGAGGTACCACGCACAGGGCATCAGCTGTCCCCGTGACGGCCCTAGACTGCTCCTGCTAGACAGGAACGGCTCGGTCGTCGACGAGAAAAGCCCGATAGAGACAGCAGCGAAGCTTGTCGAAGAAGGGGGGATAGTCGCAGTCAAGGGGGTCGGGGGCTTCCACCTCGCTGCCCTCGCAACAAGCGACGACGTAGTGGCGGTACTTCGGGCTAGGAAGCGTAGGCCCCGTAAACCGTTCGCTGTCATGGGTATAGACACGGTAGTCCTGAGGAGACTGGTCTACATCACAGAGGAGGACGAGGAGCTCCTAAACTCGCCGCAAGCCCCCATCCTCCTGCTCCCCAAGAGAGAGGACACCCCCGTCTCGCCCCTGGTGTCTCCGGGGCTGAGCCACGAGGGGGTATTCGTCGCCTATACCCCACTCCACTACCTCCTACTGAGGGCTACACGCGACAAGTTCTTGATCATGACGAGCGGGAACCTATCGGGGGAGCCCATGTGCAAGAACGAGGAGTGCGCCTTCAGGGAGCTAAAGAACGTAGCGGACTACTTCCTTGTACACGACCGGGAGATCGTCCACAGAGTAGACGACAGCGTGGTGAGGAAGACAAACGGGAGGTACGTCCTGTTGAGGAGGAGTAGGGGCTACGCACCGCTGTGGACCAGGCTACCACAGAAACTTAGGCATAACGTCGTAGCGTTCGGCGGCGACTTGAACAACACCATAGCAGTAGGGTTCGAGGACAAGGTGGTGGTGTCACCCTACGTGGGGGACTTAGACGAGGTCGAGACCGTCTCGGAGCTGAGAGAGTACCTAGATTTCCTCATCGCGTCCTACCGCATTAGCAGAGAAGACATGGTTGTGGTCTCAGACAAACACCCCGGCTACGTGTCCACCGCGCTGGCAAGGGAGTACTCCAGGGAGACAGGTGCTAGATTAGTCAGTGTACAGCACCACCTATCACACGTGTTATCGGTTGTCGGAGACCACCGCCTCAACGGGAGGGTGGCGGGCCTCGCGATCGACGGCTTAGGCTGGGGCGACGACGGCACTATATGGGGTGGAGAGGTCATTGTGGTAGACGCTGAGAGCGGGGCCTACCAGAGAGTCGCGAGCATACGCCCCGTCCCTCTCACAGGAGACATGGACACGCTGAGACCACTCAGGGTATTCGCCGGCCTCATGACGTTGAGAGGGTACAGCGAGGAGGAGCTCGCAAGAGTGTTGCGGAGAATAGGCGTCGGGGAGAAAGAGTCCGGCGAGCTTCTACTAGTACGCAGGCTCGTCGAGAAGGGCTTGTACAGGCCTGCCTCGAGCACGGGTAGGCTGATCGACGTCGTGTCAGCGGTACTCGGCGTGTGCCGCGAGAGGTCCTACGACGGTGAGCCGGCTATAAGGCTAGAAGCAGAAGCCTTCAGGGGAGAGTACGCCGACCCACCCGAGGTCACGTTATACGAAGAGAACGGCGTGTTCAGGCTGGACACCTGGAGCTACGTCGAGTGGGTACTGGACAAGATAGACGAGCCTAGGCCGGTTATCGCGAGGACCTTCCTGGAGTCGCTAGGCGAGAACCTCGGGAGGCTGCTAATCAGGTCTACGCGGGGGCTAGGTGTAGGAAGCGAGGTCGTAGTTTCCGGGGGTGCAGCCGTTAACGAGTTTATAGTGAGGGGCCTAGAGAGGGTCGTGAGGGAGGAGGGCCTCAAATTACTGCTACCCTCAAGAGTACCGCCGAACGACGAGGGGGTCTCGTTTGGGCAGGTCGTCTACTGTTTGGTCTCTGAGGACTGTGGCTGAGCCAGTTTCTCTCTGAGCTTTACAATGGCGTCTAGTATGGCCTCGGGCCTAGGCGGGCACCCTGGTACGTAGATGTCCACGGGCACTACCTTGTCAGCCCCCCTCAGTACGCTGTACGACTTCTGGAACACCCCCCCGTCAACAGCGCAGGCGCCCACGGCTACAACGAACTTAGGCGAGGGCATCTGGTCGTAGAGCCTCTTGAGCCTCTCGGCACTCTTCTTCGTCAAGGCCCCTGTCACAACGAGTATGTCCCCGTGCCTTATGGAGGGGGCCAGCTTCACCCCGAACCTCTCCGGGTCGTACAAGGGCGTGATCGCAGCCAAGACCTCTATATCGCAACCGTTACAAGCACCGGTATTAAAGTGGACTAACCAGGGAGAGTACCTAACGAATCTACACTTCACCTTACCGCACGCCCCACTAGTTATGAGTGCTCGACCAGTGTAAAAACCGAGGTGTTTGGTTACCCATACTAACACTCGTTTTATTAGCCTTGTCTCGAAGTAAAAACTCACAGAGTCCTATGACGACCACTGTAGCCCAAGCGGGAGGATTCGTAAAACCGAACAGGAGAGTTTTCACCGTAGAGCCTTCCAGAGTCAGGAATGTATTCCTGGATTTGGTCCGGGAGAGAGGTCAGGAGGGGTTTTACGTCTCGACTATTGTCGGCGTGGATTTGAAGGAGGAGGGCTTGATCAGAGTAGACTACTTCGTCGTCCTACTACCCGAGGAAGAGACAGTGGTATTCCGTACATCGGTTCCGCGGGACAACCCAGTAGTAGACAGTATCGTGGACATCGTCCCCGGGGCGCTGAGCGGGGAGCTGGAGACTCACGACCTCCTTGGAGTCTTGTTCCGGGGCAACCCCCACCTCAGGAGGGGGTTCTTCGTCCCCAGCGACGTCGCCGAAAAAGGTGTCTACCCGTTGAGGAGGGGTTAGAATGGTGGACAAGGTCGTAGAGCTACCTGTCAGCATTGAGGTACCTGTGGGCCCGCAACACCCGGCGCTCCACGAGCCCATCCTTTTGAAGGCCTACGTCGACGGCGAGACGGTAGTCAAGGTCGAAGTAAACACGGGGTACAACCACAGGGGGATCGAGAAGCTCTGCGAGCAGAACACGTTCTACAAGGACATATTCATAGTGGGTAGAGTCTGCGGGATCTGCAACACAGTCCACACCGACGTGTACGTGAGGGCCCTGGAGCAGATACTCGGCCTAGAGCCTAACAGGAGAGCAAAGTATCTAAGGGTCGTGGCGATGGAGCTGGAGAGAATACACAGCCACATGCTGATAAACGCGGTCATGGCCGAGGTAGTGGGCTTCGACACGCTCTTCATGAACATCATGTTGGACAGGGAAAAGGTCATGAAGGCCAAGGAGATCCTAACGGGGGCGCGCGTAATGGCCGACTACATGATGGTAGGAGGGGTCAGGAGAGACCTGAGCGACGTGGACGCCGGGAGGATATCCAAGCTCGTTGAGCAAGTGAGGGAGAGGCTGTCTTACTACAAGAGGGTGTTCGAGGAGGACACCACGATATCCAAGAGGCTAATGGAGGTAGGCGTCTTGAAGAGAGTCGACGCCGTCAGGCACACGCTGCTAGGCCCTGTTGCCAGGGCCAGTGGCGTGAGGATCGATGCGAGGGTGAGCGACAAGTACGACGCCTACGACGAGCTACCCCCGGAGGTGGTAGTGCGGGGTGAGGGCGACAGCTGGGCTAGGATGATGGTGCGGTGGGACGAGGCACTGGTATCGGCCGAGATAGTCCTCGGCGCGCTGAGTAAGCTCCCGAGAGACGGCAGCCCTGTCCCCGACGAGAGAAAGTTGCCGAGAAAGTTCCCGCCCGGGGAGGCCTATACTAGAGTAGAGGCCCCGAGAGGGGAGCTCACCTACTACGTAATGAGTGATGGGAAGGCTAACCCCTATAGGGTCAAGATTAGGACTCCCTCGTTCACCAACATCATCAACTCCGCCTTCCTCTACGAGGGCTACACGATAGCGGACCTTCCCGTCATACTCGCGAGTCTAGACCCGTGTATCTCGTGTATGGAGAGGGCTGTCGTCACGGATCTCAGGACGGGTGAACGGAGGACCGTGCCCTTCACCCAGCTCAGCGGGGTGGATAGGAAGTGGCGAGGCCGAGACTTCTACCTGCTATAGTCAAGAGCCTCCTAGGGAGGCCTTCAACAGTACAGTACCCCTACGTCAAGACGGATGTCGAGGCGTCCTACAGAGGCAGGCACTACGCTGACCTGAAGAAGTGCACTGGCTGCTCACTCTGCGCGATCGAGTGTCCAGCAGACGCGATAACTATGACTCAGATACCGGCACACTTCGAGGCCCCGAAGTCCAACCCCAGGAGAGTCTACCCCAAGATCGACTACGGAAGGTGTGTGTTCTGTTACAGGTGTGTGACGGTGTGCCCGTTCGACGCGTACGTCACCACGAACTTCTACGAGATGGCGGGGCCGAGGGAGAACACGAGCGAGCAGTTGAGCTTTACCACTCTCGAAAAGGTGGTCTGAGTGTTTGTCCAGGAGTTCATAGCAGCCGTGATCCCCCTGTACCTGGTCGCGACAGTACTCTACCTCTACAGGGCCTTGAAAGGCCCAACGATACCAGACCACGTCCTCGGAGTAGACCTGCTAAGCTACAACCTCGCAGTGCTATTCATAGTCCTGGGCATCTTTTTCGAGGAGCCGATACTGATAGTCACGGCTATACCTCTGGCTCTCTGGATTTACGCTCTCGACATCTACGTGGCAAAGTACCTGGAGAGGAAGGTGATGGGGGCTTGATAGAGGAGCTCCTGGTGTACACGGGGCTCGGCCTGATCGCACTCGGCGCCTTCGCTCAGCTGGTCTCGGGGATTGGTGTTAACAGGTTCAGGAACTTCTACTTGAGGCTTCACGCTGCTACGATAGGTTCTATATGGGGCTGTGTTTACCCGATCGCTGGTGCCGGGCTCGTAGCGTTGGGCTACAAGGAGCTCGGGCCCTACTCGACCTTCATGGCGGGGGCGGCGTTTGTGACCTCCTTCCTAATCCTGATCCTCTCGCCAGCCGGCTCTCACGCACTCGCTAGAGCCGCACACAAGACGAGGCAAGCCCTCGTCGAGCCCTGTGTACACGACGCGCTAGACCCCTCCATGTGCGTCAGGGGTGGCGGCTCGTGAGTTTAGACCTCTTGATATACGCGGTCGGCGCGGCGGCGTCCCTGATGTCCGTGGTAGCGGTGTACCTCGCTCTAGTCGAGAGAGACCTCGTGAAGGCCGTGATATACAGCGCTATTCAGAGCGTGTTCTACTCCCTACTCTTCTACTTGTTCATGTCGCCCGACATAGTCCTGGTCTACCTACCTGTGGCAGGAGGCGTCTTGCCCGCTCTCCTACTTGTCTTGATAAGTAAGACCGAGAGGTTCGAGAGGGAATGAGAAGGGTCGTAAGTCTCGCTGTGCTCGTCAGTATTGTCCTCGGGATGAGCCTCCTCATAGTCCTCTCGGGGCAGTCCTTCTACCCCTCCGAGAACCTCCGGTGGCTCGCAGTAGTTTACTTGAACACCACGTACAACCCGTACCTACCGGACTTTACTGTTTGGAGCCCCGAGTCGGTTACGGCGATCGTTTGGGACTACAGAGGGCTTGACACGCTCTACGAGACGACCGTCTTCTACCTCGCTATAATAGCTGGCCTAGCCCTAGGCAGGGGTGTCAAGAGGCTGAACCAGAAACCCACAGACGAGTCAGGCCTCTCCCCCATAGTCAAGACCGTTACGAAGATAACAGGCCCCATGATACTCGCAGTGGCTGCCTCGATAGGGTTACACGGGCACCTTACTCCGGGAGGAGGCTTCCAAGGCGGGGCTACTGCGGCTGTCGTACCCGTGGTCTTCATCGTAGTGTTCTCGTCCTTCTACTTGTTGTGGAAGGGCGTCTCCTCGCAGAGGATGCTGACTCTAAGGAGTGCCGGGTTGATAGGGATCGGTCTTACGTCGATAGCGCTCTTCCTGGCAGGACTACTACTCGGACTCCCATCCTACGTCTTCCAGAACATAGACAAGACAACCTCACCTCTCTCGATGCCCTACGACGTTCACGGGGCTCTATTGAGTGGTACTCTCTGGTGGTTCAATTTGTTCGAGTTCCTCGCGGTCTCCTCTGGTTTCACGCTCGCCTTTATAATACTTATGACCCCGGAGGCTGAGGAGAAGTGGTAGGCTTCCTAGCCGAGTACATGTTCACCGTCATCTACCTATCGCTCTTCGTGAACCTAGGGCTAACGCTCTTCGGCCTGTTCTACAAGCCCCACTATATTAAGAAGCTGATAATGCTGAGTATCCTCGGGGACACTTTGAACATGTTCACGATTTTCCTCGGCTACAGGGCTTGGCCAACCCCCACCACTCCTAGCAGGCCGCCGATCCTCCTCACTTATCCTTTCGAGAACACGAGTGTCCTAGTGGAGTTCACTTCTAGAGCTGTAGACCCTCTACCCCAGGCACTCGTTTTAACAGCTGTCGTCATAGGCTTGGCGGTAATGGTCTTCCTGATCTTCCTGGGAGACAATTTGTTCAAGCACTACGGAACACTCGACATGAGGGAGATCAGGAGGCTGAGAGGGTGAGGGCAGCCAAGGCTATACCGGTCGTGCTACTAGCCTTCGTCACTTACATCGTGTTCTCTGGTAGCACGAGTGGCTACGACTTGGTGACAGGGCTCATGGTGTCCGTGGTCGTAGGAGCACTATTCGCCAATATAACAGTCGAGAGACCGAGCAAGCTCCTTTCTCCAAAGAGGTGGTATTGGGCTTCGAGGTATGCTCTCAGGTACTTCATAATCGACGAGACCAAGTGTCACATCGACGTCGCCAAGCGTATACTGAGCCCGCGAATGCCTGTCAACCCTGGTATAGTAATGGTACCCTTCGACGCCGAGTCGGACTACACCATGACCGCTATCGCGAACTCGATAACGAATACACCCGGTACTGTTGTGGTAGAAGTAGACAAGAAGAACAAGGTCTTCTACGTCCATTGGATAGACGTCGCGTCTACAGAGCCCAAGGAGGCAAAGAAGGGTGTTTCCGAGACCTTCGAGTACTACTCGAAGAAAATATTCGACTAGGTGGGAGGATGCTGAGAGAGCTGGCTTTCAACCTCCTGGGTGTTTTCCTACCCGTGACAGCAATCGTGGCGTTCGCCATCCCTCTGTTAGGAAGGGCGCGGAATAGTGTTCCCTGGGCACTAGCAATGTTCGCAGCTCTTTTCGACGCGGTCACAGCGACCGTCGTTTACGCCGCGGTCGCAACGGGCGATAGACCGCTAGTCTACCCGTTTGGCGGGTGGCCTCCACCGATAGGCATAACGTACGAGATCGACGCCTTCAACGGGGTTTTAGGCTTGCTAACCGGCTGGGTGGTCTTGGCGATAACCATCTACTCCAAGTGGTATGAGAAGGAGATGGACGAGCCGGTCTGGTACTACACTCTCTTAGTAGGCCTCATGATAGGCCTGCTAGGGTGCCTGTACACAGGCGACGCCTTCAACTTGTTCGTGATGATAGAGGTCTTAAGCATCTCCGCTTATGGGCTGGTCGCCTACCACAAGCAGAGGGCCGAGGCTGTTGAGGCAGCGAGCAAGTACGCGCTGATAGGCGCGGTGGCCACCAACATGTACTTCCTGGCACTCGTGATAATATACGGGAACTACTCAACCCTCAACATGGCCGACCTCGCCCTGGTCGGTAGGGCCTACTTGGCGTCGCCTCTACCAGCACTCCTGGCGGTCTCCTTCTCACTATGGGTTTTCACGTACAAGGCGGCCGTCTTCCCCAACCACTTCTGGCTCCCCGACGCGCACCCAGAAGCGCCCACACCGGTTTCCGCGGCCTTGTCGGGGCTCGTCGTCAACATCGGCGTCTACGCTGTGGCCAGGTTCTTGTACACCATATTCGGGTACAACAACGCGCTCGGTGTATACCGTCACGTTGTACTACTGGCACTACTCTTACTCGGGTGCGCCAGTGCCTTACTAGGGGCTTTCATGATGCTCGTCCAGAGAGATATCAAGAGGCTACTGGCCTACAGCACTATCAGCCACATAGGCCTAGCTCTAATGGTCGGCTCCCTGGGTTTCGTGGTAGCGGGCAGTGCTCTAGTCTTAGCGCTCACAGCAATGGTCGCCCACCTGGTCTCCCACAGCATTAGTAAAGCCACGTTATTCATGGCCAGTGGAGTGTTCATACACGAGGCGGGGTCGAGAGACCTCGACGCGATGAGAGGGCTTGGGCGTGTGAGGCCTCTCTCCGCTATCGCTATGACCGTCTCCTTCATGAACTTGGCTGGCTTCATACCGTTCGTAGGTTTCTTCTCGAAGCTTATGATGTACCAGGCCTTCCTAGACGCGGGCCTACCGATCCTCGCGTTCATCGTGATACTCGTGTCGGCGGTAAGCTTACTCGGCTACATGAAGCCTATCTACTCGATAGCATTCTCTTTCAAGAAGGACGCGCCTGTCTCGAGCCCGAAGATCGAGCCGGTAGAGGTCCTCCTAGTCGCGATGACCGCGAGCCTCCTGGGACTAGGGCTCATCCTCGGGCTGAACCCAGGCGTTTTCTCCCAGCCGGCTTCGAGCCTTACACCACAGGGCGTGGACGACTACATCAAGGCTTACCTCGAGGCTAGAAAGACGCTCGGTGGTCCGTATGGGTAGGGTACTAGAGCTCGACGTCTACCATGCTGTCATCCTGACAACGGGGCTCATGGTACTCGTGTTCGCTGCACTCTACGGCCTCTACTTGCTAGTACGCAACAAGAACGTGAGGTACACGAGTGTATACTTGTCCGCTGAGGGCGAAGACGTCGTGTCAAACCCGACGCCTGGCGTAGGAGGGCTGTACTGGGCCTTCATAAGGCAGTACGCGAGGAGGGTCTACAGACTACTACTGGACAGGGTCCAGACGGGTAGCCTAGCGGACTGGTTCTACTTCATCTCGTCGTGGCTAGGCGTGCTCGTACTGCTATCGATCATCTTAAGCTTGCTGTACCTGGCGGCGAGGTGGTAGGATGGACTACTTAATGCTCGTGTTCACGGCGCTCGTCTTCCCCGGCCTGCTATTCCTGTTCGTGTTCTCGCTGCTCGTAGAATACGCTTTAAGGAAGGTAGTGGCCCGAATGCAGCGGAGGATGGGCCCGTCGTATACGGGACCGGGCGGTGTGCTCCAGCCGTTCGCGGACTTGCTTAAGCTGGTCAGAGACAAGGAGGTGGTGGCCAACAGGTATTCGATGCCGAGACTAGCCGAGTCCTTGCTGGCACTCGGGATATCGTCCCTAGTAGTGGCCGTCCTGTTCACACCGCTCAACCCTTACGCTATATCGGCGCCCTTCGACTTCTTCATATACATGTACCTTTGTTGCTTAGTGTCACCACTCCTGCTGATCTTTGCCAGCCTCTCGATGCCCGGTCCCTACACCGTGGTGGGAGTTTCTAGAATACTGAGCTTCGTCACGGTCTGTGAGCCAGCGTACTTCGCCTCGCTCCTAATACCAATGGTGCTCTCGAGCGGGGTAGACCCCGGCTACAGCATCTACGCCACGTCAAGGTCGGTCTACATGTACTGGGCTAACCCGCTAACGGCCCCCTTAATGGTCTTGTCCCTTGTCTCGTCCCTCGTGACGCTGCAGGCAAGGGCGATGCTCAACCCGTTCAACGTACCCGAGGCGGAGCAGGAGATCATAGCGGGTTTCGAGACCGAGTTCTCGGGCCCCGTTCTCGGGCTGGCCAGGCTGTTCCACGACATCGAATACTCCGTCACCATGCTGTCGATAGTCTACTTGGTCCTCGGAGGCCCCTACCCTTACCCCCACCTCTCAGTCCAGGGCTTGGTACTGCTCGCGGCCAAGATGGCGCTCGTATTCCTGGCGTCGAGCCTACTGAGGGCTTCAATGGGCAGGCTGAGGGTCGAGCAGGCACTCGACGTCATGGCCAAGTATTCTCTAGCACCCTCCTTGCTAGGCGTAATCCTGGCCTCTATTTACACACTACACTAAGCACGGGTCTGGACACCTAAAAAGGTGTGAAAAGATAAAATGTCGAGCTGAATCACGATAGAGTAGAAGGGGCGGGTATGAGGGTTCTAGCTCTAGCGCTGGTCTTCCTGGTGATATCGGTTCTCGCGTTGGCTTACCAGGCCTGGTCGGAGGCTGGGAGGCAGATCATCATCTACGGAGACCCGAGGTGCCCTCACTGTAGAAACACCTACGCTTACCTGAGCAGCCTCTTCGGGTCCGACGTAACTTTCTGTGACATATCGTCCAACAGCTCCTGCCAGAGGTGCTACGAGAACATCGCGAGGGACTTCTACGAGGGCTACGAGGCGGTGCCAATAACACTCTTCGTGGTCGACAACACTATATCCGGAGTCGTAATGGGGGAGATATCAAACTACACGGTAAACAGCCCCAGTATACTTGACCCTCTGCTGGCGCCCAACAACTCCACTACGGTGAAAGCCTACGTCATCTTCAACAAAAAGCTTCTTGAGGTGAGCAACGTTACAGGGGCGTCGCAACAGGCGCTACTAGAGAAGTACGACGTCTTCTACAGCCACGGTAGTACGGGTCCCATGGTCAGCGTGGCGGTGAGCGGTGTGGACTACCTCGCTTTGATACCATCACTGGTGTTCCTCAGCCTACTCGACTCCGTCAACCCGTGCGAGCTAGTGACTTTCTTCAGCCTCGCGACCACCTCTATTAGCGGGAAGAGAAGGTCTTACGGACCACCCATACTCTTCATACTACTCATTTATATTGGCTACTTCCTACTAGGCCTGGGTCTATACCACTTCGCGAGAGTCGTTAACCCACTCCCCCTCGCACTCGTAGCACTCGCAATAGGCGTCTACAATACGCTGAGGCCGAGCACGCCATCTTCCTTGGAGAAGTTGAAGTGCGGGTGGTGCGAGAGGCTCGGGATCAACGTCTCGAGTAGCGTCTCTTACCTTACAGCAGTCCTCCTCGCTATAATCTCTGTCACGGTTCTACTACCGTGTACGGCTGGGCCATACGCTGTCTTCGCGGCAATCCTCAAGAGCGTGGCGCCAATGCTAGCGATCGCACTCCTCCTGCTCTACAACCTGATCTTCGTCCTACCTCTCATTGTGATACTGGTCGTAGTAAAGAGTGCCGTGAGGCAGAAGAGGCTTGCGAAGTGGCTCTCCAGTAACTCAAGCGTGTTGAACTTCCTTACAGGGCTCGCCCTCGTGTTGATATCCCTCTACGTGATACTCACGTCCCTCTAGAGCGACTAGACCTCCCTAATCACGGCACCTCTGTTGTCCGCCCCTGTTACGCAGACCCTGTACTCGCCTAACCTCGATACCGAGTCAGCTACCTCCCTAGCTCTGCCCTCGCTCTCCGCGAAGACGTAGATCAGGGGCCCCCACGAGCTCTGACCGTAACCTCTCACACCCAGCTTCTCCAGGTGCTCGACCACCTTCGCGGAGGCCGGATTGAACAAGCCGCCCTGCTCCTCCTGGAAGAAGCCGCCAACGAGCTCCTGCAGCCTGCCCAGCGCCTCGGCGAAGGTGGACGGGTCTCTCTCGATGACAGCGGGGACTAGCCCGTAGTGTAAGAGCCACGCTGCTTCGTGAACTCTAGCCACCTCGTAGAACTTGGGCCTCCTCATCGCCCTCTCCTCTTCTTCACCGCTCAACCCTGTGCCCCTCGGCAGGATGAGCACGAACCTCCACTCCTCGGGGAAGTCCAGCCTGACGGCGAGTGGGGCTATACGCGTACTCCTACCCCGCCCCGCGTCCACTATGAAACCGCCTCTCATGAAGGAGTATACCCCTATACTGGACACTCTCCCCCTACCCAGCTCCCACGCCAGGTCTAGGGGGCTGTACTCTATGCCGTGGAGCCTCAGGGCGCCCACGGCAATTGACAGGAGTAGCTGAGTAGTGGTCCCGAAACCAGCGTGCCTGGGAGGGACCTCTCTTACGACGGCTCTTACGCCCCTGACGCCCCTACCACGCAACACGCTCGCCAGCGTAGCTTTCTCACCCTCCTCCAGTACAGGCGGTAGCTCGAAGCGGTCGCTCGGGTAGACCTCCACTACTACGCGCGGGCTCTTCACTGCCACTCCGGCGCTACCGTACAGCCTGTAAGGGGCCACGCCGTGCGGGTTCACCAGCCCGAAGTGCAGACGCGACGGGGCCGACACCTCGACGCCTCTGCTCATCCCGACACCACTCTACCGAGGAATTCCACCGCGTCCTTATACAGCTTGTTATCGGACACCCTCCCTATTATCCCCCTCACCACATTGAAGAGCGTGGTGTAGTAGCTCGAGCCCTCCACGTCGCCCTTCTCCCTGAGGACGGGTACCTTCGTCGCGTACACGATCATCTCGATCAGCGCGGCGTCGGCCCTGGAGTAGGGGGTGAGGGCCTCCCCCAAGTCTACGCATAGAGGCTCGAGGTCTACTACCTTGACGCCGTTGGAGGGCCGTACACCGGTGACGAGCGTCTCTATATACGCCTCAGCCCCGACTAGGCGCGGCGCCTTAACGCAGCGGGCGTCCACGAACTCTAGGCGGGTCTCGACGCGGCCCTTGAAAGCGGAGGCCAAGTAGTAGAAAGGGTTCCTAGCCAGGTTCAGCACAACGAACCTCACTTGGTCTACGACCCTGTAGAGCCTCGTCTCCGGGTAGAGCCTCGCCCTCAAAAGGTGGCCGGAGACCCGGAACCCTAAGGGCGTGTGGTAGACCGCGCCGTCTACGTACGTCGAGGCGATCGACTCGTAGACCACGCCAGTGTAGAGCCTGATCATCATCCGGCGTGCCACCGGCCGCGCTACGACTGTCTATAAGCTTATTTGAGTATAATACCCTTCATATACCGTAGAGAAGCGCGGAGAGCTGTTGTTGTAAGAAAAGGAGAAACGACATGCCCTTCCACAGAGTGGTGGACGAGGTATTCGCGCTCGCCGAGAGAGTGCTGAGGAGTACGGGGCTCTACGGTGTCTTCTTTGTCTCGCTCGTGTCGAACTCTATCCCTTTCGTTGCTCTACCCTACCTGGTGTACATAGTCGTCTACGCCTCGCGGTTCACAGACTTCAGGAGCTTGGTCCTCATAGCGGTCGTCAGCGGGATAGGTGCTGGACTGGGCAAGATCATCATCTACTTTATAGGCAGGGGCTTTAGCAGCATATCGCCCGCCTCGAGGACTGTCAGGAACTGGTCGTACCTGGCCTCCAGGCACAGGGTGGCGGGCTTCTTCGCAATCCTGTTCGTGGCTATTACACCAGCCCCCGACGACGTCGTCTTGATACCGATGGGGTTCGCGTCCTACAGCATTGCTTTGTACGCGATCGCCGTGTTCCTGGGCAAAATAGTCCACTCGATACTGGCCGTCGTCTACGGGAGGACAGTGTTAAACCTGTTCGAGGAGAAACTGGGCCTCCCACTCTGGCTGTCCACACTCCTGCTCATCGCGTTGACGGTCATCGTAGTCTACGTAGTCGGGCAGGTGGACTGGGTCAAAGCGACCGAGTTATACGCTAGCCGCGGTCTGGCCACGACCTTAAAGTTCGTCCTCGTGTCTGTTGCCGACGCCCTCGTAAAGCCCTTTAGGCACCTAGCCAGGTCGGTGACAAGGGTACTAAGCTTTATCAGGAGCAGGATGTAAGAAGTAGGTGGGATGAAGAAGAACCCGGGAATGTAGCCTCGAGCGATGACATGATAGACTTAAAGCGGGCGCTGACCACCTGTTTCTTGGCCGCAAAGTTTAAATTTTACCCGTGAGGAAAAATAACAGGGGGGACCTTGGCAGAGGAGCCCGTCTCAAAGGCTATGACCAGGGTAATACTCTACGCGATCTTAGTAGCCTCGTGATGGGCGTCCTCCAGTGGTTCTTCACTCAGGGCCTCAGCATGCTCTACGAGGCCACGAAATTAGGTGGCTTCCTGACTTTAAAGGACTACGCGGTGTACGTCTACATAATAGTGTTGCTGGTGCTCGGTTGGATGATCGTAAACGCTGTGGCCTCGCTCTTCTACGCCATGACACTGCCCAAGTACGGCAAGTCCACGGCAGCAGCCGTGAGGAGCATGATCAGGATACTGGGTATCGGCGGCCTCCTCGCGGGTATAGCCGGTGGTGTGGCAGGCGGGGCGGCCGGGGTGGCCCTTGGAGGCTTCATAGGCTTAGTGGTGGGCTTCGCCACTCAGAACGTGCTGAGCCAGGCCGTGGCGGGCATGTTCATTCTACTGGCGAGGCCGTTCAAGATAGGGGATGTGGTCGACATAGCTGGCGAGAGCGAGGTTACAGTAGAGGACATAGGGTCTATGTTCACAGTCGTTAAGAGGAGGGACGGACTGACAGTCCTAATACCGAGCTCCATGATCGTCGCCCAGAAGATAGTCATAAGGTCTAGAGCCAGCTAGTCTTCTAACGCCTACCAACCTTTTTTCACTAGGAGCAACGGTACTAGGTTGAGTATCACTAGTAGAAACACCGTCGTGTTGAGCCCTAGGATAGTCATAACGAAGCCAGACGTCAGGGTGCCTACCAGGCTTGAGGCCTCGGCTACCATGTTGAACAGGCCTACGTTACTCCCGCTCGTCGTAGTTACGTAAAGGGTGTAAATCGTCGTGTCGATCACCAGGTTAGAGATGTAGATCGCCGCCAGGAGAACCGAGGAGAAGCCGAGGTCAGGCCTCCAGAATATGATCCCCACCACGCTCACGATCTTGATTAGAGTGGCCAGAGTGAAGGCTCCTTTGCTAACGACTTTCGGCGGTAGGACGAGCATTACCGTGAACCCGATCATCTTCCCCACCCCGTATAAGGTGATGACGTCAGGGGTCTTGAGGCCCATTAATCGTATGAATACGAATGGTAGAGGCGTGAACAGGTACTCGTTACCGACCCTGAAGGCGGCCAGCGCAGCGGCGATGAGACTCAAACTAATCCCGTCCTTGACAAACCTCTCAATGATAGTATTGACTTTCTCGCCATCCGCGTAGTCCAGGCTGGAAATGGTCAGGTAACCGTGTATCCTTGTAAGGCCCTTCTTCAGGTAGCTCTCTATTCTAGTCAGTATTTTCTCGAAGCGCAGTGACGGCTGCGGTATCTCCAGTATTAGGAGGGCGTTACCGGCTAATACGAATACTGCTATGAGCTGAAAGTACCAGGCCTCCAATAGGCTACTCCACACCCTGGAGATACCCAGCAAAAGTAGCCCCTCGAATAGGACGGCCAGCTGTGCGAGCCTCCTGCTGTAGTGAGACCACTGGTGGCTTGGGTAGGACTCGAGAACAGCCGTCTGGCAGCCTGTCTTTACGTACGAGTACGTGACCGCGTGGAGCACGTACGCCGTGTACAGCAAGGTCGCACTCTTCCACATGACAGACATGTAGAAGAGAGGGAAGAAGGAAGCGAACACCAAGAAGCCTATCAAGGTAGGCCTCTTGGTTAAACCGGCGTTTGAGAGCACGTTCGAGTGTCTCAGCGAGGGAATGACCGCGGCGGTCCACAAGGCGTTGAGTATACCGAGCTCGATTAGGGTGAAGTTGAGCAACCTGACAGCTACGATGTTGACCAGTAAGTCCATGACGCCCAGTGTCGCTAGCGCTAGACCGGCTATATAGAGCCACATATGGTTCGCCAGAATTAACTCCCGTGGCGTCTAGTTTTTAAACGGGGGTGTCTCGTGTAGTCAGGCGGATTTCACGTAGCCCCCGAACTGGTCCCAGCCGTAGATAGCTACTTTGTTGACCCCTTCTAGTTTGAGCCCGGAGCCCTCTACGACTTCGCCTATCACCTCGTACTCCACGCCGTAGGACTCAAGGTCTTCGACGACGTTGCCGAGACCCTCCTTGCTCACGGTCATGACTACCCCGTACTCCTCTCCCCCGTTCAAGGACAGCTCGTACAAGCACTGGAGCCTCCCCTCGCAGAGCTCGTAGACCTCCTTGAAGACTAGAGGCGGTTTTTCGACCCTGAAGCCGACCCCGCTCAACCTAGAGATCTCCATGATGGTGAACCCCAGCCCGTCGCTCACGTCCATGCTTGCGTGGATGCTTTTGTAGTTGAGGGCGATCACAGTCCCCACCCTCACGTCCACGAGGGGCCTCCTCGTCTTCTCGACAACCCAGGTGGTTCTCGAGGCCTCCTCTACACCTCTAAGGGCTACGTAGCCCATCGCCCCGTACCTCCCCGTGACGACCACGGCGTCTCCGGGCCTAGCGCCGCTCCTGGGCGGGGGCCTCTTGGCTGTAGTGAAGCCGATCATCGTCACTGATATCCAGGGGTCCCTTGAACTGTTAGTGTCGCCACCAACCCAGCTCACACCGTAGTAGTTGAAGGCCTCGCTCAGCCCGCGGACAATGGCCTTCGCCTCGGACAGGTCCAGGTCGGGGCTCAGCCCGAGCGAGACGAGCGCGTAAGCCGGTCTCGAGCCCTTGGCGATGTGGTCGCTAACAGCCCCCGTAGCGATAGCCCAAGCCGCGTCCCCGAGGCTCCTCCAAGGGAGTTTAACGCTCGCGATAGAGGAGGCGTCGACTGAGACTACGATCCTAGGAGCTAGCGGCAGGAAGTCCACTGCGTCGTCTGGGAAACCGAGCCGCGAGAAGGGCGGTCTCTTACCGAGGTAATTGCGTAGCACGCCCTCGATGAAGAGCCTCTCCGTGAGCTCTCCCAGCTTCATTAGGGCACCTAACTCATTTTAAGAGAAGGCGATAAATATTCTATCCTGGCCTCTCGAATAGGGGTTTAAATGAGCGAGCTAGAGTACACCGTAGAGAGGGCCGGCGCTCACGCCCTCCTCTACGCCGCCTCAACAATCGTCTATCTACTAGTCCAAGTCGTTACACTAATGGTCGTGGCCAGGCTACTTGGTCCTGCCAACTACGGCCTCTACAACCTGGCGTCTATACCCGTAAGCGTGTTGTCGTTGCTCACAGACTTCGGGATAGACGCGGCGGTGCTGAGGTACTCCTCCCTCTACGCTAGTAGAGGGCAGGTCTGCCGGGTCGCCTCGCTGGCTAAGAGAGCGTTCCTACTCAAGCTCACGTTGTCCCTATCGGTTGTAGCCCCGGCTCTCCTACTGGCGGAGCCTCTAGGTCAAGCCCTGAGTAGCAGGAGCGGTATCGGACTCTACGTCTCCCTCTATACTCTCGTGCTAGTCCCCCAAGTACTCGTCGCAGACGCCGCTAGCCTCATGGTCGGCCTGGGGAGGGCGGGGTCCAGGACTATAGTGGTCATAGCCCAACCACTCGCGAGGCTGGCAGCAGTACTGGCACTTTTCAGTCTAGTGGGTCCAACAGTTGAAAACGCGATACTCGCCCTAGCCGTCTCCTACGTGGTGGGTATCACAGTATCACTAACTTTGGTAAAGGACGTCTTGTCGTCGCGTGGCTGCGGTTTCGAGATGAACGAGGTCGTCGGGTACGCGCTGACGGTCTACACGGGGAGCGTGGCTGGAGCTGTTGTCGCGAGGCTCCAGAGCTACTTACTAGGGTTCATAACGGCCCCCATGGGCGTGGTCGGCAACAGCGTGGCGGGCTACTTCAACGCCGCATACAATTTCCTGGGCGCTATAGGAGCGGTCTACGGGGCTCTGGCAACACCCCTCCTCCCGCTCTTCGTCCACCAGTCGAAGAACGAGGAGGGCTTTAAAGGCATAGTCGAGGCGGTGCTAGCGACCCTCTTCGCCCTCACACTACCGCTATCCCTAATCTCGATCCTGTACTCCGGCGACGTAATCAGGACAGTGTACGGCCCGGAGTATGCTGAAGCAGGCTTCTACTATACAGTAATATCCGTCTCTCTACTCCTATGGCCCTTCAGCGTCGTCGCGGGCAGTGTGATCCAGGCTTACGGTGTCAAGCGGGTGATCCTGCTCTCCAACACGATATCGCTGGTCTCTGGCGTCCTCCTCTACCTAGGTCTGGGCCTAACCCTCGGCGTAGCCGGGCTGGCTATAGCCAGCGCCCTGGCCAGTATACCCGTCTTAGTCTACCAGCTCTCATACCTAGAGGGCTCCGGGTTTAGGATGGAGTACTCGAAGTACCTGAAGACAGCTGTAGCGTCTGTGCTCTCCGTCCTCGCCTCAATCCCCCTAACAATGCTCCTGGCGCTTTCCGTTGCTAGACTCGTACTCGGCTTTACGTTCACGGCCCTCTTCTACAGCGTACTCTTGGCGGCCCTCAACGCACTAAGCGACGTAGAGCTCTCCTTCCTGGTAAGGATCTCCAGGAGCATCCCTGTACTCGGCTGGATACTCGGGGCTTACGTCGTCTTCTATACCAGGCTGAGAGATTTCCTGGCAAGACTACTCTGAACCGATAAATTACCTGGGTACCCTAATTATAGAGCAAACAGCACGCAAGGTGTTTACGTTGGGAGTGAAAGGCATTAAAGAGCTGGTCAGCATACACGAGGCTGTCTCTAGACTAGCGAGAGTACTAGCGAAGATAGAGTTGGACGTGGAAGAAGTAGACGTGGCAGAGGCCTATGGTAGAGTCCTAGCAGGCGACGTCGTCGCCTTAGTAGACCACCCGGGCTTCGATAGGAGTGCGGTGGATGGGTACGCGGTCGTCAGCTCCGACACGTATAGTGCCAGCGTGTTCAATCCCGCCGAGCTGGAGTTGGTAGACGCCCCCGTCATAGGCCCTGGTAAGGCTAGACCGATCAGTACCGGCGCACCCCTGCCGAGCGGGGCCGACGCCGTGGTCATGGAGGAAGACGTGAAGAGGGTCGGCGGGAAGATACTCGTGTACAAGCCAGTAGCCCAGGGCTCTAACGTCTCGAGGCGCGCTGAAGACTTCGCTAGAGGCGAGGTCTTGGTCAGGGCTGGAACAGTCCT
The DNA here is from genome assembly GCF_000264495.1 of Thermogladius calderae 1633. Lineage (NCBI taxonomy): Archaea > Thermoproteati > Thermoproteota > Thermoprotei > Desulfurococcales > Desulfurococcaceae > Thermogladius > Thermogladius calderae. The sequence goes on along the minus strand of NC_017954.1, from coordinate 1,198,733 downwards.
CGACTTCAGGAAGATACCCATCATATACGCTTCTGGCTACAGCACTGTAAGAGTCTTTAGGAGACTGAGAGTAGGCGTGGTAACTGTAGGTAGCGAGGTCGTCGAGCCCGGCCCCGGCACAGCTGGTTTGGAGGGAGGCCGTGTCTTCAACTCAACGGGATACGTTGTGTTGTCATACTTGAGGAGGCTCCCGTTCATTGAGGCTAGGTACTACGGCGTCATACCCGACGACCTACACCTGCTCGCTGACTTCGTAACCAGGGCGCTCGCGTTGAACGACATTGTCATAACCACCGGGGGAACAGGCCCTAGCGAGGGAGACCTGGTCTACGACCTCGTCGAGAGGGGCGGGGCCTGGGTCTTCAGGGGGGTGGCGATGAGGCCCGGTAGGCCGACCAGTGCTTCGGTGGTCGACGGGAAGCCCGTGCTCCACCTCAGCGGCTTCCCCCTGGCTGCGTGGGTCGGCCTGGAGGGGGTCTTTAAGGCGGCGCTCGTGGAAGCGTTTGGCTTAAAGGGGCTCGGCAACCTGATCGTCTACGCCAAGCTCACGAGGAGACTGCCTAACCAGGCGGGCTACACCACGTTCGTGAGAAGCACGTTGACAGCCGGCGTCGGGGGGCTACCGCTAGTGGAGCCGTTCATGTTGAGGGGTAGCGGGTTGTTGAGAAGCCTAGCGGAGACGAACTCGTACATCAGGTTAGAGGAGGGTAGTGAGGGGTTCGAGGAGGGCGAGGTCGTACCCGTCTACCTTGATTAGCCTTAAATGGCCGCCCAAGCTACGAGAGTCCACCCGTAGAGGATAACACGGTCGGGTCGCACCGATGAGCTTGAGCGAGGGAAGGACTAGTAGCAGGGTCAGAAGGCCCACCAGTGTGATGAGTAGAACCACAGTTGTTGCCACAATGGCCAACTCCTCTCGTGTCCAGTGAGCTGTTTCTGATGCCCGAAGGGTCCTATGTGCGGAAAAAGCGTGGGGTGAGGACGGGGGGCAAAACTCGAGGGGTCTACAGAGCCGACAAGAACACGTCCTTGACTACCTCCTCGGTGACAGGGAAGGGCGTGTTCCCAACCATGTACTTCAGTCTGCTGAACAAGAACTCCGCGACTCTACCCGCGTCTTTCTCCGTGAAGCCGTAGTCGCTTAGCCTCTCCTTGAAGCCGACTCGCTCCTGGAAGGCCTTTACGCTCTTCATAGCCCTCTCGGCGTCCTCGGCGACAGGCTTGATGTACGGGTTTATAGGCTTGAGTAGCCTCGCGGACACCTCTGGGAGAACCTTGTGGGTGTAGTAGACCACCCTTGGCCCCAGCAACGCTAGGCCCGCTCCGTGGGCTAGCCTGGGCTCGAAGCCACTGAGGACGTGTTCTATCCCGTGGACGAGGTGAGTAGACGCCATGTCTATGCTCAGACCCGCCAGCATACTAGCGTAGAGCATACTCGTCCTTAGACCTATGTCCTTCAAGTTGTTGACTAGCCTAGGGAGCTTCTCGCCTATTATCGCGATCGCCTCGTACGACAGCGTCTCGACTAAGGGGTAGGAGACAGTGGACGTAGCGGACTCGTAGGCGTGGTAGAAAGCATCGAGGCTCGTGTAAATGGTCTGCTCCAAGCTGAGCGTAAGGGTGTACCTGGGGTCGTCCACGCTGACGTCCGGGTAGGTCACCGAAAGACCGTGCTTCTCTTTCGTCTCGTCGACGGTGACGACAGCGTACCTGTCGACTTCAGTGCCAGTGCCGTGGGTCAGGTTGACGGCGAGTAGTGGGAGCTTCCTCTTCGGCTTGGCCCCCTTCAGTAGGTCCTCGAACCTCGACCCGGCCACGGCTATCACCGAGGCGACCTTCGCTACATCGATCACGCTGCCCCCGCCTACAGCCACCACTGCGTCAACGCTCTCCCGCCAGAACAGCTCGCCCGCTCGGAGCGCCTGGCTAAGGTACGGGTTCGGAGTCACGTCGCTGAAGACAACGTGCTCGACCCCCCTCTCGTTCAGAATATTAAAGAGGTCGTCGAGGGCACCGGAGACCTTTGCCGACTGGCGGCCCATAACTATACCTACCTTCTTCTTACCCTCGAGAAACCACGCGGCCTTCTCGAGAGAGTTCTCCCCGAAATAGAGTGTCACTTCTTCGTGCTTCAGTCTAAAAGGCTTCACTTTACTCACCTTGACTAATTTTCTCTACAAGCCTATTTAATTCTTGTCTATGACGATGAAGTCCTTCACGGCTAGAAGCCCGTAGATCCTCGCGGAGGCCTCGATCAAGCCGAATAAGGGGATGGTGAAGACGAGTACGGGCTCTCCAGCCTTGTATGAGCCGTAGAGGTACGCCGACGCGTAGTATAGGCCGGCTGGTAGTATGAACCAGAATATACCTGCTGCCAGTACAGCCGGTAGCATCGCCCAGGACGCGGTGAAGACTAGGCTCCAGAAGAACGCCCTGAACCCTACAACGAGCTTCATGGGCAGGGGGCTGTGCTTGACGTCCGAGATGACCCCCTTGAACCACCTCCCCCTCTGCTTGATCAGGTCGGCTATGCTGTTGGGGCTCTTGATGAGGACCCTCGTACTGCTCTGCCACGTCCTGTACCCCCTCTTGACGAGCTCTACAGAGAACCTGAAGTCCTCGGTGATGCTCCTGTAGCTGAACCCCACCTCCTTCAACACCCTCCCCTTCACTATGAGTAGCTCGCCGTGTAGCCCTAGGAGCGGCCTCCCGAGCAGGCCTGTGAAGAACCTGTACAGGGTTACGTCGTCTAGGAACCTGACCCAGTCCATGACGTAGGCCAGCTTGCTCCTACCCATCCTCGGCACGAGGACGCCGTTCCCGACGAAAACACCCCTAGACTCGTAGTAGGGTATCTCGTAGAGGAAGTTGTCGTCTAGTATAATGTTGTCGTCGTCTATGAAGACGTACCACTTCTCCCTGTCCACGTAGTTTTCGATGAAGTAGTTGAGGGCCCTCCCCTTACCGACGAGGTCCCTCCTGTACCACCTGGGGACGACCACGAGCTTGACGTGCCCGAGCCTCCTCAGCTCGGGTAGTAGCGGAGACTCCTCGTCTACTACCAGCGTTACGCCTCCGAACCTCCTCGCGTGGTAGCGGACCGTCTCGAACAGGCTCTTCCTCACCCTCTCGTCGGCCTTGGAGACTACGACGATCTCGAAGCTGCTCGCCTTCACGCCCTCCCTCTTAGGCCTGTACAGGATGTAGCCCGTCAAACCTATAGCGAGAATAGCCATGTAGGCTATGGCTAGCCCCTCGACAACCCCTATAGCGTCGCTGACCAGGTCCGGCATCACTATCACATTAATGTTTGACAGAAAATATTGAGTGCCTCGAAAAATAAAACTGTTTCCGGGGCCTGGAGGAGGTGCCTACAGGCCTTACAGGGCACAAAGCTTAAAAGGCGAATTTATAGATTATTTCGTGATACAAACCCCTAGTGGTGCTCAGTATGAGGTTCGACAGGAGAATACTAGCCCTAGTTGCAGTAGCAGTCTTCACAAGCATAGTCTTCGCCAGCGTCTTCGTGTACTACCCGGTTTCAGTGGCCGTCAGCCCCGTAGCACCACCTGTCTACTTCGAATACGGCACTAACGCCAACCAACCGGATCTAGGCGGAGCCAACACCATAGCCGTCAACCTCGGGTCTAACAAGACTAGCCTCGAGATAACTATACACCCAACCTACCAGGTGTCGTACTACAAGAACATCAGCCTCATAGTGAACGGAGACTCGAAGACATACTACGTGACCCTGAAGGTCGTAACCACCGCTTCGGGTCTACCGGCTAACTCCAAGCTGGTCCTCTACGTGTACAGCAAGGGTGCGGCTAGGAGCCTCTCGGGCCACCCGACGCCCACGCCGTCGGGCTATCACACCAGCCTCGACCTGACCACCACCTCGCAGACCCCCCAGATAGCGATTACGGCGGGTAACGCGATAGAGCTCGACGTCTACGTGTACATACCAGAGGGCTATCAGCTACCTGCGTCAGTTAACGCACAGCTACTCCTAGTCTACAGCCCGTCCACCGAGACACCGCCGTAAACACGACTCTATAAAACCACTTTTTTATCATCTCTATCAACCTTCACGGTGCTATCATGTACCCGAGGGACCTGCCCTTACTAGTTGTAGCGATACTCCTGAGCACGGCGTTCCTAGCCCCCTATCTAGGCTTCCTGCCTCTTGCCCTCAGCCTGGTCGCCGGCTACTCTATGTACCCTACTCTCAAGCCGGGCGACTTGGTATTGAGCACCGCCGTCTGGCTGACGGGCTTCTCGAAAGGCGACGTTGTGATCTACTGTACAGGCTTATTCCACTGCGTGATACACAGGGTGGTCGAAGTAGCCGGGGGAACTGTCTTGACGAAGGGGGACTTCAACCCGGCTCCAGACCCGCCATTCCCGGAGAAGGCTGTCAAGTACAGAGCAGTCCTTGTTATACCGCTGGAGGTGTGGCTCCCACTGGCAGTGTTCCTTACGACCCCGCTGTTCGTACCCCTCTGGGATTTGAGGAGACTCTTCCAGCCCCTGAACTTGGAGACCACCTTGTTCGTCCTGTTCGTAACACTCTACGCGGTGTTCACAGCCCTCTACGTGGTGGGCCAGCCGCCCTATAGAACCGTCCTCCAAGCCCCCAGCCTCGAGCTCGCAGGCTACGAGATCTCGGGGGACTACACGGCTCTCACACTGGACTACACGACCTTCAACACTACTATAGTCGGCGTCTCTAACTGCAGTATAAGCGCGGTAGGCGTCTACCCCTGCACCTTCGCAGAGGTGGTCAACGGTAGCAGGGTGGAGGTCGGTGTACCAACAAGCTTGTACAAGGAGCTCTTCCAGGCCGGATTAAACTACTTCTACGTGAACCTGACCGCGAAGCTCGACAAGGGACTCCTCATAGGCTACTACCCGGTACACTTCGCTTTACTCAAGCCAGCGGTGAAGGTAGAGGGCTGTAGCCTGCTCGTGGAGAACACCCTGCCTTTCCCCCTCGAGAACGTCTCGGTAAAAGTCACCTACGTGAACTCCACGTGGGCCGGCCTAGTGAACCTTGTGCACAGCCGGGAGGAGTCCTTTGACGTGACAGTACAGCCTCTGAAGACGTACAGGCTGGAGCTCCAGGGGGTATTCGACTACGCATACGTAAGAGTCTCCTACTACTACGGGAACGAGAGCGTGGTCTGGGTTGGGAGAGTCGAGTCCTGTAGCCACTGAGAAGGAGAGGTACAGGAAGATCCACTACGTCACAGGGTTCCTCACCCTGTTCTACGGAGTCTACATGGTCCTCGCACTAGTGCTACCGCTCTACCGGGTCTACGGGGTCCTCGACGGCCTAGTCGCGTTCTCCTACTACCGGGTCACCTACTACGGCACGCCGATAACGGTAGACGAGCTCGACAGAACGAGCTACATGGCCGCACCCCTCGTCTTGTTCACCGTCTACATGGTGTTCAGCGGGGCTAACCTGCTGCTCGCCCTATTAGAGGGTGAGGACTACACCACCCAGCTCAGGCTGTGCTTCACGGGAGGGCTGGTGGGCGCGGTCTCCTCGGCGGTGTTCCTGGGTCTCTACAGCTACTTCTTCACGAGGGCTGTCGCGAGCCTGTCCTTCAGCCTAGACCACGTTACCTCGGCTGGGAGGCTGATACTTGGCTCGTCGAACGTGCAGCAATTCCCCTACACGAGCCTACTGCTGAACCCCCTGGTACACCTAGTACTGGCCTTGGCAACACTCCTGTCCTCCACTCTTTCCACTCTACTCCACACAGGCTACGGCTGGCCGCCGAAGCCCCACGAAGCAGAGGGCCCCGGTCACATTAGGTAGTTACCGCCTCGGGGGCCCAGAACCTCCTCATCACCAGTAGCAGTGATACAAGCGCTAGCAGACCTATGAAGGAGTTTGCGACGACCTCTACGAGACTCACATTAGACCCGGAGTAGAGCAGCATGAACCAGCCCGAGGCGAAGCAGGCCGCGCCGACAGCGGTCTCGAAGACGCGCCTCTTGAAGGGTAGGCCCTCGTAGAAGCCGCCCCGGGTCCAGGGCAGAACCGCGAGGGAGAGACCTGTCAACCAGACGAGTATACTGTAACTGAAGCCGAAGAGCTTCAGGAGAGACGCGACTGGTATCAGGCCTTTCACGGTCAAGCAGCCTAGGAGGAGTCCCACTATCCCGAACGAGAAGACAACATTGTTAGCAACTATAGGCACGCCTCTGACACCGGTCACCCTTGCCAGCGACGAAGGCGCCATTTTGTCGACCGCGAGGGCGTATAAAATTCTAATTGCTGCCAGCCAGATTGTGTAAGCTGTGTTGAGGAACCACATGAAAGCCGCTAGTCCAGCCAGTAGTATCAGGTACTTGTCGCTGGTGAAGAGGGACAGGTACACGAAGATCGACGGGGGTACTAGGGGTCTCCCGCTGAGGCTCCTCAAGACTCCGCGGTAGTTGTAGTAGAGGTAGGAGTGCGACGCGACGAGGCTTACCCCTAGCTTGGTCTCGACGACGAAGGGGACTAGGAGGTAGAGAGCGAAGACTGTCAGGAAGCCGAGCGGGTAGCCCCTCGTGTACGACTTCACCGGGTCTTTGACCTCGCCGGCTACGAAGCTGGCCGACTCCAGCCCCGCGTAAGCCCAGAGAGCGGCGACCATCATACCACCGGTGGCGGCCGCGAGAGGAGCCGGGGTTAGAGGGGTCACCCCTCTGAGGGCCCCCTTCAACGCGACGTCCTCGAGTAGCACGGGGTTTAAACCGGTGGCTCTAGCCCAGTTCTCGTATATAGTGCCAGGGTCTGCGAGGTACAGGGCCACCGTGTACGCGAGCGTGATTAACAGCGGCGTTACTACTATTGGGGCTAGGACCCACTTCAGCCGCCTAGTCCCCACGCTCGCGAGGATGAATAGTGCCGCTACAACTAGTACGCCCAGGTAGAGCTCCGTCAAAGGCTGGTTTAACACCACGCCCAGGTCCACCAGGAGCTGGTCGCCGGAGGCGAGCCCAGCCAAGAGGACGTTCCCCGCCAGCGCCTTGAACCCGTAGTATACGAGGAAGCCGAGAGAGAGTAGACCACCGCTGGCGGCCATGTAGTACCAGATCGCAATGAAGGCCACGACGGGAGAGACGGCCCTGGATATCAGCACGTAGGGCGCGGCCGCCCTCTGGACGTTAAGCGCGACGTACATGAAGGCGAGGACCACCGGGACGTAGACCAGGCCCGCGAGGAGGTAGGCCAGTAGGTTCGAGCCCCCGTAGAGCCCGGGCGTACCCAGCATCTGGACTGTGAAGAAGGTGAAGCCCGAGGCTACGGGGTTGGCGACGACCCAGAGGAAGACCTCGAACCAGCCAAGCCCCCGCTCGAGGGTGTAGACCCTCCACTTCTTGATCAAGAGCCTACCCATGTTGTTTTTCCTACTCTCGAAAAAATAAAAGTTACGTGTCCGGTAGGGCGTTGTAGAGGTACTCCTCGTAACCCTTTAGGTCGAGTAGCCCGTGCCCGCTGAGGTTGAAGACTATGACGGGCCTCTCGCAGGATCCTCTGTACCTCCTCGCTATGTCTATCACGGCCTTCACGGCGTGGGCGCTCTCCGGGGCGGGCACTATCCCCTGCAACCTCGCGAACAGGACGCCGGCCTCGAACACCTCCCTCTGCCCGTACGCCACGGGCTCCACCAGCTTGTGGTTTACGAGTATGCTTAGCGACGGCGCCACCCCGTGGTACCTGAGGCCCCCGGCGTGTATGGGGGGCGGGACGAAGTCGTGCCCGAGCGTGTGCATCTTCAGCATCGGCGTCAGCCCGGCAGTGTCCCCGAAGTCGTACCTGTACTCCCCTCTGGTCATTGACGGCACTGCTCTGGGCTCTACAGCCACGAAGACGGTGCTCGTCTTCCCTCTAAGCCTGTAGTAGAGGAAGGGGTACGCCAGGCCGGCGTAGTTGCTCCCGCCGCCGACAGCCCCCACGACGTATGATACGTCCTCGACTCCGACACCCAACTCCTCCAACTGCTTGATCGCCTCCTGCCCTATCACGGTCTGGTGTAGGAGGACGTGGTTGAGGACGCTCCCGAGGCTGTACTTGGCCTCTCCCCCGCTGTTGATGACGTCCTCTATGGCCTCCGATATCGCGATGCCGAGGCTGCCCGGGTGGTCCGGGTTCTCCTGGAGTAGCTTCCTGCCGAAAGAGGTTATAGTGGAGGGGCTGGGGTAGACCTCGGCCCCGTAGGTCTCCATCAGTATCCTCCTGAAGGGCTTCTGGTTGTAGCTCGCCCTCACCATGAAGACCCTTACCTTGATGCCCACTAGGCTACCGGCTAGAGATAGGGCGCTACCCCACTGGCCGGCGCCAGTCTCTGTACTGAGCCTCTTGACGCCCTCGAGCTTGTTGTAGAACGCCTGGGCTATCGCGGTGTTGAACTTGTGGGAGCCCGCCGGCAGGACTCCCTCGTACTTGAAGTATATCCTCGCGCAGGTGTCGAGGTACTTCTCGAGGTTTCTCGCTCTCAGCAGCGGCGTGGGCCTCCCGGCCTGAAGGTAGTACTCGGAGAGCTCGTCGGGTATTTTAATGAACCTCTCGTCGCTGAACTCCTGCCTGACGAGTTCCCTGGCGAACAGGGCGTGGAACATCTCGGGTTTCACAACGGTTCCGTCTGGCAGGATGTAGGGAGGTATCTTCTCCGGGAGGTCTGGGACTATGTTGTACCAGGACTTGGGTAGGAGGTCGGGTCTTTGGGAAGACCTTAACTCCATTCCAACATGGTCCCACCAACCCCATATCGGAGGCCACCTCAGTATAAAAGCTTTCACTTTATAGAGCCGCTCCGTGTATTAAAGCAGTAAGTGGTGTAAGTATGGGAAAGTACGGCCTCTTGACCGAGAAGCAGTACGAGGTCTTGAAGCTGAGAGCCAAGGGTCTCACCCAGGCAGAGGTCGCTTCTAGGCTGGGGATGTCTAGGTCGGCGGTTGCTATCGCGGAGAAGAGGGCCCTCAGGAAGATAGAGCTCGCGGCCGAGACTCTCAGGGTCTACCGGGAGATCATGGCCGTGAAAGTGATAACGCTCGACGAGGGAGTCAGGCTAGTGGACGTACCCAGGACGGTCATCGACGAGGCAGACAAAGCGGGCGTCAAAGTCAAGGCGAACTTCGACTACATATTCGGGCTTCTACGTTTCAAGGCAGGCGCTGGCTACCCGAGACTCAAGAAGAAGGTCAAGATCTACCTGATGAGGGACGGGAGCATAGACGTGGAGGAGACCGGCTGAGGCCGTGTTCGGAGAGCCCGCTTGACCAGGTTTTTAATCCCTTAAGGAGATAGAAAAGTATCCCCTACGGCCCGTCTTGAGGGTAGTGGGAATGCTCGTATCCAAGGAGGCCAGGAATTTTACTGTGAGCGTCTTAGAGGTTTCCACGGGGAGTCCTCTTCTAGTCATGAACGAGCAAGACGCGTTCGAGATGAGTTTAACACCCCACTCCAAGGTCATGGTCAAGTACGAGGGCAGAGAGGCCTACGCCTCGGTCACGCTGACCAAGACCATGGTAGCGAAGGGGAGGGTTCTCGCGTCCATTGAATTGGCCGAGAAGCTCGGCCTGAAAGAGGGCTATCCAGTCCAGGTCAAGCCCGCAGGCCTCCCCGGGTCGTACGCTTCCCTGCTCAAGAGGATTCGGGGAGAGCGCCTGAGCTACAACGAGATGTACTCGATAATAAAGGACGTCGTGAACGGGGCCTACGACGAGGCCGAGATAGCCGCTTTCTTGCTCAGCCAACAGTTTTACGTCCTAGACGAGGACGAGCTCACTAGCCTGATAAAGGCCATGGTCGAGACAGGAGTGAAAATAAGCTTCGACGAGCCCGTTTTCGACGAGCACAGTATCGGCGGTGTCCCGGGGAACAGCAAGGTCGCGATGGTGGCGGTACCCATAGTCGCGTCGTTCGGCCTACTCATCCCGAAGACTAGTAGCAGGGCTATAACCAGCCCGGCCGGTACGGCCGACACGATGGAGGTCCTAGCAAGAGTAGACTTGACAGCGGAAGAGATTAGAGAGCTCGCTAAGAAGACGAGAGGGCTCCTGGTCTGGGGCGGGAAGCTCAACCTAGCCCCAGCAGACGACATCTTCGTGAACGTGGAGAGGAAGCTTTCCATAGACCCGTGGCACCAGATGGTCGCGAGTATACTGAGTAAGAAGCTCGCCATGAGCGTCGAGTCCCTAGTTATAGACATTCCCGTCGGGAAGAAGGCGAAGATAGAGGAGCCGGTTCACGCAGACCAGTTGGCCGGCCTCTTCATAAGGCAGGCCGCAAAGCTAGGCATGAGGGTCAAGGTAGCCATAACATTCGGGGGCCAGCCGATCGGCATGAGCGTGGGGCCCGCCCTCGAGGCCAAGGAGGCACTAGAGGCCCTGTTGAACAAGAGGGGGTCGAGGAGCCTCGTCGACAAGGCTATCCTGATAGCCGGCTTGACCATGGAGTTGAGCGGGAAGGTGCCGCCTGGTCAGGGCGAGAGCTACGCTAGGGAGTTGTTCTCCTCGGGCAAGGCCTACGAGAAGTTCAGGGAGATAATCGAGGCCCAGGGCGGCAAACCGAACATTAAACCAGAGGAGGTCCCGCTGGGTAAGTACACTTACACGTTCAAGTCGCCTCTAGAGGGGGCGGTGACGTACATCGACAACGCGGCGGTAACCATGGTGGCTAGAGCGGCGGGGGCCCCGTTCGACAAGGGCGCCGGGGTACAGTTCCACGCGAAGGTGGGCTACAGGGTCAACAAGGGCGACCCCCTGTTCACCATATACAGTAACAGCGAGAGCAGGCTCGAGGAGGCCATCTCGCTGGCGTCGAAGTACTCCGTTATAACCGTGGAGGGCATGTTGCTGAAGACTCTCCCGTGACCCCCTAGCTCCGCTTAAAGCTTATTTCATTCAACAGGGATTAGCCTCACCCAGTGCAGAGGTGTATTCGCGTGTACGACGTAGTCGTGGTAGGCGCAGGGGTCGGCGGGCTCTACTCCTCGCTCGTGCTAGCCTACAAGGGCTTCAAGGTAGCCCTCGTTGAGAGCAAGCCGAGGGGGAAGATCGGGGACAAGACCTGCGGCGACGCGATCGGAGTACACCACTTCGAGCACATCGGGCTACAAATCCCCGACAGCGTGGTAGACCACAGGTACAGGGGTGTGAAGATAAAGAGCCCCAGCGAGGAGCACGAGATAATTGTCCCAGGAGAAGGAATCAGCGTCAACAGGGTCGGGTTCGGGCAGTGGCTCCTGAAAAACGCCCTAGACCGGGGTGTCGAGCTATACGACGAGCACTTCCTGGTTGGCGTAGAGGTGAGAGAAGGGAGGGTGAGCAGTGTAAAGGTGAAGAAGACCGGTGGCAGGGTAGTCGACCTCAGGGCGAGGTTCTACATAGACGCGAGTGGTGCGAGGCCTGCTCTGAGGACCAGGCTACCCGAGGACTGGCCTATCTCCGAGAGGCCGTACGAGACGGACTTCAACCTCGCGTACAGGGAGGTCGTCGAGCTCGAGAGCGGGGTGAGCGAGGCGGACATACACTACGCCGTCATATACCTCAACGCGAGAGTCGCCCCCGGCGGCTACTGGTGGATGTTCCCCAAGAACAGAGAGGGCACGGTGGTGAACGTCGGGCTCGGGGTGATAGGAGGGTCGGGGTTCAACCCGAGGCACAACTACGACAGGTACTTGAGGGATAGGTTCAAGGGGAGGGTAGTCCACGCGGGGGGTGGCATAGTGCCCACGAGGAGGCCCCTCCCAACAATGGTCTGGAGTAACGTAGGGAGCGTGGGAGACGCGGCGTACACCGTGAACCCGGTTCACGGAGGCGGGATAGGGTCGACTATGGAGGCCGCGAACATACTAGCAACGCACCTGGCGAACGTCCTGGAGCAGGGGGAGCCGGACACGGGCAATATGTGGGAGGTGAACTTGAAGTACCTGGAAGCGTACGGGGTCAAACAGGCCAGTCTCGACGTCCTTCGCATGTACCTCCAGAGGCTGTCAAACGACGACTTCGACTGGATAATAAGGAACAGGCTGGTAGACGGCTCGGCCGTATACGACATAGGCGTAAAGGGCAGCCTGGGGGACAGGGTCGTCAGCTCTATCAGCACAGTGATCAAGCTCCTCGGGAGGCCTAGCCTGCTGGGTGAGCTGAGGATAGTCAGGAACTACATGAACAAGGTTACGACCTTGTACAGGGACGAGTACCCGAGGAGCCCAGAGGGGATTAGGAGCTGGGCGAGTAGAGTCGAGGAGCTGTTCGACGAGTACGCGAGGCTCATAGGGTTCAACAGGGGACCTAGAGTTAAATGGTGACAGTAGCCGGCGTAGACCTGCGGGGGAGTGACCGGAGGCCCTCGGGCGTAGCAGTGATATCGGGTAGAGACCTAAGCGTCGAGTCGCTTTACAGCGACGAGGAGATAGTAGACTTCCTCACGCGCCATAGAGCCCTGGTTGTCGCCATCGACTCCCCTCTCTCGCACAGCCCCTCCTACAGGCACGTCGACAGGGTTATGGTCAGGCTGGGCTTCAGGGTGCTCCCGCCCGGCTGGAGGGGCATGAGCATGCTCGTTGAGAGGGGGGTGAGACTCGCCTCGCGCTTGAGTAGCATGGGCGTAGTCGTGCTCGAGACACACCCAAGGAGTGCGCTAAAGTCGAGTAAGTGCCGCGGCCTCGGGGAGCTGGTGTCCAAGCTAGGCTTGGTCTTGCCGGGCAGGCTCACGAGGGACGAGGAGGACGCGGTGGTAGCCTCGGCTGTGAGCCTCATGTACGTGGAGGGCGCAGTCGTCGAGGTAGAGGGCGTGGACGGCAGGATCTACCTGTTGCCCCCGGTGTGCGGGGGCTCAGACTAGAGCGGAGTATACCCTGTCGGCTACGTAGTTCAGGAGCGCCTTCTTGTCTACGATCGAGAGGAGCTTCCTCGACAGGGGAATCGTCACCTTGGCGCCGCTGGCGTACATGTGCCCTCCCCCACCCAGCTTCACCGCGACCCTTCTGACGTCTACGCTCCTACTCCTCAGGCTCAGCTTTCCGTCTACCGATGCGATCACGGCGACGTCGGCGCTGTACCTGGTGAGCAGGTAGGCTGCGAGGAAGCTGTTCTCGACATCGCTGTTCTCGTAAGCCGCGACCACGCGTACACCGTCTGCCTCTCTCACGACGATGTTCTCTACACTGGATAAAGCCCTGAGCTCCCCGTCCATTGCCTCCTCCACTTTTTCTGTGAAGCTACTAGCCCAGGCCCTCCCCTTGAAGACCTCTCTCATGACCTTAAGCCTCCACGAGTCGCTGTCGCCTCTCCTTATGAGCCTGAGGTACCAGCCCCCCCTCCAGTGGTCGAACGTCCACAAGTCCCCGGCGCAGACACCTGGGACGAGCTCCTCGGCTATCTCCCTGTTCACCCTCCCCGCAGCGTAGTACCTGTACACGACACCGGTCGCGCATGTCGACGTGTCGAGGTAGAGCTTGACGCCGGCCCCGCTTACCGCCGACACCCACTCGTCGTCCCACAAGTGGTGGTCGTACCACTCGACGCTCACCCCTTTCGCCGTAAGCTCTCTGGCCAAGCCTACCAGCTCCGGGAAACCGCCTGGGTTGATCCCGAGGTCTATCAGCACCAGCTTCTCCACCCCCTTGATCGTGCTCAGTTTCTCGCCGAGGAGCCTGTGCAGCTTGTAGGGCTCGGTGAAGTAGACGTACCTAGGCCACTCCCCCGACGCCAGCGCGTATATGCCGGCGCCCCCTACACCGTCCATGTCGGTGTGTGTTATGACGGCGTACTCGACCACTGTAGACCACGCTCTCTAAACACTCTGAGACTCAAGGGTGTTTTAAAAAGGTGCGATATCAGCTCACGGAGGTTTAGACAGAATCTTGTTGTAGAAGTCTGCGAAGTCCCTGAGGAACCTACCAGGCTGGTCTAGGTACAACGCGTGGCCCGCGCCCTCGTAGACCACTAGCTCCCCACCCGTGGCTGAGGCGAAGGTCCTCAGCTCGGCGTAGTCGACTACGTCGTCTCTCTCCCCGTAAAATATCCTCATTCTCACCTTCATCCTCTTGAAGGCGTCTACAAACTCCCCTGCCCCGACGGGCGCCACTAGTAGTAGACCCGCGACAGGGTTTGACACAGCGTACCTCATGGCGATGTAGCCGCCGAGGCTCGCCCCTATGACTAGGGGCGGGACTTCGCCGAAGAAAGCCTTGTAGGCGCTCTTGGCGAACTCCACGTTCTCCACGGGGCTCCTAGTGTGTTTAATGCACTTCGAGACCTTGCCGTACGGCATGTCTACCGCGAGGTAGGGGATCCTCCTCCCGTCGAGTTCGTCTAGGAGCCCTATGTCCCTCCAGACATCGCTAGTGAAGCTGTACCCGTGTAGGAGTAGGACTGGTATGCCTGGCCTCTGCTCGTATATCACCCTACACCTGTTGTCCCCGTAGCCGTATAGGTCCTCGCGCATTTGCCTCACATTTTCCATTTTTAGCTCAGTGGGGTAATATCCCTATCCGTTACATCAAGTTTAATAGTCTCCAGGGGGATTAGTTAGCCAGGGCTTTGCTAAAGGTCCGAGTACTAGATCACCCGTATATACAGGTAGTCCTCACCACTCTAAGAGACAAGAACATCAGGCAGATAGAGTTCAGGAAGGCCATGGTAAGGCTCGGCAGGGCCATGGGCTTTGAGATAACGAGAGACCTAGAGCTGGAGCGCGTGGAAGTCGAGACACCACTAGGCGTCAAGACAGAGGGAGTCAGGTTCAAGGACATGGACAAGGTGGTGATAATAACCGTTTTGAGAGCAGGCATGCCTATGACAGAGGGGCTGATAAAGATCTTCTACAACGCTAGGCAAGGCGTAGTCTCCGCCAGGAGGGTGGAAGAGAAGGGGATGCGCGCTGACAAAACCTTCGACGTCGAGATCACGTACGTGAGGCTGCCGAAAATAAGTAATGAGGACACCGTCATCATAGTGGACCCTATGCTGGCTACGGGCTCGACGATCAGAGAGGTCCTCAAGATAGTGCTGTCCAAGAGCAGGCCCCGGAAGGTCTTCGTCGTGGGCGCTATTGCTACACCGCTCGCGATCGACAGGGTTAGAGAGGTGGTCGAGGAGTACAACCTGGACGCCACGATCTACACAGCAGCGGTCGACCTCACAGTCAACGAGAAGGGTTATATAGTCCCCGGCCTAGGTGATGCAGGAGACAGGGCATTCGGAGAGTGAGCCTAACCAAGTCAGAGCGCTGGTGGAGACACGTTTGGTAGACAAGGCCCTCGTGTTCGACTACGACGGGGTACTCGCGGAGATAGGGAAGGACATCCCACTGCCCTGGGTACAGGGTGTCCTCCGAGAGCTGAAGAGGAAGTACAGGCTGCTGATCGCCTCTACGAGGAGCACGAGCTTTCTGGTCGAGCAAGTCCCCTCTGCCGACGCGTACATCGGGGTTAACGGCCTCGAGGTCCTCGCGGGGGGCTACCTCGTGTACCCCTTAAGGGCTCTCGACGAGCGCAGGTCTAGAGACGTCGAGGAGCTGTACATGAGGCTGAGAGAACCCTGCCTACGGGTAGAGCTGAAGAAGAGCCTTCTAGGGAGGGCTCTCGGGCTGGGGGTCGGGTGGAGGAGGTGCCCCAATAAGCCGGCGGATGTCATCGCGGTCGAGGAGGAGTCTGAAAGGAGGGGGCTCTTCGTGTTCAAGTACCAGCGCCCGTTCATAGAGGTCTACGTAGCTGAGACGAGCAAGGCCGCGGGGTTGAGGGTCGCCAGGGCGCTTCTCGGAGTCTCAGAGGCCTACTTCTTCGGGGACAGCGAGAGCGACATAGAGGTGTTCGGCGAGGTCGAGCACCCCGTCTTTGTCAGGAACGAGTACAACCGTCACCTAAACCCGCTAGGGGTCGTAGAGGTCTGGCAACAAGACCTGCCCGTGTTCTTGAAGAGGCTGCTCTAGCCCACCGTCACTTCCTCGACCATCGCAGAGTACTCTCCTACCGTTCTCCTTACCTCCGACTCCACGGCAACCACCATTGTCTTGAGCTTGTCTCTCGAAGGGGCCTCCATGTAGAACCTTATCTTAGGCTCCGTACCACTGCGCCTGACCAAGACCCAGGAGCCGTCGTCGTAGTCGTACCTGTACCCGTCTATGAGGGTCTCCTTCACGGGCTCCCCGAACTTGTTCCTGAGGTTCTCGGCCAGCCTGCGGTAGACGGCGTCCAGCTTCTCCTCGGGTCTCAACTTGTAGCTCCTCCTGTCCCACGGGTACTCCTTAATCCCCCTATCCTTTAACACCTCGGCGAACCTCTTACCCTCCTCTACTACTACCCTGCTTATCAGCGCGGCCTGTAGCACGCCGTCGACCCAGGGCCCCCACCTGGGGTAGATGAGCTTCCAGGGCTCTGCCGCTATCACGATATCGGGGTCCTCCTTCACCTTCTCGTGCGTCTTGCCAAGCAGGTACCTCTCTACGCTGAGCCCGTGCCTCTCGGCGACCTCGTCCACGACCCGCCCAGTGTCCACGCTCACGACTACCTTCCCCTTCGAGCCTCCGCCCAGCTCGTCGATGAAGAAGGCTATGACCCTGTCCTGCTTTATGAAGCCCTCTACTGGGTCGAGTACTGCTAGCCTGTCGGCGTCACCGTCGTGTGCGAGGACGGCCGCCGGCTTGACGCTGGAGTAGAGGTCTATGTAAGACTCGAGGACGTCTTTCCTCGGCTCGGGCGTCCTCACAGGGAAGAAGCCGTCCGGGTTTGCGTTGACCGTGAGGGGGATGGCACCCATCATCCTCAGGAGAGCGGGCGTCACATGGCCGGCGGCCCCGTTTGCCAGGTCGACTACTAGTACGGGCCTCCAGGCCATCTTCCGCGGCCGCGTCAACTCGTACAGGTCCTCGACGTAGTCGTCCACGAGGCCCGGCTCAGTGTAGAACCTACCCGCCTCGCTCCACCCCAGGGGTGATAGGGCCTTGTTGAAGACTGCCTCCTCGACCTCTTTTTCCAGGCCCCTGACGAACTCAAAGCCTTCCGGGTCGTAGAACTTGAGCCCGTTGTACTCGGGGGGGTTGTGGCTTGCAGTTACGCTGACGCCGACCCCCCTCCCCCTCTTAGCCGCGTAAGCCGCGACGGGCGTGGGTGCTAAGCCGACTAAGTAGACGTCCACCCCTCCAGCCATAAGGCCTGCAGCCGTAGCGAGTGTCAGGACTTGGCTTGTCGTCCTTGAGTCGTGGACGATAAACGCCTTGCGGGAAAGCCCCAGCCTCGAGACTGCTAGCCCTATCCTGTAGCATAGAACAGGGTCTATCTCGCCGGGGTACCGTAACCTAATGCCGGCAGTGCCGAAGAGTCTCAAACCAAAACCCCGGTTAAAGCAATAGTATACCACGATATATACCTGTTTTTTGTATCACGTTCAGACACCCACCCCATACACGCGGCCAACCCCCCATACCCTTGATCACGGGAAGGGGGGAGGGGGTGAAACCTTTAAAAGCCCCCAGGGGGGAGTTATTTAGTGGGTGATTCAGGGATGAGTGTTTACATAGAGAGTTTGAAAAAGAAGGTCGTGGGGAAGCACGTTTACGGCGAGCTCTACGGTTGCGACCCAGATTTGTTGAGTGACCCCGTGTATTTGAGAAAGGTCGTCGAGGAGTCGGCTAAGGTGGGCAACTTCACGATCCTAGACGTGAAGACGTGGAAGATCGACCCGGGCGTTACAGTCTTCGCGGTGGTCCTCGAGAGCCACATATCGATACACACGTGGCCCGAGTACTCCTTCGCCACGGTAGACGTATACACTTGTGGGGAGAAGACCGACCCCCTGGCTGCCTTCAAGTACATCGCGAAGGCCCTGAGAGCCGCGAGATACACGTTGCGGACGTCTTCGAGGGACTACGAGGAGGAGAATGAGTAGAGTCGTAGTGGTCGGCGGCGGCCCCGCCGGCCTCACGGTAGCGTCACTGATCAGGGATCGGGATGTACTGCTCTACGAGGAGCACCCCAGGTTCGGAGAGCCACGTCACTGTACAAGCATCGTCGGCCTCTACACTGCGAGCTTTTTCGCCAAGCTTTTAACACCCAGGGTCGTTAAACGGGGCTACAAGAGGTTCCTGTTCCACACCAGGCTGGGGAGCTACCTGGTGGAGTTTAGTAGAGAGGTCGCCTTCTACCTCGAGAGACCGCTACTCGAGGAGAAGCTAGCCGATAAGGCGAGCAGGCTCGGCCACAGCCTCCAGACGGGCGTGAGGGCTAAGCCGCTAGACACGTACAGCGTGAGGGCGGGTGATGGCATTGTACGCTTCGACAGGCTCGTTGTAGCCGACGGCTCTACGGGCGAGTTCTTCAGGTTCTTCAACGGGAGGAGACGGGAGTACTTGTATGGTCTCCAGGCACTCGTTGAACACGAGGGAGGCGAGGACACAATACACGTAGAGTACGGTGTAGGCGGCGCGCTGTTCTCCTGGTTTGTGCCGATAGGCGACGGCCTCGGCTTAGCGGGGTACCTGACCGAGAGGCACGTCGGAGACCCCGGGTCGGCCGTCAAGAAGGTGCTCGGCGTTGCGGGGGTAAAGTACAGGAGGCTACTGGGCTTCTTCGGAGGGGTGGTGGTCAAGCCGGGGCAATTGTCTAGGCCTCACATACGTGGTAGGGTCTTCTTTATAGGGGACGCCCTCGGACTGGTGAAGCCGTTCACCTACGGGGGTCTTTACTACGTCGCCAGGCTGGCTAGGGTTCTCGTCGAGTCGCTTGAGAACCCGGCGACTTACGAGAGGGAGGTCAAGAGACTAGCGCGTCTGAACTCGCTGGAGAGGGGGTTCTCGGGCATTGGAGTACCAGAGCTAGCACCGCCTATATTAAAAGTCGTAAGCTCTAGCGGGTTGTTCAACCCTCTCGACTACGACGAGCACTTCAGGCTAATCCTGAAGACCGCTGCGTCGCCCCTCCTCGTCTACCTTACCCTCTTTAAAAGCGTCGCATAACGCTTTAGAGAGATTCATGCCGGCCTCTAACACCCTTTGCGAGACCTCCAGGGACACGTCCAGATTCTTGACCGAGACCCCTATGATGTAGACCCTCTTTACAGCACCCCCTCTCACCAGCATGTCAACGAGCATCCTGAGGGGGAGACTATGCGTGGTGGGGATGTAGTACTCGGAGACCTTGTCGAGGTCTACTAGGACTACGTCCCCCTCGCCCAGCTTGTCCGAGTAGACCGCGTCCACCACTACCAGGTTCTCGGGCCTGGCCGAGAAGATGTGTGAGAGGCAGTTCTCTAGGCCGTACTCGCAGACCACGCTGGGGACTCCACACCTGGAAAGCTCCTCGCACACGATAAGCCCTATCCTGTCGTCTCCCCTCAGCGGGGACCCAACGCAGGCGACGAGGCTACTCCTTAAATCGATCTTGTCTAAAAAACTCGTTCTACTCCTCGCCGTTCACCTTGGGGCGTTACTCGCCTTCCTGAGTAGCTCCTCCCAGGCGGCGTCGACTAGCTCCTGTAGCTCCTTCACCAGGTGCTTGTTCTCGGGCTTCAGCAGGTGCCTGAACCTACCCTGCAGCTCGAGGTACTTCTCGATCGGCTGCTTCAGCTTGGGGTTCCTGGCGATGGCCAGGCTCCTATCGGTGAGCACGTAGCCTGTCTCGGGCGTCCACTCCCACAGCGGGAAGTAGCAGGTGTCGACAGCCCTCCTCGTCACCTCTAGCGTCAGCGCTGTGTCGTGCCTCCAACCCCTGTCGCAGCTGCTCAGGGCGTGTATGAAAGCGGGGCCCTTCACTTCTATACCCTTCCTCACCTTCTTCATGAAGTCCATCCAGTGGGCCGGCGTCGCGGTCGCTACGTAGGGTATCCTGTGAGCCACCATTATCTCTGCTATGGGCTTCTTGTTCTCCATCTTACCCGGCAGCACGCTCCCCACGGGCGACGTCGTGGTCCAAGCGTACTTGGGCGTGCCGCCGCTCCTCTGTATCCCGGTGTTCATGTACGCCTCGTTGTCGTAGAGTATGTAGAGGAAGTCGTGGCCCCTCTCTGCCGCACCGCTGAGGGCCTGGAAGCCGATGTCGAAGGTGCCGCCGTCGCCCGCGAAGACGACGACGTCGACGTGCTCGTAGGGCAGTCTCCCGGTCTTCTTCATGGCCTCTACAGCGGCCGCTATACCGGAGGCTGTCGCCGCGGCGTTCTCGAACGCGTTGTGGATCCACGGGACAGCCCAGCTGGTGTACGGGAAGATGGTGGTCGAGACCTCGAGGCAGCCCGTTGCCGTGACGACTATAGTGGGGCCTCTGAAGGCGAAGCTCGCGAGCTTGACTACTATTGGGGCAGCGCAGCCAGCGCACAGCCTGTGGCCCGGCAGTAGGGCGGGCCTTCTCGTCTCAGCTAGTTGCCTGAGGTTGAAGACCAGTGGCATCTCCACTTTTTGTCCTGGCTCGAACAACCAGAGCTTGTACGCCGGCTCGCCCTTCTTGACGGGGAACTCGGGCAGGGTCTTCACGACCACGCCTACCACCTCACTCCCTCACGCCGAGGTACCTGAGCTTGGGCTCGAATACCCCCTTCTCGAGCTCCTTAAACAGCCCCCTTATCATCCCCTCGACGAGGTCCGGGACGAGGTCTCTACCGCCTAGCCCGTAGACGTAGTTGACCAGCGCTGGCCTGCTCTTCAGGTCGTACAGGGCTGTGTTGACCTCGAGGAATAGCGGGCCGTAGCTACCCGGGCTCACCCCCTTCTCCATTACCGCTACGACTTTTGCGTTCTTCAACACCTCAACGACCTCCTTGAACGGGAACGGCCTGAACATCCTGAGCTTCACCAGCCCCACCTTGAGGCCCTCCTTCCTCAGCCTCCTCACTACGCTCCTCATGGTCCCGACGCCGCTACCCATACCCACTAGGACTACGTCGGCGTCCTCCACCTCGAACGGGTCTAGTATGCCGTCGCCGTACCTCCTCCCAGTCAGCTTGAACCACTCCTCGTTGACCTCGCGTACGACCTCGGGGACGCTCTTCATCGCCTCCACCTGCTGGACCTTGTGCTCGAAGTAGTAGTCGTACAAGTCCAGGTTGCCGAAGCTCAGGGGCCTAGCGGGGTTGAGTGCGAGGGGTACCTCCTCGTCGAAGTAGTCGACCTTCACCTTGCTCACCTTCCTGTAGCCGCCGAGGAACTCGTGGACGACCTCGTCGGGGAGCATGTAGATGTTCTCGAGCGTGTGGCTGAGGAAGAAGCCGTCCAGGTTAACGGCCACGGGCAAGAGCACCCGCTCGTCCTCGGCTATCTTGAAGGCCTGGATAGTGGTGTCGTAGGCCTCCTGTACGTTCTCGGCGAAGAGCTGTATCCAGCCCGAGTCCCTCATGAGGTACGCGTCGCTGTGGTCGTTGTGTATGTTGATCGGGGCCGAGAGGGCCCTGTTGACTACCGCCATGACTATGGGTAGCCTCAGGGCGGACGCGATGTACAGTATCTCCACCATGAGGGCGAGCCCCTGCGAGGAGGTCGCTGTGAAGGCCCTGGCGCCCGCGGCCGCGGCCCCGACGCAGGCGCTCATGGCGGAGTGCTCCGACTCTACGGGGACGAACTCGGTCTTCACCTCGCCGTCTGCAACGAACTCCGAGAACTTCTCGACTATGATCGTCTGGGGTGTGATCGGGTACGCGGCGACGACGTCGACTAGGCTCTGCTTGACGGCGTACGCCACTGCCTCGTCGCCGTTCACGGTCATCATGACTTGCTTCTCCAAGGGTACTCGGGGTTTAACCACGGCCTGGGTCACGGCTACCACCTAGAACTCGGGTACCATGCTTATGGCCTTAACCGGGCACTCGTTTGCGCAGATACCGCAGCCCTTACAGTAGTCGTAGTTCACCACCACGTTCTCACCGTCCCAGACTATCGCCATGTCGGGGCAGAACAACCAGCAGAGCATGCACTTCGTGCACTTGTTGTAGTCTATAACCGGCTTGAGGGCTCTCCAGTCCCCAGTCTTGTAGTCGGTTGACAGCCTGAAGGTCACACCTGCTTTAGGGAGGCTTCTCCAACCGGCTTGCTGGGACATCTACTTCACCTTCACAGTCGAGTCATGCGACTTCCTTATTAAATCGATGTTCTTGTCTGCGACAGCTCCCCTAAACCTCACTTTCACCGCCTTCTCCAGGCTACCCCAGGAGACAATACTCCACGCCTTCATCAACCCGCCTATCATAGCTGTGTTGGTTATGTTAGCCTTCAGGATCTCGAGTGCGAGCTTTGTAGCAGGCGTAGTGTAGACCTTCACGCCTTCCGGGAGGTCACCGAGCCTCTTGAAAAGCGACTCCTTGTCCCCCTCGTAGTTCAGGATCAGGACGCCGTTCTCCTTGATACCCGCGTACACCTTGGGGGATATGAGGCTGTCGTCCAACACGATCACGACATCAGGGTTGTAGACCATGCTGTGGATCTCGATCGGCTCGTCGCTTATCCTCGTAAAGGCCAGCATAGGGGCTCCAGACCTCTCAGGTCCGAAGGCAGGGAAGCTCTGAGCGTGCTTCCCGTCAAGGGCTGCTGCCATTGCTAGGATGTTGCTCGAAGTCCACGCTCCCTGTCCTCCCCTCCCATACCACGTTATCTCAATGAGCATCCCGACACCGAATTCAATCTATCACGTGAGTTGATTTAAATATCTATCTTGAATAAGTTAGAATCGGGCTATACGCCTTCCTTTGTGAACGTATTTGTACGGGTGAACAGATACACAAGTGTTAAACACGTCGTGTCCGTATCGTTAAAAGGAGCACCTAGTAGTATGAATTTAGTGGCTAAGGGTGTGTTGGCTATTGACGCAAATGCTAACACTAGCTGTAAACGAGTACGCGGGTGCTAGGTTCGTCGTCAACGTGATCAGGGACAGGTGCAAGGAGTGCGAGCTTTGCATCACCATATGTCCCGTTAAAATATTAGTGAAGGGTCAGGACGCGAACCGCTTCGGCTACAGGCCTCCGGTGGTGACAGAGCCCGACAAGTGCATCGGCTGTAGACTCTGCGAGTACGTCTGCCCCGAGTTCGCAATATACGTGACAAAGGGTGGCAGGAGTTGAGACGGGAGTTCTTGTCGGGTAACAGGGCTATCGCTGAGGCCGCGATACTGTCGGGGCTCAAGTTCTACGCCGGCTACCCGATAACGCCGGCTTCGGACCTCATGGAGTACCTAGCAGAGAAACTGCCTAGGTACGGCGGCATAGTGGTCCAGTTCGAGGACGAGATAGCGAGTATAAACGCCGCGATAGGCGCCTCTTGGGCGGGCGTCAAAGCCATGACTGCTACGAGCGGACCCGGCTTCTCACTGATGGCGGAGGGGGTAAGCCTCGCGGTCGCCACCGAGACCCCGGTCGTGGTGGTCGACATTATGAGGGCGGGGCCTAGCACCGGGATACCGACGAAGGCAACGCAGTCGGACGTGTACCAGGCCCGCTGGCTGGCGCACGGGGACTACACGATCCCGGTGTTCGCCCCCTGGAGCGTCCAGGACTGCTACGACATGACCATTAAGTCCTTCAACGTGGCGGAGAAGTTCAGGACGCCCGTAGTGCTCCTCTCAGACGCCAACATAGCCCACATGTGGGAGACGCTCTACGTCAAGGAGCCAGGCGAAGTGGAGATCATAGAGAGGAAGAAGCCCTCAGCGCCCCCAGACGACTACAGGCCTTACAAGCCGGACGAGGACCTCGTGCCGCCGATGGCCGTCTTCGGCGAGGGCTACAAGGTGATAGTCGAGTCCCTTGTCCACGACGAGCTGGGGTACTACCGCCAGGACTCCGAGACTTACCGCGAGATGGTCACGAGGCTCAACGAGAAGATTAGGAGGGGTGTAGGCTACATCTACGAGCAGGAGGAGTACTGGGTCGAGGACTCAGACGTCGTCGTGGTAGCGTACGGGTCGACCGCGCGCATGGTATACCCGGTAGTAAAGGCTCTGAGGCAGAGAGGGGCTAGAGTAGGCTTCTTGAGGCTGAAGACACTCTGGCCCCTAAACGAGGAATGGCTGTGGAAGTCCCTCTCGAGGGCGGGCAAGGTCGTAGTCGTCGAGAACAACACGGGGAGACTCTACTTGGACGTCGCTAGGATCGCCGGTTCGGCGAGGACGTTTTTCTCCCCGGTTATAACGGTCGACCCTCCTAAGTTCAACGAGGTGATGGAGGCCGTCGCCAGATGGCTCTAGCCAAGCTGACCCTACACCCCCTAGACAAGTACCTGAGGACCGACAGGCTCCCCCACATATGGTGCCCCGGTTGCGGGATAGGCATAGCACTAGGCGCAATGCTGAGGGCCATTGACAGGAGGATAAACGAGGGGAGGCTCGACAGGAACAAGGTCGTCTTCGTTACCGGTATCGGCTGCTCCGCTAGAGTTTCCTTCTACGTAGACTTCGACTCTGCTCACACGCTCCACGGGCGCGCCCTACCGTTCGCCACGGGTGTCAAGCTCGCGAACCCGAGCCTAGAGGTCATAGTCGTCGGTGGCGACGGGGACGTAGCCGGTATAGGCGGCAACCACTTGCTGCACGCTGCCAAGAGGAACATAGACTTGTTCGTCGTGATGATAACCAACTTCGTGTACGCTATGACCGGTGGTCAGCTGGCCCCGACCACGCCGTTGAAAGTCTACACGACTACCACCCCTCACGGGAACCCCGAGCCGCCTCTCAACGTGATAAAGCTGGTCGCGAGCCTCAACGCGAACTACGTTGCGAGGGCCAGCATCACGACACCGCACTACATTGAG
This sequence comes from Thermogladius calderae 1633, assembly GCF_000264495.1. NCBI lineage: Archaea > Thermoproteati > Thermoproteota > Thermoprotei > Desulfurococcales > Desulfurococcaceae > Thermogladius > Thermogladius calderae. Next base: position 1,173,997 of record NC_017954.1, on the reverse strand, counting down.
ATGTTCACTTACAAGGCTCTTGGGATGAAGGGGTTCAGGTTCCTCGAGGTGATAAGCACGTGCCCCGAGGTCTACGGCAGGCACATCGGGTTGAGGAACCCGGTTACGATGTTCGAGGAGCTGAAGAAGAGAGTGAAGTACAAGCCCAACCCGGTGATAGACGAGTCCGACATAGACTGGGAGAAGGGGATCGTCATAGGGGAGTACGTCGTCAGGAATAACCCGTCGTACCTCGACTTGGTCAAGAGGGGTTGAGGGTTGAGGCACGAGATACTCATCGTCGGGAGAGGGGGCCAGGGCGTCCTGCTACTAGGCAGGCTGATCGGCCTGGTGGCGTCTAAGTACATGAACTACTACACGTCCGGGACAGAGCACTACGCCTCCGAGACGAGGGGCGGTGAGAGCAGGGTCGACATGGTCATAGCTGACAGTCTCGAGGAGGCCTTAAACTTCGTCTCCGTCACTAACCCTTACGTAATGATACTCCTGTACCCCTACAACCTCGAGAATTACCTCAAGCTAGCCCGGAAAGAGACGTTCGTCTTCCTTGACAGGACCTTCTACCAGGGGGAGGTCAGAACAGAGGCCAAGCTCTACGCCCAGGAGTACACGAGGCTGGCAGAGAGGCTGCTGAACAACCCGAGAGTCGCGAACATACTCCTCTTGGGCCACGTCGTCAAGGTAACGAACCTACTGCCTCTCGACTACGTGAAGATGGGTATAGCAGAGATACTGGACATGAGGTATCACAAGGCAAACTTCAAAGCCCTCGAGGCCGGCTTCAACCTCCCCGCTTGAGCGCCTACTTCATCATCGGGAAAGATATCACTTCTTTTATCGACGAGACTCCTGCTAGAACCATGCTCACCCTGTCTAGCCCGACTCCGAGCCCCCCGGTAGGGGGCATCCCGTACTCCAGCGCCTCCACGAAGTCCCAGTCGAACGGGTGCGCCTCCTCATCACCTCTCTTCCTCCTCTCCTCCTCGGCCTTGAAGTACTCTGCCTGTAGAACCGGGTCGTTAAGCTCCGTGTAGGCATTGGCGATCTCCATGCCGGCGATGAACAGCTCGAACCTCTCTGCTAGGTCAGGGTTGTACCTGTGGGGCTTTGCCAGCGGCGATGACGACCTCGGGTAGTCGGTGATGAACACAGGCTGAACCAGGTACTTCCTGCCCACGAGCTTGTCGAACAGCTTCACTATAGCCCTCCCCCTGTCGTACCCGCCTGCCAGGCTTATCTCGTTCTTAGCCAGGAGGTCTCTGATCTCGTCGTCACCTAGCTTCTCGACGTCTATACCGGCGTACTCCTTGAAGGCCTCGTACATAGTCATCCTCTTGAAGGGGCGTGAGAGGTCTATTCTCTCTTTGACGTCTCCGACGGGTACCTCGATGACATGCCTACCCAAGACATTCTCGGCCAAGTGGCTTATGAGCTCCTCCGTCAAGTCCATCATGTCGTTGTAGTCCGCGTAGGCCTGGTAGGCCTCTAGCATCGTGAACTCGGGGTTGTGCTGGGCGTCGATGTCCTCGTTCCTGAACACCTTACCGATCTCGAAGACTTTGTTGAACCCCCCTATAATGAACCTCTTCAAGTGTAGTTCAAGGCTGATCCTGAGGTACCACTCGGTGTTCAGAGCCCATACGTAGGTCTTGAAAGGCCTAGCCTCCGCACCACCGTAGATCGGTTGTATAACCGGGGTCTCGACCTCGACGAAGCCCTTCCCCCACATGAACCTCCTCGTCTCCTCCAGAACCTTGAACTTCACTTCGAGCACTCTCCTAACGTCTGGTGTCAGCATTATGTCGAGGTACCTCTTCCTGTACCTGACCTCCGGGTCGAGCAGCCTGTGCCCGTACTTCACAGGCGGTGCGCGAAGGCTCTTCGCTAGTAGCTGAAGCCCCCTGACGTCTACGGTCAGCTCTCCTCTCCTAGTCCTGTACAACACCCCCTTCACGTTCACGAAGTCTCCAAGGTCAACGTACTTGTCGAAGAACTCGAAGACGTCGCCAGTCTTGCTCTTGTCGATCGACGCCTGGATGCGTAGCCCGTCGTCGACTATGTCGAGGAAGACAAGGCCCCCGTGTCTCCGCACGGCTGCTATCCTGCCCGCTACAGCGACTTCGGCTCCCTCCACGGGGTTGTCTAGGATACTCCTCAAACTGGCCGGTTGGTAGAGGGGCTTGTGGGGGTATGGGTTGATGTTCTTCGAGATCAGCTCCTCTCTAACACGCTTCCTGTGCTCGACCTCGCTACTCAACTAAGCACACCCTTCTACTATGTGTATAGGCGGAATCGGCTTGATTGAAGTATTAAAATCCTCCTCTTATTTAAATAGTATTAAGGGCCGGTAGCTCAGCTGGAAGAGCGCCGCCCTCGCACGGCGGAGGTCCCGGGTTCAAATCCCGGCCGGTCCACTTCTCGGGGGCTTGCTTATAAGTAACCGTAAGTATAATTCTAGCCTCAGGGCTGTGTTTTTTGGTCACAGAGCAGGAGATTTACAACCTCATAACAAGGCTCAACATAGACTACTCTAGACTGGAGTTGCTGAAAGACCTGAGCGCCGAGGCTAACCTCCTCCTCAGGAGCAAGCTGGTCAAGGTCGTCAAGCTGGGCTACGACGACGTCCTGAACATCACGTCTCTCAGCCCAGACAAGAACATACTAGTGACCGTGAGACTCGAGGACTACAAGTTCACCGTGTACATCGAGAAGGGGGTTCTAGTCTCTTCTTCAATGGTTAGCCTCACACAGTCCTCAACGAGAGTAGCGGGTTTAAAACCTCTCGTGGTCTTAGCTATGTCTGCTAAAGACAGGCCTGTTACGGCATACGTCTACGAGGTGCTACCCCTAGTGGAGGAGGAGAAGACTAGTCAAGTACCCGAGAAGCCGAGAGCCGAGGCCCAGAAAGGTGAGGCACCCAGTGTGCAACAGTCTCTCTTGGCCGTGGAGGCCGAGAAGATAAAGTCGTTCAACTCAGAGCTGGAGAGACTGGTCAACGACTACTCCAGCTTCTACGGCTGTAAGGTATTGTCGTACGGTGTCTCTCTATCAAAGGGCGTGCTCTACGTGAGAGTGAGCGTTAAGAGGGCGGGGTTTATGAAGAAGTGCGAGCACTTGAAGTTGAAGGAGGCTATCGAGAAAGACCTCGAACTCCTGGCCTCAAAGTACGACGTCAATATACCGGTCAAGATCCTTGTTTCCCTTGAGCAGTAGACCTCCCCCCGGAGGATATCTCGATAGTCTTCTCGATCTCGATAGGGGTCTTCTCGGCGAGTCTCGGGATCTCCACGTGCGCTTCTTCCAGCTCTCCAAGAGCCCTCTTGTAGACCGCCTCGGGGTCATGGTAGTAGTCGAATATGATCCCTGCTACATCCCAGGCATCGGCTATCCCTCTAACCCTCATCCAGTTTAGGATGGTTGCCTTCCTCTCGATCTCCTCGAGTATGTCCTCGAAGTCGAGGCCCCTCTTCTCGGCTATGTCTCTGAGGTGTATGCTCTTCGAGAGGTCTACTATGAAGCTGTCCGTCCGCGGGTCCCACTGCGCGATTTTGATGTACTTGTCGGCGTCCTCAACCTCCTGTAGTACTGTCACCCTCCTCCTCACGGAGACAACGCCTTTCTCGACTCTTGTGAGGACTCTCTGTATGTGTATGAACACGTTCATCAGCTTCATGTAGGCCGGCGGTATGTTCATCGGGGGGCTTGTGAGCCTCTTTATCGCGTAGTCGAGTGTCTCGGCGTGGATGGTTGAGAGGCCACCGTGCCCAGTCGCCATGCTCTGGAAGAGCACGAAGGCCTCCTCCCCCCTGACCTCGCCGACGATTATGTAGTCTGGCCTGTACCTCAGGCTGAGCTTGACCAAGTCGTAGAGCCTAACGCTAGTCCCGACGCTCTGGCCGACCACGAAGGTCTCCCTACTGGTTAGCTGCGTCCAGTTGACGTGGGGGAGGTTGAGCTCCGGCGTGTCCTCGATCGTGACGATCTTCTTTCCAGGCTTGATGAACAGCGAGATCGCGTTCAACAACGAGGTCTTGCCGGCACCAGTGCCGCCGGCTACCATCGCCGTCTTGCCGTGCTCGATGAGCGTCCAGAGGTAGGCGCCCACCACCGAGTCTATTACCTTACCCTCGATGAGCTCGACGGGGCTGAAGGGCCTCTCCCTGAACTTCCTTATAGTGAAGGTGGGTCCCTTGACGGAGACCTCCCTCCCGAACGTGGCGGCGAGCCTGTGCTTCTCCGGTAGCATCGCGTCGACTATCGGGTAGGCCACGCTGATGTGCTTCCCGGACATGTGGGCTAGCTTCATGACGAACTCGTTCAGGTAGTCCTCGCTCTCGAAGACTATGTTGGTGGGGATGCTCTCGAACCTCTTGTGCCAGACGAAGACCGGGGTCTTGACGCCGTTGCAGGATATGTCCTCGATGTTGGGGTCTCTCATCAGGGGGTCTATGGGGCCGTAGCCTATCAGGTTCCTCTCCAGGTAGTACATCAGCTTGATCCTACGGGAGCCCACAAGCCCCAGCTTCTCCTTGTACTTGTCGGCTATCCTCTGTATCTCCGAGTAGACGTACTCCCTTAGGTCCTTGACAACACCGGGTCTCGCCGGGGGCCTCATCTCGTCCATAACGATGTCCGTGAGCTTCTCTAGGACCGCCCTGTCTTCCTCGGTCAGCCCGAACTCCTCTACATAGTACACAATGCCTTCCTTAGTCTCTGCGACCGTGACCTTGACAAAAGGCTTGTAAACGTAGTAGGAGTCCAGGACCTTAGAGCCCGGCTCCCTAATCAGGAGCCGCAGGGGCTCCTCGACCGGTGTTATGGCCTTGACGAGCTCGCCCAACTCGCTCCTCGGCTTCCTCACCCTCTGCAAGGGGAGTTTAATCGACAGTTTTGGCAAAAGCTCCCTCCCGACAATTATATTTCTTGTTAGCAACAATATAAAGTTGGGGGTTGTGATATTTAACTGTGTGAGGGTCGCTTAATGGGTTTTCTCGACAAGGTGTACAAGTGGTTTGAGCCCCTAGGTCTGAAGATACTCGACGTTTACCCGTCTATCAGCACCTCTATCAGGAGGTCAGACCTCCACATCCACCCTCCCGTCTACGCTTCCCTGATCGTCTTCTCCCTGGCAATCTCCACGGGGGTCGCAGTAGCCCTCCTCGCATTAGCCGTCGTCTTGAGGTTCGTGATCTTGGGAGTCGTAGTGGTCGTCTTACCCGCCCTCGTCTTCCTAATCTTCGTGGCCTACCCGAGCCTGCGCGTCTCGAACAAGGCCTCGGCTATCGACACCGAGTTCCCTTACACTATGAGCTACTTGAGCGTCCTAGTCCAGAGCGGTATGAGCCCGTACGTAGCGTTCGAGAGGGTGGCGAGGAGCGGCAAGATAATGCCCCACAGCGCTGAGATAGGGCAGAGGTTCACGCTACTTGTAAGAGTCCTCGGCAAAGACCCCCTGACGGCTTTCAGCTTACTAGGCGAGAGGTCTCCCAGCCCTATCGTGAGAGACGTGCTGGCAGGCTACGTCACAACGGTGAGGGCCGGCGGCGACGTGATCGACTACTTGAACAAAAAGGCTAGAGCCCTATTCAACGACCTCCTCGTTAGAATCAAGATAACAGCCGACAGGCTGGGAGGCCTCCTCGAGTCCTACCTCGCTGTAGTCCTCTTGACGCTCCTCACAATGACGGTCATGTACTTCGTCACACAGAGTTTCGCCGGCGTCCTCCCCTTCGGTTTGACTGGTGGAGGTATGTTCATGCTCTTGTACATACTCCTACCCCTCTTGTCCTTTGCCGTCATCTACTTCGCCGACCTCCTCCAGTTCAAGGAGCCCTGGATGGACTGGAGACCCTACATAGTCGCGCTAGGCCTCACAATGCCCTTAACAGCGCTGTTCCTGTTCTTCGGCTGGGTCCTATACACTAGTATACCCCCCTACCACCCCCTCAAGTACAACCCTGTCCTTAGCGGGATGTACCACATGTTGGTCTGGCCGGCGGAGCTCTACCACTTACCGAGCTACACCTACGGCAGCGTAGCTCTGGGTATGGCTCTGATATATGCCACCATCCCAGCGGTCGCCTACTACGAGTACGTCTCGAGAGAGTACAAGATCATAAACGGCATCACGAGGTTCATAAGAGACCTGGTCGAGGTCAGGAAGACTGGCCTCTCCCCCGAGAGGAGTATTCTCGAGCTGAGTAGGAGGAACTACGGTGTGTTCACTAGCTACCTGAGGAAGATAGCTCTCGAGCTAGAGCTGGGTATACCATTGGGGAGGATCATAGACGAGCTCCTCAGGAAGATAAGGGTGTGGAGGGCCAAGATCCTCCTGTACATGCTCACAGACAGCATCGAGGTAGGCGGCGGCACCATCGAGGTACTCGAGTCTCTCGCCGGGTTCGCAGAGAGCGTTGAGGCAATGGACTTGGAGAAGAAGCGTAGCTTGAGGACGCTGATGATAGTACCTTACATGGGCGCCATACTCTCGTCCATGACCGTCGTACTGATGGCGAGCTTCATGGGGCAACTCCCAGTAAGCGTCGGTGCCTACCAGGCCGCTGCTAGCCAGGTACTCCCCAGTATAGTACTGAACAGCTACATAATGGGGCTTGTCGCGGGTAAAGTGGCAAACGAGTCAACGGCCTCCGGCTTCAAGCACGCGCTTATCTTAACAATAGCTTCGGTCGCGTTCTTCGTCCTCACGCCGATGTTCGGGGGCGGGCTAGTGGGAATGGCTGGTGGTTGAGCTGAGAGGGCTTAGCGAGGCAGTCTCGGCAGTAATACTCTTCGCCGTCACCCTGAGCATATCTGTAGCCGGGTTCATGTACGTGATGTTCTACCTGGACAGGAACCAGGCCTCTGTAGAATTCGGCTACGTCAAGTCCGTGTTCAGGAACATAGCAGTCTCAGCCCTAGAGCAGCCGTTCAAGCTCGAGTACAGCTACCCGTTTAACTACGTCTCCATAGGGTTCACCACGAGGTCCTTCAACCTCACGCTCGTAGTCAACAACAACCCGAGGGTAGTGGGGAACATCACGGCTCTAACAGCCGTAGTCAGGAGGAACCTCGTACAGGGATTCAACATCGTCTACGGGGTCAACTCGAGCTTCTTACCTTCGGGACACCCTGGTATGCTGGTCTACGAGTACTACCAGCAGGGCGCGAGCTTCCTCGTCTTAGACCCATCTGTAGTAACATACCAGGTAGTCTACGTGAACTCCACACAAGGCGTTAAAGCCAGGGTTACCTTCATGGTATCGAACTTCACAGGGTTAAACAGGCCTGACCGGCCACCCGAGGTATACGGGCAGGGCCTGCTAGTACTGAGGCACGACCCGAGTAGGGACGTCGACATACTGTACACCAACGTAACGAGCTTGACCATCTACATAAACGGTAAACAAGTCCAGCTACCACCCGACATCCAGGCTGCGTTGTCTAGCTCGAGCTACGGGATAGAGGTCGAACTCCGGATCATCAAAATAGGTGTAATGGTAGGCTGACACTTGGCTGGAGAGAAAGGAGAGTACGCTCTAAAACCCGAACAAACCCACCGGTCTGCGTGCCAGGACTCAATTTTGGACTATGCGAGGAAAACTTAATTTAGACATTTGCACAAGTCTAAAAGTAATGGCTGGGTAAGGTGTGCTAGTTTGAACGGTGTCTCCGAGGTTTTTGCCACCGTTATAATGACGGGCGTTCTGCTCGCTCTGCTCTCTATTGTTTTGGGCTACTCTTACTTAACTGGCTTCGGCAACGTTTACAGAGCAGAGTACATCTACTACAGGCAAGTCCTTCTAAACATGGCGACCAACATGTACTACGTGCTGAACGGCGGCGATTACGTAGTGACCTACCCCAAGTCCACCATGGCCCTGGGCTACAGGCAGTCTGGCTACGTGAGGGTATACGTGAACTCGAGCACAAGCCCCGTCCTCGAACTACCGTGCTACTCTGTAACAGCCGCCTCCTACTCCACGTACACTCAGTCCTCACGCTACCTTTACGGAAACGGCTCTCTAGTAGTCGACGATCCAAGGCTCTTACCCAGCGTGAGGGAGTTCTACGAGAACGGCTCGGCCCGGATAGAGCTGGACACCTGCCGTCTCTACGCGAGCGTCCAGGCGACCTTCGACAGGTTGGGCTCGTTCTACTACTTCAACGTAGTGGTCGTAGTACTCAACCCCGTGCTAGCCCCGGGCAGGGGGTTCGCCGAGGTGTACGCGTCCAGCTCCTCTACTTACTGGTACTCGAACGTCTACAACCTCACAGTAGTGGTGAAGAGCCCGGCCCTCAGTAGCCCGGCTACCCTGGGGCCGAGGGACATATATAGCCAGTACACGGGTGGACCTGTGACAGTCTCGCTCACGGTAGTCAACGTAACGGTGGTGATGGGCTAGTGCCGGCCCCCGTCCTCACGCACTTGATAGGCTTCGCGGCATTGATAGCCGTCTTCGTCGCGCTCTCACTGTACGCGTTCACCACAGTCGACGTAATGAACAGGAGGAACATGGAGAACGTGCTGAGCGCTGTCTCGTCTATTCTCGCGGGCTCCCTCAGGAACCTCCTGATATCGGGTGCCAATGGTAGCCTCCTTACGCTCAACCTCCCGGTTGAGGTCTACTACGGTGCCGGCTACAACGTCTACATCGGTAACGGTAGTGTTCTAGCACAGTACTTCCCCACCATTAGGCAGAGGGCCGACTACGACCCGACGGCTCTCTATGTGGTGGCCGCTGCACCAGACAACAAGGTCTGGTCTGTCAGCCTAGTGCTGAAGCCCGCCGACCTCCAGGGGAGGCAAGTGATGGTCGCGACGGGGAGCTGGGTCTACAACGCGACGCGTGTGGGCTTCGACCCGAACACCGGCTACGCGGAGTCGGGGGTTCCCTGGCTGTGTAGGGAGGCCCTCTACGTCAAAGAGAACTCCGGGTTAAACCTCACGAACTACCTGGTGAGAGTAGTGTTTAACCCGTCGAGCCTCCGCTGCACCTACGGTCTCCTCAACTTCACACCCTCCTACAACGACTTGAGGTTCGCTGACAGCGACGGTGTCACGCCGCTCAGGTACTGGATCGAGTACTGGAACTCCACCAACGCCGTCGTGTGGGTTCAGGTCCCCTACTTAGCCGCCAAAACGAACAAGACGATATTCATGTACTGGGGTGCCCCCCTTGCGACGTCTAGGAGCGACCCCGGGGTCTTCCCGGTGTTCTACAACTTCAGCGGCGTGGATCAGCAGTCGATACAGAGTGCGTGGGGCATACTACCAGTGAACGCCACTAGCTGGAGCATAACGCAGTACAACCTCAGCGGACTGTCGGGCGTGGCGGTTAACGCGACCTTCCCCGGCAAGACATCCCCCACGCTGCTCACGTTGTTTTACAAGACACCCTTGACGCTGACGCCTAGTGGACAGGGCGTGATAGTAGAGGGCTACGGTGCGCCTCTCACACTGAACGACCAGGACTGGAGGCTAGCCCTCTACAACATAACAGGCGGGTTACAGTGGTTCGGTGTACAGTTCATCCCCCCTGTCATCGACCCATTCGTCAACCTCTCGAACTACACGGTCATCTACGGTAACTGGAGCATAGTGTCGTCAGAGTCGGATACCCTCTTAAACGCCTACAACTACAGTAAAGTCACGATCTCCAACTCGGACTACTGGGCTGCTGCGATAGTGAGGTGGAACCCGCCGTCCAACGCCCCTAGAGGGCAGGAGGAGTACCAGGTCCTGTTCAAGGTCTTGGTTAAACCTGACGATGTCCTGAGAGGTCTCGTATTGGCCCAGGACACCAGCCTTTTCAAGAACTTCTTCGTCGCGGTGAACAGTAGCGGCGAGGACCTGGAGCTGTGGATAGGCGACTTGAACAACGCGAAGACCTGGACCAAGGTCGACTCTGCTAGCCCGAAGGGCTTCGACGAGCCCTGCTGGGTGTTCATATACGTAGACATACTCGGCCCAGGAGTCTCAAACCACCTGACGGTCAGAGTCTACGACGCGGAGACTGGGAGAACGCTCCTGTTCTATTCGAAGCAGAGCGGCCTAATACCCTCAGACCCCAACTACGTGGGAGCCGTAGCAGTCTCCCCCTACAGCATTTACACGCCAGAGAACTCCCTCTACGACGACCTCGTAGCCGCTAGGTACAACACGGCCCAGCAGACAGTCGACTTGACAACCATAACCTTCGTAGGACTGCCGGCCGGCTGGAGCGTGACCCTGTTCAGCGACAACCTGACGTACAGTGCAGTGGCGAACGAGAGCGGTGTAGCCGTGGTCGACGTCTCCCTGAACCCCATCCTGGGGGTCACGACACCAGTTTACATAGTCGTCTACGACGACCAGGGCAACATCGTGACGACCTTCGTCTTGAACCAGACTATATCAGGTGGTACAGTGTTCAGGTTCCTACCCCAGCTGACACAACCTGTCCAACAGTACGGGGTGGCAGTCCACGCATCCGGCCAGCCTGCCCAGGGGGACACCCCTCAGTACACGGTCGTGTTCAAGAACTCGAGTCTCGACGCTTGGCTGAACACCAACATCCCTGTAAGCATAGGCTCTCTGGCTCTCGCGGGGGTCGCCTACTTCAACAGCACAGCGTACTACGTATTATACAACACTACAGCCTACTACATCAACTCGTCGTACAGCTACCTCTACCTGTACAGTGTTTACTACGGCTACGTAGACACGGGCCTAGTGGTAATAGGGACGGCGAACGGGTACAGCAACTTGAAGACAGTGCCCACGTCCGGCTTCTACTACTACGTGAGAGCGAGGCCCTTCGTCTACCCCGAGCCCTCGGTGTACTTCGGCCCGGTAGAGAGCGCATCGCCGCCTTCTATGCCTGTCATAAGCTACTCTCTGAGGCCGGTGGTTGTCTTCGGAAGCAAGCTCCTAGTAGACGTGGCACTGGTTGTCACGCCCTCGGGCGACGAGGTTGTCGTTGTAATGGTCAAGGGGGCGAGGAGTAGTTGAAGGAGATAGTCGAGTACGTGCTGGCGTTCATAATACTACTCTCGGTAATACCGGTCTTCAACATGATGGTCAACGTCTACTACAAGCCCCTAGTCAGGACGCCCCAGACGAACGTGGTAGACATATACGCCACGGCCGTATCGCTCGCCCTTAGCAACGCGTTTTCCAACGGTAACCTTACACCGGAGCTTCCGGAGCTCTACAACAGCATTGTGAGCTACGTCAAGAGCGCTGTGGGCGAGACCATCTACAGCAGGTACGGCTTTAACGCCACTGTTTCCTCCGGGATCACGGGCGTCACCGTGAGCGGGGGTAGCCTGGTCGTCAAGACCCTATACAACGGGACGCTCGCAGTACTATTGGTATTTAAAGGCGGCGCTTGGAGCACGCTCTCAAAGGCGAGCCCCGACGCTTTCGACCCTAGCTCGGGGACCTACACCTACACCTTCACGCTCCAGAACACCCCACAGGCTGTTGTGGCGGTCCTTGAGTCGTCCTCTGCCAGGTTCGTCAACTACTGGTTCCAGGACCCGTCCGCGTCGGCCTACCTGTACTCTAGTTCAGGGAACGTGATGCTGGCGGTCTCTAACAGTCTTCTCTCAACAGTAAAGGCGTACAACCACCCGAACTTCTCAACCGTGTACAACACGACCCTGCTCTACTACGCAAACAACACGTTCAACGCGTACAGCTCGACCTACTACGAGCCGCTCGTATGGGTCGTCTTCAACCCGGGGAGCTACGACAACGTGACGCTGAACCGGAGTAGCATAGGCTACTACTCGAGGTTGACTGGAGCCTGGAACTCGACATACAGCACTTTAAGGACCTTCGTGGGCGAATCCCATGTCACAGTCAACTTGACGTGCCAGTGGTACTCCGGCAACTACTACTGCTCGAACCCGGTCTACGTGAGTAGCTGGGCGAACACCAGGAACCTCACCCTCCCCATATCCAACCTCGTCATGACGGTACTCTACGACGGCTCGAACTCGATAACGGCACCCGTCTACAGGGGGGTGTTCAGCGTAGGCGAGAGACCGCCCTCGAGCGGCTATTGGGAGACAACCTTCTACGTTAGGCTCGGCGTATTCGACTACGTAGTAGACGTGAAGGTGTGGCAGCGGTGAAGGGGCAAGTCCAGATAATCGCATCCATCGCCGCGATAGGGCTCCTCGTAGCCGTAGCTTCCATCCTCTACTTGAACTTGTTATCAGGCGTCTCCTCCTACAGGGTGATGGAAGTGGGGTCTAACGTCTACAGTGTCATAGGCTCCAAGATGACGTGGAGTGCCTGCGAGCTGGCGTACGCCCTGAAGAACTCTACGGGGGTCTCCTACGTGTTCGTGAATGTGACAGTGATCGACCTCCAGACCGGGAGGACTCTAAGTGTGGACTACTGCGAGCTGAGGTCGTCTCAGTCCTCCAGCTACTACAGGGTCTACACGTACATGAGAGAGACGAGAGATGGGCTCGTATACTTCTACGTTGTGAGGGTGGCTCCGTGATGAGGGGGGAGATGCCCGTAGTCGTGGCCCTAGCGCTCGTCCTAAGCCTAATAGTGGCGACCATATACTACTCGACTTCAACGTTAAACTACGTGTCCACCCCCTCTGGGTCCGAGCAAGCGGCTTGGGGCGTGATAGGGGACGAGATCGACTCGATCATACTGTCCACGTTAGCGAGGCTCAGTAGTAACGCGAGCTCGTTGTTCACGTCTACCTTCTGGGGCAACTACGCAGAGTACTTCAGCTACCAGTCATCCCTGGTTCGCTTTAACAGCAGCGCGAAATATGAGTGGTACTACGACCCCGTCTCAGGGAACTTCCAGAGGTGCCCTACTTCGATGAGGTGGGACGTCGTCTACAACTACGACGACTACGTGTGCTACGGCCTATGCGAGTCCAACTACACCTCGCGGGGCTTCAACCAGTCCTTCGCCAGGTTCTACAATGCTGTCAATCTCTCGGCCCAGTCCGTGTCCACGCTCCTTGCCTCTAGTCTCTACAATACGGTGAGGAACTGGGCTGGGCTCATGAATACCCTCGGCTACACGGTGTACCCCTCGGGGGTTATAGTGAACGCGTCCTACGCCACGACTATAGCCAGCAACATCACTACGGGCTCCTCCTACAGCAGGGTCGCGCTACGCGTCAACGTCACTGTTGACGTATACAACCCCTATCTCGGGTACAAGAGGATTACGAGGTGGGTGGAGATAGGCTACACAGCTGTCTTCCAGCAGGGTTACTGGAAGTACGACGGGCTCTACCTACCCGTCTACGTTACAGCCTACGCGAACTTCAACGGCGTCCCTTCAAGCTACATCGTCAACCCGAACACGACTAGGTTGACAGTATACAGCGGGAGCCTGGCCCTCTTGAACTTCACGCAGACAAACAAGGGTAACATAACGATGACCCCTGTAGCAGCGTATTACTACGGGAACGGCACCACGTACCTCGTCTTCAGGATACCAATAAGCCCGAGCTACTACTGGCCCTGGCTCCAGGAGGTCGCTGTCTGGAGGTATCTCGTGTTGAGCTCAGCCTACTGCGACGACAGCTACCCACCACCCTACAGCCTGTCACTCCCCGACCCAAAGCAGCCGGCACTGGACATGTTGAGGAGGAAGGTCACCGTGGCCTTCCTCTGGGCGGGCCTCCTAGGGGTCGAGATATACGGGTTCAACCTACTGACCGGGCTGAAGCTAGTCTTCAAGTTCTATGTCAACACCAATCCGCCCTCATATGACTGGGTCGACAGCATACCCTTCGACCTGTTCGGCGACGAGAGAGCCAGCTTCCCGCCGGGCACAGTAGTCTAGCCCCACCTCGCAATTCTAGCTCCTGGCAACGCTTTTTACGCCGAGAGCCAATCCCTCTACACGGGAGCTGTCTAGCCATGAGCTGGCTGCTGGGTCTCAGCGAGCCGGTGGCACTTTTAATAGGGGGCGTAGCCGTCTCACTGGCCTTCGGCTCGGGCTGCCTACTGGGGGGCAGCCTTGCCTGTTTCGCGGTAGCGGCGGTAGCTTCTTTCCTGGCGGTAATACCCCACGAGCTGGCTCACAGGAACACGGCTAGGAGGATGGGTTGCTGGTCGAGGTACGTCCTTTCCCCTATAGGGCTCCTCGTCACGCTGGCGACTTCGCTCCCTTTCGTCCCGGTGAAGTTCGTGATGCCAGGGTTCACGCTGGTCTCGCCTCTCACATACGACAGGGAGGAGTTGAGGAGGATAGACGGCCTGGTCAGTTTAGCGGGGCCGCTCTACAACATCGTCGTCTCCATCGTCTCGGTCAGCATACTCCAACTCGCGCCCGGTCTTGTAGGCCCCCTGCTGGTGAGCCTCCTCTACAACGTTGGCTACGTTAACGCCTGGGTCGCGCTCTTCAACCTGCTCCCAGTCCCGCCGCTAGACGGCTCGAAAGTCTTGAGATGGAAGCCCGTAGTCTACCTCGTGGTGATCGCTGTCAGCGCCCTACTCTACTTCTTCTACTTCACCTGGTAGGCGAGGCAACGCACGCGGCTTAGAGTCAGGCCCTACTCTTCAGCACTTCTACTCATGTTGTAGAAGAAGAACGCTAGGACGATGTATGCTAGGAGGCTTGTGAACATGACCACGAACTCGACTATATTGAAGGGCAGGTATAGCTGGCCGAGGCTGCTCAGCGCTGTAGTCGTGTTTAGGCTCCCGTTGACGAGGCTCTCCCTAACAGACTTGATGCCCGCTTCTATCCAGGGCAAATAGACTAGGGGGGCGAGTAAGAGGAGGCCGTAGGCGATTAGCAACGCCGGGGCTACGAGAGGGGGCCTCCCGTTGTAGAGCTTGCGGAGGAGTATGAGCCCCGTAGACTCGAAGAGTAGGCCTATGGAAGGTACCACCAAGGTCACTACTGTTAGCGGGCTCTCCAGCTGGTTTTCAAGGGCTACAAGCGCGTTGGCCATCTCGCTCGAAGTCATGTTCTCAGACAAACCCGTAACCTGCTGGGGAGGTGTCAGCACCAGAGTTACGTTTAATCCGATGATCGCGAGTACACCTACTAGAGCGAGTATAAGAGCCCTATTCTTAGACCACTGGTATAGCCTGAACCACCCGTAGGCAGAGACCACAAAGCCCGCTAGGGAGACGATGGGGAAAACCCTTATTACGTAACCGTACATGAGCGCCCTTAGACCTGTTTGAAGCCTGCTCATCTCAGGCTCCTTTAATGCTCTTAATGTAGTTCTCCAACTTTCCTATTATAAGCCTAGCCCTCTCCTTCTCCATGCTGTTGACGCACTGCTCTAGGAGGCTCAGCCTCTTCCTCTTGTACTCCTCCGGGCTCAGCCTCCCCTCCGCGAGCAGCTGCTGTATCTTGCTCAGGCAGTCCTTCTCGAAGTCCAGAGACCAGGGGGCCATGATGTAGATGTCCTCGTATCTCGGGTCAACCCGCCTTATGACCACGAGCCCCGTGAGCTCGCTCTTCGCCACCAGCTCTCTCACCTGCGCTAGCTCGCTAGCCTCGAATATGAAGGCCTCGTAGTGCTTGAAAGCCTTCAGGACCCTCTCGGCGAGCTCCAGTATGCTAGGCACCCTCGTCACCCAACTTAGTCTCCTTCACGGGGATCTTCAGCTGCTCCACGAACAGCCTCACGAGCCACGCGTAGACAGGGCTCCCCACGCTCCTCCGTAGGCTTCCGTCGACGTACTTGGCCTTGTAGACAAGCTCGCCGTTGTGGTTGAACAGCAGGATATACCCCTTCACCCTCTTCAGGTAGTTCCTAACCATCCACACGTAGATGACGAAGTCCCCTTTCTCGACCCTCAAGCTGACCCTTTTAGCCCTACCCCTGACGTACACGGGCTTGGCCTCGGAGGATGACGCGATGTACTTATCGCAGGGGAGTATCCTGGAGGCGGCTCTCGAGTACACGTAGACGTTGCTGTACAGTACGTGCTTCCCGCTCTTGCTCTTCGAGGACTCCACCTGGAACTCTCCCACTACGCTACTCACGGCCACCACCAGCGATCTTCAGGACCCCCCCTTTGAACTCTACTACAGGCCTCTCGACGTCCACGACTATTGCCAGGGGCTCTTTAGCCAGCTGCCTGCTGAGGGAGACCTGCTTGGCCGTTATCACGACGTTCTTGACCTCCTTGAACTCCCAGGTCTCAGCGAGCCTCCCCTCGTCGCTGTAGTAGAAGGCCTTAACCGCGTACTCCTCGAACATGGGGTAGAGGTAGAGGACGACCTTGCCCACGGCCGCCACCTCAAGAGGTTATCTTCATGTGCTGGTAAGCCTCCAAGTCGACGGCCGACTCTGGGATCTCGCCGGCCAGCTCCTCGAGGTAGTCGTTGACCACAGCCGAGAACCTGGGCTCGTAGTCCATGCTGTACTTCTCCCTCCTAACGTAGCCTCTAACCAGCACCGTGAGCGGTAAGCCCTCCGCGACAAGGTCTAGCGGGTTGTCCAGCACTATCCTGTTCCCCGACACCTCGCAGGTCCCGAGAGCTATGAGCGGCTCTCCCTTGAGCGAGTAGATCACGCTCCTAGGTAGCGGTGTAATGTCCACGACGTCCACCCAGATGTCCTCCCTCGCCAAGCCGACAGCCCCCGCGAGCTCCTCTTCGAGCTCTCGTCTCACTCTCTCCCTGATACTCTTATCGTAGGCCAGCCTCAGGACTTTAAGCGTGCTCCAACCCCTCTTGAAGGGCGTTACCACCACCTCCCTCCCCACCCGCTTCCACGACGGCTTCCTCTCAACTAGAAGCGCTCTCGCAAGCTGGCCCACCCTACTTCCCTCCCTCACCGACTCTCTAAGCATCAGGTCGTAGAGCCCCGCGTCCGTCAGGAGCAGGAAGTCCCTCACCTCCCCCCTGGCAACAGCGTTGACGGCGCTCCTCAACCCGAGCTCCTCGTCGAGTAGCACGAGTATGTCGTAGAGGATCCTGTCGAAGGCCCTAGCAACGCTGTGGTAGTAGACGTGGTGGTACATGCTCGCCTTGGCGGTCATGTAGGCCTTGAACTCCCCGAGCCCGCCCCTCTCCAGCACCAGCTCCGAGACGTCCCTGGGGTTAGGGTAGGTGTTCTTGACCAGCTTTTCGTAGTTGATAGACCCGTACTCGCCCGTGCCCGCGTAGTAGCTGTCCCGCCTCAGGAAGTCCAGGACGTCGGCGGGGTAGTAGCTGTCCTTGATCACCCTCCTCACAAGCCTTAGGACGGGTGCGCGGGGCTCCTCCGGGCCGAGCAGCTCCTCCACTACGCCCGCCAGGTCGCTGAACCCGCTCCTCTTACCCAGGCTGTCTACTAGGTCCTTCAAGGTGTGCCTGTACACCAGTAGCCCCACTCTCTCGTGGTTCGCGACCTCCGGCTCGACGCCCCCACGCCAGAGCACAGCCTCTTCAAAGGTGTGGCCGAACGGACCGTGGCCGATGTCGTGGAGTAAGCCCGCTAACCTGCCCGCCTCCACGAGCTCGTCTATACTGTAGCCACCAAGGGCCTCGGGCCCCACGAACCTCACAAGCTTCCTGAGGACGTCCTCGGCCATTATGCCCGCGAGGTGCATCACGCCTATACTGTGCTGGAACCTCGTGTGGACTGCCCCCGGGTAGACGAGGTGGGCTGTCTGCAACTGCAGTATGTACCTGAGCCTCTGGACGGGGAGTGTGCCTAAAACCCTCTCCTCGATCTCCTTGTTGTAGTAGACGTGCCCGTAAATAGGGTCGCTTATCTCCTTCCAGGAAAGGTTGCTAAGGCTCAACAAACCACCTTGTGGGAAAAATGGTGTTTAGGTGGCTAAAAACGTGATGGCGGTCGCGGTACGAAGGCTACTTCCTCTCCTTGTATACCCAGCCCTGCTCGGTCCTCACGGCCAGCCCCGCCTTCTTGAGGTCCTGTAGCCTGCCCCTCACAGTGTTGTAGTTCAGGTTTGTCAGCTTCTGTATCTCTTTCGGCGTTAAAGGCCTCTTCTCTCTCTTCAAAACCTCGAGGACTATCTCCTTGGCGGTCTTAGTCTCGGACACTCCACACACCCGATCTGATCCATTGGATCTAGGGATCCTTTAAAACAGGTCGGGCTTTTAGAAAGGGGATCTAGGCTGAGATGGTGTAGCCCTACCCGGGGATCGCCTCGTACATCATAGCCCTGAACTCGCAGTGGTGGTCGCCGCGCGCTATGCACTTCTCCTCGACGACCTCGACTCTCCTACCGAAGACCCCTTCGAGGAACCCCTCGATCAGCCCGCTAGTGAAGTGCCCTGTTGGTCCGATGAGTCCAGCCTCTTTAGCTGCCGCACACTCGAAGTTGTCCTTGACCTTGAACCTGACCTCCAACCCGCGTACATCGTACTCCGCGTCCCCCAGCCCCAGAGCCTTGAACATGTCTACGAGGAAGTCGAGGGAGAGCTTCAACTGGGCTTCGGGGGACTGCGGGGCCGACATAAGCGAGTACACGCCCTGGTACACGTACCTCCCCACGCCCCTCCCGGCGAACCTGAGCACGCTGCTGTGTTCCGTCCTTCCGACGCTCCTAGAGGCCGTTCTAAGGGCCTCCGCTACCATCCCCGCCGAGAGGACCAGCCCCCTCTCGTTTAAGAACCTGAGCTCGCCCAGCTTCGGGAATAGGAATATGTCCATGCCGCTCGCCGCTTCCACCGCGAGGACGGTTTCTCTCATCCCCTCGAGAACCCTCTTGAGCTCCCCCGCGCACTTCTCGTCGCAGTCCTCGAGTATGATCAGGAGGTGCCCCCTGTCCCCTGTCACGAGGTACGGGGTCGTCACCTTGACGATGTTGATTCTCCTCTTGGCGATCTCGTCCACGATCCTCGCTACTACACCGGGCTTGTTAACAAGCTCTAGGAGGAGAGCAGTGTAGTACTTGCCACCCGCGTATATCGCGGTGTCAACCTCGATACTGGGCCCTCTACGCCCCCGCAGGGGCCTACCGCCGAATAGCCTCCTAAGCATAGCTGTCGACCTAAATAAAATCTTGTAAGGGGCGGGATAAAAGTGTTGAGGTAAAGGGAACATTTATGGTGAAAAGAGACAGTTTAATACCCGAATATTACCCTAAGCAATCTCCGCAGGAATATTATTGTAACACTTATAAGTTAAGCCAGCCAATACTACTATACCGGGGGTGGAAAACGTGAGGGCAATAAGCCCGGTCATAGCCACCGTCATCATCGTCGCGGTGACAATAGCCGTCGCGATCGCTGTAGCCCTCTGGATGACAGGCCTGGTCGGGGGCTTCACCGGCACCGAGAACCTCCAGATAGTCAACGCCTACGCTCTGGCGAGAACCGGCGGGGCGGGGTGGGACGTATACCTGTCCGTTAAAAACGCTGGTACAACGACGGCCACGATAGACCAGATATTCGTGAACGGGATACCGTACACGTCCATAACGCTAACATCTCCAGCAGGGGCCACTATATCACTCGCGTCTCCGACCCCCTTACCGATCACGCTCTCTCCAGGACAAGACACAAGTATACAGCTGTACATCCCGAAAGGCTCTGGCCAGGCGCTGGCGTTCTCTCCTGGTCAGCAGGTCGAGATCAAGCTACACACCGCGAGCGGCAAGACCTACCCAGTCCAGGTCGTCCTCCCTTAGCGGCCTAGGTTTAATTACCACAGTTGTTTTTCCCACCCGTTTTTCGCGTATCGCCTGGTGCCACGTTTGATGAGGGGTTACAACTAGTTAGCATGGGGTAGTGTAAGGGTAGCTGAGGAGCTGGGCGTAAACGCGTTTAGTAAAGCCAGAAGCCCTTCCGCCATAGAGACGTGCCGTCAAACCCGCCTCCCAGACTTTTTCCTGGCCCTCGAGATCGCGTCGTTGAGTACGTTGAAGGCCTTCATCGTGTCCTCCGGGGAGACAACTATCACCGTCTCGCTGTAGCTGGAGGTTATCTGTATAATGTTTATCCCGGCCTGGGCGAGGAGGCTGGTTATGTACGCTATTAGCCCCGGCGTGTAAACGTTCTCCACGGGGCTCACGAGGACTATTGCTGTAAGCCCTCCCTGGTGGAAGAGCGGCCTAGACCCAACGCCCTCGGTGAATAGCCTAGCCTGCTCGTCGCCAACCATCACCGTCACGTTCGTTATACCAGTGACCACCGACAGGAAACGGGCGCCCTGGACGCCCGAGACGACACGCAGCACGTCTCGGGTCGAGCTCGAGTCGTAGGTCATGACGGTGACCCTGGTCTTCACCTCGATACTCGTCTCGTTGAGGATCTTCTCGACGCTCGACACGTCTAGCGGGCTCATCTTCCTCGACAGCCTGACAAGGGCCACTTTAATGCTCTCGACAGACGCGTCGAAGCCCAGCTCCTCGTCTACCACGGGTTTGATCATCCTGGCCATACTAGAGTAGTTCGCGACACCGGACGCCAGACACTCTTTGAGAAGCGGGCTGTTCTCAACGATCCTCTCGACGACACCCGTGATAGACTCCTTCTTCTCCTCCACGGCCGCACACCATTGGTTAGTGTTCTACCTGTTTCAACACTGAAACAGGATGTACATACACGCTTATTAATCTGAACCACTTTAAAACCCTCCCCAACGGCGTCTAGACATGAGCGTCAAGAAGAACCTCCTCAGCGTGATGGCGGTTAGCTCTACTGGCGCCCTTGCACCGGGCCCACTCTCCTTTACCGCAGTGGCCTCGGGGGCCTACGTAGGGGCTCTCGGGGGTCTCATGATAGCGACAGGGCACATGGCCTTCGAGCTACCCTTCACCATGGTCCTTGCGAAAGGTGTAGGCGGGGCTCTACGGAATAGGAGAGTCAGGCTCGTCTTAGACGCTGCTTTCGTCGCCTCAGCCCTCTACTTCTCCTACCTCACGTTCAAGTCCGCACTAGACCCCTCCAGCAGCAACGCCGCGGGGGCCACGACTCTCCTGTCGGCACTCGTAGCGGGCTTCCTGTTGACAGGTTTGAACGCTTACTTCATAGCCTGGTGGCTGACTGTCGGCCTCCCTGTAGTGAAGGTGTTCAGCGAAGCCCGCTCGCTCGCTAAGCTGGGGTACTACGTCTCACACGTCTCAATAGACTACGCCTGGCTCACCCTCCTCTCGTTCCTCGGGTTCGTAATCTCCACGCAGTTCTACACGCTGATGTTGATCGGGATAGGCGTGGCCCTATTAGCGATGGCTGCCAGGCACCTCTACGCGGCCGTCTTAAAGCCCCTCCTCGCATGATCTATCTGTATGTTACATTTGTTACACGTTCACGTATAGGGTTTGACGCGATCGTAAGCACTCTTTAAATACCTGTACCGCGGGTCAACCCGCGCCTATAGGGTGGTGTGCTTGAGGAGACCCGGAGTATTGGTGTTGGTCGCGGCTCTTGTGCTAGCCTCCATACTACCAGTCACACAGGTGGGCGTGGCCCAGGCCACCAAGGTGTTCAGGGTCGGGTGGGGAGGTACTAGCTTCGACACGTTCAACCCCTTCACCACCTACGCGACGATCTCTGTGTGGCTAACGCTCGACGTCTACAGTAGGCTTGTGAGGCCCACGGAGAACTACACGGGCTTCGTACCCGACCTAGCGGAGAGCTGGGAGATCAAGGGGGACACTGTAATATTCCACCTCGTGCACAACGCTACTTTCACAGACGGCTACCCTGTCACCGCCGAGGACGTAGCGTACAGCTACTACCTGGCCAACCAGAGCTGGAGCTCGCTCTCGCCCTACGTGGACATGGTTAAGGGCATCAAGGTCCTAGACAACTACACGGTCGAGTTCTACGTGACGAGCCCCACGCTCTTCATGCTCGAGGCCGCCATCAACATACCCATAGTCCCCAAGCACATATGGGCCAGTATTAGCGACCCCTCAACCTACCCAGACAACCCGCCTATTGGGAGCGGGCCGTTGAAGGTCGTGGAGTTCAAGGAGGGGCAGTACGCTGTCCTAGAGCCCAACCCGAACTTCTACTACCCCAGCTGGCTGCCCAAGGTCGACAGGATAATCGTGAAGTTCTACAGCGACGTCACCTCGGCTACTAACGCCCTGCTGGCTGGGGACATAGACGCCGTCGGCCCCTACATCGCCTCCACGCTGACAAAAACGGTCGCTAACAACCCCAACCTCTACTTGTTCAAGTCGCCGCCTACGCTGTACTTCTACCTGGCCTTCAACGTTGACCCAAACGGCACAGGCAACCCCACCTTGAGAGACCTGAACGTCAGGCTGGCGCTCGCCCACGCAATAAACGTCTCGTACGTCTGCGGGATAGGATGGCCTGGCGCCGGAGAGCCGATGGGCACCGTCATGCCCTCGACCAACATATTCGCGGACAAGGACTTGAAGCCGTACAGCTTCAACCTCACGCTGGCAGCCCAGATACTAGACCAGGCCGGCTACAAGCTGGGGGCCGACGGGGTGAGGGCGTCGCCCAGCGGCGTGAGGCTCGAGTACAACCTGCTAGTCCCCAGCAACATGCCCGAGGCGATTAAGGCGGCGCAGGTGATAGCGCAGTGGTGGGGCCAGATAGGCGTTAAGGCCAACGTCCAGCCGATGGACACCGGTAGCATGTCCGCTATAATATGGAAGAAGGTCAACGACACCATAGTCCTGGGCCACGACACGGACATATGGGACTGGTTTGTCGCACCCAACGACGTCTTGTTCCTCAACGTCTTCCTCTCCGGCATGAAGCTGACAGGAGTGTCCGACTCCGGCTACGCCAATCCTGTCTACGACGCCACCTTTGAGAAGCTCTACAACGCGACCAGCCTCGACGAACTTAAGAGCATAGCCTACAGCCTCCAGGAGATGCTCCACAACGACCTCCCCTACATACCGCTCTGCGAGGTGTGGGCTGTCCAGGCTCACAGCAAGGCCTTCACAGGCTTCGACTACGACTGGCCGTCCGGCCCCTTCGGCGGTAGCGACTGGAGGACCTTCCTGAACGTCCAGTTGGCCTCCTCTTCACCGTCGACCACCACTTACAATCCCACGAGCAGTAGCCCCACAGCGGCTCCCACAGGCATGAGTACCACTACCCCCGCACTACAGTCCAGCGCCCAGCCCTCCAGTACGTGGTTGGTTGTTGGAGTAGTAGCAATAGTCGTAATCGCGGCCCTCACAGTCTACGCGTTGAAGAGGAGGTGACGCCTTTGGCCTACAGGAACTACTTCCTGAGGAAGTTTTTTACTCTAGTCTTGACCCTCTTTATCATAACACTCGTAAACTTCGTACTGTTCAGGCTACTCCCCGGAGACCCTATCATGCTCTTATTCAGAGACCCCAGGCTCACGCCCGAGCAGATAAACTACCTGTACCACAAGTTCGGGCTGGACAAGCCTCTGTGGGAGCAGTTCTTCGTCTACCTCTGGAACCTGCTCAGAGGCGAGTGGGGGATCTCCTTCGCGTACAAGAAGCCTATAATGGAGATACTTATACCCCGGATAATCAACTCGCTGATACTGGTCATCCCCGCCACCGTGCTCTCGATCATTCTTGGGGTGGCTACGGGAGTAGTAGCGGCGTGGAAGAGGGGCGGCTTGACAGACGCCTTCGTCTCCTTCGTCTCGCTAGGCCTCTACTCCCTACCCACGTTCTGGCTTGGCGGGATATTCGTATTCCTCTCAATAAACTACTGGAGGCTGCCCGTCGGCGGGATGCTGAACTACGGTGTCGACCACAACAACGCGCTCGCCTACCTGGGAGACCTGTTCGCACACATAGCTCTACCCCTCGCCACACTCACCCTGGTCTCCTACGGTAGCTTCACTCTGACGGTCAGAGGGGCTTTACTAGACGTCCTCTCCGAGGACTACATTAGGACTGCCGTCGCGAAGGGGCTGAGTAGCTGGAGGGTGTTGAGCAGGCACGCACTCCCCAACGCCATGCTCCCCACCGTGAGTCTCACCGCCGTCAGCCTCGGCACAGCCGTGACGGGCTCCGTGCTAACCGAGACAGTGTTCAACTGGCCGGGGGTCGGGAGGCTTATCTTCGACGCGATATCGAACAGGGACTACCCCCTGCTCCAGGCAGGCTTCCTAGTCATAACGGTAAGCGTATTACTCGCCAACTTCCTCGCGGACATAGTCTACGGTCTCCTAGACCCTAGAGTAAAGTACAGGTAGGTGAGCGTACATGGCTGGGCGAGGGCTCTCGAGGGCTGTAGGAGGCCTCGCGAGGGCCATAGGAGTTAGCTTAGGGTTGAGGACAGGTGTGGTGGTAGGGGGTTTCAAGAACGCCCTCAACGCAGTAGTGGGTAGCAGGAAGAGCAGGGTGGGGCTTGCCGTGATACTCGCCTACGTGGCCCTCGCAATCCTAGCGCCATTTATATCGCCCTACAGCCCCTACGAGACCGACATCAACAGTATACTCCAGCCACCCAGCCCACAGCACTTGTTCGGGACAGACGACGCCGGGAGAGACCTTTTCACGGAGAACATGTACGCCATCTCGACGTCTCTCATAGTAGGTCTCTTCGCAACCCTCGTGACGATCCTCGTGGGCACCGTCGTAGGCCTCGTCAGCGGGTACTACGGTGGTGTAGTAGACGAGGTCTTGATGAGGATTACCGACTTCCTCCTGATAGTCCCGCCTGTCATGCTGATGATAGTCATCGGGTCTCTCCTCGGGTCGAGCCTCCTCAACATCATCCTGGTGATAGGCCTCCTTAACTGGAGCCCGATAGCCAGGGTGATAAGGAGCATGGTGTTGACGGTTAAGGAGTGGCCCTTCGTCGAGGCCTCTAGGTCTATGGGGGCCGTGGACAGGCTGATAATGTTCAAGCACATATTCCCCATAGTAGCCCCAGTAGTCTTCGCCAACTCGATGCTCTCGGTCGCCAACGCGATCTTCTCCCACGCAGCTCTAGTGTTCCTCGGCGTAGGGAACATAAACGACATAAGCTGGGGGACCATACTACACTTCGCCTACACCTCCGGTAGCTTCACGGCGGGCTACTGGTGGTACTTCACCCCTCCGGGGCTAATGCTGCTGGGGCTAGTCCTAGGCTTCATGCTACTCGGGGTAGGGTTAGAGGAGGTCTACAACCCTAAGTTGAGGTCTTCTATAAGCGTTTAAGCCGCCGCATCTCGTGCGGAAGGGCAATTGGCTCCTAGAGCTTGTCTGAAAAGCGATCTTTTCCGAGAAAAACTTGGATAGCGGTAAACAAAACCTCTTACTTGAACACTCCGCATCCTCTCGCCGTTAAACCGCCCACTACTAGGAGGGCCTTCCACCACGCCGGCCACGACGTCGGCGAGCGTACTCCGGCGGCCTCGGTGCAGACGGGTCTGGCTATCCCACGCTTCTTGCCTGAGCAACAATTATATGACCACGATGACAAAACTATTGTCGTGGTCTAAATGAAGCCTATCGGTGTCGTGGCCAGCGGCTCCTCGGCCGCTATAGCCCCAATCCAGGTGTACAAGCAGTGCGAGCTCGACGCGAAAGAGGAGGCTTTCGTGGTCGTGAAGGACGAGGCCAAGAACCTGAACTACCTGGGAGTACTCCGCAACCTGAGAATGCAGGACCCCCTCTTGAGCCCCAACCTTAGGTCTAGTGTAGTGGACAACCCCGGCCTTGCGAGGATGGGGAGGGAGGTCGTCTTCGAGACCTCGGCCGTGAGGATCATAGGCGTGCTGAGAGAGGACGGTTCACTAGAGCCCTCCACGCAGCCGCCCACTCCTCGTAGCGAGGTCTACCTCGTCGAGTCACCCAGCGACGTCAACCTGAAGCTGGAGAAGGGTCTGGTCGTCGGGAGCCACAAGTACAGCGGTATCGAGATCCCCCTGTCGCCGAAGAGCCTCCCGTACCACATAGGGATAGTGGGGGCCACTGGGACAGGGAAGTCGAGGCTGGCCATAGCCCTCATAAAGGAGGTGCTCGCCAACACGGACTGGAAGGTGCTGGTCTTCGACCACTCGGGCCTGGACTACAAGCCCTACTTCCCAGACAAGGCCGTATCGGCCGACGAGGTACTACCCGACGTCGAGGACATCTACAACCACCTCGCAAACATCGTGAAGGAGAGGGAGGAGGACGCCTACCTCTTCTACACCCTCATCGCCTACATAGTCGCGGGAGGAGACCCGGGAGCTGTGAAGTCCAGGCTACAGAGCGAGGTGAGGCAGTTCGGGAGGAGAGAGGGCGGGACCGATGAGGGAGGGCTAGAGGGGATAATCTCCGAGTTCCTCAGCACGAACCCGGAGGAAGCGTTGAAGCATGTTAACTGGGACCTCGCCAAGTTCGGGGAGGTCTTGTCATCGGTCGCGAAGGCGCTGGGGGCGAAGAAGACCACCCCCGCCAAGTACAGGGTCAAACTAGCGTCTAAGGCGAGGGGGTTCTTCGAGTCCCTCAAGCGGAGGAGGCTCTCAGTAGGGGAGTTGCTGGGGAGGCTAGACAAGGAGAGGGTCCTAGTAGTGGACCTGAGCACTGTGGACTACGAGGAGAGGGCTTCTATACTAAACGCCGTCCTGGGTAGGCTCTGGGACAGGATCGACGAGACCAAGACGCCCGTGAACACGCTCGTCGTCGTAGACGAGGCCCACAACTACGCCTGCAGGGAGTGCGGGTCTGTCGACATAATAGAGAGGACCGCGAGAGAGGGGCGTAAGTGGGGGCTTGGACTGGTCCTCGTGAGCCAGAGGGTCGTGGACTTCAGCACCTGGGTGAGGAACAACATCAACACCTACTTCTTCAGCAGGCTCCAGACACCCGGCGACCTGCAGAACCTCCAGGGCGACCTCGACCTCGGGGGTATAACCCAGGAGAACATTGCCCTGTTGAGGGAGAGGGAGTTCTACTTCGCTGGCCTAGGCAACCCGCTGAGACACCCAGTCTTGATCAAGGTGAAGACCGTATGAGCAGCGAGGAGGAGGTCTACGTAGCCCCCGAGGTCGTATACGAGGCGGTTAGAGAGGCCGCGGAGACGGTCTTCGAGCAGGCCAAGGGCGTTGACGAGGTCCTAAAGCTCGGCGAGGAGCTCCGCGAGGAGGGGCTGATAAACAAGTTCCCCGAGGCTAGAGAAGCCTGCTTCTACAGTGTAGACAGCGGCTTCACGGCCCCGCCGATCGAGGTGGCTGGAGGCTTCATAGGCGTCATACAGGTCGCCGAGGTCTTAATGGGGCACTCCTGCGGCGGGCCACCTAGGGTGGTGGCCCATGTCAGGCACTACTCCACGAGGGACTTGACCGAGGTCGAGGCCAGGCTGCTCGAGAGGCGGGCCCTCGTAAAAAGGCTCGAGGAGAAGAAGGAGGGCTGGGCGAGGTTCGACATAGCCGTTGTCGACGGGGAGCTGCTCTACAGGGGCGGGGTAGAGGCCGAGCCTACTCTCTCGCAGGAGGAGTGGGCGGCGTACTGGCGGGTCGCGGAGGAGACCAAGAACGCGATGAGACTGGCCGGCGAGACCGGCACGCCTCTCGTGGGGGTCTTGAAGAGGAGCTACTCCAGGGACATCTCCGCGGTCTACAGGGCGGGCGGGATACCCCTCAACGACAGGCTCCTAATGTCGCTCGTGCTCGAGCCCGGGGAGTACTTTGTCCTCGGGAGTTACAGGGAGCTGAGGGACAGGCTGGCAGAGGCGGCGAGGAGGGCGGGCGGTGAGGTGGCGAGGGCCCTCTACCCGAGGCTCGAGTGGCTCGAGAGGCTGAACACCGTGTACGGCTCGTGGGCGGGCCAGGTGAAGGTCGTGTTCTACAAGCCGCGCCTCGCCGTATCCCCCCTCGCGGTCAAAGTAGAGGTCTACGAGGCAGGGGGCTGGGGGTTGCCCGAAGTCCTAGCGGCGCTCTCCGGGGTGACGGGGTCGACGGGCTTCCCCACGCCCCTAGACTACGTCGACTCTCTCGCCCATGTAAGGCCGGAGACTAGGAGGACTGTCTACGAGCTACTCAACGCAGAGCTGTCGAAGCGGGACCTAAACCTCGCTAAGCTGTTGATGAGCCTGGTAAACCCCCAGAAGCCAGTCTAGCTCGTTGTCGAAGATAAATAAGAGGCATCAGTAGGGGGCCCGGCGCTCAGCGCCTTTACGCTACAAGGGTGGAGAGCAATAGAGTGGTCATTGACAAAGCTTGTAGACGGCTTACTCTGACACCGCCAGCCCCACGTCTCCGGGTGGTTCCTCTACCACTCTCTTCGACACCAGGAGCTCGAGGTACTCCTCGCCCGCATATAGCGAGCGGGAGGCCCGCGACGGGTAGCTGGCCTAGACCGCGCAAGCCGCGCCTCTTCAGGGGCGAAGGACTTCTGCGTAGGCCTCCTCTAGCCGCCGCGCGCAGGCCTCCTCCCCCACTGCCCTCTGGTAGTAGGCGCAGAGGTCTCTGAGAGGGCACTCCCAGCACCTCGGGTTCCTGGGCCGGCAGACGAGGGCGCCGAGGTCTATCAGCCCGTAGTTGAACTCCTGGTGCCTGTCCTCGGGTAGCAGCCTACGGAGGGGGGCCAGGTAGTCCCCCCACCTCCTCGCGGCGTGCCCCGTCAGCCTGGCGAGCACTCTCGCCACGTTCCCGTCCACCACTGGCGCGGGCTTGCCGTAGGCGAAGCTTAGAAGCGCCCCCGCAGTGTAGGGCTGTAACGTAATTCATGATCATTGGGCTCGTTTACTTTGCTTCGCAACCCCCTTAGCGCTATGAGGTACGCCGAGGCCGCGTGCCTGTCTAGCCTGAGCTTCTTCATGGCTTCGCTGTGCTCTCGCGAGTTGCTCGTTCCCTTTGGGTTCACGTAGGCAACCTCTATGCCGTAGAGCGGCGCCTTCAATGCGATCATCTCTATAATGGAGCTCCTGAAGGTGCTCACCTTCCAGTTGTAGTTCTCGCTCCCCCTCTCCGTGCTCCTAGCCCACAGCAACCTGAGCCGCCCGAGAACTGCAGGGTTCTCTAGGAACAGTACCTTGACGCCGTGGTGGTAGGCGTACTCGAGCAACTCGTGGACTCTCATGCCAATGACTGATCTGGCGCTCCTCATAGGATAGCCTCTGGCGACGACCTCTCTAAACCAGAACGTGTACGTGTCTCTCAGCTCCCCGCTGTTGTCAATTATCGCTAAGTTTACTCTGTCTACATTTACGTCAACGCCTCCGTAGAGGCTCCCCTTGTTGGTTCTATACCTTGCCATGTGCCTGTAGTAAAAGGTCAATGGAATTGTCAGTTGCACTTCGCCGCTGACCCAGACAACTCCCTTTCTGACGCCGTAACCTTTGACGACGACTCTAGCCGCGTGCTCCTGCTTCTCCTCGAGTATTTTCTCGACGAGAGCGGCGTAGCTCTTGGGGATAGTGGGCTTGACTACCACTCTCTCGACTGCGCCGCTGTAGCTTATGGTCGTCACGTGGATCTCTCCCCCCGGTCTCAGGGTTATGTTTCTTGCGGGGTACTCCTTCTCGGCTTGCTGGAACATCAGCCAATCCCCCAGCTCAACTCCTCTGAAGTCTACTCCGAGTTCCCTGCAGGACTCGTATATCCCCCTGACTAATACTACAGCCCCGTCGGCATATCTGCGGTTCGGTATGACCGCGTAAGCGTCCTTCCTGAAGGTCGCCTTCCACCCAATGTCGGAGCCCGGAAGGGCGGGCGAGCTCTTGGCAAGGTGGAGCACTCTGTGAGTAGCCGCTTTAAATAGCCAAGCCGTGGACAGTATCTTGCCAGCGACCTCTCCACCGATGTTGAAGGGCAAGGCGATTGTGATGTAGCTCATGTGGGGATTCCCCAGATAGGCTTATAAACCCCAACTCCCTTTAAGCCTGTTGGTGACCCCGGGTTTCCGAGATCCGCTCCAGAAGGGCGGTGAGGGGGCTCGGGGAGACCGCGGGGAACCCGAGGGCGGCAATCGATAAACATGAAAGGCAGTCAAAGACCGCTCTCGGGTGAGCGGCCGACCCCCGGCAGCCTCACCAGCTCCTCCCACGAGTCGGGTATCCTGCCACCGTACTCCTCCACGATAACGGCCGCGAGCTCCTTCAACTGCCTGGCCCTCACCCTGTACAGCCCGAGGGGTTTTAGGGCCTCCTCAACCTCCTCTAGGGGGGCACTGTGCAACGACTCCACGTCCGGGAACCTCTCGACGAGGGCTTGGAAGGCCCTGGCCACCGCTGTTCTTGTGGTCCTCCTGAGAAGGAACTCGGCGAGCAGAACCCTGTACGGCGTCCTCTCCACTCTCCAAGGGTAGTCGAACCTGTGCTCCAGAGCCCACCTTACGACCCTCTCTCTGACAGAGGAAAGGAGTTCACTCGCGCCGACTTGGCCGCACGACACTCCACTACACCCCGCTAGCCCGCCAACCCCTACACATGGCCCGGGGGATCTAAAGCATACACGGGTTCGAGCCCCCGCCGCCAGCAGCCCCGTCCGCGTGGTGGAAGCAGCGAGCGCGGAGAGGCTGGGCAGCCCCGACGCTGAGCCGCGGCAACCACAAAACCCCCTCTGCGCCCGGGAGTCCAGCGGGGGTCGAGGGCTAGCTGGGAGGCCTTTCCGCCCAGCTCCATTCACAGGCCGCTTAAACGTCCTGGCGGCCTCCGAAGAAGATGATGGCCCGCTTCTCCTCCTTAACCTGGACGACAAGTCTCTTAGGTAGGTCGGCGTACCTTCCGCAAACAGTGACCCACGAAGACCTGTCGGGCTCTTTCAACCCAGCCACGTTGCAGACAATGTACTTCGCTGGGTTCTTCTCTGCCTCTTTGGTCTCCCAATCCGTTAAGCCGGCGACGAAGACCTTTTCCAGGTGGCTTTTCACCTCGACCTCCAGCCTCTCCGGTCCACCAGGTCCCGGGCACTCTACGAGTACATCGTAGGGCTTCGCTTTCCCTATATTAATCTCGAGAACCCTACAGCCCCTTTCCCTGAATAAGCTGGCGACGTGCTCAACGCTAACCCTTTCCATCCACTCCCTCTTTTCGGGGGGCAGTGACTGCCAGTCGATCCCGTACTCTTCGACGCCTCCGACTCCAACTACGTGTATGAAGGGGCTCTCGACCTCCGCCTCCAGCCTTTCCAAGTCTACGAGCCTGGTCTTTGTGAGCTCTACGAGTCTATCCCGCTTCTTCCAGAGCCGCTCGTATAATAGCAGGTCCAGCTTCTTGGCTAACTTAGAGACCTCATCCTCCAAAATCCTCGGTGGCTTGCTACCCACCCAATCTGCTTTGAGGACATCAAGTCTACCCTCAGACTGCTTCTGAGCCAGCCAGTCCAGTACCTGTAGCCCGACTAGAACTTCGACGTTGCCCCCTCTCCTCAGAACAGCTACCGGGGTAGAAAACCTGGTCGTCCCCCCGAGCTTGAAATCGACTACGGCGATATAGCCCTCCTCGAGCCCACTCTCGTTTACAACAACCACGTGGTCGGTCGCGGGCTTCTGACCCACCAATGCCTTATATAGCTCCCTGATCGCCCTGGAAGGCTCCGTATAGCGCCTACCGAGGAATACTTCCACTAGTCTGAGGACAACTCGTTGGAACTCCTCGTGGCTGGAGCAACCCGTGAAATGCCAGACATATTTCTGGAGCCTACGCACTTCCTCGTAACTCGGCGTGAGCGACTCGGCTAGGTCTTTGTAGGTCCTCAGCTTTTCCAGCAGCATTTTGTAGGCCTCCTCGAGGAGGGGCTCGATGGGGAGGCTCCTAGCGTAGTAGCCCTCGAACACGTGTAGCAGAGCGGCTCCGATAGACTTCTCGGAGACCACGAGCCTCTCCCCGCCCCCAGACCCCTCCTTTTCCAGGTATAGCTCCAGCAGGCTCTCGATCGGCCTCGTGGCGACTTTCTGCTCGAGCATGTTGAGAAGCTTTAACACGAGCTTCTCGTAGAACGCGAGCTCTACAGTGGTGTACCTGACGAAGTCGACTACGCTGCAGTCCCTGGTCTGTCTCAGACGGTAGACTCTACCAATCCTCTGCTCCCTCCTCACAGGGCTCCAGGTCGCGTCGTAGTTCACGACGACGTTGAATTCCTGGAGGTTTAATCCCTCGGAGGCTACGTCGGTACTGAACAGGACCTTTACTACGCCAGCCCCCAGCACCTCACCGGCCGTCTCGCCGAGGGCCGGGAGCGCGTAGACGAGCTCACGGTTTTTCGAGGAGACCTTGCCCACGACGAAGAACTTGCCTTGTCCCTCGAGAACCTTGAACGAGTTTCTCACGGACTCGAGCCTCTTGAGCCTCGCGTATGGTGCCCGCTGGGAGAGTTTTTCGGAAACTCCTCCCAGCAACTTGTCGAGTAGGTCGCTCCTCTCGGTGAAGCCCACGCCCTTCAGGAACTCCGTGAACTTCGAGAAGAGGTAGTCCACAGTGTCGCTGTACTCGCTGAACACTATGTAGTCGCCTCTCAGTTCGCTCGGGGCCCCGCCTCTACCAGTCGCGGAGTAGTAGAGCAAGTAGGCCAGGGCCCTGAAGCTGGGGTCCCCGGCTTCGTATAGCTTCTGGAACTCGGACAAGAGGAGTGCTGCTTCATCGCGGAGCTCGCTTGGTACGGACCTGATAGTCGAGTAGAGAACCTCCTCTACAAGAGCGTCGGGGTTTTCCTCGACGAGGCGGTCGGAAACGCGTAGTCTCTTAAGCTCGGGCTCTGGAGTGGAGCGGGATTCCACCACCTTCATGAACGTCTTCAGGAAGGCGTAAGGGCTGGAAAGCGCTCTCTTCAACAACACCAGCTTTAGCAGGGTGTTCGCGTTGGAGCCAAACAGGCCTAGAAGCCTCCCTAGGAGCTTGCCGAGCCTCTCGTAGAGTTGCGCTGCCTCGCCTAGCTTGACTAGGGCCATGAAGGAGTTGAGCTTCGTAAACACCTCTCTGCCCTCTGCCAGGTTGACGTGCTCCTTTGTCCTCCTGTAGACTAGTAGACCGGCCGCGTCCTCGTAGAGTCTCTTCCGCTTTTCGGGGTTTTCGGCTAGCTCTCGCAGCGCAGTGTCTGCGTCGGGAATGAGAAGGGACATCCTCAAGATCATGTCCTTGTGAGTGCCCCTGGAAGGGGTGGCAGATAGTAGGATCAAGTGCTTGGCTCTTTTGAGGATGGGACTCAGCCTCTTCACTCTGAGACTCGGCTTGGGGCCTGTGAACCCGACCTGGTGCGCCTCGTCCAACACCACGAGGTCCCAGTCTACACTAGACAGTACCTCGATGTAAGGCTTGTACCGGCCATAGGCGTGCTTGTCCGCCGTGCCACGCTTGGCCAAGTCCAGCGGTGCTACCATTATGAGGGGCTTACCACCCTCCTCGAGTTCTCTCTTTACTGCCTCCACCGTCTTTTTACCAAGCACCCTCAGGACGCCAGGGGCGTGAAGGAGGTCCCACAACTCGTAGTAGAGCCACTGCCGGATAAGGGCTCTTGGGGCGATGATCAGGATTTTCGAGGCCTCACCCACCATGGCTAGGTACTTGATAAGGCGGATGGCCTCGACAGTCTTGCCGAGCCCCACCTCGTCCCCTATTAGAAGCCTCACCCTTCTCCTGGGGATCACGTCCAATACTAGGGAGACTTGGTGGAGGAAGTTGAGGTACGGTTTCGAGACAACCTGGGGCTCTGGAGGGGACGAGAACGGGTTGTAGTAGAGGCTGAAGAAAGGGTTGTACTTGAATAACGGCTCTAGAACTAGGCTGAGAACCCCCTTCAGTGGTAGCGCCGGCTCCTCTACCTGCATAAGCAATATCCTCTTAGTAGGCTGGAGAACCTCCTCGTGTCAACGACCATCATGAGGCTCCACAAGGCGTCGATCACGGGGCTTATAGCGTCTATGCTGGACCAACAAGTAGCTAGGCAGTCGGCCTTCTTGGACGACTTTATGTTGAGGACGCTGAGCGAGTGGAAGAGCAGGAGCTTGAAGTGCCTGTCAGCCGCCCTGCTCACAGAAATAACAACGGTGCCGGATTTCCTCTTCTCTATCTTCATGAAGTCCCCCTCTATGAGAGACTGGTTGTAGATAACCCACTTCAAGACGTACTCGGGCTTGAGCACCCTCTTGGCCTGTAGGAATAGTCTGCCCTCGTCGTACACCCGGAGCATGTAGTACGGCCTCTTGGCCGGGACGGGCTGGATCACGACTTTAAGGTTCGCGCCGATCTGCAACCCCATGCTCACACGCTCCTGCACTCCCTGTAATCCAGGCTCAGCACGGCCTCGAGAGACTTAAACCTGTCCTCAACGAGTTTTATAAGGTCGGCCAGTCTGATGTTTGACCCGGCGCTCTGGAGCTCTATCTTAGCGTACACGTCCACGTCCACGCCCAGCGACTGTAGGAGCCTGGAGAGCCTGTTCGTGCTCGCCTTTCTGAAGCTTATCCTCAGCTCCTCGCCCTGGTTCTCCAATTCAACGTAGCCGTCTGCGTAAATCCTGTACGTGCTGAGAGAGTTCAATAGGTCTGCTAGACTTTTGATCGCGCCTTTAAGGATTCGGCCCTCGATGTTGAGCTTGGTCAACTCGAGCCTCACGCCAACTGGAGGCTCCCAATTGGCGAAGTCCACGCCTTTCACCGACCGACTGACACAGTACTCTCCACTGACCCTGACTCTGGCAACCGGGACCTCCTCTGTCCTGTAACCCTTGGGCGCCGCGGCGTCTCTAGCTGTGACTACTACGATGTACTCGCCTGGCTGGTTCACCGTTATTTTTGCTGTAAACGATCCTTTGGATCTCGCCTCCACTCTATTGCTGGACGCCGTTTGTCTCGATATTTCCTCGACGGCCTTGAGCTCTATCTCCACAGGGAACTCCTCGGCGCTCTCCATCGAGCCCTCAACGACGATTTCCAGACCCCCCTCCCCTCCTAGCTCGACGGGCTCCTTCCCGAGCTGCTTCCCGTTGACACTAGTCACCCTCATATTGAAGACCCTTGGCGGGGTCTCCTCCACGAGTACCACTGGGTGGGAGGACAAAGCTTCAACAATGTTTTGTTTAGACGTTTCGAGGAAGGTCGTGAGGTCCACTTTATTACCGTCGGGCATGTACACTGCGAGTCTACGTACCACCCTCTCCCCGGGCTTGGTGGATGCCTTGGCACGTAGCCTCTCGAGGTACTCGTTTAGGACGAAGCTTGGGTGCACGGCCTCCAGCTCTTTGACACTGGCGCCGAGGCGTTCCATCTTGTTTGCGACGTCCTTCTGCCAACTGCAAGCATACTTCCTACCCGTCCTGTAGAACTGCTCCGCCTCGGCCTCGGAGAACGGGTAGTCTATCCACAGCACTTCGCCCTTGTACCTGAAAGCGATCATACAGTTCTCGTACGCGGTCTTCAGTGCGTCGAGGAGGTCGCTGAAGCCCGTTATGTGAGGCTCTACATCGCGGGCGTTGAGTAGCTGATCCCAGAGGTCCTTGACCTTGATCGGCTCCTTAAGGCTCATGTTGCTGTCCCACAGTTTTTTGAACCCGCTGAGCTGGTTGTAGACGTCGCTCCACTCCCACTTAGTTATGACGCCTCTCCTCTCCAGTGCCCCCTCTAGTAGCCTCACTATGTTCGATAAGTCGCTGACCCCCTCCGTGGGCCTCAATTCCACCTCGTACTGTTGCCTCCGCGTCCCTATAACTACCCTCCTCATCATGGTGTATATCGCGAGCACGACATGTCTTACAACCTCCTCCTCTAACCTTTTCAGCTTGTTCCGTGTATCGTCCAGGTGCTCCTCGCCCACGACCTCCAAAAGGTACTCGCGGTTGTTCGCCAAGTCCCTGACAGCCTTGACGACTTTGAGGAGGTTGAGCAAGAAGTCCCTCATAGTGTCGGGCTCTCTGCCGGCGATCGCCTTGATGGTTTCGGTGTACATCAGCCCCCAATCCATGGGGTCCATGTTGTAGTCGGGGAGCAGGAACAGCACGTTGTTCCTCGACAAGAGGGACTCGACTAGGTTTTGGTCGGGCTCCTGTAAGCCGATGTACATAAGCACGAGTGGATCATCGTTTTCCTCGACCTCTTTCCTGAGCAGGTCGAGCTCGAGGAACTTGTGTGAGGTGATCGGCCGGACTCTCCTGATCTTCCTCCCGCCTTTGATGGCCTGTTCGTTAACTAAACCCTCTAAAACTGAGAGGGCGTCGTGCTCTGTTACACTCAAGTACTTTTCGCGGAGTATCTTGGTCAAGTCTGCGATCCTAGCGTAGAGCACCCTGTTTTCATCCGTCTTGACCATGTAGGTCGATTCGCTTAGTAGCTCATCGACGGCGTTGACGACGTCGGCCATGAAGACCCTCTGGAATGCGAGCGGGTCGTAGACGAGCGCGGGTAGCTCTTTGGATACTGGGTAGAGCTTCGCAACTTCGCTCCTCTTGCTACCCCGCCCGGGTATAGACGTGAGCCAGACCGTCCTAGCGACGGCTGCCTTTACGAAGTCGCGGGCCTCCTGCGGAGAGGCGGGGTCCAAGCTCCATATATACTCCTCTACTTTCCGCCCGAACTTCTTCTTCACGTCCTCCTCGTAGATCCTCTGGAAGTCGCTCTGGACGTCTGATGGCATTTTACTCAACAGGTCAGTCCTGAACTCGGGCGCGTCGAGCGGTATGAGCCAGGTTGTGAATAGGGCTGTACGAGGCTCTCTCTTACGCTGTGATGCAGTGTCGTAGACCTCCTTTACCAGTCTCGCGACGTAGGATATCAAGTGCCTGGTCAGCCCGAGCTCTGGGCTTGTCGAGGCTATGTTGACGAGCGTCTCCACAAAGTACGGGTGGAACGGATAATGCCCTTCCAGGCTCCTCTTGAAAGCGGCGATGTCTCCGTACCTGATTTTGATAGCGTCCGAGAGGGCATTGTCCGCACTGGCCTTATTAAAAGCCTCCTCGGCGACCTCCGCCGCACACCTCTTGGCATCACTCTCGTAGGCGTTCTCGAAGAGCCTTCTCTTAAACACTTCCACTATTTCCTTTTTCTCCATGGGAGGTAGCTTCAGTGGTGCAACTCTCTCTAATTCAGCGAAGATCTTCTTCACGTACTCAGGGTGTTGGGGGCCAGGCTCTAGCCGTCCCTCTCTGTACTCTGCGGGTAAAGTGACTACCAACACGCTGTTTGGCGTATCGTTGACAGCCTCAGCGAGCCGCTTTAAAAAGGATATGTAGGACTCGTCGTAGTCTTTCACTCTACGCGAGACGCCCGTGGCGTGCTCTAAGTACTCTACGGCCTCGTCTATGAGTATCAGCACGGTCTTGTCCCGCAGTACTTTCTTTATTTCATCGGTGAAGGGGGCGGCGAAGGATTCGTCTCCTACGCGGACTTTATCGTACTCTTGTAGGAGGTGGGCGAGGAGGCCCCAGGGAGTGTTGACCTTCACTCCGTCGACGGTCACGGGGTTCAGCGGGCTGGGCGCGAGGTACTTCCTGTCTCCTACTAGGGCGACTACCTGTATCTTCCTACCCGCTTGGACTAATACGTCTATAGCGTGCTTGAGCGCATTCCTTGTCTTATCGTCCACTTCCAGGTACCTTAGTGCGTGCGCCCCCTCCTCGTTAACCAGCTTCGCCACGAAGTAGAGGGTGGTGAGGAGGTGGGTCTTCCCGCCCCCTAGGTGGCTGGGTATAATTAGAATCCTATTCTGTACCTTAAACTTGTCTAGCCCCTCCTTGTCTTTGTAGAGGTACTGGACACCTGCTAAAGACCCCATAACGTTCAGGAGGACCCTCTTCATGGACTCGCTAAAGTATGTCCTCTTCAGGAACTCCTTGGGCTCGTACAGCGGGCTCTCAGGCAGGCTCTCGACGCCCTCGACCCTCCCTCTCAACTCGTTAGCTATGTAAGCGTCTGCGAGGCTTAGGGCCTCGATTATCCTGCCCTCGAGAACCTCCTTCCTGGGCTTGAGCACGCTGGTAAATGGCTTAACGCTTGAGGTAGTCAAGCAGGCTCACCCCCCTGTTTTGTCTCTCGACCCTGACACCTACGTAGTCCAGGACTCGGAGGGACAGCTCCGCCTCCGGGTCGCCGCCGAGGGTGGAGAGCGCCTTGGCTAGCTCCAAGGCCTCAGACGTCAACTGGGGGTTCTCGGAGTAGGCCTTGTCGTAGTACTTCTTGAACACGTCCTTGGGCCTCATGGAGTACAGCATCAGGGCGTGGAGCACGTGGACGGGGCTCTTGAAGGTCTTTGGGTTCTCCGGGTTTACCCCGTGGAGCTTGAGCACCTCGGCTAGCTCCACCTCGTCGCCAGCCCTGGAGGGCTCTACGAGGATGTAGGTCTTCCTACTCGACACCTCTGTCTCCTCCTCCCTCCCGTAGGCCTTGATTATACCCCTCTTCCAGAACCCCTCCAGCGGCCTGGCCCCCCCTGCTTGCGTACCGTAGCTGAGGAGTATTAGGTCGCTGCTGGACGCGAGCCTCCTGCCCTCCCCGCCCCTCGCGAAAACCTTTTTGACGAGGAAGTAGAACACCGAGTCCCCGAGCGAGAGGTTTGCCCCAGCCCCCCGCGCGTAGGCGCGGGCGAGTAGCTCGGAGGCGATTTCGGCGATCTCGCCGGAGCCCACCTGCTTACCGGACTTCACGGGCCTCCCGCCACTGGTCAGCAACCCTAAAACCTTCGCGTAGGACATGACGTACACCGTGACCCCGAACATGCTCGGGGCGACCTTCTCGTGGGCTTTGGCGAGCGAGGACTCGACCTCTTTCACCACTTTGACCGCCTTGTCTAGGAGCTGCTCGTAATCCGCGGCAACGTCAACGGGTTTCGCCTCTTTCACCTTCCTCCAAGAGACGACAATACTGGCTGTTATTGCGGATTTACCTCTTGCGACCACGCTCTCCTCGCTCTCCGTCAGTACCGGGAATGCGGAGGTGGGCGCGAGGTCCCTAGACAACCCCGCCTCTATTAGGGCGATCCAGCCCTCCCTGGAGCTCTGGGCAAAGTAGGTTACCAGTACTCCGTCCTCGCTGAGCCTGTCGGCCATAGCCCTGAAAGACTTGGCGAGCATTTCTCTGTACTTCTCTTCACAGAGTTGCTCGGCGAGCCCCTCGAAGTACTTACACCGCCCTAGACTGAGAGAGACCTCCCTGGAGGCGAACCACTCCCACTGAGTAGCTACCTCGACGCCGTCCCTGAAGAAGGCATCTGCGTGGAACCTGGGCTTGAGCAACGAGCCCTCAACGTCGCTCAAGGCCCTCTTGAGCCACACGTAGTAGAAGTCGCTGAGCTCAGCGTAGGGTACGTCGTCCCTGTAAGGCGGGTCCGTGACGATCAAGTCAAACTTCTCGCCCCCGAGCTTACTTAGAACAGTGGCATCGTCGAGCAGAACCCTAACCCTACTAGGACTACCACTAACAGCAGAGACGAGATAAGAAAGACCATCAATAACCATTGAGGTAAACTTCTCATAACCAACCTTGTCTATTATGAAATTATATTCTACGAAGTTCCAGGCCATAGCTATGCCTCTAAATGATAATGTATGCCCTGCATGTAGTAATGCTAATGATGATCCAAAACCCGTCGCAGGATTCCAAGCTACTACTATACTATTGTAATCGGCTTGTTTTACTAGCGCTATTGCCAGGTATGTTGTTACTGCTTCCGCGTACTTGTGTGCTTTCTCTCTGTCCCAGCCTTCTCCGAGCTTCTCCTCCTCGACCTTCCTCCCGGCCTCCCTGACCAGCTTGACGAGCTTAACCAAGGTTAGGAGCTGGCGCGGGTTGAAGAGCTTGTAAAAGTTTCTAAAGATCAAAGGTGGATCTCCTAAGGTGGGTCCACCGTATGGTGTCATCGGTTCTGTTGGTATGTCTGGGTCTCCCCAAATCTGCCTCAGCTTCTCAAGCGCTCTCCAGAGCTTCTCGTCGTCCATGCTTGTGGCTGGCTCGAAGTGTAGACTGTCCCCCCGTATCTTGACCTTTACGAGTATCCTAGGCCTCGCCGGTGCCTGCCTGAGCTGTTCTAGTGTTATCTCTCCTCTGAGGTACTCCTCGAGCTTTCTGTTCCACTCCCTCAGCGAGCTCTTCACGTGCCACTTCTCCCCGCTCCCCGTGATCCTCGCGTGGCAGGCTAGGCATATCGCCTCGCTCTTCCTTGCGTTAATGTTGGGGTCTCCCTGGAGGGCCGGGTCCCCCACGGTCAGCCTCCTCCCGTTTATTTCGACCGCGGCGATCTTATCGCCCCTCTTGACCAGCGTTGCGGACTCCAGCTCTCCGGGGTCTGTGACCTCCTCGACCCTGATCTCGACCCTATCTCCTTCTAACACGGGCCTCATCCAGGCAAGCGCCTTAAAGCCCCTCTCGCCCTTCACTCTCGCAAGCCACCAGTTGCCGACTAGAGGAGTGTACCTGCCGCAGTAGGGGCACTTCACCTCCCACGTGCCTATGTAGACAGCGACGTCCTCGTCGTATAGCTCTCTCAGATCCGGGTCCTCTCTAAGCCTCTCAACGACCCACATACCCCACCTCTCGACGTCCCCGACGAGCCTTTCCCCCAGCCTCTCGCTGGAAGCCCACTTCGGGTACTCCAAGACCGCCTTCAAGAAGATGTAGGCGGTGGGCAGGAGCTCTGCTGCCACGACTTCGCCTACACCCAGCCTCACAGCCTCCAAGGGTATGGAGCCGAAGCCCGCGAAGGGGTCGAGGAGCCTTGCCTTTCCTATCTTCTCCCTCAGCTCCCTACTCAGGTTCCCCAAGTTAGGGTTGAGGAAGTGTGGCGTCTTACCGAACCTCCCACCTCCCTGATAGCTCGGGTAGACCGTCCTGAGGAAGGTATTCGAGTTAAAGTCGGCGGGCAGTAGGCTCGCCAGTATAACAGCCCTAGCGCTGGCGAGAGGCTTCCTAGTCCACCAGAACACCATCTCCCAGAACGGCGGCCTGCCAGGGCCCTTCTCCTTACTACTGGCGATATTGACGACCTCGACCGGGAATTCCCCAGCCTCGAGGAAGGAGCTCAACATATAACACCAAGCAGTGTGCATGATTAATAACTCCCTGCTGATTATATATGGTTTATTTTTCATAGGCGGGCATGGTAGTTTGGAGGTCTCTGGTCTGACGGCCTTACGGCAGTCTATAGGACGTTGCCCTCCAGCTCTGGTACTTCCATAACCGCCTCGCCTATTAGAGCGCCCAGGACGCGGGCTGAAGTGTCAGCGCTAGTCCAGGTGTGGGTAAAGGTCTCGCACTCGGTTCACCATGATATGGTCCGAGCTCGTGCCGCGAAGCTAGTATTGGTCGCGGTGAGGGCTTAGCCGGTTGCGGATCACACTACGAGGTATTCCCTCTCGACGGCGGCTATGCGGGGTCAACCTGTAGCTCGGGGCGGGTACTACATGTAGCGTCCTGCTGTGGTATACGTTTCATAGACGGTAAGGCGGGTATCCGAGGCAGTACTAGGCCGCCGCCTCTCCTAGCTCGAGTGGATTCCGTCGAGAGGCCATTGCGCCCCCGATCGCAGAGACTTTTTCAAGGCAAATAGCGGGGTGAGGGGATTACCAGGCGCAGTATACGCTTAACTGCGGTGTCGCGCCCCCTAGGTACCTGAGGTTCGCACTGTCAAAGCGAGGTAGGAGGACGTGAACGAGTGCCTCCTAGAACTGGGGTATGGCAAGTGGGCTAGGAGAGCGGCGTTGAGGGCCTCGGGTAGCACCGCCACGCGTACCGGTCTACAGTTCGCTGTGGCATACGTAGCGTGTGCTCGGTGGGGGTGGGGGAGGGGCTCGGGCCCCCGGCTAGCTGACGTACTCGTATATCCTGTCCACCAGCTCCTGCACCTCGGGCATCTTCCTGCTCCTAGGCCTCTTGATGTCCACCCGGACGTCCCTCACGATCTTCGCGGGCCGCGGCGACAGGACTATGATCCTGTCCGCCATCAAAACTGCCTCCTCCACGTTGTGGGTGACCATTATGATCGCCTTCAGGGGCAGGACGCTGGAGAGCCAGAGGTCGAGCACCTCGCTCCTCAGGGTCTCAGCCGTAAGCGGGTCGAGGTTGGAGAACGGCTCGTCTAGTAGGAGGAAGTCGGGCTCGACCGCGAGCGCCCTTGCTATGTTCACCCTCTGCTTCATCCCCCCGCTCAGCTCGTTGGGGTAGAAGTCCTCGAACTCCCCAAGCCCCACGAGGGTCAGGGCCCTCCTGGCCTTCTCCCTGGCCTCGCCCTCCCCCACCCCTCTGGCGAGCAGCGGTAGCGCTACGTTGGATAGGATCGTCATCCACGGCAGGAGGGTGGGGAACTGGAAGACGAAGCCTACTCTCGGTTCGTGCCCGAGGTGGAACTCCACGGTCCCGGAGTCGGGCTTCTCCACGCCGGCTATGATCCTGAGGAGGGTCGACTTCCCGCAGCCGCTGGGCCCTAGTATGGCAATGAACTCCTCGCCTACGTCGAAGCTTATGTTGTCCAAGACCAGGACCTCCCTGCCGGAAGCCTTGTACTTCTTTGTCAGCCCCCTGATGCTGAGCGTGAGCTTAGTCGACAACGAACCTCGACCCCATCCTAGCGAATAGCCTGCGCCAGACGAGCCTGTTTAGCAAGACTATCACGAGGCTCATGTATAAAGCTACGAACAAGACCCCGAGCGCGTCGCCCCCCGCCGCGAGTTTGTCTATGAGGCTCCCCACCCCTCCCATGTCTACTTCGAAGTTCTCGAGTGCGATGTACTCTGCGGCTATAGAGGCGTTCCAGGCACCCCCCGAGGCGGAGATTAGACCTGTCAATATAGAGGGGAGCATGGCCGGTATGAACACGGACTTGAAGTACAGGAACCCCCTCACCCTGTACACGTCCGCCAGCTCGATGACGTCCCTCTTCACGTACTGGAGCCCGAAGATCATGACGTTGAAGTACACGTACCACAGGGCGCCTTGGAGGTAGACGAAGAACATGACGAACCAGGGGGCGATGTGGGCGACAGGTAGTAGTAGAGGCCACCAGATCACGGCCGGGATCGACGACAGGAGCTCCCCAGCCGTACAAGCGGCCAGCCCCGTGGCCCTCCTCCTGTGCGATAGGTACGCGAGCGGGAGAGATATTAGTAGTGAGACGAGCACTACAACGTAGACTCTGACCAGCGTCAGCCAGACGTTGCCCAGGAACATGTCCAAGTATTTGACCATGTTATCGTAGAATGTGACGGCGGAGACCCCGGGTAGCTCCACCCGGGGGCCCAGCAGAGCGGCCGGGATTAAGGCCGTGGCAGGTAGCGCGAGCCTCCTGGAGTAGACCCAGAGTTTCAGGACAGCCCTTACCACGAGCCCCCAGAAAAGCCTCGTAAGCTTCTCGAGGAGGTCGTAGACCGCCGCCACACCAGGGAGTATGGCGAGCCCCGTGTACTTCACCACAGCCGGGTTCCAGAGGAGTATGTAGGTTGCGAGGATGACGGCGAATAAGACTGCTATGCCGGCCGCGAAGGCCTGGGCGTCCCCCCTGTTCGAGGCGTCGAATATGAAGCTCCCCAGCCCGACCAGCTTGAGGGTCTGGGACCCCATCGAGATCACCTCCGCGCTCGTGAGGAAGAACCAGCCGCCCGCCCAGGATATTATGCTATTGGAGAGAAGAGACGTGCGCGAGGCGGGGGCGTACACCAAGGCCACCTTAAGGGGGAGCGGTATCCTGTACACGCTGGCCATCAAGTCGAAGGAGGGGTCGAGGGACTTAACAGACGCGTACACGCCGAAGATCATGTTCCAGACCAGGCTCGTCGTTATCAGGACTATTGCGCTCAGCTCGCCCCCCACACCCGGG
Organism: Thermogladius calderae 1633; assembly: GCF_000264495.1. NCBI lineage: Archaea > Thermoproteati > Thermoproteota > Thermoprotei > Desulfurococcales > Desulfurococcaceae > Thermogladius > Thermogladius calderae. Next base: position 1,130,478 of record NC_017954.1, on the reverse strand, counting down.
CCCAGCGCGTAGACAAACACGGATAAGACGACGGGGAAGAAGCCCAGTATGGGTATGGACTGGAGGACGTCTAGGATGGGTAGGAGAACCGTCTCGACGACCCTGTTCCTGGCCATCGCGATGCCCGTAAACAGGGCGATCAAGAGCGATAAAAGGTATGCCGCGAACATCCTGTAGAGGCTCATAAGCGTTGCCACGACGAGCTCCGGGACCAAAGCAGACACCGTTCCATGTTGTCAAGTTTATTAGGATCCAGAGCATTTAATATATCCACCGGGGTGCTTAGAGGGGGTTGTCACAAGATACAAAGAAGATCGTGCTACCGTACTACTTAACACCGGACCACCTACTCGGCCTTGTTGAGGCCCTCCACAGCTTGGGCGGGAAGGCAGACCCCATGAACCTGGGGGACCTGCTAGGCGAGAACATCGACATACTGCCCCACGTAATCGACGTTGCGGAGAGCCTCGGGCTAGTCGCGATCGCCCCCAACGGCGACGTGGTGCTCACAGAGCTGGGCGAGAGAATCGTGACGGGCAACATAAAGAACGTTAAGAAGTTGCTGAGGGAGAACGCCAAGAGGGTAGAGCCGCTCAGCACGCTACTCGACGTGCTCTCCAGGAGGAAGGTCATAACCTCCGACGAGTACGAGAGCGTTCTCTCCCAGTACTACCACCTCCACTTGAACGACGCTAAGCGGAACATACTCCAGTGGGGCGCGTTCCTCGGCCTTTTCAAGATGGACGCGAACGACGAGTACGTGTACCTGCTCCACTCGAAGTAGGCTCTTAACCTCTTCTCAATATAATTCTACTTGTTGTAGACGCGGAGTAGAGGTGGCTCTACTTGAGCAGCCTACGCGGGCTTACAAAAGCCGAGGTTGAAGAGAGGATCAAGAGGTACGGGCTCAACGTCGTACCGGAGAAGAAGGAGAGCCTCATCAAGCTCTTCCTGAAGAAGTTCACGGGACTCACCCCCTACACCATCGAGGCGGCCGCCGCTATATCGTTCGTGCTTGGGAGGTACGTCGACTTCACCGTCATGGTCGCCCTACTACTCGTCAACGCTGTGATAGGCATTATACACGAGCACAGGGCCGAGAAGGCTGTAGAGCTCCTCAAGTCCAAGCTGAGAGTCGTTGTGAGAGTCCTGAGAGACGGGGAGTGGACCGACGTCCCCGCCGAGTACATAGTGCCTGACGACGTAGTCAAGCTGAAGCTGGGCGACGTAGTCCCGGCTGACGGGGAGCTCGTCACCGGCCACCTGATCGTCGACGAGTCCGCCTTGACGGGCGAGTCCCTCCCGGTCGACAAGAACCCGGGCGACAAGGTGTACGCGGGTAGCACGGTACTGAGAGGTGAGGGGGTAGTCAAGGTCACCGCGACGGGCGTGTCGACGAGGTACGGGAAGACGGTCGAGCTAGTCCAGGTCAGCAAGCCTAGGCTGATTATAGAGGAGATAACTGCGAGCATAACCAAGGGCCTCCTGGCCGCCGACGTCTTCTTCATAGTCCTGGTAGCCATAAAGCTCGTAATGAGCAGGACGAGCTTCCTCGACCTACTGCCCTTCACGCTAACCCTCCTGATAGCCTCTATACCGATAGCACTGCCTGCCATGACCACTATAACACTCGCGCTGGGGAGCATTGAGCTAGCGAAGGCGGGGGTCATCGTGAGGAGGCTGGAGGCGATAGAGGCGGGCTCTATGATGGACGTGATATGCCTGGACAAAACGGGTACGATCACCGAGAACAGGATAACGGTCAGGGAGGTCGTACCCCTCTCTAGCGAGTACTCCGAGAGAGATGTCCTACTCTACGCGTTGTTAGCGTCCGAGGATGACAGCAAAGACCCGATCGACAGGGCCGTACTAGAAGCGGCCAAAGAAAAAGGCGTCTCGAAACAAGGCGTCGAGGTACTAGAGTTCAGGCCCTTCAGCCCCGAGACCAAGAGGACAGAGGCAATAGCGAGAGTCAACGGTGTAGAGGTAAGGGCCGTTAAGGGAGCTCCACAGGTACTCGCCGAGATGGACAAGGGCCTGGACAAGTCGAGGTACGAGACGTTGATCAAGGGGATGAGCAGTAGAGGCGAGAGGCCCCTAGCGGTGGGGGTCGAGAAGAGCGGCGTCTTCAAGGTCGTGGGTCTCTTAGGCCTATACGACAAGCCCAGGGACGACTCACCGCTCTTCATCAAGGAGATCAAGGAGATGGGCGTCAAGCCCATCATGATAACAGGCGACAACGTCTACGTGGCTAAGACTATTTCGGGGGTCGTCGGTATAGGCGGGAGAGTGGTCACGCTCAAGGGAGTGCCAAGGGAGGAGATACCGAGCCTCGTGGAGGGCATAGACGCCTTCGCAGAGGTGATACCCGAAGAGAAGCACGACATCGTGGTCGCCCTGCAGAAGAAGGGGCACGTAGTAGGCATGACGGGCGACGGCGTCAACGACGCCCCCGCACTGAAGAGGGCCGACCTGGGCGTGGCCGTGAGCAACGCCACAGACATCGCGAAGCTGTCGGCGTCGGTTGTCCTCACTAAGCCGGGGCTGAGGAATATAGTGGACATAATCAAGCTCGGCAGGATGGTGTACAGGAGGATCGTTGTCTGGTCTCTGAACAAGGTCGTCAAGACGTTCCAGATCGTCTACTTCGTCGCGATATCCACGCTATTCCTCGGCCTACCCGTTCTAACACCGACCCACATGATACTCATGTTGTTCCTCTACGACTTCGTAACCCTCTCGATCAGCACCGACAGGCTGAGGCCCAGTAAGAAGCCAGAGAGGTGGAACATACGGAAGTTAGTGACCATATCCGTGGTGCTGGGCCTCGTGAAGATTCTCGAGCTGTTCCTAGCGCTCTACATCGCGATCGACTACCTGGCCCTCCCGCTTGACCAGACAAGGACGTTCGTCTTCTACGTCCTGCTACTGTCCGGGCTCTTCAACATACTCAACTTCAGGGAGACCGGCTGGTTCTGGAGCAGTAAGCCCAGCTTAACCGTGGCCCTCTCGATCGTCGGCGACATAATCGCGGGGACTGTACTAGTCTATCAAGGTTGGGTGATACCCGCGATACCACTACACGCCGTGGTGGTGGGCTTCCTCTACTCGGTCGCCGTGACACTCATGCTGACAGACGCGGCGAAGATAATGGCGTTCAGGCTATTCGGAGCCGTCTAGGCTGTCTCCCGCTCCCGGAGGAAGAGCTTTTTCAGGTCTCCGAGCCTGTTGATAGCGGTCAACAGGGCTGACAACAGCTCTTCCAGGCTCAAGTCCCTAGCCCAGACCACGGCTTCCCTCAACCTCTTACCAACTAGGAGGGGGAGGCCCTCCGGGGCAACGACAGCCCTCCCGCTCCTCAGACACTCTGAGGCTGCGAGAATAGAGTGTATCGACGTGGAAGGGGTGAGGCAGATGCTAGCCGACCACGCGACGTCGCCGTAGCAGTCAGAGACAACGTAGACCACGAGTGGGCTCGCCTTCGCAGCCCTCGGGGGGGCCGGGGAGACTACTATTACTAGCCCGAGCCTGTTCTCGGACAGGTAGTCCGCGATCCTGTCCAGGTCGCGGGGCTCCCCACCAGCAACGACGACTACGGGCGTGACCGGGTATGGCTGGTGCCTTCTCCACACCTTGAACACTGCAGCGGACGGGTTTAGGCGTACAACGTTGCCGAGGGCCGCTGACAGAACAGCGTAGTCTCTCCAAGAGTAGACCTCTACCCGGGTAAAGGGGGTGGTTAGTTTCAGCAGCGCGACTAGTAGCCCGCGTATGAGAGGGCTCTCTCTGGACAAGCCGCCCCCTGCCGGTGCGACCACGACTTTCGCAGGCCTACCCCTTACAAGTAGCTCGATGGCTAGGGCTAGGGCAGACCTGAGACTGGGTTCTACGATCACCACTCGCCGGTGCCTCCCCACAGGTCCACCCGGGGCCTCTTCCTTCCAGGCTATAGCCTCGCAGGCTCCCCTGTCGGCTAGGCAAACTGTGTCCAACGACAATACCTGTTTTTATCTAGGGTCAGCATAGATATATAACACCATGCTGTGTAGTCCCGGGTGCTATCCATGGTCGAGATCGTCGACACTACTCTTCGAGACGCCCACCAGTCCCTGATCGCGACAAGGTTGAGGACAGAGGACATGATCCCAATACTGGACTTAATCGACGGGGCAGGCTTCTACAGTATCGAGATGTGGGGTGGGGCCACGTTCGACGTCATGTTGAGGTTCTTGAAGGAGGACCCGTGGGAGAGGCTCAGGCTCGTTAGAGAGAGGGTGAGGAAGACCAAGCTCCAGATGCTCTTGAGGGGACAGAACCTCGTGGGCTACAGGCACTACCCCGACGACGTAGTCGAGAAGTTCGTGGAGCTCTCCTACAAGAACGGTATAGACGTCTTCAGAGTCTTCGACGCCTTAAACGACGTTAGGAACATGGCAGTCAGCATAAAGAAGGCCAGGAAGCTGGGGGCGGTCGTTCAGGGGACTATAACGTACACCGTGAGCCCCGTCCACACCCTCGACTACTACTTGAAGCTCGCCGAGGAGATCGCGAGCCTCGAGGTAGACCACATCACGATAAAGGACATGGCGGGCCTACTAGACCCCTACACCACGTACAACCTGGTCAAGGAGATCAAGGCGAGGCTGAAGATCCCGGTAGACGTACACAGCCACTTCACCGGAGGGCTAGCCATAGCGAACTACGTTAAGGCGGTAGAGGCCGGAGTCGACTTCGTGGACACGTCGATAAGCCCCCTGGCCTATGGGACGGGGCAGCCGGGTATACAGTCACTCTACTACGCCCTACCAGGTGAGTTGAAGCCGAGGGTGAACATGGACGTGATAAGGAAGATATCCTCCTACCTTGAGCGGGTCTTGTTCACCAAGTACAGGGACCTCCTGGACATCAGGGTCTTCATGCCCGACCCAAACGTGCTAGACCACCAGATCCCCGGCGGCATGATCACCAACTTCATGCAGCAGCTCAAGCAGGTCGGCGCTGAGGACAAGCTGCAGGAGGTCCTAGAGGAGGTGAGGAGGGTCAGGGAAGACCTGGGTTGGCCGCCCCTAGTCACGCCGACCTCGCAGATTGTGGGCGCACAGGCCCTCCTCAACGTGGTCAATGGCAGGTACAGCGTTGTCACGAAGGAGGTGAGGGAGTACGTGAAGGGGATGTACGGGAGGCCACCGGCTCCGATCAAGCGGGAGGTCATAGACCTGGTGTTGAAGGGTGAGAAGCCGATCGACGCCAGGCCGGCGGACCTGTTGAAGCCAGCCCTCGAGGAGTGTAGGAAGGGCCTCCTAGAGCACGGCTTTAACCCCAGCGAGGAGGACGTGGTGACCTACTGCATCTTCCCCGACATCGCTCTCGAGTTCTTCGAGAAGACGAGGGGGAGGCCGAAGTCCAAGGTCGAGAAGGCTGTCGAGGAGCTGTACTCGGAGGTGCTGGGCTCCTAGCCCGGCTCCACACTAAGGTAGGCATAGCACGGGCTTGGCTCGTGCCTCCGGGTCGTGCTCCCCACTACGTGCACGATGGAGAAGCCGAGGTGGACCAGGTAGTCGGCTATATACTGCCTGTGGCAGAACCTAGGGTCCCTCTCGCGGCATAGCAGCGCGGTCTTCCTCTCCGAGGCCAGGCCCGCGAGCTCCCTCAACGCACTCCGCGCCTCTTCGCTGAAGACGAGGTAGTTGACGTACGAGTTGAAAGTCGGCGAGTCGACGCACCTGAACCTGCTCTCGTACCTGATGCCGAGGGCGCCGAGGGCACCCATCCACCTGTACTCAAACCCCTTCTCTCCCAGCGCCTTCTCGAGCTCGGGTCGGGAAAACCCCGCTGACCTCCTCCCCGCCCTAAAGGGCGAGGGTCCCGCCCGTTAGGGCTGGGAGGTTTGGGCTACATCCCCTCTGGGAGGGTTTAGCCCTGGGCCGGGTCTCCGGCCCATTACCCCTACCCCTCTCGGGGCTCGGGGCTGTTTCATTGTTGATAATGGAGCGTGAGGTTTATGAGCTTTGGTTTTGTTTGTGTTTATTGGTGTTGCTTATTTCAGAGAGGTTGCTTAGACCTAAAGAGGTTTGCCAGAGGCTTGGCATAAGCTATTCTACTCTCTCTAGGTGGGTTAGAGAAGGCAGGATCAAAGCCATTAGGACTGCTGGCGGAAAGTACAGGATTCCCGAGAGCGAGGTCAGGAGGATCATTGAAGGCATTCCAGCGGGAGAGGTCAGGGCGGTAGTATACGCTCGCGTCAGCTCCAGCGACCAGAAGAGCGACCTAGAGAGGCAAGTAGAGTACCTCACGCAGTACTGCTCTGCCAGGGGCTATAGGGTAGTCGACGTCTTAAGCGATGTTGCTAGCGGGCTGAAGACTGATCGCAGGGGCTTGCTTAAGCTCTTCAACTACGTAGTTAGCAGGCAGGTAGACGTCGTTGTCGTAACATATAGGGATAGACTAACTCGTTTTGGTTTCGAGTACCTAGAGTACTTCTTCAAGCAGTACGGGGTCAGGATAGAGGTCGTCTATGGTGATGAGCCCAAGGACGCGCACCAGGAGCTTGTGGAGGATCTACTATCGATAGTCACCTCATTTGCTGGCAAGCTCTACGGTATGAGGAGCCACAGGAAAAAGAGGCTCGTTGAGGGCTTCAAAAAGCTAGTGGAAGAGGTCGAAAAGGGCGGTGGCGAGAGTGGCTAGAACCGTTGTCGTCGAGACGCCGCCTCTCCCGCGGAGGCTGTTCAGGGTCTTCGTCGAGCTCGAGGGCATGTACCGGAACATGGTCGAGCAACTGACAATGTACGCTGTGAGGGAGGGTGTCGCGTCTTTCACAAGGCTGAAAGCTTTGAAGTATCGTGAGTTGAGGAGTCTTTACCCTCAGCTACCCTCACACTACGCTTACACCGCGTGCCAAGACGCCTCTGCTAGAGCCAAGAGCTTCCTCAGGCTGAAGAAGAAAGAGCTGGCTGAAAGAGAGCACCCGGAAGTCAACAGCGTCTCTATCTGGCTGGACGACCACCTGTGGAGAGCAAGTGGTTTGACATCTATCGAAGTGGCTACCCATAAGGGCTGGATACCTCTCGAAGTTATTCCGCACAAACAGTACTGGAAGTACATCAATAGGGGCTGGAGGCTTGCCTCGGAGGCGAGGATTAAGCTAGACAGAAAGAGCAGGAAGTTGCTAGTCTACCTGACCTTCGTGAAAGACGCTGAGGAGCATAGACCACGTGGCTTCGTGCCTGTTGATCTTAACGAGAACAATGTCACCGCACTAATCGACGGTACTGCCTACCTCTTCGAGACAAACATTGGGAGAATAGTCCTCGGCTACTACTACCGTAGGAGGAGGGTGCAGGAGAAGTACGATAAGCTCTACGGTGTGAAGTCCAGAATCAAGAGGAAGATCCTGAAGAAGCTTAATGAAAGGAGGAAGAAGCTGGACGCTAGGTGGAAGATTGCGAACATAATTGTGAGAGAGGCTTCCAAGAGAGGCTATGCCATAGTCATGGAGAGACTTGGGAGGAGGCCGGCTGAACGAATGATTGCTAGAATGAGTGATGACCAGCTGAGGCACAGGGTGTTCCAAGCCGCCTTTAGAGGCGTGCAGAGGGCGATCGAGGAGAAAGCTCGAGAGCACGGCGTACCGGTAGTCTATGTGGATCCGAGGAACACCTCTAGGCTCTGCCCGGTTCACGGCTCGGAGATCGCCTACGAGGACGGGTCTAGGGTTGGGAGGTGCACTAGGGGCGGCGAGCACTGGCACAGGGACGCGGTAGCCGTGTGGAACCTCCTCCTCAGAGCCCTGCGGGGCGGTGGGAGCAGTGCTCCAAGCCCCGCGGGCTTAAGCGTAGATGGGAGCCCCGTGCCGTTGGGCTCGACGGCCGCCCATGAGCCCACACGGGTGCCCAAAGCCCTGTGGGCGAGGCGGAAGTCCCTAGATGCGACCATGAATTCATAATAAAATGATTGGAATGAGCATCTAGGGACAAACGGCGTGGATGACGTACCTGACCCTCAGCCTCCCCGCGCCTGTCGCGACGGCCCCACCTATTGGGACAGGGGCGTGCCTCCTGGCCTTCTCCTCGATCTCCGCCCCGCCCCTCCTCTTGATCGCCAGCGCGACCCCGCCGCCCATTATCATGAGGGTGTTGGCCGGGTTGACTATGGCGTCACCCTCGAACTCGGTTATGTCGCCGCTGACCACCTGGATCGTCACGTAGCCGGCCCGGCAGGTGTAGGTCAGGGGTGCCACCTCTATAGTTCTCTCTCAACCAGAGTAAATTAACCTCTCTGGGCATTGTCTCTACCGGGGACTGAAAGGGCATGTACGTAGGTGTTGCCGCACACAGCGGCGAGCCCAGCGTAGAGCTCGCTAGAGTAGCCAAGAGGTTCGTAGAGCTCCTCAAGGATAGGTGTGGCGTGGAGCACAGGATCGTGGTGGGAGGGTACTGGGGTCTCATGAAGACCGTGGTGGACGAGGCCCTCTCCGCGGGTTTCACCGTGGTCGTCCTCCCCCCTGTAGAGGAGGAAGATGTCTCCTTCCCGGACAGAGCAGTGGTCGTTAAGACAGGGCTCTCGTTCAGAGGTAGGAGCGTCGCCCTGGTAAGGAGCTCCGACCTGCTGGTGGTTCTGGGCGGGGGCTCCGGTTGTCTCCAGGAGGCCGTGACAGCCTACACGGAGGGGAAGCCGGTCTACGCCCTGGTATCGACAGGGTACCCGACGGACGCCATATCACAGTGGCCCGAGTACTTGGACGACAGGAGGCTAGCCCCGGTCAAGAAGTACCGGGACGTCGATGAGCTGGTGAGAGACCTCTGCCTGAACGAGCACGAGAGGAGGAAGAGGGCTAGAGCCATATATGGCTGACGAGGCTAGCCGGGACCCGGCCGAGTTCCGGGTGAGGGCTCGAAGGCTACTGGAGGACGTGCCGGGCCTGATAGACAGAGGCGAGTACGACCGGGCGGCTTACTACGTAGCCGAGTACGTCAGGCTCTCACTCACGGCGAGGATACTCGAGGTGACCGGGGGTCTAGTGGACTCTTACTCGCTGGTCGGCCTAGCGGCCACTCTCGCGGAACACGACTCCGCCGCGAAGAGACTTATAGAGGACCCGGATACCCTAGTGGAGCTCTCGCGCATCGAGAGGGTGTTTGTCGTCAGTAGGTTCGGTGGAGGCGGATTCACCGAGGACGAGACCAGGAGACTATACGAGTTCGCGAGAAGGGCTCTCTCACCCGCGCTCGGGACGTGACACGCCTCTAGTCCCAGAGAATCTTGGGTTAAAGGTCACTTACAGTGAGGGAGGGGAGTAGTTAGGCCTAAGACCGGGTTCGTGGTCTACCGCTGGACGTGTAGAGCTGTGCGGGTAACTCCCGCCAGCTATGAAGCATGGATATGAAGGTGGTAAACCACAAACCCGTGAACCGCCCATGAGGAACCCCCACAATTTAAGGCGAGAGGGGTTCAGAACGGCGAATGGGTGGAGGACCAACAACGCGGACCACCACTCTATGTCCAAGTCAGGGTTAGGGTGGTAGGAGGATGCGCCATGCGGTTTTCCCCTTTTATCAGGTATATAAGAAGATGTAAAGACAATATATTCTCATAAGGTGAGCATATATATATATCAGTCAAGAAAGGCTACGGGATTTTAATAGCTATAGCCTTCGTGCTAGGTCTGCTAATAGGGTACATCCTGACACTCGCTATCCCCGAGACTGCGGCAAGGGCGTCCGTGGACTCGTGGTTCAAGGCTCTCGGCGACATCTTCGTGCGATTGATCAGGATAGTTATACCCGTGCTGATATTCTTCACGATCGCCGCCGCCACTGCCTCGATAGCAGATGCCAGGAAGCTTGGCATAATACTGTTCTGGATGCTAGTCCTCTACATAGGCACATCAATTCTGGCATCGTTCTGGGGTTACCTAGCGGGCGTGTTGTTCCAGCCGGGGGTTGGGGTGGGACTGACACCACCTGCCGGTTATAAGCCGCCGACACCTCCAACCGGCGTCGACATACTCATGTCATTCTTCCAGCTGGACTTCAGCCACGTCCTCACAGTAGGCGGTTCTATGACAATGATCATATTCGCCATGATACTCGGCGTCTCGACACTACTGCTCGGCGAGGAGGGTAGGAGAATTGCGGGCTACCTGAAAATCGGTAGCGACCTCAGCGTCGCGACGGTCAGGGTAATAATGTACTACGCCCCCATAGCGATCTTCGGATACGCAGTCTGGCTAATGAGCGAGTACGGGGCAAAGATGCTGGGGGCCTACGGTAAGTTCCTGGTAGCCCAGTACTCGTTTACGCTGATGCACTTCTTTGTGATATACTCCCTGCTTGTGGCCTTGGGCGGTCTCAACCCCGTGAAGTACTTCAAGGCGCAGTCCACGCCCTTTATCGTGGCCTTCACTACGAGGAGCAGCGCTGTTACGCTACCTTACAACATGGAGGCGTCCAGGAAAATGGGTGTGCCGGACTACATATACAACATCACTCTACCAATTGGGGCGACGGTGAACATGGATGGGACAGCCCTCTACCAGGCCCTCAGCGCAATGTTCATAGCGCAACTCTTCGGCATCCCCATCCAGCCGTACCAGGTGGGGTTGATCATCGCGGCTGCGACTATAGGTAGCGTTGCCACAGCCGCCATACCGGGTGGGGGGACAATAATGCTAGCCTACGTCCTCGCCGCTGTGGGGCTGCCGCTGGAAGGCATAGCCATTATGATGGTCATCGACCCGATAGCCGATTCCATAAGGACAGCGATAAACGCGAGCGGCGACAACGCCTGTACGGTCCTCCTCACGAGGATTATAGGCGAGAAACTACAGCCCCAGATATAGTTTTTTCTTACATTCACGTTTATATTCCAGTCCTAGAAATATACACCGCCCGTACACGCTTGCCTCCACGGGTGCGGTGTATTGAGAGTGGCGGTGATAGGGGCGGGTAGGATCGGGTCCGTGGTCGTGAGGTCGCTGGTGAGGTGCGGCTACAGTGAAATCGTGGCGACGGGCAGGAGAGACGAGACTCTCAAGAACGCGGCATCCCTCGGCGCAGAGGCGACCCGGGACAACGACTACGCCGTCTCCTCCAGCGACATCGTCTTCCTTACCGTGAAGCCACACCACCTACCCGAGGTCGTCAAGTCCGTTAAGCCGGCTTCGTGGGCTGGCAGAACCGTCGTCTCCTTCATAGCCGGCGCCCGGCTAGCTACGCTGGAGAAGGCGATGGCTGAGGCGGAGGTGTACAGGGCTATGCCCAACCTGAACGCCGAGGTCGGGTTGAGCTCTACGGCCGTTGCCCAGGGCACCCGTACGAGAGACATGGCCACCGTGGACAGGCTCCTGAAGTGTATGGGGAGGGTGTACTGGGTTCCCGAGGAGTTCCTCGACGCCTGGACAGCGCTCGCTGGCAGCGGGCCGGCCTTCATAGCCGAGATCATAGACGCGCTGGTGCTGGCAGGGGTCCTCGTGGGCTTGCCGAGAGACCTCGCTTACAGCGCGGCTCTCGACGTTCTAGAGGGGACGAGCAGACTGCTGCGGGAGTCCGGTACACACCCGTTCAAGCTCAGAGACGACGTGACGACCCCCGCGGGCACCACTATAAGAGGCCTTATAGCCATGGAGTCCGAGGGGGTTAAGGCAGCCCTCATGAAGGCGGTCGAGTCGGCGTACAGGAGGTCTCTGGAAATAGGGGCGGAGATAGACGCGAGAGTCAAGAGAGAACTCGGCATCAGCGACTAGGGGTATGGTTACCGCGTACTAACACCCGTCTAGCTTGGTCTAGAACCCCTGGGCCTGTGTATGAGCGGGTAGTTGTGGGAAAACTTAGATGAAGGGATCGGCGTAGCCACTTCGGGCGGAGACGACCACTGTCCAACCGCTAGCCAATAGTGGGGAGGGGCGTTTTAGCAGACATAGCCGGCGGCCTGCTAGGGTCGTTCCCTGTCTAGAGGTAGGCTAGTGGAGCTCAGACTACGTAACCGTGGTAGCCCTGCCCGCATTGTGTAGGCCTGGGTGTAGGGGTAGCGGGTTTCTCTACAGGGCTGGTGAGTCTATTCGACTAGCTTCATTGGTTTCTTGTGGTTACCAGACAACGACAGACCACGTGCGTCTAGTCCCCGTGTCCGACAGTACCGATGCCCACACACAAATACGGCATTAACATGAGCGGTGACGTGGTCTAAAACCTGTTAAACTTAAACATCGAGTACGCATTTCTCGTCTCCTACGGATATCTAGAGTACAATTCAACCCGCTCTCAAGGCCCTTAGTGTCTTCTTACTCGACACAAACTATATTACTTATCCCGCCTTTTGATTAAAGTGGGAGAGGTGGAAGAGTGACAGTAGTATCCAACCCTCAAGCCGAAGCGTTTGAGACAATGCGGAGAGGAGTGCTGTTCCTGCTGATCGCCTGGCTTCTTATAGGTATCGGGCTGTCGCTCACTCTCTTCGCCGTGTTTACGGGGGCCTTCTTAGCTCCACGCCACTTTGGGGGCGGGCTAGCGGGCGCCATGGGCGCCCTCGCCGCCATGGTCGTCGTGGTGATCGTCGGGGCTATCATAGCCCTCGTGGGGTTATGGGGATATTTCGTACCGGGCGTAAGGAAGCTCGCGGAGATTAACCCCGAGTTCTCCACATCGGCGACCTTGATCAGGGTCGGGCTCTACTACGGGCTCATATTGCTCCTGATAGGGGCTCTCTTGGTAGTGTTCATCGTTGGGATACCTATTATGTTGGTAGGGATCATACTAATCATCATAGGGTACATCGGCTTGATAATACTCTCCTTCAAGCTGAACGACGTCGAGAAAAACGCCCTCTACTTGGCCGCCGGGATACTCTTCATCATAGCGATATTCGCCTCGATCGCCGGATTCGTAGCGTGGATCCTGCTCTACATCGCGCTGGGAGACAGCATAAAGAAGGCGAGACAGGCCCCACCGCCACCAGTCCAGCCCCAGCCTACAGGCCCCCTACCCCCACCAGTCTAGTTTTTCGATCCGACCCCGCCTCGCCGCATAAACGTGTGCGTGCTTACCTGTCTCCCCCTTCCACGCCCGAGACTCGACGAAAACAACGCCAGAGGGTGTGTCTGTCGACCGCTCCAGGCTAGCCGACCCGCTGGACATTATGCGGAGGGCTGGGTTGTTAACCTCGTGGCCGGACTGTTCACGGGCAGCGGGCTTAGCATAAAAAGCCTACTCCCTGGCTCGGGCCGCGACTTGCTAGCGCCGAGTATATGCCTTAACCTAGTCTCTCCAGTCCGAGACAGCCTTGACGCTGAGATATAGGTCTAATAACTCCCGGCGGAGGCTTCATCAAAGTTATCGTGTAAGTTGGGCAAGGAAGCAAGCGGGTCAGCTAGGCGGCTGCTTTTAGAACGACTTTTCGACAACTAGCTTCTCGACGCTGCTGATGATCCCCCTCACTCTAGGAGGAAACATGTTCTCCTCTACGCTGATGAACCCCTTCACGAGTAGGCTGACAGCCTCGTCTCTCTTGAAGCCCTTGCTCACCAGGTAGTTTATCTCCTCCTCGGCCAGCCTGCCGATGGATGCTTCGTGCGTGAGAGCCGCGTCCAGAGTGTCCGACGACAGCTCTGGGACAGCCAACATGTAGGCCTTCTCGGATAGCATGAGCCCCCTGCACTCCAGGTGCCCCTTCGACCCCCTACCCCTGGCGTGGAGCCTGCCACGCGTGACTACTTTCGCCTCCTCCCTCGCGAGGGCTTTCGACACAACCTCGGCGCTCGCCTCGTCCCCGTTCAAGTAGACCGCGCCCCCGTAGTCTATGGACGCCTTTCCTAGTCCGAGTATAACCGAGTAGACACCCGCTCTAGCCCTCGTGCCGAGCTTAACCTCAGGGTAGGTCTGGAGCGTCCTCACCCTAGACAGGTTAGCGTAGTAGTTGAGGTAGTAGCCCTCGTCGCCTACTACAACGGCCGTCCTAGGCCTAACGTGAGAGACGTGGTTCCAGGAGTGCACCATGACGAAGGTGAGCTTCCCCTTCTCGCCCACGTAGAACTCCGATATCCCGATGTGGACACCGATCATCTCGGGGGCTATAGTGCAACCCGTCGTGACGACGGCTTCGGCCCCCTCCTCCACCACCACGATGTTGTGTGGTGCCTGTATCCCCCGCGTACTCAGGAAGAGGCACGCCAGTATGGGCTCCTGCAACCTAGTGTTCCTCTTAACCCTGATGTAGTAACCCCCCTTCTCGAGGAGTGCGGCCGTGGCGGTGTACTTGTCCCTCGCCGGGTCTATCAGCCTCCAGTAGTACTCCCTCGCCTCGTCGGGCCTGTTCTCGACGAACTCCCTCGTCGTCATGATCTCCACGCCGCTGAACCTGCTCAGGTACTTGAAGTAGTTTTGGTCGATCTGGAGGTAGTAGGCCTTACTGGACGTTGTGAACCCCACTTCCTCTGCCCTGGCGGGGTCGAAGTCTCCTCTCCCGATAGCCTCTGTATACTCTGCCAGGTCGACGTCGTCCCCGTACGTCGCCGGCTTTGAAAGGGCAGCGCGGGCTCTAGACCTGATCTCCTCTAACCAGCCCCTTGAAGCCGTGCTCGAACACCTCCTCCACTAGTTCAGGGCCCCCACAGTACTGTACACGCCTGTTCAACATCAGGCATACTCTTGTAGGCCTAATGTACTTTGATATCAAGGCGCTGTGGGTCACAATGAGAACCGACCTCGAGACACCCATGAGGGCCCTGATCCCGTCAGCGATCACCTTGACGGAGTCCACGTCCACCCCGCTGTCCGGCTCGTCTATTAGGCCGACCTTCGGCCTCATCGCGAGGAGTGTTGCGAGCTCGACCCTCTTCAGCTCTCCGCCTGAGAAGCCCCTCCCGAAGTCCCTGTCCAGCAGGTACTGTATTTGTAGCGCCGAGGCTATCTCGTCGGTGGAGCACTTAGTTCTCGAACAAATAGCATCTAAGAGCGCCCTCACCCTTAGGCCGCTCAGCTTGGGGGGTAACTGGTGTGCGAGGCCGAGCCCCCTCGAGACCCTGTACTCCATTGGCCTCCCCGTCAAGTCCTCGCCTTCAAGCAGGACTTTACCTCTCACGATGTTGTAGCCGGGGTAGCCGACGATGCTCCTTATCAGAGAGGTCTTGCCAGTACCGTTAGGCCCGAGCAGGTAGAGTACTTCCCCCTCCTCTATTACCAGACTCGTGTTGTCGACGACGACTTTACCGCCCGCCTCAACTGTCAGGTCTCGTACTTCGAGGAGGCCCATAACACCACTCACACTAAGCTATGAATTCGTCATATCGTTACTAGATGTTATTTATGTTATCAGGGGGTTTATTGAGCCCCGATAGGCCATCTCGTCGGAAAACTGGCTCGGAGAAAAGACGTACGGGTATACGATATACGAGTCATAAGTAGTGCTCCATTGCGACCATACCTATACACTACGCTTATATACGACCTCCCCCCAATACCATGAAGTGTACGGGTGTGCGCGGTGAGAGGGGTCTCTCGTACCCTAGTAGCTATCTTGATCATAATTGTTGTCGTGGTCGCGGGCCTAGGTGTCTGGTACTACTACAGTGCCCAGAAGCCGGCGCCACAGGTTACTACGACGACCACACCTGCGACAACCACGACCACTCCGGCCACAAAGTACAAGATAGCCGTGGTGTACGACATCGGCGGTAGAGGAGACCTCAGTTTCAACGACATGGCCTACATGGGAGCTATGAGGGCCAAGCAGGAGCTGGGCGTAGACGTGAGAGAGGTGCAGAGCGTCACGGAGCAGGACTACCTGCCGAACCTGAGGACGCTAGCGAGCAGCGGCGAGTACCTCGTGATAATAGCAGTCGGCTTCCTGATGTCGTCCGCTGTAGACCAGGTGGCGCAGGAGTACCCCAACCAGCTGTTCGCCATCATAGACGCATACGTGAACAGGTCTAACGTCTTGAGCGTCCTGTTCAAGGAGCACGAGGGTAGCGCTCTCGTGGGCGCGCTGGCGGGCATGGTGGCCCACTACTACAACTGCTCAGCCGTCGGCGTAGTCCTGGGCATGGAGATCCCAGTCCTCTACAAGTTCGAGGCAGGCTACTACTGGGGTATTAGGTACGGCGAGCAGGTCTACGCGCAGCAGACCGGCCAGCAGGTGAAGCCCCTCAGGATACTCTACACCTACACCGGCTCCTTCAACGACCCAGCCAAGGGCAGGACGGCGACCGAGGCCCAGCTGGCCCAGGGCGCGTGCGTGGTCTACAACGTCGCCGGCGCGACGGGCCTCGGCATAATACAGGCGGCCGAGGCAGCGGGCAAGGCTGCGGGCAAGCAGTTTGGTCCCCCCTTCGCGATAGGTGTTGACAGCGACCAGGACTGGATCGCGCCGGGCTTCGTGATAGCCAGCATGGAGAAGAGGGTGGACGTAGGCGTCTTCGAGGCTGTGAAGAGGGCCATGGAGTACAGGGAGGGCAAGATAAGCCAGTACGGAGGTGTCCTAGAGCTAGGCCTCAGCGTGAGGGGCGTCGACATAAGCAGCGTCGATGACCTCCAGACCTTCCTCCAGATAGCCCAGCAGGCCGGTAGGCAGGTTAACGCGACCGACATTATCCAGAAGGTCCAGGCCATGAGGAGCCAGATGCCCAGCTGGATATGGGAGGCCGTGAGCAACCTGAGGAGCCAGTTGATCAGCAACCCCGCTGGAGTGAAAGTAGGTAACCTAACGTTCGCGCAGATCGAGGACATGGTGCCCTTCGACGCCGCTAAGATCGCTCAGGTCAGGCAGGCCCTAAACGTTGGTTAGGACCGCCTATCATCACAAGCTTTTTTTAAATAATCCCGCGTGACTGTTTACAATATATATAGTATTAGTAAGCCTGAGGTGGAGCCTTGCCACCTGAGAACGTCGTAGAGATGGAGAAGATAGTGAAAGTCTACCCCGACGGGGCAGTAGCTCTCAGAGGAGTAGACTTCCAGTTGAGGAAGGGGGAGATACACGGGTTGTTGGGTGAGAACGGTGCCGGCAAGACGACTCTGATGAAGATCCTGGCCGGCATCCTGAAGCCCACAAGAGGTGTGGTGAAGGTGGACGGCAGGCCCGTCAGTTTCTCGAGCCCGAGCGACTCGCTCCGGCTTGGTATAGGTATGGTGGCGCAGTACCCCGCTCTAGTCCCCGTCTTTACTGTGAAAGAGAACGTATTCCTGGGCTTGAGCAGGCACGAGGTGAGCTTGGAGAAGCTCGCTAAGCTCATGGAGGAGACCGGGCTGAAAGTCGACCTAGACGCCGTGACGGAGTCGCTGCCCATGGGCCTCAGGCAGAAGACCGAGATACTCAAGATCCTCTACAGGGGTGTGAGAGTCCTAATCCTAGACGAGCCGACCACGAACCTGACCCCGATGGAGACAGAGGAGCTCTTCAAGACCCTGAGGAGGTTGAGAGACCAGGGCGTGTCAATAGTGTTCATATCGCACAAGCTGAAGGAGGTCCTCTCGATCACCGACAGGATCACTGTCCTGAGGAGAGGCGTGGTCACAGGGGTCGTCGACACGAGTAAGACGACTCCAGAGGAGCTGGCTAGGCTCATGGTGGGTAGAGAGGTCTTCCTGAAAATACCTAAGAGGCCCGTTCAAGCGGGCGAGGAGGTACTGGTCGTCGAAGACCTGTGGGTGAGGGGCGATAGGGGCGGGTGGGCTGTGAAAGGCGTCAGCTTCGGCGTGAGGAAAGGCGAGATATTCGGCATAGCCGGCGTCGAGGGCAATGGTCAGAAAGAGCTGGTTGAGGCCCTAACGGGCCTCCGCAGGGCCGATAGAGGCAAAGTCCTGTTGTCCGGGAGAGAGGTCACCAACAAGACCCCCCAGGAGCTGTACAGGCTGGGCCTGTCTCACATACCTGAGGACAGGGTGGCGATGGGCCTAGTCATAAACATGAGTGTAGCCGAGAACGGGATTCTGGGTCTGCAGAGGAGCAGGCTCTTCACAAACCGCCTCGGGCTGCTGAAGACGAAGTCGATAGTCGAGCACGTCTCGAAGATCGTGAAGGAGTACGATATCGTGGTAGGGAACATCAACAACCCGGCGAGGAGTCTCAGCGGCGGTAACCAGCAGAGGCTCGTATTGGCGAGGGAGCTCTCGAAGAACCCTTCGATCATCGTGGCGTCCAACCCCACGAGAGGCCTCGACGTCGCTTCAACGGAGTTCGTGAGGAGGAAGCTCATCGAGATGAGGGATCAGGGGAAGGCGATACTCCTGGTCTCAGCAGACCTAGACGAGGTCATGGACTTGAGCGACAGGATCGCGGTCATGTACGAGGGTAGGTTCATGGGCGTAGTAGACGCGAAAGAGGCCGACGAGAGGCTCTTGGGCTTGATGATGGGCGGTTACACCCTCGAGCAGGCCAGGCAGTTGAGGGGTGGCTAGAATGGCCGACGCGGTGCTCAAGGAGTACGCCCTCTCGTTCCTGGAAGTCGCTGTCGCTATACTAGTCGGCATTTTGGTAGGCGCGTTGGTCATGGCTCTCGGCGGGTACAACCCGTGGAACGCCTACTACCAGTTGTTCGTCCCAACGCTCACGACGACCTACGGGCTGGAGATGACCCTCAGCTTCGCGGCACCCATAATGTTGACGGCTCTAACGTTCGCCGTCGGTGTTAGGGCAGGCCTGTTCAACATAGGCGCCGAGGGGCAGATGTACATGGGCGCGCTAGGCGCGGTGCTGTTCGGCGTTGTAGCACTGCCATCCTTCCTCTACCTGCCCCTCGAGTTCGCGCTTGGCACTGCCCTCGGCGTCCTCTGGGGGTTGATAGCGGGGGTGCTAAAGGCCTACAGAGGCGTTAACGAGGTCGTGTCGACGATAATGCTGAACTGGATAGCCTACTGGGTGGTCGAGACCATGAGGATATACGTCATACCAAACCCTCTCGACGCGTCTAAGACCGTCTCCGTGCCTCCGGCCGGCAGGCTGCCTCTCCTGGTCAGCGGGACGGAGCTCTCCGCGAGCATCATAGTGTCGGTAGTAGTACTGTTGATCACGTACCTCCTGCTGTGGAGGACCGCCGTAGGCTACGAGATAAGAGCTGTGGGCTACAACCCCGTGGCCTCGAGGTACGGCGGGATAAACGTGAGTAGGGTTTCGCTCTACTCTTTCATAATCGGTGGAATGACAGCAGGCGTCGCGGGCGTGTGCGAGGTTTCCGGTAGACCCCCGTCGTACGCGATAACGACAGGCTTGAGCAACTTGATGGGTCTCGGCTTCGACGGCCTAGCGGTGTCGCTCATAGGCAACAACCACCCCCTGGGAATCTTGTTCGCCTCTCTCTTCATCGGGGTCATGAAGGCGGGGTCTAGGAACATGCAGATCTGGGCGCACGTGCCGCTAGAGATGGTCCAGACGGTACAGGGCCTGATAATAATAACGCTCTCGATACCCGGCCTGATGAGGCTGATACTCAGGAAGGCTAGGGGGTGGAAGTAGATGGAGTGGTCCATGCTCTGGCAGTTATTTGTCCAGACCCTCAACGCGTCTACACCCCTACTCCTCGCGGCGACAGGCGAGATAATAGGCGAGAGGGCAGGGGTAGCCAACATCGGACTAGAGGGCATTATGCTGATCTCTGCCTTCACCTCAATATACGTGGACAGCCTCTTCGCAAACCCGTGGCTCGGCGTGCTCGCCGGCGTGGCCACGGGACTCTTACTGGGGCTAGTCCACGGGTTCATATCAGCCTACATGAAGGGTAACCAGATAGTGACGGGTACCGGCGTCAACCTGTTCGCCGTAGGGTTCGTGGCGTACTCGATTATAGCCTTCTTCCACGTTGCGGGCTACTACACGATAGACATATCGCTCACGGTCCCCAAGGTCTTCGGGCTGTCGCCCATAGCGCTCTCATCAGTGGTTATAGCCGTCCTATCGTACTACTTCTTGTTCAGGACGCAGGCCGGGCTCGCTATTAGAGCCTGCGGAGAGAACCCCGAGGCAGCCGACTCCGTAGGCGTGAGAGTAGAGCTGGTCCAGACAGCGGCCTCAGCAATAGCCGGGCTGCTCACCGGCTTGGCAGGGGCTTTCTTGAGTATCGACTGGAACGCTGGGATAACGAAGCAGATCTCGGCCGGGAGGGGCTTCATAGCGCTGGCCACAGTAAACTTCGCCAACTGGAACCCGATACTCGGGATACTGGGTAGTTTCCTCTTCGGTTTCTTCTGGGTTCTCGGCGAGTGGGTGAAGAACATTGGGTGGCTCAAGGAGATCATACCGGTAGACCTCTTCAACACGATCCCCTACGTGGCGACACTGGCAGTCGTGGCAGGGGTCATTGGTAAGTCCCGGCCGCCGAAGTACGTGGGAGTGCCCTACAAGAGGGAGTAAGCCCCCGGGCCCGCGCCAGGCTAACCCGTTTTTACCCCTGTGAACGGAATAATATCCTATCAAGGCTGTGAAAAGGCCGCTGCGGGTGCGCCCTTTTGCCCCGCGAGTACCCCGAGTACGCGATAGCCTCCGTGGGCGCTGTAGTGGTCAAGGACGGGAAGATAATCTTGGTCGAGAGAGGCTACCCTCCCGGTGTAGGGTTGTGGGCTGTTCCAGGCGGGGCGATAGAGGCCGGCGAGTCGATACTGGACGCTGCTGTCCGGGAGCTCGAGGAGGAGACAGGGGTTACGGGGAGGCCGGTGGGCGTAGTCTGGGTGTCCGAGTCGATCGTGAGGGACGACGGTAGGGTCAAGTACCACTACGTGATAGTAGACGTCCTCTTCGACCCGGAAACCCTGAGCGGCGAGCTGAGGCCCGGCGGAGACGCGAGGAGGGTGGAGTGGTTCGACCTCCGCGAGGCTGCGGCAAGCAGCCTGGTCACCCGCTCGACTAGGAGGCTGGCAGAGGTTCTACTAAAAGGGAGCACCCCCTTAATCAGGATATAGCCGCTTACCTCCTATAAGCGGCACATAGATCTGTGTAAACGTTTATATTTTCCACCTACTCAAATATATGACTAAGACACGTAAGGTGGACAACTCTTGATGCAGGACATAGTATTACTAACGCTCGGGATCATCCTCTTGATAATAGGGATCGCGCTCTACCTTGCGAAGAAGCGGGGAGGGCTGGTGTTGCTAGCGCTGGGCGCCTTGTGGCTCTTCGCCATGATCATATACTACGTCTACTCGACGATGGGCTTCTACGCGGCCGTGGGCTTGAACCAGAGCTCTATGGGCCCAGCCGTCACGACAACGCTAGGCTTCATAATCCTGATAGTGGGCATAGCACTGGCCGTTTACGTGGCTAGGAGGGGTGGTAAGAAGTGAGCGGGAAGGGTGCTGGTCTCTGGACTCTTAGCATAGTCATAGGCTTGCTGTTTGCCGCCTTCTTCATCTACGTAGCGTACGACATCGTGAGCAAGGGGCTTTCGAACTGGCAGGAATGGATCATCTCGCGCCCGTTCATAGCCTTGGGTAGGGACTTCTGGTTCGTCGTCGCCGGGATACTCTGGGTGATCGGTACAGTTATATTCTTCATGGAGGTTTCCGGCGACACTATCGACAGGAGCTTCAGGATAGTCAAGAACAACGTGAAGTGGGACGCGGTAGACGTCACCGTGACGGCACTTTCCGCGGCGATCTACGGCGGCTCGCTCGCCGCTACAGGCGGTATCCCGATAATCCCCGGCTTCACGTGGTTGAGGCCGGGCAACGCCCTCGCGCCGCTCTTCGGCATGCTCTTCGGCGTACCCGGCGCGCTCGGGACTGCAATAGGCAACTTTATAGCGGACGCGCTCACAGGCTACCTCAGCATCGGCAGTATCGGCGGGTTCATAGGCAACTTCATGATAGCCTACCTACCGTACAAGTTCATGAAAGACCACAGCTTCAGGAGCCCGAGGAGCATAATAGAGTACTACATATGGGGCGCCGTCATAGGGAGCGTCTACGTAGCTTTGTACATATCCTGGTGGCTCGACGCCCTGGAGCCGGTGATAGGGTTGCCGAGACCGCTGATATGGGGCTGGTTCGCCCCCTGGGTCATATTCAACGACGCCATCGTGACGTCGACCATAACGCCCATACTAGGCTACCTACTGTACCCCCCGATCAAGATGAGGGGCCTCTACTGGAAGGACAGAGTCGGCCAACCTTAAACACATTTTTTCCTCACTTAACCGCATCGTCCCGGTGGAGGTTTTGCTCTACGGGATTAGGGGGAGCATCCTCACTCTAGACGAGCGGGACCGCTTCCTGAAAGACCACGTCGTTCTAGTGGACAGTAAGAGGGGTGTTGTACACGGCGTGCTACCGTACGAGAAGGCCCTTGAGCACAGGCCGGAGTTCATAGTTGGCGGGAGGCGTTACCTCGTCACGCCGGGGCTTGTAAACACCCACACCCACATACCCATGTACGTCTTCAAGGGCACCCCTATTAGGAAGACGGGTTTCGAGTGGCTGAGGCAGGTCTGGGCGATGGAGAGCTGCCTTAAGCCCAGGCACGTCTACTACGGGGCTCTCGCCGCGCTAGTCGAGCTCGTGGAAAACGGCGTTGTACTTTACGGCGACATGTACTTCTTCGAGGACGAGGTTGCGAAGGCCACCAAGGAGGTAGGGCTGAAGGCGTCGCTGAGCCTAGGCGTCATAGAGCTGTTCGAGGGACCGCCGAAGCACAGTATAGAGGACTCCATAAGATTCGCGGCGAGATACATGAGCGACGAGCTTGTTAGGGGCATGATAGGAGTCCACGCCCTCTACTCGGTATCCCTCGACTCTGTCAAGAGGGCGGTCGAGGCCTCCCGAGACCAAGGGGTTAAGATACACATCCACTTTGCCGAGTCGCTAGACGAGGTCAGGTTCACTAAGGAGAGGTACGAGAAGACGCCGGCGCAGCTGGCCGACGAGCTGGGCCTGCTCTCGGTGAGACCCCTCCTGGCCCACGCTGTCTACGTCGACGACGGGGACCTGGAGCTACTGGCAAAAAGCAGGCCCTACGTGTCGTACTGCCCGTTCACGATCATGAGCTGGGGCTCCGGCGTGGCGAGAGTCCTAGAGTACTTCGAGAGAGGCATACCTGTGACAGTCGGCACAGACGGACCTCTCACAGACGGCGTGATGAGCCCGCTCTTCGAGATGAAAGTAGCTCTGGCCGCTCAGGGGAGCAGGTACGCGCGGCCGGTGCCGCTGGACGTGTACGCCCTGCTCAAGAGTAGCGTCTGGGAGGGTAGTAGGGCGCTCGGGTGGGAGTACATCGGTATAGCGCCGGGCGCGCCGGCAGACATAGTCCTCTGGGAGCCCCCTCCCTGGGTCGACCCCAGCGAGATGTCCCCGACCGACGCGGCCTTCAGCCTCGTCTACGACCACCAGTACTACAGGCCGGTGCTGGTAGTCGTCTCGGGGAGGGCCGTGAACAAAAGCGCGGAGTTTAATAGGCTAAAGCACATAGTGTTTGAGAAAATCCGTGAAGTCCGCCAAGATTTACTCGAGTGTGGTGGAGTTGAGCGGTGAGATAGGCCTATACTACGAGGCCGACAGCGTTATACACAGGCTGGACCCTAGAGTAAAGCTGGCCTGGTTTATACTCGCACTCGCCGCCTCGATCGCTACCCAGTTCGACGGGAGCGTAGGCGTGTTCGTCTTCATAAGCCTGATCGTGGGGATTATACTAGCCAGGTTGTCTTTGGCGAGGCTGCTAATAACCATAACTTACAGCGTAGTCTTCTTCATAGTCACCATACTCGTGTGGGCGAGCTTCTATCAGAACGTGGGCAGACCTTTATTTTACATAGGCTTCGCAAACCTCGTGGTGACGGACGTCGGTCTACTGGTCGGCACGGGCAAGTTCTTCCTCATAGTGAACCCGATCACGGCTATGCTACTCTTCTTCTCGACCGTTAAGCCATACGACCTTGTCCAGACATTCGACAAGCTTAGACTGCCATACAAGGCGGGCTTCACACTCTTCCTCTCGCTGAGACTGCTGCCGATCACGTTCAGGGAGCTCAAGGAGATAATCGACGTCCAGAAGTCCAGGGGTATAGAGGTCGACTCCCCTAACCCGGTGAAGAGAATAGCCTACACGATCCCCGTATTCGTCCCCTTAATCATAAGGATCATGAGCATAACGTGGGAGACCGCTATAACCCTCATGGTGAGGGGGTTCGGTGCGGGTAAGAGGAGCTACATGAAGCCGCTGAAGTGGTGTAGGAGGGACATGATAGCGCTCGTTGTGCTGGCCGTCTTCTACCTCTCAGTAATCGCGGTGAAGTTAGCGGGTTTCTCGACGTACGCTTACGTGGAGGGTCTGAGATGAGCGCGCCCGCCGTCGAGATCAGGGACCTGTGGTTCAAGTACCTAATGGCCGAGGACTGGACGCTCAAGAACCTCAACTTGACTGTTGAGAGAGGGGAGTTCGTCGTACTAATGGGCCCTTCTGGCTGCGGGAAGTCCACTCTAATGTACATACTCACTGGCATCATCCCTAACATGGTCAAGGGGACCATAAAGGGCACGGTTAGGATACTCGGAAGGGATATCCTAAAGTTACAGCCCCAGGAGATAGTGAGGGACGTCGGCTTCGTCTTCCAGAACCCAGACTCGCAGATCATTATGCCCTCAGTCCTCGAGGAGGTAATATTCGGGCTCGAGAACCTGGGTCTCCCGCCGGACGAGATAAGGGAGAGGGCAGAAGAGATCATAAAGTACGTGGGGCTGTGGGAGAAGAAGGACCTTTCGCCGTGGAGCCTGTCGGCCGGGGAGAGGCAGATACTCGCGATAGCGTCTGTGTTAGCTCTCAGGCCGAAGGTGATGATACTCGACGAGCCTACCTCAATGCTAGACCACAGAGGCACGAGGAGGGTGCTCGACCTGCTCGACAGGCTCAAGAGGGATTACCAGATGACGATAATCGTAGTCGAGCACAGGATTGAGTGGGCTAGCAAGATCGCGGACAAGATCGTGATCATGGACAAGGGGGAGTTTGTCGCAGTGGGTAAGCCTAGCGAGGTCTTCTCTAACTACGAGTTGATCATGAGGGTGGGCGTTAGGCCGCCCATGATCTCCGAGGTCTTCTACAAGTTAATGGACAAGGGGGTCAGGGTGGACAGAATACCTGTCACAGCCCGCGAGGCGGTGGAGCTGATCAAGGGCAGGCTGAGCGGGGGGAGGTAGATTGAGCGAGGTCTTGATAGAGGCAAAGGGTGTTTGGTTCAAGTACAACAAGAAGCAGGACTGGGTCTTGAAAGACGTCAACTTCACGGTGAAGAAGGGCGAGTTCGTCGGCATCATAGGCGAGTCGGGCGCTGGGAAAACAACGCTCGCCAAGCACTTCAACGGCCTCTTAAAGCCGTGGAGAGGAGAAGTCAGAGTGCTCGGTATGGACACGAGGAGAGTACCCACCTCGAGGCTAGCGAGGCACGTAGGCTACGTCTTCCAGAACCCGGACTCGCAGATCTACTCGGCCACTATCAGGGACGAGCTAAGCGTCGGGCTCAAGAAGCTCGGTTTCAAGGCGGGGGAAATCGAGGAGAGAATCAAGTGGGCTCTCGAAGTGGTGGACCTCAAGAAGCCCCTCGATATATCCCCACACGTCCTCAGCTTCGGCGAGCGGCACAGGCTAGCGATAGCTACAGTACTAGCCCTTAACCCAGACGTCTTCGTACTGGACGAGCCCTTCGCCGGGATCGACTACAAGAGGAGCCTCAACCTCCTCGAGATATTCAGGGAGCTGACGAAGAAGGGGCACTCTGTCGTACTAATAGCCCACGACCTCCAGCTGATTGCCGAGCTCGCCGACAGGGTAGTGTTCATGAGCCAGGGCAGGATAGTCCGGGAGGGAACACCCGAGGAGGTCATCGGGGACGTGGCCTTCCTTGAATCCAACGGCTACATACCGTTACAGGTCAGCGTAATTGCCTCGAAGCTAGGGCTAGGTAGGATAGTCAGGGTAAGCGACATGGCGGAGGAGCTCTACAGGAGGTTGACGCTATGAGCTACTTCAGAAAACCTCTACACATACTAGCAAAGCCGGGCGACGTAGCCGAGAGGGTTGTCACGGTCGGCGACCCTAAGAGGGCTCACTTACTAAAAGACCTCCTCTCAGCCCCGAGGCTGGTGAACGAGAACAGGGGCTTCTACGTGTACACCGGGGAGTACTCCGGCGTACCGATCTCGATAGCCGTCCACGGGGTCGGGGCCGCGTCCGCCCACATAGTCTTCGAGGAGTTGCGGATGTTGGGCGCTAAGATTATAACGAGGTTCGGGACAACGGGGGCCTTGATTGTACAACTCAACGTTGGGGACATAGTTCTGGCCACGGACGCGAGCTACTACAGCGGCGGCATCTACTCCCAGTATTTCCCCGGGAACATATCGCTAAGTGCCGCAGCCGACTACGCGTTGCTGAAGCACGTGGAGGAGAGATTCGCAAAGAGGGGTGTCAGGTACTACGTCGGCAGTGTGGTCAGCGCGGACAGGTTCTACGTCGACCCGTTCGCGTTCGCACGGGAGTGGACGAGCCTGGGCGCTATTAGCGTGGAGATGGAGACCGCGGTCCTCTACGTCCTCTCCAAGATCAGGGGGTTCAGGGCTCTCTCGGTTTTACTTGTGAGTAACAGCCTCGTAAAGGAGACGGGATATCCCACCGCGGAGGAGCTGAAAAAGTACACCATGGATTACGGGGACATCCTCCTAGAGGCACTGGCGAGCTTCAGAGTCTGACCACTACTTTTACCTCCCCCTCACTAAGGGACTTCTCGAACGCCTTTACGGAGCTGTCTATCCCTTCGAAGACGCTGGTGATGACCGGCTTCACTAGCCCCCTGCTCATTAGCTCGATCGCCTTCCTGAACTCCCTGAAGGTCCCGCACCTCGTCCCCACGATCCTCACCTCTTTGACTACAGCTCTCGTCAAGTCCACTGTGAACTTCGACCCAGGTGTCGACTTCAAGTGCACGACTCCTCTAGGCCTCGCGATCTCGATCGCTGTGTCCAGCCCTTGCGTCCCTCCAGTCGCCTCGACTACCATGTCGAAGCCCAGGCCTTCGGGGGTCCTCCTCTTTATGTACTCTCTCACCTCGTCGAGAGACATCACCGTGAACCCCATCTTCTCGAAGTAGTGCGCTTTCGAGCTACCCCTCCTCGCCACGACCACGGGGTCCACCCCCATCCACTTGAGTACCTGGGCGGCGAGTAGGGCGAGGTTGCCCGTGCCAACTACTGCGACGTTGTCCCCGGGCTCAGGGGGGTACTGGGCGAACGCGTTGAGGACGGCTGCTAGCGGCTCTACCTGCGTCGCCTCCACCGGGTCGAGCAACCCCTCTACTACGTGGAGCGCCTGCTCCGGGGCGACGAAGTACTCAGCGAAACCGCCGTCGAAGTCGATGCCGAGCGTCCTCCTGTATGGGCAGTGGGTGTACAAGCCCCTTCTACAGTACTCGCACCTGCCGCACGGGAAGTTGATCTCGCTGACGACCAGCCTGCCTTTGAGCTCCCCCTCGCTGACGACCACTCCAGCCACCTCGTGACCCGGTACTATCGGCTTCTTGAACAACGGGTATGAGCCGGTGTAGAAGGCCTTGTCCGTCCCGCAGATGCCTACCGCAGAGGTCTTGACCAAGACCCAGCCTGGCTCGGGTCGGGGCTCAGGCACGTCTTCGATGCTCAGCTCCCGCGGGCCCTTTAAGAGGAGGGCCTTCAAAGGGTTTCACCTGACACATATATAAGTTCTCTTGGAACAATATTATTTTCGGACCTACAACTCAGGCTTAGGCCTGTGGATGAGTAGGTCGGGGACGTATTCACCCACACGTGTTTCACCCGTGGCTGAGTTTTGTCGTGTAAACGTGGGCGGGCAGTCGTGAGACCCAACTTACTCGGGTTGTGGCTGTCATGGTAGTCGACCCCTTCGAGAAGTTCTGGCTTGAGTACGACAACTGGTACGATGAGCACCCCAACATATACAGGTCCGAGCTGTGGGCTGTCGAGCTAGCCTCACGGGGCGTCCCAAGGCCCTGGGTGGAGATCGGTGTGGGTAGCGGGAGGTTCGCGGCACCGCTAGGTGTAGACGTTGGTCTAGACCCCTCCGAGAGGTTACTGGAGCTCGCCTCTCGACGCGGAGTAAAGGTGGTCAAAGGCTTCGCGGAGTCCACGCCGTTCCCGGACGGGAGCTTTGGGGGGGTCTTCGTGATCATAACCATATGCTTCCTCGACGAGCCCTTGAAGGCGCTTAGGGAGGCCAGGAGAATACTGAAGCCAGAGGGCAGGCTGGTGGTGGGTTTCATACCTAGGGACAGTCCATGGGGCACCTTCTACAGCCGGCTCAAGGAGAGAGGGCACAAGTTCTACTCGCACGCCAGGTTCTACTCGCTGAGCGAGTTAACCGGGATGCTCGAGCTCTCGGGGTTCGAGACGGAGCTACTCGTCTCCACCCTCCGCAACCCGCCAGGTTCGCCCGAGGTTCTCGAGCCGCCCGTTTTAGGCCTAGCACCAGGCGCTAGCTTCCTCGTGGTCAGAGCGCGTGCCGCCCGCTGAGCCTGCCTACCACCTCGATGAACTCCTCGAGCTCCCTCAGGGACCTCGGTAGGTGTCTCGCCCCCACGCCCATCGCCTTGTAAGCCCCCATCGCGTTACCGTATAGCAGGGCCTTTTCTAGGTCGAACCCCTCGAGCAACGAGTAGAGCACCCCGGCGTTGAACGCGTCTCCAGAGCCGGTCGTGTCGACGGCCCTTACGTTGAACGCCTTCACAGACACCTTCTTGTCCCCGGCTATCGCCATCGAGCCTCTCCCACCCATTTTGAGGAAGAGGACCTCTGGTTCGAGGCTCTTGTACAGCGCCTCGGCAGCCGACACGGAGGCCGAGCCGACGAGCTCCTCGAGCTCGTCCATGTTGATGAACGCGTAGGTGACGTTCTTCTTGAGCTTGAGCAAGAGGCTCCTGTCCCCCTTGTTGAAGCCGCTGAGGTCGAGCCCTGTTACAACGGACTCCCTGCTAGCCCTCGTGAGGAGCCCCACGAGCGACTCGCCCTTGTCCACGTTACGGGCTGCGAACCCGTAGGCGAAGACGGCGTCAGCGCTCGACACAACGCTTTCTATCACCTCGTTACTTGGAGTGTTCAGCTTGTTGGCGCCCCTGTACCCGATTATGACCCTGCCTCCGCCCGGCTTGACCAAGATGCTCATAGTCCCCGTGGGCTCCTCGCGAGTAGCGGCCACGTACCTTACCCCTACCCCCTCGGTCTCCAAGTCTTTGACCAGCACCATCCCCACCACGTCCTCCCCGACCTTTGCCATCACGCTCGTCCTGGAGCCAAGCCTCCTCGCAGCCACGGCAAGGTTGCCCGCTACTCCACCAGGGACGTAAAGTCCTCTCCTCGCAACGTAGGAGACGTCCCTGAACACCAGATCGTCCGTGTCGAGGAAGTATATCACGTCGAGGTTGAGGTCGCCGTATACGAAGACGCGCTTCTCGCTCAAGCCTTACCCCTAATTCTGTTGACGACGCTCATGAGGCGCTTCACTCTCTCGGGGTCGACGGGGTTCTGGGTCAGCCCGTGGACCTTGAAGTACGTGCCCACGATTGCCCCGTCAGCGTACCTCAGCAACTTCTCGGCGTTCTCCGGGGTTAGCCCGCTGCCTATGATCACAGGTGTGTCGCCGACAATCGACTTGACGAGCTTGACGTCCTCCACCGAGGGCTCCTCGCCCGTCATCCTCCCCGTCACGATCACCGCGTCGGCCAGGTAGAAGTCGGCCCACTTCGTGTGGGTCACGATGTCGATACCGGGGAACACCACGCTGTGCTTCTTGACCACGTCTACGAAGAACTTGATGTCCTCCGCGTAGAGGGCTTTCCTTATCCTAACGAGGTCCGCGGCTACCCCGTGGTCGAACTCGCCGGTGTCCCAGACAGCCGCCCCCGTGTAGAGGCAGACCCTTACAAATCTAGCACCCGACGCCTTCGCTATCGCGAGGGCCACCCTCCCGCCGTTGTGTATAACGGTTATCCCGACGGGTATCGACACGTTCTTCACTACATGCCTAGCCACCACGGCATGAGCAGTCATCTCCTCGGGTGGTATACGGGAGGCACCGCTGTAGTAGGGGAGGTCCCACATGTTCTCGACTATAACGCCGTCAACGCCGTTCTCCTCGTATATCTTCGCCTCCCTCAGCGCGTGCTCCTCGACCACGTCTATGCTCCAACCCTTGTACCCGGGCGCGCCCGGTAAGGGGAGTAAGTGTACCATGCCTATGATCGCCTTGTCGTTCTTGAAAAGGTCGCGGATCGAGAACATCCTCTTCGAGTACAGGTCTCTAGCCCACTCGGGTACCAGCTTGTCGAGCAACTCCCTCTTCAAGCCCTGACCACCAAGCTCTAATCTATGGGGCACGAAGCTTAAGACCGTTTCACAACGTACGCGACACACAGAGACACGCTCGTGTTAAGAGAAGGCTGTCAGGCTCCGGGTAGAATAAGGGGTCTTACTCTTAGTTGAGGACAGTCTAAGATAAAAACATTTTAAAATATACGCTCTATATCCATACATTAGCGCGGTGCGGGTGTAATTTGAGTTGAGTGAAGTGCTACTAGAGGTCGAGGGGCTCAAGACGTATTTCTACACTTCGAAGGGTATAGTCAAGGCCGTCGACAACGTGGGGTTCAAACTCAACAAAGGCGAAGTACTCGGTGTAGCAGGAGAGTCCGGCTGCGGTAAGAGTACTCTCGCCTACTCGATCATAAGGCTCGTCCCCCCGCCCGGCAGGATCGTTGGCGGTAGGATATCCTTCATGGGCTCGGACATCCTGAAGATGCCGGAGGAGGAGTTCAGGGTCAAGGTTAGGTGGAAGGGCATATCGATGATCTTCCAGGGCGCCATGAACGCCCTCAACCCGGTCTACACGGTGGGAGACCAGATCGCCGAGGTCCTAATGCTACACAGGAGTCTCACGAAGAGGGAGGCCCTCCAAGAGGCGGCCGAGCTCCTCAAGATGGTGGGTCTTGACCCTAGAAGAGTGAGGAGCTACCCGCACGAGCTGAGCGGCGGCATGAAGCAGAGGGTCGTGATAGCCATGGCTCTAGCGCTCAGGCCTCCTCTAGTGATCGCCGACGAGCCGACCACAGCTCTAGACGTCGTTGTGCAGGCGCAGATAATGAACCTGCTAAAGAGGCTTCAGAGGGAGCTGAAGATGTCGATAATCCTCATCACACACGACATGAGCTTGATCGCAGAGATAGCGGACAAGGTAGCGATAATGTACGCCGGTAAGATAGTTGAGATAGGGAGCTCGGATAGGGTCTTCAACAACCCCCTACACCCCTACACCAGGGCCTTGATCAACAGTATACCCAGCCTCAGGAAGGAACTGAAGAAGCTAGAGTTTATACCCGGTGTCCCACCTGATCTAATACAGCCGCCACCCGGGTGCAGGTTCCACCCTAGGTGCAAGTACGTGTTCGAGCCCTGTTCAAAGGAGGAGCCCCCTATGGTCGAGGTCGAGCCAGGCCACTACGTCGCCTGCTGGCTCTACGCGAAGAGGTGAGCCTTCGTGAGCACGCCCGGCTTCATGAACATAGACTCTAACACCATCCTGTTCGTGAAGGACCTGAGGGTCTGGTTCCCCGTCAGAAGGGGGATCACCGACGTCCTCGCTAGGAGGCCCCCGCTCTACGTTAGGGCCGTAGACAGCGTCAGCTTCGAGGTCAAGCAGGGAGACGTCTTCGCGCTGGTAGGGGAGAGTGGTTGTGGCAAGACCACCACGGGTAAGTCCGTGCTAATGCTCTACGAGGTGACGGGAGGGCAGATAGGCTACAAGCCCTCCCAGGACTTGGTAGACTCCTTCACGAAGCTGGGCTACAAGCCCGAGTACATAACCGAGTACGGGCACATCGACCTCTCCAAGGTGCCCAGGAAGTACCAGCGCCCGCTACGCAAGGAGATACAGATGATATGGCAGGACCCCTACGGCAGCCTCAACCCTAGGTTGACGATATTCGAGATCCTCGAGGAGCCACTGATAATACACAAATTCGGCTTCACTAGGTCGGACAGGTACGACATGATCCACAGGGCGCTGGAGCTGGTCAAGCTCACACCGCCAGAGGACTTCATGAACAGGTACCCCCACATGCTCTCCGGCGGGCAGAGGCAGAGGGTGGTCATAGCCAGGGCGCTTATACTGAACCCAAGGTTCATCGTCGCCGACGAGCCGGTCTCCATGCTAGACGTGTCTATCAGGGCCGAGATCATAGAGCTACTGCTGGAGCTGAAGCAGAAGCTAAACCTGACCTACCTGTTCATCACCCACGACCTGGCTATAGCGAGGTACATCGCGAACAAGATCGCCATAATGTACCTGGGCAAGATAGTGGAGATGGGCGATACAGAGAAGGTCATCAGAAACCCGCTACACCCCTACACCAGGGCCCTCATATCGGCTGTCCCTGAACCAGACCCCTCGAACAGGCTGAAGGTTAGGGAGGTGCCGATAAAGGGCGAGGTACCCAGCGCGGTAAACATACCGCCAGGCTGCAGGTTCCACCCGAGGTGCGTGGCTCTAGACGAGCACCGGGAGCTGAGGGGCGTCTGCGACAAACAGGAGCCCCCTATGGTCGAGGTCGAGCCAGGCCACTACGTCGCCTGCTGGCTCTACGCGAAGAGGTAGCATGTATGAAGCCCGAGGACTTGACCGGGATCGTCGGCTGGGGTAGCTACATACCGAGGTACCGTATGCCCCTCAGCGAGATAACCAGGGTCTGGGGCTTCAACCCAGAGCAGCCGAGAGAACTAGACGTAGCCGAGAAGAGCGTCGCAGGCTACGACGAGGACGCCATTACAATGGGCTGGGAGGCGGCTCTAAACGCGCTCAAGAGAGCGGGTGTCAACCCCAAGGAGATAGGGGCGGTGTGGTTCGGGACCGAGAGCAAGCCCTACGCTGTCAAGCCCTCTGCCACCGTCATAGCCGAGGCCCTGGGTATAACGCCCTCTACCATGGCGACGGACCTGGAGTTCGCGTGTAGGGCCGCAAGCGAGGCGATCAGGATAAGCATCGCGTCGGTGGCGTCCGGCCTCGTAAAGTACGCCCTAGTCGTAGGCTCGGACACCGCCCAGGCGAACCCCGGCGACGTCCTCGAGTACACGGCCTCCTCCGCTGCCACGGCGCTGGTCATAGGGCCTAGTAGCGAGGCGGCTGCGGTCTTCGAGGCCAGCTACACTTACGTGACGGACACGCCCGACTTCTGGAGGAGGGCTCACGTCCCATACCCGCTGCACGGAGAGGCCTTTACAGGGGAGCCAGCGTACTTCCACCACATCGTGGGCGCTGTCAAGGGCTTGATGGAGAAGACCGGGCTCAGACCCAGCGACTTCGACTACGCGATCTTCCACCAGCCCAACGGCAAGTTCCCCGTACAGGTGGCCAGGATGTTAGACATCCCCGTCGAGAAGGTCAAACCGGGTCTCGTCACGCCGTTGATAGGTAACAGTTACAACTCCTCGGCTCTTATAGGCCTCTCCAAGGTGCTCGACGAGGCTAGACCGGGCTCCAGGATACTGCTCGCCCCCTTCGGTAGCGGGGCTGGGAGCGACGCGTACAGTATAGTGGTGACAGACAAGGTGTTGGAGAAGAGGGACAAGGCCCCTAAGGTCGTAGACTACCTGTCTAGGAAGAAGGTTGTCGACTACGCGTTCTACGCCAGGTCGAGGAACTTGATCAAGCGGATAGGGTGACCGGCTTGAGGTTCTCTATACCCAGGTATTGGCGTGAAAGGCAGACCTACTACAGGTTGAAAGCCGCGAAGTGCCTGGACTGCGGCCGCGTTGTCTACCCCTACAACGACAGGTGCCGGCTCTGTGGTTCAACGAGAGTGGAGGAGGTGGAGCTACTGAACGAGAGGGCAGTCCTGTTGACCTACACGGTGATCTACAGCGCCGCCGAGGGGTTCGAGGACAAGAGGCCGGTCGTGATAGGTATTGTGGAGACAACGGAGTCGAAGGCGAGGCTGTTGACCAGGATAACAGACGTAGACGTGAGCGAGTTGAAGACGGGTATGCTACTCGAGCCTGTACTAAGGAGGGTAAACGAGGACGGGGAGTCGGGGCTCATATACTACCTGGTCTCGTACAGGCCGGTAGTAAAGTAGCACTGTAGAGCCCCTACTCTTTTTCACCCACTGACCCAACGAGGTGTTTAATAGCCTCGACCTGGGCCCTCAACACCTTCTCCTCCAGCCTGTCCACGACTATCCTGGACCAGGGCGGCTCCGACTCGGGGTCAAGCCCGTCGTAGACGTAGCGCAGGTCTACACCCTTATCTCTCGCCAACTTCAACCAGTTCGCGTAGCCCCCGCCTCTCAACGACCACTCCAGTACTAAGTCGGCGACCTGCTCACCGCCCAGCGAGATAGACGCCTGGACAAACGAGGTCTTCACGTTGAACTCCCTAATCCTAGCGAACCCCCTTAACTCCCTGTCTATCAACTTCTCCAGCCTCGAGAGCCTGTCCGAGCCCATCATACCGATGTAGGCGAACGGTGTCCTAGCTTTGGGTATGAGCGGATTGAAAGACAAGACGAGCCTCCTCCCCCGCTCCTTTGCCGTGCCCGCGAGCTCTCTGGCGGCTCTCACAGTCTCCAGCACATCCTCGACCCCCGTCCCCTTGACCCCGTATATCAAGTAGAGCTTAACGTCGAAACCGGCTCTTACGACCGACGCGACCTTGTGTTTAGCCAATTCCACGAGCCCGGGGTACTTCATCAGGACTCTCTGGGCGAGAACACTGAAGGACTCCGGGGCTAGGGTGAGCTCTCTCTGCCCTACCTGCCTTATCAACTCCAGGACTTCATCGTCGAGCTTCTCGAGCCTGAGAGAGGGTAGAACAGCCCTTACACCTTTCCCAGACAGGTACTCCAGTACTTTCACGTCTTCTCTCGTCACAGGGAATGAGAGAGCGTACAACACCACTCTCTCGAGCCCGTTGTACTCGAGCCCCTTCTCGACGAGCTCGACAACCTTCTGGAGAGACCTGTGCCTGAAGGGCTGGAAGAGCCTGGACTCCATGCAGAAAGAGCAGTGGAACAAGCACCCCCGGGACAGCTCGAGTTTGAACCCGAGGCCGAAGGCCGGCTGCCTGTCGGGGTCGAAGACCTGCCTCACAGGGTACTCGACGTCGTCTAGGCTTGGTGCGTACCTACGCACCGCCCCCTCGTTGAGGCCCGGGACGTAGACGAAGTCGAGCTGGGACAACTCCTCGAGGACGGCCTTCTTCCTCTCGCCAGCCCTAGCGGAGACAGCGTCAACGACCCTGTCGATCGTGGCCTCGACCTCGCCCACCACGAATGCGTCGACTATCCTCGTGTACGGAGCTGGGTTGGCCATGACAACAGGCCCGCCCGCGATCACGGGTATCTCTCTATCCTCCCGCTTTGCCGGCACACCCGAGGACTCCAAGACCTCGACGAGCTCGACGACGTCCAGCTCGTAGTGTAGCGTGGTAAACACCGCGTCGAAGTCTCTCAGTGGACTACCCGTCTCTATACTCCTGTACCCGGCCTCCCCCCTGTCCGCGGTGAACCTCTCGAGATACACGTCGTCTCTTCTGTTGACGTACATGTATACGATGTCGTGGGCTAGACTAGACGTCATGACCTCGTACTTACCGGGGTAGACGTACGCGACTCTCGCGTTGACCCTGAGAGGGTTTTTCAACACCCTGTTTAACTCGACCAGCTTTAACACCGCGGCTTTATATTGTGATTCTACACTCAGTCTTTAAAAAGTAGGTATAAACGAGTAAGTATTATATATACACACTTTGGGGGGTAAAGTTTTTAATATATGATCTGGATATCTGTTAATCGGGCTCTGTGATGCCCGCTTACGACAAGTTTTATAGTAGGCTGGCCGTCGGTATTAAGGCCTCGGACATCAGGGAGTTGCTGGCGATCATAAAGCACAGGAAGGACGTGATAAGCTTCGCTGGGGGTATACCAGACCCGAAGCTCTTCCCCAAAAGCGAGCTGGCCGACATAGCGAGAGAGGTCATACTGAAGTACGGCGACGACGCTCTCCAGTACAGCGAGACGAAGGGCTTGATCGAGCTGAGGGAGACACTCTCGGACTTCATGAGGAGGACGAAGGGGATCCAGACAGACGCGGAGGACCTCATCATAACGACAGGGAGCCAGCAGGCCCTGGACATCGTGGCCAGGGGCATGATAGACCCAGGCGACGTCGTCGTAACGGAGAACCCATCCTACCTCGCTGCAATAGGGGCTTTCAAGATAGCCGGTGCCAAGCTGGTGGGGGTCGAGATGGACGAGCACGGTATGGACACGCACAAGCTGGAGGAGAAGCTTAGGTCGCTTAAGAACAGCGGTGAGAGGGTGAAGTTCATATACACCATACCCGTGGGCCACAACCCCGCAGGCACCTCCCTCACGCTCGACAGGAAGAAGCACATCATCGAGTTAGCAGAGGAGTACGATGTGATGGTGGTCGAGGACGACCCCTACAGCTACATAATATACGAGGACGGCGCAGACACGACACCCCTGAAGGCCATCGACAAGTACGGCAGGGTCATCTACTTGAGCACCGTGAGCAAGGTGCTGGCTCCAGGGCTGAGGATAGGCTGGATCGCCGCGATAGACGACCTCACGAGGAAGTTCGAGCTGGTCAAGCAGTACCTGGACCTGCACAGCCCGACCCTCACGCAGTTCATAGTGGCTGAAGCGGTGAAGAAGGGTTTGATCGATAGGATGGTGAAGGTCGCCACACCCTACTACAAGTCGAAGAGGGACGCCATGCTCTCGGCTATGGAGGACTACCTGCCGGACTACGTAGACTACACGAAGCCCATCGGCGGCCTCTTCATATTCGTGAAGGTCGACAAAGAGGGCTTCAACACAACCAAGCTCCTCGAGGTCGCGATCACCAAGTACAAGATCGCCTACGTGCCGGGAGCCAGCTTCTTCGTGGATGGCACCGGGCACAACACGATGAGGATCAACTTCAGCTACCCGACGTTCGACGAGATATACGAGGGCGTGAGGAGGCTGTCTGCTTTAATCAAGAACGAGTAGAGCTCGCACCCCCGCCCTGCTCGCCACCGGCCTCGCTCTTTTCACCAGGCCCGGAGAGCCTCAGTATCGTGCCGAGGCCCCTCGGCGGGAGGAAGCCTACAGCATCCTCGACGCTCTTCACGTTGAAGACTTTGACTAGACCCAAGGCCTTCTCGGCCAGCCTCCTGGCCCCCCCGCTTGAAGCGGGGGTTGCGGTGTCGAGGTAGACGACCACCAGCTCTCTCGACAGGCCTAGGCGCAGGCTCCTCGTACCCGAGAAACCCGAGACAACGAGCCTCCTCAACGGGCTCCTGTCGGCTAAGTCCCACAAAGCCGGCGTGACCTCTACTACCACGAGCGTCTCCAGGTCGACTGGCAGGTCGCCGACATTCCTGAAGACTCTCAGACCCAACCTCTTGGCCTGAGCAAGGGACTTCTCGCACAGCAAGTACGGCTCGAACCCCCTGTCCCTCAGGGCGGTCGCTGTCATGAGCCCGACGATGTTGCAGCCTAAGACGAGCGTGTTCCCCTCCGACTCGCCAGCGAGCTCTAGGGCGTGGGAAGCGTAGGGCTCGAGCAAGTTGACCGGCTCTACGGTAGGGTAGGTGCCGTAGACCCTCTTGGGGTCGACCTGGAAGTACGTCGAGAGGCAGCCGTCCACGTCGAGGACGCTCCTGGACCCGCTTACGAGCGGGTTTGTTACTACGAACTTCCCCGTTAAGTAGGGTTGCTCGGGCGACTCGATCACCCGGCCGGCGCAAACAGAGCCCAGTAACCTCGGGAGGATTACTGGCTCGCGCCCCTCTAGTAGCTCCTCGTCTTGGAATCCCACGTAGGCCATACTGTTCTTGACTAGCACCATACCCCTATTCAGGACTACTGCCGGTAGGTCAGCGTAAGCTAGGGAGCCATCATAAACCACTGCCTTGTTCCTCAAAACACTACACCCTGCACTTTCGTGGCGAAAGCTTCAAGGTATTTATGTTACCCTGAACTGGGTTTATTATTGTGATGAAGAACCATGAGTTTCCACTGGGTCAGCAGGGAGGCGAGGCTGAAGATAATCGACGTCCTCCTATCATCTAGGAGTATAAAGCAGCTGGCCTCCGAGCTAGGCGTCTCCCCGACCGCTGTCCGGAAGTACGTTTACAGGAGGGCGTACCCCGACGACGAGGTGATATCCAGGGCCCTGAGCATACTGGCCCCCTACGAGAAGGAGAGGGTCTACGAGGTGCTGATAGAAGACATATTAAGCTCGGTTAAGACCTTGATCACTATGATTGACGACCCGAGACTGAGGGAGAAGGCGAGAGAGAGGATAGTTGAGTCGGTCGCAGGGGAGTGATGAGAGGAGGCCCTTACTAGCCACTGGGAGGGTCGTAGGCGACTACGAGACCCTTCTCAGGTACGTCGAGCTCGCGAAGGAGAGGGGTCTTAAGCCCGAGGACTACACTTTAACGAGGGAGGACATGGAGTACGCTATGCGGCTCTTCGAGGAGCGGAGGAGCCTTCTGGAGGTGATCGACGCGTTGAAGAGGAAGATCGCCCCCAGGCTGGACTGTAGACTGGCCTCCGAGGCGATGAGGCTCAGCAAGGGTGTGGTAGTACCCGACAACCAGGCCTGCGACTACGTGTCGTTCCTGTACGCAGGGTGGCTAGTCGAGGCGTGCGAGACGCTCGGGCTCGTCAGGCTTAGAGAGGGCTGGAGGTAGAGGTGACCACGCGTGCCCCCCTCGAAAGAGCTTGTTGAGGGCCTGGTCGACGCGGGAGTGAGATACCTGAAGAGGAGACTCGGGCACACGGAGCTCGCGGGGGTCGAGATCAAGTCGTCCAAGATAAACTTGTTCTTCCGTGTCAGGGAGGAAAAAGTTGTTAAGGTTGTAATCAATATTAGGAAAAACACTATTAGAGTGTACTCTGGTGCAGTGAGCCTGGACATAGGGTTGAAGAGAGTCCTCCAGAAGGTCTTGGAGTGTAGGGGTGTCACGGGTGGAGTCTAGCCCCCACAGGGAGAGGATCAAGCTGGCCGTCTACTTGCTGAGCAAGTTCATACACAACATCGAGAACATAGGGAGGGCGGACGCCGTCGAGATGTTGAGAAGGGAGTACGAGAGACACGGCTTGAAGCCAATAATGGGGAAGTCTGTCCCCAGCGACATATACGACAAGGAGATGGCGACCATCTACGTGATAGCCAAGTACGGGCTCAACATAGACAGGGACTACCCGGAGGTCTTGAAGAAGATCTTCTACATCGAGGAGGCGCTTGAAGAGGCCTTGTCGAGCCTGATGAGCGGGGACAAGGAGAAGGCGAAGAGCATACTCAAGGGCGTCTCCCCCACAAACGTCGTCGACAGTAACACGGTGGCTAGAATGCTGAGGCTCCCTCTCGTGAAGTTCGTACTCGGTTTCATGAGCGAGGAGGAGGTCGCGAAGGTGTTCAAGGTCGTCTCCGAGAACATGAGCGAGGAGGAGAAGACGATCAAGAGCTACATCAGATTCTTCATCGCGCTGAGGATAGCGGAGGGCATAAAGAAGGGTGAGATCAGGAACAAGACCTTTAAAGAGGCTTTCAAGAGAGCACTAGCGATAAGGCTGGGATTCCCCAAGTCGACTCCCAGCGACGACTACATAGCCGTTATAGCCGAGAACGTCTTCGGGGTTCCAAAAGAGAGGCTGCGGGAGGTGCTGTCGCTAGAGGAGGGTCAGGAGACCTCCTCGACTCCACCAGCTTGAAGCTGTACACCCAGCTTCCTCAGCTTCTCCATTACCTGGTCGTATAGTATGGCGAGCATCCTCCTCATGTCCTCCATGAGCACTACGTCGCTGTAGCCGTGTACTACTATCGAGTGAGCGAAGGGGCTGGGCACGTCTACAGGCCCGAAGAGCCTGACCTCCACCTCCCCCTCCCTCACCCACTCGAGGACTTTCCTAGCCTCGTCTATGTGCATGTAGTCCTCCAGGATCTCCCTGTACGTCTCTCTCAGGACGGGGAAGTTATCTATCTCCTCGACAGCCTTGAGGAGCTCTTCGGCGTTGACCTGGAGCTTCTGGATACTCCTCTCCACGTCCCTGTAGCGCCTGAGGAGCATAAACGACCTCGTAGCCACGTGCCTGAACCTCCTCTTAAGTAGCTCGGTCCTCCTCAAGACCCTGACCAGGATGTCGTAGAGCTCGTCGGGGTTTATCGACTTGAAGAGCCCCACCCAGTCCGCGCTGGGGTGGCCCGGGAGAGTCAGCATGAAGCCGTTGTCGGTTACCGTGATCTTGACGTTGGCTCCTACAGTCTTCGAGACGATGTACGCGTACGCCCTGGACAGGGCGTCGTTGGCCCTCCTACCGAAGAGGCTGTGGACTATAACGTTGCGCCTGTCCTCCTCGTCGAAGACCTCGATCAAGATCAGCTTGTCGCTCGGTATTAGGCCCCCGGTGTAGCTGTACTGCTCCCAGACGTACTCCGCAATGGACCTGGCAGCATCCTTGTCGAGGTTGTACTCCTTCGCGACGTATCTCACCGCCTCCTCAAAGCCGTCTCTCGCGAGCTTGTCGGCTACAGCCCGCCTGAACCTGCCTACGAGCAGGGCCGAGTCGAAGGCCAGCGGGAGCATCTCACTGAACCAGCTGGGCACGGTAGGCCTAGCCCCGTCCGCCCTCCTCACCAGGACCTTCAGCCCCTTGCTACCGAGGTACTCGTAGACCCTACCGCCCAGGACGAAGAGGTCTCCCGGCGCCAGGTACTCCACGAAGGCCTCCTCCAGGTCTCCCACGTACTTGCCCTCGGTGGTGAAGACGTGGGCCTTGCTCTCGTCGGGTATCACGCCCAGGTTGAGGTAGTAGATCATCCTCGTACTCTTCTTTTTCCCGAACACCCCCTCTTCTTCATCGAGCCATATCTTCGAGTAGACCTTGTTGTACTCGTAGAAGTCGCCGAGCTGTCCCGCGAGGTACTTCACGACGCTCACGAAGTCCTCATAGGGGAGGTCGCGGAAGCTGTAAGACCTCCTGACTAACTCGTACGCCTCCCTGAGCCCCCACTTCCTCTCGAGCGCCATCCCCACTACGTGCTGGGCCAAGACGTCTAGCGGGTTCCTGGGTATCCTTATCTTGTCGATCTTCCTCTCCATGGCCGCCTTTGCGAGGACGGCGCACTCGACTAGGTCGTCCCTGTCCACCACGATTAACCTGCCCTTACTCACCTCTCTTATGTGGTGCCCCGCCCGGCCGACCCTCTGCAAAAGCCTCGTAACGCTCTTAGGGCTACTGAGGAGCACCACGAGGTCTATGTGGCCGATGTCTATCCCCAGCTCCAGAGAAGTGGAGCTCACGACGCACTTCAGGGCCCCGCTCTTCAGCTTCTCCTCGATCTCCAGCCTCACGTCTCTGCTGAGGCTACTGTGGTGGGCCTCGACCTCGTCGACGTCTACCACCTTCTCGCTCTCCATGAGTTTCCTGAGCTTGTACACGACTCTCTCCGTGGCGCTCCTGGTGTTCGTGAACACCAGTGTCGTCTTGTGCCTCTTGATCATCCCTATCAGGGACTTGTATATCGCCTCGTTCACGGCGTCGGCCGGGGTGTGTATCAGGTCCTTGACGGGGGCGATCACCCTTATGTCGATCGGCTTCGCGAACCTCGCGTCGACGACCACACAGTCCCGGGGCTCCTCCCCGTTCCTGTATCCCACGAGGAACAACGCTACATCCTCTAAGGGGGCGATCGTCGCGCTGAGCCCTATTCTCTGGAGCTCCCTGCCCGTCAAGTTCTCGAGCCTCTCTATACTGAGGCTCAGGTGGCTACCGCGCTTACTGGAGGCGAGCTCGTGTATCTCGTCGACCACCACGACCCTAGCGTTTTTCAGCCTCTCGCTGAACTTGGGGGCATTCAAGGAGAGCGCCAGGCTCTCGGGGGTGGTTATTAGAATGTGAGGCGGGTCTCTCAGCATCCTCTGCTTCTCGCTCTGCTTAGAGTCGCTCGTCCTCACGGCGACCTTGATCTCCGGGAGCTCGACTCCCTGCCTCCTCGCCTCCTCCACTATCTCCTTGACCGGCTCGTAGATGTTCCTCCTCATGTCGTTGTTAAGGGCCCTGAGAGGGCTGACGTAAACGACTACGATGCCCTCGGGGAGGCCCCCCTTCTCGAGGTACTCCTTGTACAGGTTGTTTATGATCCCGAGGAAGACGGCGAGTGTCTTACCCGTCCCCGTGGGCGAGGATATCAGGACGTTCCGTCCCTGCATAATGTACGGTATAGCCATCCTCTGCGGCGGGGTCATCCTGCCGTACTTCCGAGTAAACCAGGCTCTCACAAAAGGCAGCAGCATGCCCAGGACTTCGTCGTCGCTGAGGTTGTCCTTGGCATACTCCATTAGAAGCCGCGACCCCTCCAACCTACTATACCAAGGTTTGGATTTAAACCGGGCTATTTCAACCCGATTATATCTCTAGGCCACCTTATTAAAGTATATACAACGCTGACCATGTACATGCATGTAATAAGAGACAGCAGGACGTACTTACGGAGAGCGACGAGGAATAAGACGACTGCTAGAGCCACTAGTAGCGCCAGCTCCCCGGAGACCCCCTTCCCGCGCATCCTCCTCTCGAAGAGCCCTTTCGGGGTTCTCTTGTACTCCTGTCTCGCCCTGGCAAGGGCCTTCGCCACACCCCTGAGTATCGGC
Source organism: Thermogladius calderae 1633 (assembly GCF_000264495.1). Lineage (NCBI taxonomy): Archaea > Thermoproteati > Thermoproteota > Thermoprotei > Desulfurococcales > Desulfurococcaceae > Thermogladius > Thermogladius calderae. The sequence continues at coordinate 1,087,806 of NC_017954.1, read as the reverse complement.
ACCGACAACGCGACTGTGACAGCGGCCATTCTCCCCTGGTTAACAGCGCTCTCTCTCAACCCGGCTCCCAGGGTGTAGGTCTCCACAGCAGCGAAGAGGGCCTGGGAGAACAGCCAAGCCCCGGTAATAAACGCGTACTTGGCTGTATAGTCCACTCCTCCTAGGAGGCTTACGGTCGCGGTGACAGCAAAGCCTACCCACAGTAGGAGGACTACAGTGTACTGGCCCAAGAACAGCGCTGACTCGACCTTGCTGACCAGGCTCACCGGGCTTCTCAGGAGGGCGCCGAGCCTCGCGAGCAGGACGTCTGTAGCCCCGTAAGCCCACCTCTCCTGCTGTACCCTCAAGGAGCTGTATCTCGTTGGGGCCTCAACGTAGACCCTACACGAGTCTATGTACTCAACCCTGTAGCCCCTCCTGTACAGCCTCACGCCCAAGTCCATGTCGTCCTGTAACCTCTCCTCGTCCCACCCGCCAAGCTCCTTCAGCACGCTCGCCTTGAATAGAGTACCGGTGCCGAGGGGGAAGATGTCGAGCGAGAGGGCGGACCTCGCCTTGAACAACACGTTAACTACGTACTCCATGTTGTACGCCAGCGCCTCGCTGAGCCTGCTACCCTTGTTCCACACGCTCCACCTCCCCACGACGCCCGCTAGCCTCTCGCTAGACTTGAGTAGTGAGACCCCTCTCAGGACGAGGCAGGGGTCGAAGAAGGAGTCAACGTCCATAACGTACACGTAGTCCCCCGTGGAGGCGTACAGGCCCACGTTAAGGGCGCCCGCTCTAAACCCCCTAGGCTCGCTCCTCCACACGTAGTAGACCTTGAGCCTCCTGCTCCACTCGTCTACGAGCCTCCTGAGGTACTCGAGGAACTCGGGCGGGTCGTCGGAGACTATGATCACTTCAACATCCACAGTACTGCTCAGCTCGCTCACCCTCTTCAACGCCATCTCGACGTAGTCGGGGGGCTCCCCCCTCACTGGTATGATGATAGACACCGTCTCGCCTAGGTACGCTTCCAACCCCCTCTTCTCGGAGTACCTCTTAGAGTAGAGCCCGAGCAGGCTGTAGAACGCGAAGAACAACGTCTGCGGCAGGAGAAACAAGGCGACCCCGATTAGTCCCGTCAAGTCGAGTGGGCTCAAACCTGGCACCAGGATAGACTTAATAGATAGCCTTCAGCTATTTTAGTGTTAGGGGGCTGTTTTGGTCACCATTACGTGGCACGGGCACGCGTGCGTCTCTATAACTCTCTCCAACGGCTACACCATCGTCATAGACCCCCACGACGGGGGTAGCCTGGGCTTAAAGCCCCCCTCTGTCAAGGGCGACCTGATACTCGTCACGCACACCCACTTCGACCACAACGCCGTGGAGGTGGTGAGGAAGGACAAGAGCAGGGTCCTAATGGAGTTCGCAGGTGAGAGCAGGCTCGACAACGTGGTCGTAAAGGGCTTTGTGACGTACCACGACAAGGCGCAGGGGAGGCGGCGGGGGAAGAACTACGTCTACGTAGTGCAGGCGGAGGGGGTCAGGGTAGCCCACCTAGGGGACATAGGGCACGTGCCATCAGGCGACGTCCTAACCGAGCTCACCGGCGTAGACCTGTTAATACTCCCTGTCGGCGGGACCTTCACCATAGACGCTAGAGAGGCCTGGGAGACCGTGGAGAAGGCGAAGCCCGTCAACGCCATGCCGATACACTACTGGGTGAGGGGTCTGAACCTGCCCATAGCCCCCGTCGACGACTTCCTGAAGCTGGTGAAAGGCTACGAGGTGGTCAAGCTCCCCACCAACACCTTCAAGCTGGAGGATTACAAGGGCAAGGTCGTCGTCCCTTCACCGCCTTAGTGGTGGAAATGAGCGAGGAGGTTAAACACTACGAGTCGGTAGGGAGCGAGCTCGAGGCTATTAAAGAGGCAAGCCTCGAGTTCATGGTCAAGAAGATGTACTTGAGGAAAGTAGAGGCGGAGAGGAGGATTAACGAGATACTGTTGATCTGGAACGTTATAAGAGACTACTTCAGATGGTATAAGACTAGGTGATGACTACTTTAGGCCGCCGAGTTGGAGGCGATGAAGAGGGATCAACCGGCTGATCACTCGCGTGTTGACTGGCTAAAGCCTCGACACTCGGGTTTTTTGTCTTCGGGGCCTGCCTAGTTTAAACGGCCCAGCCAGGATATCGGCATTGAGGGGTACTAGGTGGTCGAATGAGCTACACATGGGAGCCGCGCTGGGAGAAGTTCAGGGTAGAGTCGCATGGGATCGTCTTCTATACGTGTCGCGACAGGATAACCGGGATGATCACCTGCCCGGTATGCGTTAACGCCCGGGAGACCTGCCTCGGCGGAAACGCCGGGAAGGGGAAGCAAGAGCCGGTCTTCTTCTACACCGTCGAAGACCTGATATACCACATACGGGACTACCACGCGAGGAGCGCTTTCAGGGCTAAGTCTCGCTAGGGGGCGGGAGTTGCGTGGGAGGGTCTGCGTCTACGGGAACCCCACGGTTGACATCATCGTGACGAGCCGTGGGGCCGCGGTTAGGACCGGCGGCGGAGTCTACTACACCGCGCTTTCTCTCCTCGACGAGGGCGTTAAACCAGAGGTCTACTCCGTGGGCCCACACTGGCTCTTCCTAGTCAACGGGCTAATGGAGTTCAAAGCCAACCCCTCTTACTCGGCTACCTCTATGGTGTTCAGGATAACCTACCTCGACACAGAACGAGTAATGGAAGTCGCGGAGATGTCCCCGCAACTCAGTGGCGTAGACGAGCACTCGGGCTCGTGCTACACGGTGGTCAACCCAGTGCTGGGGGAGGTCACGCCGAGCCTGTTGAAGAGTGTGAGGACAAAGTCGATCGTCCTGGCAGGTGACGTACAGGGCTTTGTGAGGGAGAGGAGGTTGGGCCCTCTCGCTTTGAGGGGGTGCGCGGACGTGCGCGAGGTCATAGGTGTTTTCGACGTGCTACACATGGACACAGCTGAGCTCCTCGCGTTGACCGGGTCAAGCAGTAAAGACGAGGCTCTCGGGAAATTGCGTAAACTACTACGGGACGGCTACGTAGTCGTCACGGAGGGGTTCAAGCCGCCTGTAGTCGTCCACAGAGGGGGCTTCGAGGTAGTCGGGCAGGAGCGAGTAAGGGTGAGGGACAAGACGGGGTCCGGGGACTACTTCCTGGCCAGGCTATTCGTTGGAGTCGTAGAGGGGCTGCCCGTGAGGGAGGCCGTCGAGTACGCGCTCGAAGAGACGGACAAGTGGCTTTTGGAGAGGGATAAGAGGTAGTGCTTCATCGCGGGGCTCCACCCTACTAAAGCTCTCTAAAAAAGCCCTGTACTCTAAACGTGACCACTGGAATCCTTAGGTCACTCGTTTGGTGGTCTGCTCGTATACTGTGTACTGAAATAGCCATACGAGCCCGCTGAAACTTAGCGGGCTTTGCTCAAACCGCCCTGGGTAGAGCCCCGCTCTGCAATTCCCTTTTTGTTTAAAGACCCTTATAAGCGTGAGAATAGGAGTCTAAACGTAGGCAATTGCTACCTCACGAAACCCCTCGTCACCCCGCGACCCGTACACGGCTGCTTCCTCGCTCCTCGGCCTCGTCTTAAGCCCTAGCCTGTCCTCTATCGCGTTCACGAGCTCCTCTTCCGTAGGCGACCTCCCTATGAACATCAGCCTCCCGTTGACGAAGACCTTGGGGTAGTCCGAGGCCTCTACTAGCATAGGGTCGAGGAGCCAGTCGTGAGAGGGCGTCACGACGACCCAGATACCCCTCTCGAGCATCTTCTCGGCGACACCCCAGGCCACCTTCAGCGCCTTGTCGCTCTCCTCGTCAAACCCCAGTACCAGGTAGACCTCCACCTTGATGTCCGGCTCCTCCAACAAGACCACGCCCTGTCACAGGCTAAACTAGACACCGGGATCTCTTTTAAAGCACTGAGCAGGCGTTGAGCGTCGCGGGCCTGGTTGGTACAAAAGGCCGGGCTGTAGGAGAGGGTCTTACACGGCCTTCTCTCTCTTAACGGGGTGTATAGCGTCCTTCGGCGCCTTGCTGAAGGGCTCCAAGTACTTCCTCAGAGCCCTGGGCACGACTACCACGCCGTCCGGCTCCTGGTAGTTCTCGAGTATGCTCGTTATAGTCCTCGTGCTGGCTATGGCCGTCGAGTTCAGTGTGTGGACGTACTCCTTCACCATCCCCTTCCTCCTCACGAGCCTGATCTTCAGCCTGTAGGCCTGCCAGTCCGTCACGTTGCTGCAGCTCACCATCTCCCTGTACAGGCCTTGGGCCGGCATCCAGGTCTCGAGGTCGTACTTCTTCGCAGCGGGGGCTCCGAGGTCCCCGCTGGCTATGTTCACGACCCTGTACGGGAGCTCCAGGCCCTTGAACAGCTCCTCGGCGTTGTTTATCAGCTCCTCCATTACGTCCCAGCTCTCCTCGGGCTTCGCGTACACGAACTGCTCGACTTTGTGGAACTGGTGGACGCGGAAGATACCCTTCAGGTCCCTGCTACCGGCCCCAGCCTCCTTCCTGAAGCACGGGCTAACACCAACGTACTTCAGAGGGAGGGCCTCCTCGGGTATGTCCTCGTCGGCGTGCAGGGCGGCTAGGCTGTGCTCCGCGGTGGCGATCAGGTACAGGTCCTCGCCCTCGACCTTGTATATGGCGTCTTTGAAGGTCGCATAGTCTAAGACGCCTTGTATGTACTTGAACCTCAGCATGTACGGGGGTAGGACGAGGGTGTAGCCTCTCGATGTAAGGTAGTCTATGGCGTACGCGAGCAATGCCATGTCGAGGAAGACTATGTCGTCGAACAGGTAGTAGAACCTGCTACCAGCCACCTCGCCCGCTTTGACCGTGTTGCCGAGCCCCAGCACGTTCTCAAGCATGTCGGCGTGCCCAACTGGCTTCCAGTCGATCAGCTCGTAGTCGACCTTGAACCCGTACTTCTCGGTCTGCTGCTTGAACTGCTCCAGGTACCCCTTCCAGACCCTGGGCCTCCCGTAGAACCTGATCGGGACGTTGTAAGAGTCGTCCGGGCCGATCGGGACGCTCTCGTGGACGATGTTCGGGAGCTTCAGCAGTATCTCCTCCCTCTTAGCCTCGACCTCGCTGAGCTTCTTCTCGTACACCTCGATGAGCGACAGGAGCTCCTTGGCCTCCTTGATCTTCTCCTCTCTCTCGGGGCCCTGTAGCCTCGAGACCTCTCTGCTGATCACGTTGTGCTTGTGCCTGAGCTCCTGTATCTCCGCGAGTATCCTCCTCCACTCTAAGTCTGCTTTGAGGGCCTCGTCAACTATGGAGACGTCCATGAACCTCTTCTTGACGTGGTTCTTAAGCTCCTCAGGGTTCTCCCTAAGAAGTTTGAGTATACTCCAGCTCACGTAGCTCGCCCCGGTTCACAATGTGAATTGAAAAGGAGACGGATTGTAAAAATCTTTTTGGTCGCTAGAACTCGAACCTCTCCGACTCCAGTTGCCTCTTGTACTCCTCCACGATGTCGTAGCCGAACCTCTCCTTGAACATCCTCCTGCCCTTCTCGGTCATCATCAGCGGGTTCCACGGTGGGTCGAAGACGAGCTCTATTTCCACTTCCACCCCTAGTTTCTTCTTCAACTCCTCCTCGACCATGAGCGGCAGTATGTTGGCGAGAGGGCAGAACGGGGTGGTCAAGGTCATTCTTATCTTGACCTTGTTATCGCCGACCTCGAGGCTGTATATCATCCCCAGGTTGTAGACGTCTATCCCTATCTCTGGGTCCGCTATAGTCTCGAGAACCTCTATGACCTTCTTCTTGAGCTCGTCGTTGGACGCCCCGCTCATGAAGGACACCTATAAGCCCAGGAGCCTCCTCCACCAGCTCTTCTTCTCGGGCTTAGCTGTGGGGATCCCGTAGGCAGCCCTCATGAACTCCCTATAGGCTCCCGTGGGGTGCGTCGAGTAGAACCTGGCTAGGTCGTGGAGGGTCTTCAACTCGTCTACCGTGGCATAGTCCAGGGGTATCCCCTTGTACCCGTTGCTCTCCCACTCCTTATTCAGCCTGTCCATTATCGACTGCACTCTCTCGTCACTGTAGAAGGCCATCTTGACCTCCACGTCCCTGCTCTCGTCTATCAGTCTCACTATCTCGCTCTTCAGCTTGGCTGTCTCTTCGCTCATCTCAATCCTCCACGAGGTCTTCAAACCTAAGCTTTGTTAAACCAGCCTGTTTAATCTTATCGATCGCCCACCCGAGCCTCTCGGTCAAGATCATTATGGCCGCCTGCGGCGGGATCACACCGACTTCCGTGATTATAGCGTCGACGTACTCGGGGGGAGTGACGTCGAAGGACGGGTTGAGAACCCTCACGTTCTTGTGCTTCTCCAACCACTCCTGGGGGACGACCTCGGTGGGGTCCCTGAACTCTATCGGCACCAGCTCCCCTATAACGGTCATCGGGGAGAACTTGTAAGTCTCCGCTGCGACGAACACCCTCACCCTAGCCTCGTGAGCGGCTAGCGCGACCTGGCTAGTCCCTATCTTGTTGACCACTGCCCCGTTGCTAGTTATCGTGTCGGCACCGATCACGACCTGGTCGACCTCGTGCATGATGTACCTCACAGCACTGTCCGGGATCTGAACTACCGGCACCCCATTCTCGAGCAACTGCCTCGTGGTTATTCTGCCCTGGTAGAAGGGCCTCGTCTCAGTGCTGTAGACCTTCACCACCCTCCCCTGCCTGTAAGCCTCTGTTATCACCGACACCGCTGCCGTGCTGTGGCAGTGCGTTAGTATGACGGAGTTCTCCCTGATCCTCTTGCTCCCGAACTCGGCTATCCTCTTCACGGCGTTGAGACTGTCTTCGATGAACCTGTTTGCGGCGTCTATCACACCCTTCTTCAGCTCGTCGAAGTCGCTTGTCTGCTGGAAGACCGCCTGCATCACGTACATGACGGCGTTGGGTAGGCTTACCGCGGTCGGCCTCGTCTCTATAAGGGTGTCTGCTACCTTGGCCATGTACCTCCTGAAGACGGAGGGCTCCCTCTCGCCTTGGTACTTCTCCGCGGCTATCCTCAGGGCCTCGGCGGCAGACCTCGCTATCTTACCCGCACCCCTGATCCTCATCGACCTTATCCCTTCGGCTATATCCAGTACCTCCTGTGGTATCGTGCTCAACTCAACCACCTCCCAACAACTCGGCGAAGAGCGTGTCCAGGGGCTTCAACTGCGGGGGGTAGGTCCCGTAGATCGTCTTGACAAGGATTGGGATCGACTGGGGCGGGTAAAGGCCTAGCTCGGTCGCTATGCCATCGACCATGTTCGGAGGTGTGACGTCATAGAGAGGGGCCCTGGCAGCGTACTTCTCGGGCATCGCCCTCCTCGTATCCTCGTCCATGAGCAGCCTCCAGTCGCCTTCCGGTAGCTTGACTAGCTCGCCGTAGATCGTCTCGAGGCTGATCTTGAGCGTAGGGGCTATAGCGAAGAACCTGACCCTGGCCTCGCTAGCGGCGAGAGCCATAAGGCTCGTGCCGGCCTTGCTAACTACGGCACCGTTCACGGCCACCGCCTCTGCGCCCGACACGACCTTGTTCACGTTCTTCATGAAGAACCTCGCAGCGGAGTCGACGACGAGGTACGTCTCGACCCCGAGCTTGTCGAGGTAGTCTGCTAGTATAAGCCCCTCCATACCGGGCCTAGACTCGAGGACGTAGACGCTGAACTTGACCTTGTTCCTCACGAGTATCTCGAAGAGCCTCCTCACGGCCACGCTATTACTGTTCGTCATAACAACGTCCCCGTCGACGACACGCTTAGCCATCACCTCGCTGGCAGCCCACAAAGCCTTGTCGTACCTCTCCCTGAACTCCTCGACGAACCCCCGCACACCAGTGCACCCGTTCTCCCTAATGTAGTTCAGGAGAGACCTGATCGTGTTGAACAATGCGGCGGAACCCGGCCTCTCCCTGGCGTAGAGAAGGTACTTATCCCTGAGGAACCTCACGAGGCCTCTGCAGTCCCTCTCAGCGGCCACCTTGAGAGACTCGTCCAAGAGGTCCATTAAAAGCTCACTACCCGTAGCCCTCGGGGCGAAACCGTGCTTAGAAAGCTCGCCCATCCCGTCCACGCACTCCAGTTATTGTATCAAGTATATCGCTCACGCTTCTTTTAAACTCAGCACCATGGCCCATTGGATGAACGTTGAAAACCTTAATCGGCTTCCCGACTATCTCGACTACGCTTAGGGAGCGTACAACCCACGGCCTACCAGGGGCGATCACCTCTACTGCCCTACAGTACTTCCGGCCGTCGTATAGCGCCGCTCTAGTGGGCGCCACGACTACGACGTAGTCGACCGTACAGGAGCCGGGTGTTGGCGCCGAGACGTCGTTGTACCCCTCGATGATCAGGTGGTCGTAGCCTCCAAGTAGCTCGAGGAAGCGGTCTACTTCCGCGTAAGTCGATGGGTCGTCTAGGAGCTTCTCGAGGCTCCTCGCGGTAATTCTCTCGAGGGTACCGCCGCCCGCGACGGCCTCTAGTACCCTCGAGAGAAGCTCGACCGAAACAGGCGACAGCCTGGCAACGTTGTCCTCGACCATGTAGTACTTGTGTTCGACGACACCCCCTCTCAACCTAGTGAAACGCGCTATCACGGCCGTCCCTAAGCTGGCGCTCATCAAGTCCACGTAGCCTCTAGGTGTGGTCTTCGCACTGAAGGGGTCGATCGGTAGTGAGAGGACGTCAACCGGGTTTAAGAGGGCGACTTTTTCGACGATCTCGAGCCTCTCAGCCACCACGTACACGTCGTGGCCTACCAGAACACCAAGCGAGACCGTGTACTCGAGGGTGTCCGCCTGAAACCACCCGTTGTGGCCAGCCACCGGCTTGAAGTAACCGGCCTTGAGACCCCTCTCCTTCATTTCCTCGACGAGTCCCAAGACAAGCGTCGTCTTGCCAGACTCGAACGGGAGTAGGCCTGCGACGAGCAGTTTCATGGCCGGGACAAGGCCTCGCCCTCTCATTGCTGAAGCCCAACACCGAATTAAATTGTTCGCGTGGGCGATCCGCGACTCTAGGTAGTCTTTTTAACTTCGTGTGCTGTTTAAACTAGGATTAACGGTGGTACAGCTGTGATTAGAGCTTTCCCCCTGCTAGTAGTATTGGTCATCGCATTGTCGTTGTTGGCCGGTGGCGCCCTGGTGGAATCCCAGAACCTCTCTCAGACCATGAGGCTGATCGTAATATACGCGCCCGGCGCAGACCTAAACCTGCTGAACGCGACGGGAGCCCTCAACGCCAACAGCACAGTAGTCGAGCTCGTGAGACCTCAGCCCCCCTACGACTACCTCTACCACCTGCTGAAGCTCGTCGACCCCTCGCTCGGTCTCGCTACTGTAGTGGTCAACGAGACGACGGCTCTCGTCGACAACAAGCCGGTCGACCTCGCCTCCTCTGTCAACCAGTCCTTCGTCAACGAGGTCTGGGGAGGGAACTTCACGGTGTTCATAGGGGTGCCTGGTGTCGATCCGAACTCGACGGCCATGAGTATAAACCCGTACTTCAACATAACAGGAAACTACATACCGCCGCAGCTGTTCACTGTGGATTTCAACGGGAGCGTCTACTGGAGCGCCCTCAACACGTCGATCGTCTTGACAAACACGAGTAGCGGCTTAGCGCTCAACCTCACCAACTACGACGTCGTACAACAGTTCGACAACAAGACGCTGGAGACCCCGAGCTTCGCGGTCTCGGTGCCCTCGGGGCTGAACGTCTCCCAGGGGATTTACTACCTAAAGTTCAAGATAGTCTCTATCTCGAGCAACAAGGCCACGCTCTTCTTCCCGGGGACTCTTAAGTCCAGCGGGTGGCTCAACAGCTTCTACGGCAGCTTCACCGAGCCCGCTGTCCTACTCGAGCTCTACCCCCGGGACCTAATCAAGTCTCTACCGCTCGACGCCCTCGTCTGGGCGTACAACCAGTCCTGCAGGTTCTACAGCACCCTAGTCGTCAAGGCGACCTGGTACACTAGCGGCGGCGTCTACTTGATGTACTACCCGTTGTTCCAGAGGCTCAGCGCCTTAAAGAGTCTAGTGGACGAGAAGACCTACAACACCCTCTTGAACATGACCGTAACCAACGTCCTATCCATCGTGAACGACTTCCGCACCTTCCTCGGGGTCAACTCGACGGTGGTAGTCTACAGCCCGTTCACAGTGGTCGCGGGCGGGGCTAGCATAGGTCTCCCAGTCGTCCAGCCAGGTGTTTACGACGCCACGTCGAGCCCCGAGACCGTGGGCTCACTGGTATCCCAGGGCTACAGCCTAGACGTGGTCAGGACCGGCACGAGGGTCCTGGTCGAGGTAAGGGATTACAGTAAGCTGGGCTACTCGGAGGGATTAGCCCTTGTACTCAGGCCGGCCGGCCTCAACCAGACACTGGCACTCGGCAGCGTGGTAGACCAGGGAGTATTCGAGACACTTCTGCTGTCGTACTCGAGGCTCTACTACCCGTCTGCCTCGGCACTCGTATCGACCGGCTTCCAGATGCAGGGCTACATCGACAACTTGACGAAGACGGTCGACAGCCTCAGGACACAGGTGGCTAGCCTGAACGAGACGGTCAACGTCCTGCTGGTTAACGCGGGGAACTGCAACGCGTCTGTAGCGAACCTGACGGTGAAGCTCAACGAGTACGAGAGCAGGATCGGTCAGGCGGAGAACATGTTAAACCAGGCCAGGCTATACGTGACTATGGGTCTAGCCGCCGTGGTAGTCCTCAACGTGGGTCTATACGTAGTCTTGAGAAGGGGCCTCAAGTACGCCGGCTGACCATCTCGGCTGCCTTAACACGCGAGTTTTTCACCATGTTTTGAGAGCCGCGTAGATTAGTAGACCGCTAATCACCCAGGCGAGAGCCTCTCCTCTCCAGTCCCCAGACTTGAGAAGCCTCGGCCCGTACATCCTCCTACTGAAGGGGTAGAGCAACGCGACGCCCCTGAGAGTCAGAGAGTCGAGGAGCAAGTGGCTCAGCCAGCCAGCGAGGAAGCACGCTGTGCCCAGGATCTGCGTCCGCGTGTCTACCCCCGCCATGGCTAGGACTGAGTAGAGGCCTAGAGAGACTAACCCAGACGACAGCAGGTTGTGGAGGGCTATCCTGTGGGCGTAGCGGAGGTCGAAGTCCGGGAAGACACTTCCGAGGACTCCGAGAATCGACAGTAAAAGCACGTCGGAGACGGAGATTCTACCGACCAGGAGCCCGGTCGAAAATCCAACCATTGCGTGCGAGAGCCTCCTCAACACGAACCGCCGCGCCGGTAGCGAGCTAACAGTGTTTATGCGGGCCCGCAATAAATGTGCTCTCGTGAGGTGTGGAAACGCTGCGCTCGAGAGCACCGACCACGGGGCACGACTGGAACGACCCACGATTAGACGAACCTCCCTCCCCTAGCCCACTGGCGCGTACGAGCGTGTGGTCACCTGCGCGATGATAAAGCCCCACGCCGCGATAGTGCTACGAAGACGCGCAGTACTGGGGAACGGCCAGGGGACTGAAAGGTTGTAGAAGCCATTGGACCCCCACTATGTTTTTGCCCATGCGTATGTTATAAAAACCCGTCGCGTAATAGAGCTAGATTGTAGTGCTTAAGGGTAGCTGGGTGTTGTTTGTTGAGCGACCTAGTGTCCAGTATAGAGGCGGAGGCCCTCAAGATACTGGAGGAAGCTAAGAGGAAGGCAGGGGAGATAGTGGAGAACGCAAGGAGGAAGGCGGAGGAGATCCTGAGAGACAGGTCTTACGAGGCGATTATAGCCGAGGAGAAGAGGAGGCTCGAGGACGAGGTCGAGAGAGAGGTGGAGAGGATAACGGCTGAGGCGGAGGAAAAGGCGCGGGAGCTAAAGGAGAAGGCTGCTCCGAAGGTGGAGGCCTGGGCTAAGAAGCTGGCGTCTCTCGTAGCAGGCGTAGAGGTCGGCTGAGGTTTGGCCGAGCTATCTAAGCTCTTCCTCAACAGGCCGGACGTTGCCGTGAAGACGTACATAGTAGTCCCAGCCGACAACGCCGACAAAGTATTGGACGAGCTGGTCAAGGAGAGCCTCTTAGAGCCTCTTCCGGTAACAGAGACAAAGAAGGAGGCCGAGAAGCTTGCCGAGAAGCTGGAGCTCGCGTCAAAGACCGCGAAGCTTGTACAGGAGCTCTCCAACAGGCTGGCCGCACCGGTCGAGGTCGAGGTGAAGGAGCTACCCTGGGACCTGGACCAGGGGCTCGCGAAGCTGTACAACGAGCTCCTCGACACTCTAAGGCTGGTCAGGGGGCTCGAGAGGGAGCTCGCGGAGCTGGAGCAGAGGGCAGAGAGGCTCGCCGCGTTAGAGAAGATCGTCGACGCTGCTCAGGGGCGGGGGGAGGAAGGGCTCGTACTAGAGTACGACGGAGACCTAGTCGTGGTGAGGACGGTCTACGGGAGTAGAGAGGAGGTCTCAAAGCTAGAGGAGGCGTCGCTCAAGACCCTCTCCAAGATCGAGGCTCAGCCCGGTAAAGAGGTCGCAGTACTCGTCTTCGAGAGGAAGTCCTACGAGAGGGTTAGGGAGGAGGTCGAGCGCCTGAGAGTAGAGGTCGCAGGCCTCCCCCTCGGCGACCTGGGACAGCTGAAGCAGGCCATCGAGGAGAGGCTTAACGAGGCGAGGACGCGAGCCGGGGACTTGAGGAAGAAGGTCGGCGAGGTCGTTTCGGGGAAGGTGTACGAGATAGCCCTAGCCAAGGTTCTCGCGGAGACGGTGGAGTCGAAGATTGGCGTACTTAGAGATGCTCTCGAGTCGAAGTACCTGACCCTCGTCGCTGGCTGGGCGCTCAAGTCGAGAGCAAAGGAGGTGGAGAGGGTGGCCAGGGAGAACAGGGGCGTCGCGCTCTTCGAGGAGGCCCCCGACCCTCCAGTCGAGTTCAACAACCTCAAGCCCTTTAAGCCGTTCGAGCTCTTCACTGAGATAATGGGCTACCCCTCGCCGACAGAGTGGGACCCCACACCGCTCCTAACGTACCTCTACCTAGTCTTCTTCTCCCTGATGTTCCCCGACGTCGGGTACGCGATAGGCCTGATCATAGGTGCCAGGCTGGTCCTCCCCTACTTCGTCGAGAACAAGGACACGCTGCGCAGGCTGATAAAGATCGCCACATACGCGGGGGTGACAGGTATTATAACGGGGCTGCTCTCGGGCAGCTTCTTCGGCTCCTTACTCGGCCAATACATCGCCATGGTAATCCCCTCGGTCCTACCGAGCCTGCCACCAAAGTTGGGAGCCTTGGAGGAGATCGGCCCCGTTATAATCAGGTACCTCGGACTGGCGCTAGGCGTGGGTTACTTCATGGTGCTGTTCTCCCACGGTATAGGCCTCTACAAGAACCTCGTGAACAAAAACAGGGTAGGCGTGGTGGCGGAAGTACTCTTGATATCCCTGATCTTGATCGCCCCGCCCGCCATCAAGGTGATGTTCAGGTTCAACGTAGACGTCTTAGGTCTACTGAGGATTATACCAGGCGACATGGCCTCAAAGCTCGCGGTCGGGGTACTGGTGTTGTACGCGGTCTTCAAGTCGGTTGTCGACCGGCCATTCGGCGTCATGCTCTGGATCTTCGACGTACTGGGGGTAATGGCCGACGTCCTGTCCTTCGTCAGGATTGCTGGTATAGCCCTCGGAGGGGCTATTATGGCCGAGTTAATCAACTCGCTCGTGTTCAACGTCGCTGGCACAGCTGGCATGATATACCCGGTCATAGGGTTCGTTGTAGGGTTATTAGCAGCTCTCTCCCTCCACGTCGTTAACCTCGGCTTGTCCTCTATAAGCCCCTTCGTCCACTCTCTGAGGCTAATAATGTACGAGGTCTCGTCCAAGTTTTATGAGGGCGGTGGGCGGAGGATCGCGCCGAGCGGTGTCGGCAGTCTCGTGGTGAGAGTGGGCGGCGGGCTGAGATAGCTCATACATAATTTTTAATCTTCGCCACGCATCATCTAGCATGCGGTGGTGGAGCGTGACCGACTGGATTACGGTGTTGGGCTTCATAGGGCCAGGTCTTGCTGAAGGCCTAGCAGCTATTGGGACAACCATAGGGATAACCGAGGCAACGGCGTCCGGGATACCTGCTGTAGGCGAGGACCCGGGACAGAGAGGTAGAGTGTTCATCCTGGCCTTCTTGCCAATGACGCAGACGCTCGTCTACGGGTTCGTCTACATGTTCTTGATGTACTACATGATCCTACCAAGCATTTTGTCGAAACACGGCGGTGCACTGCCCCCTGAGATAGCCGGCGTAGTGTTCGGCGTAAGCCTCTTCGTAGGGTTCGCGGAGATGGTGTCTGCCTGGATGCAGGGGAGAGTGTGTGGACAAGCTGGCGCTCAGCTGATAAAGACGAAGGGAGGGATCTTCGGAACCGGTATAATACTGGCAGCCTACGAGGAGCTAATCGGCATACTCGGTATGGTCTTCGGATTGGTCATCGCCTTCATAATCGTCGGGTGGTAGTAGCCAACTGAAAGCCGAAGGTAGTGGAGATGAGCGTAGAAGAGCTCAAGAGGGTTGTCCTCGAGAAAGCGAAGGCAGAGGCAGACGAGATTATAAGGGAGGCCATCAAGAAGTCTGAGGCCATTGTAAAGGACGCTGAGGAGAGGAGGAAGAGGTTTATCGAGAGCGAGAAGGCCAAGATCAGGTCCGAGCTCCAGGTAGAGAGTAGAATAGGAGAGGCGAGGAGGAGGGCCCGCCTCATTGTCTCCAGTGCTAAAGCCGAGGTGGCTAGAGCGATAGAGGAGAAGGCTATAACCCTTCTCAGGAGCCTAGGAGGTGCTAGAAGAGAGGAGTCTCTCAAGATACTTCTAGAGGAGTCTCTCAGCGAACTAGGTGGTGGGGCTAGACCGCAATCCCCCTTAGAGGTGTACGTCTCGCCGGTTGACCGAGCCGCAGTAGAGCGGTTGTTGAAGGAGAGAGGACTAGACTACCAGGTGCACGAGGACCCCAGCATTATGGGTGGTGTCAGAATTTCGTGTTGCGGCGGTGAGGTCGTCGTAGACAATACCTACAACACCAGGCTTAAGAGGGTGCTCACCGCGCTCCAAAAAGAGGTGTCGAGGGACCTCCCCATTTGACCAAGGAGGACGTAACAGCCCTACTTTACATAAGGTTGTCTAAGCCGCCCTACCTCGAGGAGCTCATCGGTCTAGTCCTCGAAGGCTTAGAGCTAGACGTCTCGAGACTCCAATCAACACCCTACTCGAGGCTCGAGCTGGCGAAGGCGATCGGGGCTACCACGCTACAGGAGCTAGACGAGTCCCTGAGGGAAATCCTCCTTAGGGAGGTCGGGGAGGTCTCGGGGATCCTCCCGGGAGATTACAGGGGGGTAGTCGGAGACCTACTGGTACTACAGGATCTGGAGTCGGCGCTGGTAGACCCGGGGAGGCTCCCCAGCCAGTACGACTTCGCGAGAGCCTGTGGCGAAGGGGACTTAAACTGCCTGATCAAGAGGTACGTAGAGAAGTTGAGGAGCTCTATGGAGGCCACGGGCGAGGAGGCCAGTGGGCCCTTGTCGGTGGTGGCTCTGGCTCTCTACGGTATCTTCGTTAGGTACGCGTTGTCGTGGAAGAAACTGGGGATAAAACAAGTGTGGGACACCGAAGCCGCGTTCAACGAGCTGGTGAGGCCGCTTGGAGGCGCGGGCCTGGTCTACTACGCGGGCGCTTTGAGTAGGTTCACGAGCATAGCGTCGCTCTGGGAGAGAGACCCCGCAAAGTACCTCGCCGAGGAGGCAAAAATCGTAAACGAGACATCCAAGACAGCGCTCTACTTCCCCGGCGGTCTACTAAACCTCTTAACCCATTTTTTGATTACAAGGTACTACGAATCCAAGCTCTTGAGAGTCCTAGTCTCGAGGAGGATCCTGCGTGTCGGTTGAGCAGAGAAGATTGGTGGTCGTCTCGAGGAAAGACCACGAGCACTTCTACAGGCTGATCGGTTTTAAGAACGTGGTCGTGGCGACTAAGGAGGAGGTGTGGAGATTATTAAGCGAGCTCAAAAACGACAAGCACACAGCTGCTATCCTTGTCGAGGAGTCTCTTGCCAGGGAAGCCGGGTTAGACGTCCTCGCCTTGAACGAGAAGGGGTTCGGGCCAGTGGTGACCCTCGTACCAGACAAAGAAGTTTTTCTCCAATCCGATCCAAAGGCATATTACTTAAAGTTTGCCTCACGAATAGTAGGGTATCAGCTGGGTGTTTAGCTTGCCCTCCAGGACCGGTAGGATCCACAGGATAGCCGGACCCCTGGTGGTAGCGACCGGTATACCCTCCCCCATGATGTACGAGGTCGTCTACGTCGGCGAGGAGGGCCTGATCGGCGAGGTAATAAGCGTCAGGGGGGAGAGAGCCTACATCCAGGTCTACGAGGAGACGACCGGGCTAACGGTCGGCGAGCGAGTGGAGGCCACAGGCGAGCTCTTGTCGGCCGAGCTGGGCCCGGGTTTGATAGGCACTATCTACGACGGCCTCCAGAGGCCAGAGGTCGAGATCGCCAAAGCCGTGAACGACATCTTCATCAAGAGAGGAGTGAGGGTCAACTCGCTGAACAGGTCGACTAAATGGGTGTTCGCGGCCGACCAGAGGGTCAGGGTAGGCGACAAAGTGGAGCCCGGGGACACGATAGGCCTTGTACAGGAGACGCCGATCGTTACGCACAAGATCATGATTCCACCGGGGGTTAGCGGGACGCTGACCTGGAGAGCAGGCGACGGAGAGTACAGCGTAGAGGACGTTGTGGCAGTTGTGGAGTCGGGCGACAAGAAGCACGAGGTCAAGCTCTACCACAGGTGGCCTGTGAGAATACCCAGACCCTACAAGGAGAAGCTCCCGCCCTCCGAGCCCCTGACCACTGGTATCAGGGTTATAGACCTGATGTTCCCCATCGCGAAGGGCGGTAAAGCGGCTGTACCGGGCGGCTTCGGGACGGGCAAGACGGTCCTGCTACAGTCGCTAGCCAAGTGGTCCTACGCCGACATAGCAATCTTCGTCGGCTGCGGCGAGAGGGGCAACGAGATGGCGGACGCCCTAAAGAGCTTCCTAGAGCTCCACGACGTCAGGAGGAACAGGCCGATGATGGAGAGGTCCATCTTCATAGCCAACACTAGCAACATGCCGGTGGCCGCCCGTGAGACAAGCGTCCTGCTCGGGGTGACGCTCGCGGAGTACTTCAGGGACATGGGCTACGACGTGCTGCTTGTCGCGGACTCGACGAGCAGGTGGGCGGAGGCGATGAGGGAGATAAGCGGGAGAATGGAGGAGATGCCCGGCGAGGAGGGCTTCCCCGCTTACCTCGCCTCGAGGCTCGCCGAGTTCTACGAGAGGGCCGGCCGGGTCGTAGCCCTCGGTAGGCCGGAGAGGACGGGTAGCGTGACTATATTCGGCGCTGTCTCACCGCCGGGCGGCGACTTCAGCGAGCCCGTTGTAAGGAACACGCTCCGGTACGTCCAGGCCCTGTACGCTCTCGACTACGACCTGGCTACGAGGAGGCACTTCCCCGCTATAAACTGGCTGATGAGCTACAGCCTCTACGTAGACTACGTAAAGGAGTACCTCGACGAGCGCTCTGCTGGAAGGTGGCACGAGACGAGGAACATGTTCGTCAAGATTCTGCAGCGCGAGGCCGAGCTACTCGACATCGTCAGGCTGGTGGGGCCCGAGGCCCTACCCGAGGAGGACAAGCTCACGCTCGAGGTCGCGAGGATGATCAGGGAGGGCTTCCTCCAGCAGTACGCCTACGACCCCAACGACGCGTTCTCACCACTCGAGAAGGGGTTCCTGATCATGGAGGCGATAAGGAGGTTCCACGAGGTAGCCCTCTCGCTGATAAAGAGCAACGTGCCCCTGTTCAAGATCAGGGAGTTGAAGTCGCCCTACATGGTCTACAAGCTCAAGCTCTACGCTCCACACGAAGTAGAGAAAGTCTACAACGACTACGTACAGACCCTAGAGGTGGAGGTAAAGAAGCTTACGGGTGGTTGAGGCCATGCCCCTCTACGTCAGGGAGACTAGGCAGATAACCGGCGCAAAGGGGTCGCTGGTCTTCGTCAAGTCGCTACCCAAGGTGGCCTACGGCGAGCTAGTCGAGATCGACGTAGAGGGAGAAACGAGGCTGGGGCAGGTCGTTGACATAAGCCAGGAGATCACGGTCGTACAGGTGTTCGGCTCCTCCCTGGGGATAACGCCGGGTAAGACGACCGTCCGGCTGAGAGGCGAGACGCTCAAGATACCCGTGTCCACGGACATGCTGGGCAGGATATTCAACGGGCTGGGCAAGCCTATAGATGGGGGCCCGGAGATACTCCCCGAGGACTACCTTGACATACACGGCGACCCCTTGAACCCGGCTCTCAGGATGCCCCCGTCGGAGTTCATCGAGACGGGTATCTCGGTCATAGACGGCATGCTCACGCTGGTGAGGGGTCAGAAGCTCCCCATATTCTCCGGCTCCGGGCTACCACACAACAAGATTGCGATGCAAATAGTCAGGCAGGCGAGCGTGAAGGGCAGTGGCGAGAGCTTCGCAGTGGTCTTCGGTGCTGTGGGGGTCACGTTCGAGGAGGCGATGTACTTCATAAACGAGCTGAAAGGAATGGGCGCAATAGACAGGACTGTGGCGTTTCTGGCACCCGCCTCGGCGCCCCCCGTGGAGAAGCTCGCCTTACCACGCGTCGCGCTCACCACCGCGGAGTACCTGGCTTGGAGACAGGACATGCACGTCCTGGCGATCCTCACGGACATGACGAACTACTGCGAGAGCCTGAAGGAGATATCGGCTGCTAGAGAGGAGGTGCCTGGTAGGAGGGGCTACCCTGGCTACATGTACACTGACCTAGCCACGATGTACGAGAGGGCTGGTAGAGTGGAGGGGAAGAAGGGGAGCGTCACAATAATGCCGATCCTAACAATGCCCGACGACGACATAACACACCCGATACCAGACCTCACCGGGTACATCACCGAGGGCCAGATAGTCCTCTCGAGAGACCTGTGGAGGAAGGGCATCTACCCGCCAGTCGACGTGTTCCTATCCCTCTCGAGAATGATGAAGGAGGGTATAGGCCCCGGCAAAACCAGGGAGGACCACCACCAGGTGTTCTCCCAGTTGATGTCGGCTTATGCGGAGGGGCAGAGGCTCAGGGAGATAATCGCGATTGTCGGCGTCGAGTCCCTGAGCGAGAAGGACAAGAAGTACCTCGAGTTCGCCGACGAGTTCGAGCTGAAGTTCATAAACCAAGGCGAGACCGAGAGGAGGAGCATAGAGGAGACGCTCGACCTGGCCTGGGACTTGCTGGCAATACTCCCCGAAGAGGAGCTTAAGATCAGGGACGAGTTCGTGAAGAAGTACCACCCGAAGTACAGGGTGTCTAGGTGAGCACGCAGTTAATCAAGATCAGCAGGCCCACGAAGCTGGAGCTTATTAGGCTGAGGAAGAGGCTATCCCTGGCGAGGAGGTACTACAACATACTCAAGGACAGGGAGTCCTTCCTACTCCAGACCTTCCGCGAGACCCTCATCAAGCTCGTGGAGGAGAGGAGGAGGTTGAACAAGCTCCTCTCCGAGGCCCTGGCTTCCTACTACACGGCCATGTCTATCCACGGTTGGCGGGCTGTTGAGGCCCAGACAGTAGCCGTAAAGGGGGATGTCTACTTGAACGCGAGGTACAAGAACATACTGGGGGTTTGGACGTTCACCTACGAGCCCTCTACTCGACTGGAGCCCCAGCCCGACTTGTTGCCCGAGCTGGCCTCTCTACAAGCTGTGAGGAACAACATATTGGAGTCCGTGGCCAGGGTCGTGGAGTACGAGAAGACACTAGTGAACATCGGGGCGGAGATCTCCAGGCTCAAGCGGGTGGTCAACATGCTGGAGAAAGTCTACATCCCACGCCTCGAGAGGACTATAAGGTACCTATCGATGAAGTTCGACGAGGCCTACAGAGAGGAGACTATAAGGGCTATAAAGGTCAAGAGAATGCTCGAGACCCGGGCGGCCCCTTCAACGTAGTTTTTGAACCCAGCCCCTCCATTGGCCTACTCGTTCTTTAGCGTTGTACTGTTGGAACCCCTCGGATTGCCTGTGCCCTGCTTGATACGTTGTACGCGAAGGGGGCCCATTGCGGGTGCTTGATACCGGGCTAGGCGAAGGGCAGTAAGTCGAGCTCCTCGCCTATCGCCGAGGCTTCGTCAGACCTCAGTACGGCCATAACAGTGGCAGACGAGACTGCGATCGCCAGGACGTCCAGGGCTAGGACGCCCACGGCCCAGTTCACCTCGGCAGCGCTGATGTTGAAGGATATCTGTATACTAGGCCCCAGCCGCCCGACCCCGGTGTAGGGGTTGACGTTGACTACACGTGACAGCATTACGCCGGTCGCGTTCTCGAGTACACCACTGTAGCCGTAAGTGACCTCGGCATTAAGCTCGACCGGTACAGAGACGCCCGAGACCTGCGTGGCGTACGACTCCTGTACTACCCTAGTGTTGTTAGCCGAGCCAGGGTCGTAGAAGAACGTGTCTCGTAGCCTGTTGATCAAGACCCTGACCTCGTCCACCTGGCTCGTCGTCACGTAGACCGCCCCGCCCTGGAGGACCATCAAGACCTTGTCGCCGACACCGTCGGCGCTCACGCTCAAGACGTAGGTCTGGGGCCCTGCTAAGACCGACCCTAGAGCACCGTAGAGGTAGCCTGCTACGACAGCGAGTATGAGCGCCACTAGGACGCCTTTCGCTACCCTACCCAGGCCCCTCCTACCCCTGAGTATTATCCCTAGCGAGCCTAGTATGTCTGCTAGAGACATCCCGGTAGTCTGCTGGTACTGCTTCGTGAGCCTCCGCGCTATGAGCCACGTGCCCAGTATACCCGTCAGGAAGCCCCCTACGTGGGCGAAGGTGGCTATGGTGGTCGCTGTGAAGTACCCGTATATCACCTGGAGGGCGAACCAGAGTATCATGAAGACGTAGGAAGCCACTGGGAAGCACACGGGGAGGATGACGAGTATCGTGCACATGCTCATCTTGGTGTTGGGGAAGAGTATGAGGTACGCGCCCAGGACACCTGATATCGCCCCGCTAGCCCCAACAGCGGGCGTCATGAGTAGACCCCAGTTCGACACGGAGGAGAAGGCGGTGTGGAAGAGGCTTGCGACGACCCCGGAGGCGAAGTAGACGAGGAGGTACCTGAGCCTGCCCAGGTAGTTCTCCACGCTGTAGCCGAACAAGTAGAGGAAGTACATGTTGAAGAATATGTGTAGTATGTCCGCGTGGGTGAACATCGCTGTGAAGACCCTGATGAGCCCCTGGACAGGGCTGGAGAAGAGCAGGTAGGGGGTGAACCCCAAGCTGTAGATAGACCACGCCGAGGACTCCAAAAGGTAGTTTTGATAACTGGTGTAGACGTAGACAGCCGTGTTCGCGGCGATCAGCCCTATGGTAAGGTAGGGGGGCGGGCCCCTCCTGTAGCTGCCCCCTGGTATAACCATTCTCCCAGTCTCCCCTCTATCTTTATCCGAGGCGATTAATAAACAGTAACAGTAGCGTGCTGGTGTGAGCAGTAGGCCGACACTCGCCCAGCGAGACTTAGGCGAGTAGAGCGGTGTAGGCCCTTGAAGACGACCAGAGTGTGGGGCGGCAGGACCCTAGTCTACGTTGACGACCTCCCGCTCTTCGGGCACATAGCATTCGGCGTCTTGGACAGGGGGACTAACGTACTCCAGGTCAGGGCCACGACCCTCTGCCCCTACAACTGCGTCTACTGTAGCGTCGACGCGGGCCCCTACTCGAGGAGGAGGCTGAGCGAGTTCGTGGTCGACGCCGACTGGTTACTGGACTGGGCGAGACTAGCGTACAGGCTGAAGAACGGGGAGGTGGTCGAGGCGTTGCTCGACGGGGTGGGGGAGCCCCCGACGCACCCGGAGATAGCCCGGGTAGTGGAGGAGCTGAAGGGGTTCGTGCCCAGGGTGGCGATGGAGACGAGGGGTTTCACGCTCACTAGACAGCTCGTGGACAGGCTCTGGGACGCGGGGCTCGACAGGCTCAACGTGAGCGTCGACACGCTGGACCCTGTGAAGGCGAGGTGGCTGACAGGAGTCCCCTGGTACAGGGTCGAAAAGGTCGTGGAAGTAGTGGAGTACACGGTGAGGGAGACCGGGGTAGACGTCATGCTCGCGCCCGTCTGGATACCGGGGGTCAACGACGAGGACATCGTCGGGGTAATAGAGTGGGGTCTCAGAATAGGCGTCGGGAAGAGGTTCCCCGGGTTCGGGGTCCAGAAGTACGAGGCCCACAAGTACGGGAGGAAGGTCCCCGGGGCTAGGGAGCCCTCCTGGAGAGAGTTCTACGACTACATCCACGCCCTTGAGGAGAGGTTCGGAGTGGTCCTCGACTACAGGAAGATAGACATGGGGTTCAGGAGAGCCCCGAGGATACCGCTGATCTACAGGAGGGGCGAGGTCGTCGACCTCCACGTGAGGCTACCCGGCTGGCTAAGAGGGGAGGCGATCGCCGTCGACCCCGAGGAGAGGGTGGTCGTCACGTTGGTCGGCGTCGAAGACTATACCCCGAGGAAGGTCAGGGCCAGAGTCGTCGAGAACCAGGACGGGATCTACATTGCCAAGCCGCTGGACTAGGCCTGCTGGGAGGCGGCCGGCTCGAGGTCGTCACGCCCGGTAGGAGAGCGTAACAGGGTAGTAAACGCACACTCCTTGCTCGTTGCCGAGGGAGCAGTACTCCAGCAGCATGTTCAGGACGCCGCTACTACCCGCAGTCGCGTAGCCCGTTAAATTGGCGACAACGTATCCGCCCGTGGGTAGTAGGACAAAGCTCGTCGAGGTCGTCTGCGCGACGCCGTTGACCACTACTATAGGCGTGGAGTACCCGCCGGGTGAGCGGAGAGCGATATTGGCTGTTAAACCGGTTAAGCTACTAGAAGCCGTATCGAGAACCAGCCTAGCGTAGTAGGCCTTGGAGTCCGTGTTCGACGCGTTTAGAAAAGCGACCACCGTGTAGGACGTGGGCGAGCTGGACAAGGTCGCACTAACGCTTATAGAGGTTCTGTTCGCGCCGAGATTATAGCTTAAAGACCCGAGCACTAGGCTGTACACGTCATCCCCCAAGATAGAGTCCGGCTCCGTGTAAATGAGGCATAGAGCCCCGTCTGAACCCTTGACTAGTATCCTGCCGTCTGTGCCTGTCCCGACAACTATGTCGGAGACAACGTTGAGAGACAAGGTGGCCCCGGTCGAGACCCCGGAGGAAACAAGGTTGCCGAGGTTGTCCCAGACCTCAACACTGTAGCCCGCGGGTATGTTCACGAAGGAGACATACCTGGGGTCAGAAACGGAGATTATGAAGTCGTCGAAGACCGCGGTCACGCCATCGACTTCCAACGCGATGTACCCGGGTGTGAACCCTACTGACCACGTGCGCTGGACAAGCAGGTTCCCCGAGACGTCGTAGACTCGGGCTTGGAGGGTGAGCGTCCCCGCCGAGTAGGTGTAGTTGACTACTATCACATACCAGTTTGCCGAGTTGTAGTTTGGTATTGGTGTGGAATACAATCGAGTCCACGCATTAATATACGACCAGCTTTCAAGACTTCCCCCCGTAGTGATCTCTATGGTCACCATCGACCTTACCCTTGAGTCCAGAATAGCTAGTCCGTAATACCCACCTCCGCTAGTGTACCTTACCTTCACCGAGAACCAGAGCGAGGAGTAGGATGACACCAGTGTGTTGTAGTAGTACTGGGATGCCCCGCCAATACCTCTATTATTGTCGCTACCGGATAGACCACTCCCCTTGTATCCTGTCGTGTTCTGCCAAGCTCCACCATTAGCACTCCATCCCTGGGGAGGGTACTGCTCGAAGTCTGTGTAGTATATGGCCCCTCTACTCGTTCTACTGAGCAGTAGGCAGTAGGTGGTGGGTATCCCTTGTAGTGTAACTGGAGGTGCGGTCGGCTGCACTCTAGAGGTAACAGGGCTGTAGTTGAAGACTGTGGCTACTAGGGTTTGCGACGTTACTATGAGGACTAGGGTCACAAGTGAGAGCAGTACAGTGTATTTTCCCGGCCTTGGTCGTGTACTGAAGGCTATCCGAGACGCCGCCGCATCGGCAAACCATTGGTAGCCGCGGCTCAATGGCTATCCCATCCCTGTCAGAGCTGGTTTTTACAAAACAACCCCTACTTAAACTATTCTCGTCGTGAACGCTATTAAAAGTCTCTAGGCTATAAGGGGTGGTCCTTCTTAGTAGTTTCCTGTGGTGTTGGGATGGAGGCGTTGATTTTCGACTATGACGGTACTCTCAGCCCCATTGACGCCCCGAGGGAGAGGGCCTTCCCCTCCCGCGAGCTCGCGTCCGTGCTGGAGGGATTATCTAAGAAGTTTCTCCTCGGTGTCGCGACCAGCAAGGACTACTGGTTTGTGAAGGAGAGGGCGCCGTGGGCCAGAATACTGGGCTTGGTCACCGGGCTCGAGATTGTGGCTGGCGACTACTACCTGCTTGCGAGGGAGGTGGTTGAGAGGGGGAGATCGGAGGGGCTCGAGAGGCTCTTGCACATGTACCCTTGGGAGAAGTGCGTCTTCGTTGAGGAGAAGAGGTCGCTGGAGAAGAGGCTACTGGGGGTCTCCATAGACTACAGGGCCTGCGGTAGCGAGCCCGAGGGGCTGGGCTCGTTCCTCGACGAGGCCGAGAAGAGCGGGCTGTACGTGCTGAGCTACCGGGGCAGCCCGTTTGTCGACGTCTACGCGGCGAGGCCCGACAAGTCGAGGGTTATAGACGTGGCACGGAGGCTCTTGGGGGTCGGGAGGGTGTACTACTTCGGCGACAGCGAGAACGACGTACCAGCCTTCGAGAAGGCGGACGTGAAGGTTCTCGTCCTCCACGAGTACAACCGGCACATGGTTAGAGTTTTAAGTTTCGACTACATAGTCGAGTTCAAGGACTTACACAGGTGGCTTATGGGTGTTCTTCTCCACTAGCGTTCTCCTAGACTACGTAATAGCCACTCTGATACTCCTCGCAATAGTCATCGTCACATACGTCATCGGCAGGCTCGTAAAGTACTTCATAACCTACATGGCGGGTAAGACGGGCTTCTCGGACTGGATGATAAAGTTCCACCTAGGGAGGGCGATCCTGAGGTCGGGTATGACCGTAGGCGAGTTCTTCGGTAGGGTCTCGATGTGGGTTGTACTGGTCGCTGGGACCTTACTCGGGCTCGCCACCTGGTTCAGCCTCGTCAACAACACCGTAGCCGCGGCGGTGATACTGGACATAGTATACGTCTACGTCTTCGGCTTCGTGAAGGCCTTTATCGTAATAGTCGTGGGCTTCATCCTAGTCGACGCCTTCGTAGGCTACGTGTACAAGGGCGGCGAGCCCGGTGGGACGCTCGAGTTCCTCACCCCCGTAGGAGAGTACCTCAGGCTACTCTTCTACCTGGCGGTGCTGGTCTTCGCACTCGACGTCGGCGGGATCAACGTGAAGACCCTGACACAGATACTCATCCCGATAGTCTGGGGCCTAACGGTGATAATGATCATCCTCACGGTAGGCAAAATCGTCTCCGACATCCTGGGCAGGGTCAAGAGGCAATGAACTTCGCGAGCATAATGTACCAGTCCTCTGCGAGCAAGGGCCAGGAGCTGGTCGCGGAGCGAATGGTCAAGTTCGCGAAGAGGCTCGGCCTGGAGGCGTGGTACATCACTAGCATATACCACGACGGCAACCCTGTGGTTAGCGAGAGAGAGGCAGAGCTGACCGGTAAGAACTACGTGGTGTACAGCGAGGACCCCGCGATAAAGCTCCCGACTATTAGAGTGGCGAGCTACAAGACGACCTGGCCCCCGAGGAGGATAGTGTTCAGGGACTTCGTCACGGTACTCATCAACATAGACAGGGAGCTGGGCCTCGACTTCGTTGTGACTCACTCGACTCTCTGGAACGGGCCGGAGGAGACTGCCAGGTGGGTCCTCTGGAAGAAGCTCATGAGGAGCCTGGGCGAGAGAATACCCCCGACAGTAATGGGGCACATGAGCCACTACCAGCCCCCCGACCCCCTTAGGTACTCTCTCGTAGAGAGGACTTACAGGATGGCCTGGAACACTACAGCGTTCCCGTTCATCTTCAAGGCCAGCTCTATGGTCTTAGTCCTCACTCCCCTTGAAGCGGAGGAGATGGTCACTATGGGCGCTCCACCGGACTCCATCCACTTGTTCCCAGGAGGCCTCGACGACGACTTCGCGGAGCTTGTAGACAGGGCTGACACGAGGTCTTTCAGGGAGAAGTACGGGATACCCGAGGACGCTAAAGTGGTCGCCTACCTGGGGACTGTCGAGTACAGGAAGAACCCCCTTGCCGTTGCGAAGATCGCGAGGCACTTCAAGGACAGGCGGGACGTCTTCTTCGTGATAGCTGGTAGACCCGGAGACCAGTGGGAGGAGGTGAAGAGGACTGTGAGAGGCCTGAAGAACATAGTGTTGACTGGGGAGCTGAAGGACGAGGAGAAGGCGGCTCTGGTCAAGACCTCGTACCTGAACATCATAATGTCGCGGATGGAGGGCTTCGGTCTTACACAGCTCGAGTTCATGTACGGTGGGGTCCCGGTGGTGACCTCGGCGGTCTACGGGCAGAAGTGGTTGGTGAGGAACGGGGTAGACGGTGTGCACGTCAACGGCCCCGACGACGTGAACGGCGCGGCGAGCGCTGTAGACGCGCTGTTGAAAGACGAGGAGAGGTGGAAGGAGATGTCGAGAAACGCCCGCGAGAGGGCCCGCGGCTTCCTCTTCAGCAAGCTTATGAGAGAGCTCGTAGATAGGGCCAGGGCTGCCCTTGGCAAGTAGCCTCCTTCACTCACAGGCTAACCGTTATTTACCGAGGCGGACAATACAGGCGGAGGGAGGGCATGCTTTGAGAAGGACTCTACTGGTCTTCCTTTTGCTGAGCCTAGTGTCTCTAATGGCCGACGTGGTCTACGAGGGTGGTAGGAGCGTCAGCGGGGCCTTCCTAGAGTTTTTGAAGACACCGCAGGTCATGGTCGGCTTAATTGGTCTAGGCGAGTTCGTGGGGACGCTGCTCAGGTTCCTCAGCGGACTCCTGGCCACCTACATAGGCTCCTCGGCCGCGCTGTGGGCTCTAACGGTGACGGGCTACGCTGTGACCTGCCTGAGCATACCCCTCCTCGCCTTTGCCACCTCGTGGGGGCAGGCTGTGCTCCTCTACACCGTGGACAGGGTGGGTAAAGGGCTGAGGACGCCTGCCAGGGACGTGATACTCTCCGAGGTAGCGGAGCCGTTAGGGGTCGGGAAGGGGTTCGGAGTACACGAGCTCCTCGACCAGCTAGGCGCCTTCGCCGGCCCCCTAATAGTGGTGGCGGGCCTGAGTCTCGGCGGCTACCCTCTAGCCTTCAGCCTCCTGTTTGTCCCAGGCGTATTCGCGATAGCGCTAGTGGTAACCTCGGCGTTTCTCTACCCTAGAGTGAGGAGTGTAGTGAAGAGGAGTGTAAGGGCGGGTATGAGGGAGCTCGGCTCGAGGTTCTGGCTCTACACCGCCTCGATCAGCTTCCTCGGCCTGGGCTTCATACACTGGTCGGTTGCGTCCTACCTCTACAAGACGTGGGGCCTCATGAGCGACGTGGAGGTGGGGCTAGCCTACACTGCCGCCATGCTCGTCGACGCCGTTGTCGCCGTCCCTCTCGGGGTCCTCTACGACAAGCACTCGTTGAAGACCCTCCTAGTACTCCCAGCGCTCTC
Source organism: Thermogladius calderae 1633 (assembly GCF_000264495.1). Classification (NCBI taxonomy): domain Archaea; kingdom Thermoproteati; phylum Thermoproteota; class Thermoprotei; order Desulfurococcales; family Desulfurococcaceae; genus Thermogladius; species Thermogladius calderae. Next base: position 1,060,027 of record NC_017954.1, on the reverse strand, counting down.
GACATTGTTCGCGTTCCTCCTCTCCACGAGGCTCAGGGTACTAGCCCTAGCGTCCTCACTAGCTTGGGGTATCGTAATGAGCGGCGAGGAGAGCATTGTGAGAGCAGGGCTGGTCGGGGTTGTGGACAGGGGTCTTAGACCCCTGGCCTACGGGCTACTCAGCGTGTTCTTCGGGCTCTCCTGGATGGTCGGCGGCTTCGTCGCACTCGTACTCGCCGCCTCCTCCCCGAGCCTAGTGGCGGTCTTCAGCCTCTTCTCGAACACCGTTTCAGCAGTCCTGCTACTCCGTCTCGTCCGGCCCGAGAGCCGGGGGTGAGGAGTAGAACCGGCCGTGTCCGTTAGGGGGATCTCCTCACCGCTCGGCCGCTCGACGGTTCTTCATCCAATGTTGTAACCCCCCGTCTAGCGGATTTAAAGGTTCCCCCCGGCCAGGCTACGGCACACCTCTCTCAGTATAGCGGAGTCGACCACGATGTAGTACTCCTTCCCGCTTGCACCGATCTCCACTACCCTGAGGAGGGCCCTCAGCTCCTCCCCTGGCACACACTCGAGCAAGTACTCTACAGCATGGTTCAACTTGTCGAAGCCGGGTGTAGGGGTGAAACGCTTGTACAACCCGCGGAGCGATATGGTGACCTTCTTCTGCCCCGTTATCTCCACGGCCGATACGAGAGCCCGGCAACAGGAGGCCAGGTAGTCAGAGAGGGCTCTCACGACCAGCCCTTTAGCCTCTGAGACGAGTTCCTCGCGGTACTCAGAGCTCACCGTACACCTCCTCACCCACTACTACACGGCAACGCTTTACATATGAGTAGAGAGGGTGTGGCGTACATAGCCGAACGTCTACTACATAGCCCGTTTATATATCCTTACCATAATTATTGGTTAGGTAGGTCTAACGAAAGGTGTTAACATGTTCCGTGTGACAATGAAGGAAGACCTGAACGACCAGGACTACTACCTAGAGGTAGAGGCCCCCCACGTCACCAAGCACTGGAAGCCAGGCCAGTTCGTGATAATCATGACCCACGAGAAGGGGGAGCGCGTCCCCTTATCGGTCGCAACAATTAACGGTGGCAGGGTGGGGATGTTCATTAAGAAGCTCGGGAAGACCTCGGTTGAGCTCTACAGAGAGTTCAGGGTGGGGAGCTCGCTGTACGCTGTATCAGGCCCTCTGGGTAAGCCCCTGAAGCTGGAGGACTACGGGACAGTGGTGCTGGCGTCCGACGCTGTCTGCGGCCACGCCGAGCAGCTTGGTCTAGCCCAGGAGCTCGCCAAGCTGGGTAACAAGGTGATATCGATCCAGACCTTCAAGACAGAGAAGGAGGTGTACCCGGAGAAGTACTTGACTACGAAGTACGCCGACGAGCACTACATAACGACGCTAGACGGTACTGCCGGGTATAAGGGGCACTACATCGACTTACTGAGGGAGCTCGTGGCCCGCAGAGAGGTTAAGGCCGTCTTCGCCGGGGGCGCGCTGGCCAGCCTCAAGAAGCTCGCAGAGGCAACGGCGGGGCTGGACGCGAAGGTCTACGCTCTCGTTAGGACGATAATGGTGGACGGGACGGGGATGTGCGGGTCTTGTAGGGTCAGGTACAACGGCGTGATAGCCTACGCGTGCCGGGACGGCCCCTGGTTCGACGCCAGGCTGGTCGACTGGGACGACGTCCTGAGGAGAGACGCAAGGTTCAAGAAGATCGAGAAGATCGCACTGGAGAAGTACCTGGCCAGGTGAGCGGTCATGTCACGTGTGGTCAAGAAGAGGTTCACGCCCGAGGTCCTGTCCGTAAGCGAGAGGCTGAGGAGCTTCGGCGAGGTGGTCTTGGGCTACGACTACGAGACCTCTGTTAGAGAGGCCTCGAGATGCCTCCGCTGCCCACTCTGGTTCGCCCCGTGCTCGAAGGCGTGCCCGTTGAAGGTCAAAGTCCCGGCCTTCCTAGAGTACATTGTCAAGGGCGACCTCGAGGCGGCCGCCAGGAAGGTCTACGAGGACAACCTCTTCCCCTCTATAACGGGCAGGGTCTGCCCCCAGGAGTGGTTCTGTGAAGGCAACTGCGTCGTCTCCAAGATAGGCGAGAGCGTCTCCGTCGGCCTCCTCGAGAGGTACGTCGGCGACTACGCGAGGGAGAACGGACTGGACGAGAAGATCCTTGCCGAGATGGTGTCCAAGAACAGCGGGGTCAAGGGGAGGGTGGCGGTGGTCGGCTCGGGCCCTGCCGGGCTGTCAGTTGCCGGCTGGCTCAGGCTGAGAGGCTACGAAGTCGTCGTATACGAGGCCCTCCACAGGCCTGGCGGCGTGCTGGCTTACGGGATACCCGAGTTCAGGTTGCCCAGGAGCGTCCTAGACCACGAACTCAAGAAAATCGAGAACCTAGGCGTCGAGATCAGGCTGAACCACGTTGTGGGGAAGACCGTCCTGTTGAGCGAGCTTACGAGCGAGTACGACGCCGTCTTCATCGGCAGCGGCGCCGGTACACCCAAGCTACTCGACGTCCCGGGCGTCGACTTGAACAACATATACACTGCGAACGAGTTCCTCACCAGGGTCAACCTGATGAGGGCACACCTCTTCCCGGAGTGGGATACCCCGATCAACGTCGGGAAGACCACGGTGATAATCGGGGGCGGTAACACTGCCATGGACGCGGCAAGGGTAGCCCTGAGGCTGGGCAGTAAGCCGGTCGTCGTCTACAGGAGGGACAGGGAGGACATGTTGAAGACGGCGAGGAGAGACGAGGTGCTGCACGCGGAGGAAGAGGGCGTGGAGTTCAAGTACTACCTGCAGCCAGTCGAGTTCATCGGCGACGAGAACGGTTTCGTCAAGGCTGTTAAGTTCGAGGTCATGGAGCCCCTGAACGAGCTCGACCAGAGAGGGAAGAAGAAGATCGTCGGGACGGGTAGGTACGTCGAGATCCCTGCGGACGCTGTGGTCATAGCGATAGGGCTTGAACCCAACAGGGTGCTGATGGAGGAGAGCGGGCTGAGGTTCAACGAGGACGGGACGATAGCCGTGGACGACCACCTCATGACGAGCCTGCCCGGCGTCTTCGCGGGGGGCGACGCTATAAGAGGCGAGTCGACGGTCGTTGAGGCCATGGCGGACGGGAAGAGGGCTGCTGAGGAGATAGACCTGTACGTGAGGAGGAAGAAGGAGCTAGCGTAGAGCGCCCTTCTCGTACAGCTCTCTATTGAGTATTTTCGTCAACGCCATCAGGGTAGCCAGCCTCGACAGCTCAGACCTCACCACGACGTGCCTGGTGAGGAGCGAGATAAAGCCCGTCTTTTCCCCTATGTTCTCCGTCTTGTAGAGGCTGTCGACTATCTCCTCCAGCTCCCTGAACCTCCCCGACAGTATCTCATCGACGAACCACGGGGGTACCGGGAACGAGGGGGAGAACCCCAGCGACTCCCCGAGCTCCCTCGAGACGACGTACGCGGCCTCGACGTCGAAGTAGGTCGAGCCAAACCTGTAGAAACCCGCTTCGACCCCCGTGCTGAAGTCGCAGTCCCCGCTCATCGCGAGCCTAGCCCTCAGCTCCGCCCCTCTGACGATCACGTCGAGGCCGATCGGCTGCGGCGGTAGGCCGGTCTCCACTTTCACCGCCCTGACATCCGAGACGGGGAAGTAGCTCTGGAAGGCGCTCACGACCCCCCGCACCTTGGACGGGTTCACGCTACCTATGCACAGCCTGATCCCCAAACACGACCACCAGGAGGTCAGGCGCTCTTCGCCCTCTCTGCGTAGAAGGCCTTGCCCAGCTCGTAAGCCTTGACGGAGACCTCCCCCGCCCTCCCCGGGAGAACGCTCTTGATAGCCTCGTACACGACGTCGTCGGCGAAGAGGCGTGCGTGCGCGTTGAAGACCCCGAGCATGACCACGTTAATGGCCCTAGCCGAGCCGGCCCTCAATGCTAGGTCCCTGGCGGGGACCACTAGGAGCTTCTCGCCCAGTGTCTCTCTAAGGGACCTAAGGACATTCTCCCTCCCCCAGGCTGGCTTCGGGCTGAGGCTGGCGCTGACCGGCGGCTTGTACTCGTCGGCTGCGAAGACAACTCCGGTGTCGCGGAGATACCTCGTGGCCCGCACAGTCTCGAAGAGCTCCAGGCCGATGATGTAGTCCGCCTCGCCCGGGCCGAATATCGGTGACTGGACGTCCTCACCGACTCTCACGAAGCTGAGAACGCTACCGAACCTCTGCGCCATCCCCAACGTCTCTCCAGTCCTCGCGCTGAGCCCCTGCCTCACAGCGGCCACGGCCATTATCCTCGACAGCGTCAGTCCACCCTGCCCGCCTACCGAGGATATGAGGATGTTGAACACCCTGCTCAAGCCCCGCCCACCTCGACTATAGCCTTGTACGGGCAGAACCTAGCGCACAGACCGCAGCCTGTGCAGTCGTCCTCCACGATCTTCGCCTTCCCGTCCTCGATGTAGAGTGCTGGGCAGCCAGTCACGTTGACGCACGCCCTGCAACCCGTGCACTTGTCCTCTATAACCCTGTACTTCTTGACCGTCTTGAGCTGCCTGACCTCCATTAGTCGGCACGGGTGCTGGGCTACTAACACCTTGACCCCCGGCCTCTTGATCATGGACGCTACAGTCTCGACCATCTTGTTGAAGTCGTAGGGGTCTACTACCGCCACCTCGTCTACCCCGATGGACTTGACGACCTCGACTATGTCGATCCCCCGGGCCTGCCTACCCGACTCGGTGACCTCCCAGCTGGGTGTCGACTGGTGCCCTGTCATGGCTACAACTCTGTTGTCTAGGATCAGCACCAACATGTCGACGCGTTTGTGGACGGCCTCTATGAGGGAGGGTATACCCGCGTGGAAGAAAGTCGAGTCCCCGATAGTGGCGACTACGGGCTTGTCGTAGCCGGCGACCTTGAGCCCCATAGCCATCGAGATACTCGCCCCCATGCTGTGCTCGGTCCAGATCGCCTCGATAGGCCTGTTCACGCTGAGCGCGTAGCAGCCGATGTCGCCGAAGACCGGGACCTCGCTGAGCTTGTACCCGGCCCTGGCTATACCGAGCTTCAGCGCTATATAGCTGAAGGCGTGCGGGCAGCCCGGGCAGAGAGGGGGAGGCCTCTCGGGCAATCTCACGTCAGCGGCCGGCGTGGACTCCTGCCCCTGCGGTACCCCGAGCCACCTGTACAAGGCCCCCTTTACGAGGGACGGGTTAAGCTCCCCCTCCAGCGGGAGGAGGCCTTCCTCCTTCCCCATTACTTCGGCGCCGAGCCTCTCCTCGTACGCGAGCTTCTTGACCTCGGCCTCGAGGTAGGGGTCCAGCTCCTCGACAACGATCACCCTCCGGCAGCTAGACAGGTTCTCCGCGAGGAACTTACTGGGGACCGGGTACAGCTGGTCTACCCTCAGGACCTTGACTCGGGCCTCCCCGAGCCCTCTGAGGGCCTCGTAGACGTAGTTGTAGGCGACGCCCTCTGTGACCACGCAGTACTCGCCCGAGCCCTCCACTTTGTTGAAGCCGAGGCTAGACGCGACCTCTTCGACCCTCCTCAAAACACCGTTCAACCAGGCGTGCCTCTCCAAGTTCCACTTCATCCCGGCTCTCACGAACCTCGGGGGGTCCTTCTTGAAGGACGGTCTCGCGTCGCGCTCCTCGACCTCGCCTAGGACTACGTCGCCCACAGCGTGGTTGAGCCTAGTCGTCGTCCTGAAGATGACCGGAAGCTTCAGCTCCTCGCTGACCCTGAACAGTCTCTTCACGGTGTCCTTGGCCTCCTGCGGGGTAGACGCGGTGAACATGGGGAGTTTCGAGAGCTTAGCGTACCACCTACTGTCCTGCTCCGTCTGCGTGGTGTGAGGGCCTGGGTCGTCCGCAACCAGTATCACCAGCCCGCCCTCAACGCCCGAGTAGGCCGCCGAGAGCACGGGGTCGCTGGCTACGTTCAGGCCCGGAGCCTTCATCGTGACCAGCGCCCTTACGCCGCCTATAGCGGCTCCGTAGGCTATCTCGAAGGCGACCCTCTCGTTGACAGCCCACTCCACGTAAATCGGGAGACCCCTCCCCTCCTCGTGGAAAGTCATGATGACCTCGCTGGAGGGCGTCCCGGGGTAGCCCGTGACCACCCGGACGCCAGCCTCCCACGCCCCCCTCGCAATAGCCTCGTTACCCATCAGCGCGAGCCGGGTGCCAGGGGGTAGGGAGAACAGGCTTCCGTGTAAAGGGGACCACCCTACAGATTAGGATTTAATAACGGAGTAAAATAACTTCTGTAAATACAGATGATGACCTTTCGGTCGCCTTGACTAGATGAAAGGAATTCCTCCCTCTGAAGACCCCGCGGGAGGCTGTGCTCTCACGGCACGTACCTGCCCCGTATCGGTATAGTGAGCCCGCACCTCGGGCACTTGTACTTCCCCTCTTCCCGAACAGCGTTGAAGTACGTGACCCTGTAACCAGACCTCCTGACCAGCACTTTACCGCACCTCGGGCAGCGGGTAGTCTCGAGCTCCGGGTCGCCGACGTTCCCCACGTAGACGTAGTTCAGCCCGCTCCTCCTAGCGTACTCCCTTATCTCCATGAGCTTGCTCAGCGGTGTCGGGGGCTCCCTCCACCTGTGGGCCGGGTAGTACCTGTTGACGTGGAGAGGGACGTCCGTCCCGAGTAAATCGAGGTGCTTGTCTACTATCCACTTGTAGCAGTCCTCGCTGTCGTTCGTGTTTGTCACGACGAGGTAGACCATCTCGACGTGCGCCCCTAGGTCTAGTGCCGCTCTCGCGTTCCTGAACACCACCTCGTGGCTTACTCCCTTGAGCGCCCTCGTCATACCCGGGCACCCCTTGACGTCCGCCGAGAAGCCGTCGACGCCCGCCTCCACAAGCTTCCTGAGCGCGCTCTCGGTGTAGTACATGTTGGTGACCACCATCGAGTAGAGCCCTCTCTCCCTAGCGAGTAAGGTAGCGTCGACGACGTAGTCGAACTGGGTAGCCGGCTCGTTGAAGCTCGCCGACAACCCGTCGGCCCCGCTCAATATGGCGAGCTCGACCAGCTCCTCCAGAGGCGTGACCTCGCCTTGCTCCGGTGGCCTAGCGTAGCTTAAGTGGTTGTTCTGGCACCAGGGGCAGTAGAAGTTGCAGCCGTAGTTGCTGTAGGTCAGTGCCAGGGAGTTAGGCCAGTAGTGGAACAGGGGTTTGATCTCGATCGGCCTGACCTCGACTGCGCTCAGCTTCCCGTACCCCGTCGCGTAGAGGACGCCGCCCACGTTGGTGTAGTTCCAGCAGGCCCCACGCCCACCGGGGGGTATAGTACACCCCCTTTCGCAGACGAGGCACCTAGCGTAGCCGTCTCGCAGGGGCTCCTGAAGCCTCGCCCGCGGGGGCCATGGACGGTCTAGACCGCCTACCCTTGTGTCGACGCTAGACCACCCGGCTTGCCATCTCTCTTATATTACCCGGTCACCGGTATTAACTCGTCCTGGGAACCGTATTGGGGCAGACAAGCGTCGAGACCGCTCCGTGGCACTCGCTGAGCGTGGACGAGGTTCTTGAGAAGCTGGGGTCGAGCCTCCGGGGTCTGAGCGAGGAGGAGGCGGAGAGGAGGCTCCAGGCCTACGGCCCGAACATCCTCGAGGCCAAGCGGAGGCACCCGGCCCTGATCTTCGCGAGGCAGTTCACGAACGCCCTGATACTGATCCTCGTGGCCGCCAGCGTGATCTCGGGGTTTTTAGGGGAGCTCTTAGACGCCGCCCTGATCCTCGCCGTGGTCTTCGTCATGGGCGTTATGGGCTTTGTCCAGGAGTACAGGGCCGAGAGAGCGCTGCAAGAGCTGCGGAAGCTCGCGTCGCCGACAGCCAAGGTTATCAGGGGCGGCGTTACCAAGGTCGTGGAGGCCTCTAGGCTGGTGCCGGGAGACATAGTGTTGGTAGAGGAGGGGGACAGGGTACCGGCCGACCTCAGGCTTGTATTGAGCGACAACCTAGAGGTAGACGAGTCCTCTCTCACGGGCGAGTCCGCTCCAGTCCAGAAGGACCACGAGCAAGTACTCCCGCCTGAGACCCCCCTCGGCGACAGGGCGAACATGGCGTTCATGGGAACCACAGTGGTTAGGGGGAGGGGCAGGGGTGTCGTGGTGGCAACAGGGCCGAGGACATTGCTGGGGGGGATAACGAGGGCCGTGGAGGAGGCGGAGGAGCAGCCAACTCCCCTAGAGGTGGAGCTGGAGGACCTGGGTAGGAAGGTGGGCTTTGTAATACTCGGGATATCCGGCGTCGTCTTCGCGACTACGCTCCTCGTCGAGAAGACCAGTTTACTGACAGCCCTCCTCGTAGCCATAGCGCTGGCCGTCGCAGCAGTCCCGGAGGGGCTCCCCGCCATTGCGACGGGCCTGCTCGCGATAGGGGCTAGGAAGATGGCGGAGAAGAAGGCCCTTGTGAGGAGACTGGCCGCCGTCGAGGCGCTGGGCTCGGTCAACGTGATCTGCACGGACAAGACGGGTACTGTGACCAGGGGGGAGATGATGGTCAAGTACCTCTGGACAACAGGCGGCGAGTTCGAGTTCACGGGCGAGGGCTTCAGAGTCGAGGGGGAGGCGAGACCGATTACGCGAGACGCCGACGATCGCCTGCTCGAGAAAGTGGGCGAGCTGGCCCTAGCACACACTGCTTACACGATAGACGTCGCGGGCCTGGAGAGCCTGGCGACTAGGAAGTCGCCGACCGAGCTGGCCGTCTTCGTGATGGGTGTAAAGGTCGTCGGCCCAGGTAGGGTCGGCGAGGTCAAGGAGAAGTACAGGCTCGTCTCGGAGAACCCGTTCGACCGGTTCAGGAAGATGAGGAGCACGGTGCACGAGCACAACGGCGGCCTAGTCTCCGTGGTCACCGGCGCCCCCGAGGTGGTACTAAAGAACTCCGCGGGCATCTTGCGGCCCTCGGGCGAGGAGGCGATTACGCCACTAGACGTGGAGACGGTCATGAAGAGGATCGAGTACTACTCTTCACAGGGGTTCAGGGTGCTCAGCATCGCGTACAAGAGGCTGTCAGGCGAGGGGGACGACCCAGAGAACGGTCTCGTCTTCGTCGGCTTGATGGCTATCATAGACCCTCCACGCGAGGGTGTGAGGGAGGCTGTCGAGGAGGCCAAGAGGATGGGTGTGAGGACGGTCATGGTCACGGGGGACCACAAGCTCACAGCCATGGCCGTTGCGAGGATGATCGGCCTCGAGGTAGGCGAGGACAACGTCCTAGAGGGCTGGCAACTAGACAGGATGAGCGACGAGGAGCTCGCGAGGGTAGTTGACAAGGTCTCCGTGTACGCGAGGGTAACGCCCGAGCACAAGCTGAGGATCGTAAGGGCGCTGAAGAAGAGGGGGTACAGGGTCGCCATGACAGGGGACGGCGTGAACGACGCCCCAGCGCTCAAGGAGGCCGACGTCGGGGTCGCGATGGGAGTCAGGGGGACGGACGTCGCTAAGGAGGTCTCTCAGCTGGTTCTACTAGACGACAACTACGCTACGATCGTGGAGGCGATCAAGATGGGGAGGTGGATATACGAAAACCTGAAGAAGCCGATCTCCTACCTACTCTCCTGCAACCTCGGCGAGGTCAGCTCCGTCTTCGGAGCGGAGCTCCTAGGCCTGCCCTACATCCTCGAACCGGTCCACCTCCTCTGGATCAACGTGACGACAGACGCCTTCCCAGCCCTCGCACTGGGTCTAGAGCCCCCCGAGCCGGGCCTCTACACGAGGCCGCCCAGGCCGAGAGGGGCGAGGCTGGTAACAGGGAAGAAGCTGCTCTACTACACGCTCACCGGTGTAGTCATAGCGGCCTTCGCGATAGGGCTGTTCGCTCAGTCCCTCTCCAAGGGGCTCGAGTACGCCAGGACGGTCGCCTTCACTACGATAGCCCTCTCAGAGTTCGGTAGAGCGATGGCCTCGCGTAGCGAGCGGCACTCGCTCTTCAGGCTGGCCTGGAACAAGTGGCTGCCACCGGCTCTCCTGGCCTCGTTGGGACTCCAGTTGATCGTCTTGTACACCCCGCTCAGCAGCCTGTTTCGCGTAGTGCCGTTAGGCCCGGTCGAACTAGCGGTCATAGCCTTCTTACCGTCGGCAGCGATAATACTGATAGACGAGGTTAGGAAGAAAGTGTGGGTCTACGACTAAACGCTGCCCGCCCATGTCGGGGGATTATAAGCCGTCTTAGCGGGATAGTTAGAGTAGTGATGAAATGCACCTCCACGGACTGGTGAAGTGAAGAAAAGGGCTGAGCCCGGCCCGTTAGGCCAACCCGTAGCCCTACTCTGTGGCTTGTCATCTAGCTTAGGCGTTGTGTGCTCGTGGTCGCTGGTTTCTTGAACGCTCTACCCTCCGCAGGCTTATACCCTCGCGCCGACAAATTTATTCTAATGAGGGTGTTGTATGAATAGGGCGCTCGTCCTCGCTATAGTGCTCGCAGTCCTATTGGTCTCGGTCACACCGCCGAGTTACGCCCTACGACCGCTGTTTTGGGTTTTATGTCTGTTTATAGCTATTGATATGAATCCTACTTAGCCCTCTTAAGGCTATTAGGTATGCGGATGCCATGTGTCTGTCTAGCCCTCTCGTCTTCATGATCCTCTCGTGCTCTTCTGATTTTGTCGTGCCCTTCGGGTTTACTAGCACTACACACAATCCCTCTCTCAAGCTCCTCAATATACCGTGTAGTAAAAGCTGCCTCTTAGCGAATCTACTTATCTTCCTATTAGCACTAGGGCTTCTGGTATACCTCCTCTTTTTAATATCGAGGAGGTTTTCGAAAGCTACATGGGTTGCCCCCACTAGCTTTGCTAACCTGATTAAACGAGACAATGCTTGCAGTCTTTTCTGCTTGTTTAATTCGGCAGGAGAACCGTGTGACGTCACCTCGGGGAACCTAACACTCTTCACATAAACTATTTCGCCATCTCTATCCACAATTACCATATTGACCCTATCGCTATTCAAATCAAAACCAGCCACAAAGCCTCTGCCACTGGTTTGCTGGGTATTCGAGAAGTGTTTCAGGTATAGCTGTATAGGAACCTGAATATGTATCTTGGGATACTCCTTAAAGCTTATTACCACACCATAGCCTTCTTCTCTTCTGCTTGCCAGCTCCACGAGCTCTCTAAGCATGGGAATGTACTTCTCGCCGAAGAAGGCTTTAGCTCTAATCCAGCTTCTGTCCCAAGGATATTTAATCAGTACTTCAAAGAAGCCTTCTCTAGGTACCAGCTTTATATTCCTATTCCCATAGTCGAACCTGTTCCCCCTCGAGGCAGTCCAGAACCTCTTTATCTCACATTTTGTCGCAGACGACACTATGGTCTTAGCGTTTTTATAAGCTGTTTCGAGATACACATAGTCCGGTAATATACTGTATAGGCGTTTAGACGTATCGCTGTGCGAGACACCCTTAATGACATAATTCACCGATGCCTTCACGGTCTTTGAATAGGCTCTCGCCAGCCTAAGTAGCTTCATATAGTCTTCCCCGTCTTCTACTACCAGTTTTCCATTCACCGCCACCGCTTCAATGAGTCGCCCTATGTTCTCTCTATTCAACAACAGTGTAGACAACCACAACCACCTCTCTACCATACAGATGCTTCATCTTCATAGCAACACTCTTAGGAATATAGATGCCAAGGGACTTTCCTCTCCCAAGCTTAGAAAGAGTGGCCCTAAATACGAAAGTCTCAGACATCATCAGTCCCCTACATAATCGAATGACAGAAATGCTTATAAACGTTTCTGTCCAAAATAAATATATTGAGGAGCCCACTATGAACTCGATGAGCAGTTGTGAGGGGGAGGAAGGGCTTCTATGAAGCACCTCATTCGCTCGAGGGAGACAGGCTCCCGAAGAGCGGGTGAGGAGGCTAGATAGGGGGTGATGAGGCGAGCGGAGATATCAACCAACACAAACCGCTATGAAACCAGAACCCCTTCCCGCAGAGCGACCCGTGGGCTTGGGAGGGGAAGATGAGGGGCTCGATGGTGTTCAACCCCTACGACTCCTCCATGGGCCCGCCGTCCAACTCGGCCCTCTACACGACCAACCGCTCGGTCCCTGCCGCCTACTACGTGAACGTGGCGGAGGCCTCCGGCTGGACCGGTAGTTTGCCTGGGCTCACCGTGTACAAGGCCTGGGAGGCTTCGTTCACGTTCGGCGACGAGACCTGGTACTTCTACATAGTAGACACCACCGGCTCGGGCACCCCCGACAGGGTCGCTATAGTCCCGAGGTCTAAGGACCTGAGTAACGCCCTGGCTGTCCTGCGAGAGGGGGAGTGGAGCAAGCCCTTGAACACAACCCTCGTCTACAAGGGGAACACATACGTTATAGCGCCGCTCTTCAAGGCCCTCAACCTCTCCTTGACAAACTTCAGAGTATACAGGAGCCTCACGAGGCCGTTTGAGACCGCAACTAGGTGGTTCAGCAATAGGGATGTTGCCTGGAGGGTTTGGAACGAGGTCGTGACGAAGACGGGTATGATAACGGACGGCGACTACTTCGGTCTTGCAAACGGCTGGTACGACGAGGACACCTACATGGAGACGGTTTACTTCGCGAACAGGTTCTTCATGGAGTTCACGAGGTGGCTTATCAAGAACACGGACTGGAATCTCCTGATGACCTACACCCCGATAGTAGACAACGTCTACCACCAGTTCCTCGGCCTTACAGACCCGAGCATGCCCTACTACGACCCGAAGACGGCTCCCAAGTACGTCAACTACGTGAAGCAGGCTGTGAAGTGGGCTGACGAGTTCGTACAAATGATACTCACGGAGGTCGACCTCTCGAACACGGCGGTCATCGTTGTGTCGGACCACGGCCAGTGGCCTGTGGCCAAGCTGGTGTACGTAAACAACATTCTCGAGAACGCCGGCCTCTTGAAGAGGAGTGGTGGAGTAGTCCTACTGAACGAGACGGTTGCGTGGTACAACGGGTACAACCAGGTATTCATCAACTTGAAGGGCAGGGAGGCAGGCGGGATCGTAGACCCGTCAGACTACGACAGCGTTGTCGCAAAGGTCATGGACGCCCTAGCCTCTGTCAGAGACCCCGTGACCCAGGAGCCGGTGTTCAGCGTGGTCATGAAGAAGAGCGAGGCAGCGGCCTTCGGTCTCTGGGGTGACAGAGTCGGGGACGTGGTTATCAGCACGAAGCCCGGCTACGCTCCATTGGGAGGCTTCTCCCCTACCGGGAGCCCGTTTGTCGACGTAGTCCCGCTGAAGACCATTACCGCTAACCACCAGGACCTGCCCTACTACCCCGAGCTCTACGCGGTCTTCGCCGCTGTGGGGGCCGGCGTCGGGCACGGCGTCCTCGGGCTGGTCCAGTCCACTAGCGTAGCGCCGACTGTTGCCATGTTACTCGGTATACAGCCACCGCTGAATTCTACTGGCACCCCTCTACCAATAACAGGCCCAATCTACACCATAATGGTGGAGACGAAGACTGAAACGGTCACCTCGTATGTAACGTCTACGGTCACCTCCTGGCAGACTCTAACACAGACAAGTACTATAACACAGACAAGCACTACAACCTGGACGTCTGTCAGCCTCGTGACCGTCATGGAGAAGTACACCGACCCATTGTACGTGGGGTCGTTGATGGCTATAGCGGTCATTGGGTACGTTGTCGTCCTCCTGGCTAGGAGGAAGATCAAATAGTTTTTCCCCTCCCCCCAAACGACACGGGCCTTTCGCGTTAGTATCCCAGCCGGTCGATCTCGTGTGTTATAGCGCCGGGTAACTCCGGCGAGTAGCGGTTTAAACCCCTTTTATAGGCTAAGCCCCTCGTGTATCCCGGATTCACCACACTCCACGCCTAGAAAGGCCAGGAGAAGTGAGTCCTTGAGCCTCCTATCCCGGGGCACACTGCGCACTGTGGTCAACGCCTAAACAGGGTGGGACGAGTCCTCTGATACCAGCTGGCAGGGGAGAAACTCCTAAGATTCGTGGTTCTGAGCTTATTAGAATCTACTGACATAACGGGGTGTGAGGGTTTACGGTGCCGGCTTACTCGGTGGAAGACCACGGGTCTTTCCAGGTGGTTGTAGGCGAGGTCAAGCCGGGCGTTAAGGTCCTTAAGCTGGTCGACGGCGAGACTAAGTTCTTCGAGGCCCTCTGGGAGATCCCCGAGGGTGTGTCCTACAACGCTTACGTTGTCGACTATGGGCAGGGCGTGATCCTCGTCGACGGTTGGAAGACCGGCTACGGGCCTCTCCTAGTCGACAAGCTGAGGCAGCTAGGCGTCCTCGACAGGCTTAGCCATGTAGTAGTCAACCACATGGAGCCAGACCACTCGGGCTCCCTCCCTGAAGTGCTCGAGGCTAAGAAGGGGGTGAGGGTCCTCGGCCACCCCCTGACCAGGAAGCTCATCAAGGACTTCTACGGGCTGGAGCCCGACTTCAAGCCGGTGGCCGACGGCGAGAGGATGTCGGTAGGCTCACTGACCCTGAGGTTCAGCCACGTCCCGTGGCTCCACTGGCCTGAGACCATCGTGTCGCAAGTAGAAGAGCTGGGCGTGCTCTTCACCTGCGACATCTTCGGCTCCTTCGGTTCCCACAGGGCCGTAGCTTTAAGGGAGCTCGGCGAGGAGCAGAGGAGAGAGTACTACGCCCTCGCACGCAAGTACTTCGCCGACGTCGTAGCCCACTACAGGGACTTCGTGGTGAAGGCGTCCGGTAAGCTAAAAGAGGCGATATCGTCGAGCGAGCTTGTGGCTCCCGGCCACGGACTCGTCCTAGATAGAGCGGAGGCAAGCGGTCTACTCGACCTATACCTGGACTGGTCTACTAGCAGAGGCGGTAAGGTCCTGCTTCTCTACGCCTCAATGTACGGGCACTCGGAGAAGCTAGTTGTAGAGCTGAGCCGGCGCCTCAAAGAAGAGGGCGTGGAGGTCAGCCTGCACGGTTTCAACGACAAGCACCGCCACCACGTCAGCGACATCGTCAACGACGCTCTCGGAGCCGGCCTAATTGTGGTCGTCTCAACCGTGTACGAGAATAGTATGTTTCCCCTCGTCAAGTACACGCTCGAGCTGGTGGCGCACAAGACAGGCTGCGGCAAGGTGCTTTTCGTAGACGTCCACGGCTGGGGAGGCAAAGGCGTCGAAGCCAAAAAGTTGTTGGAGTCGCTGGGGTGCCCCGACGTAGTAGTGCTTGAGCTAAAGCCCTTCGAGGCGTCGACAGGTGCCGAGAGAGTAGTCCAGCAAGTGCTGGGCCTCGCTAGGCGACCAAGCCGCCAGGGGGATTAACGGGATACAGCTGGTCCGGTGAGCGAGCAAGGGGTTTGATGCCCGGTAGCCACCAGTAGGGTGCCATCTTAGGGGTAGAACCCGCCTATTTCCACGGTTCTGCTGGGCGTTTACCCTCTACTCCACTCCCGCCTAGCCCTTTCGTAGCCCTATCGAGTGCTAGAGCCCCGCATACTACTCGCGATCTCGGCTAGCCTGTCCCTTATGAAGTCCAGGGCTTCCGCCAGCACTTGGTTGTTGTCGTATGAGGCCAGTATCGCCTGTAGCTCGTTTTTAGGCCTCTTCTTGAGCTCTCTCACCTCCTCCACTAGAGCGGGCATTGCCCTCACAACGTTGTCTACGATCGTTATGCTCGCCGCCCTCGCGGTTCTCGAAAGCGGGTTCAGGTCGACCGCGATGACGGTCTTACCCATCCGTCTAAGAGCCTCCGTCCTGTCCCCGTCTTCGAGGGGCACCAACACGACGTCCGCGACGAGGATCCCCCTGGGGCTCACCCTCCTTCTCTCGCTGAACAGCTCCGGTATGGTCGCGGAGGCGTCCTCGCCCACCCCCAACACCTCTCGTGCGCCAGCCTCTCTCAGGACACCGGCGATAAGCTCCTCTCTCTCGCGTGTTCTGTAGAAGAGGTTCACCTCGATCCTCGCCAGGACCTCTTCCGCGAGCCTTACAACGTGCTCTGCGACAAGAGCGGCCGTGTTACCGTTAACGGATATGACCGGGTGCTTCGCTAGGAGTAGCGCGGCGGCAGCGGCCCTTATAGCCTTACGGGCGAACTCCCTCGTCTCCTCCCCTATCAGGTAGTCGAAACACTCGCCCCGACCATGGGCTATTAAGCCCTCTGGGACCACGTACCCCCTCTTAAAGCCTTCGACCAGCCTCTCCCTTATCAGCAGGCTCTCCCGCCTCGGGTGGCTCGGTGGAATGTACAAGCCCGACACCTTCGTCCGACACCGTTGTCTCAAACGTGTTTAGCCCACGACCCTTTAATAAAGAGGCAAGGTCGTGGCTCCACTCCCTCTCAACCCAGACCACGAGGGCGCTCTTCTTCAAGTAGAACCCCGCCACCCCCCTAACGCCAGCGAGCAGGTCTTCCACCCTACTGTAGTCGAAAAGCCTCCTCGTGAAGGACCTCGACAGCTCGAAGAAGAGGGCGACGTCGCGGGTCTCCAAGAGCCTCTCCACGGCTTTATCGACTAGTTCCCGGGCCCACGGGCCCATCCTGGAGAGAACCGCCGGCGTGGGCTCAGACCCCGGCAGCTCGGCGACTACGAGCGCGGGCTTGAGACCCCTCACAACCACGGCTTCCCCGACGCCCGGGGGTCCGGGCCTGGTCCTGACAACCAGGCCCCCGTGGAACTGGGCCATTACGTCCCCAAGACCCGTACTGTGCTCTACCTCTGCTACGTGGGCGCTCCACGTCGACCTCTCGGAGACTCCTCTGCCCAGAGCCACCGAGATCAGGGTGCTGAGGGAGAGCGACAGGGCGCTAGACAGGGCGAAGCCTTTACCTAGGCCTACAGGAGACGACGCGGATACGCCTAAGTTGAAGCCCTCCAGCCCGCAGATCCTGCGGGCGTGGCCCTCTAGCGCCCTCACCCCGTTGGCCTCGATATAGCAACCACTACTAGAGGGCCTAGCGACTACCCAGAGGTCTAGGACGAGCCCGGCCCCTAAACTACCCGTGTGCTGGGCGTCGGGGCCTTTGACCGGGGCCCAGAAGCCGGAGACGTGGAGGGGTACGCGGGCAAAAACTCTCGCCTTGCCCAACGGCTTCTACACCAAGAACCTGGAGTAGATGTCTGGGAGTAGCTGCCACCCGTGCTCGTAGACCCCCAGCCTCCCCCTGGCGCACTTCCTCTCCGTGAAGGCGTCCACGTCGTCTGGCGCGACGCCCTCCGCGTTGAAGACGACGGGGACTGGGTCGTCGGTGTGCGCCCTCACGCTAGGCGGGGTGGAGTGGTCGGCTGTCACTATCACGGCGAGCCTGCTAGGCCTGTTCTCGACCAGGAGGCTCACGTAGTACTTGTCTATCTCCTCGATCCTCCTCTTCTTCAGCTCGAAGTCACCGTCGTGCCCGGGCTCGTCCGGGCCCTTGAGGTGGACGTAGACGATCTCGTTGTTGCTGAGCGCCTTCATAGTGGCCTCGAACCTCTCCTCGTAGTCCCTTCTCGGGTTCCCGCTCGGGGGGTCGAGGACTACTGTCTCGGCGCCGAATATCCTGCCTATGCCGACCTCGACGGGCATCTCTGCTAGGACTGCGAACCTGCACTTGTACTTCTCCGTCAGGGGTTGCGCTCTCGGTAACGACCCTCCCGCGTCTCTGAGGAGGATCGCGTTGGCCGGGGGTAGACCCCTCCTCCGCCTCTCCTCGTTCACCGGGTGTTTGTCTAGGACCTCGATGGCCTTCTCCACAAACGCGTTCGCGAGCTCGGCGGTTATCCTAGCCTCGGGTGTGTCCTCGAGAGGCTCTACCCTAGCTATGTACGGCTGAAAGTCCTTCACTGCTACGCTTATCAGCCCCTTCCTCACGTAAGCCGGGTCGTTGTTGCTCACCATGGGGGAGAGCCTGCGGGATCGGCTCCCGATTATCACCACTGCTCTGTGCCCGATGGTAGCCTTGACCCTCACGTAGCCGTCGTGCACCCCCAGCTCCATGCCGTCCAGTTGCCCGGCCAGCATCCTGGCCTCCTCACTCGTGAGGCTCCTGCCCACCCTCCTGTCTACTATCTGCCTGGTAGAGGTATCTATAGTGGCGAAGTTCGACCTGAAGGCGATCTCGTAGCCGTCCTTGAAGGACATGCCAGCGCCAACAGCCTCTATAGGCCCCCTCCCAGTGTACACCTCGTGGGGGTCGTAGCCCAGTAGCGATATCACCGCCTCGTCGCTCTCCGGCGCTATACCCCTACCCACTGTGTACATGAGGCCGCAGACCCCGTACTTCGCGAGCTTGTCCAGGTAGGGTTTGTGGGATGCCTCCAGCGTGGTGACGGGGTCGCTCAACCTGTCCGAGGCCCCGTCGATTACGAGGTAGAGTAGCTTGTACTTCAAGCCCATTTAAACCCCCTGTTTAACTACTCGCTTCCTCGATTATAAGCGTCCGAGAAAAACGAGTGCTCCTTCCCGGGGAACAGGCCGGCCTTCACCTCCCGCACGTACTCGGACACGGCACTCAGGATGGCCCCCCTCAGGTCGGCGTACTTCTTGGCGAACGGGGGAGTCGACTCCGATAAGCCGAGCACGTCGTGGAGGACTAGTATCTGCCCGTCGCACATCCAGCCGCTGCCTATGCATATAGTCGGCACAGAGACCTGCTTAGTGACCTCCGCGGCTACGTCGGCGGCAGTGAACTCTATGACTATCGCGAAGACCCCGGCCTTCTCTATCTCCTTCGCGTCCTCGACGATCTTCTCTACCTCAGACGCCTTCACGCCCCTCCTCTTGTAGCCCCCGAGGAGCAGGTACCTCTGGGGTGTCAGCCCTATGTGGCCCATGACAGGGATACCAGCCTTGACCATGGCCTTTATGACGTCAGCCATCTCCGCACCCCCCTCGATCTTGACGGCCTCGGCCCCCTTCTTGAGCATCAGGCCAGCGTTGTAGACAGCGTCCTCGACGCTCGCCTCGTAGCTCAGGAAGGGCATGTCGCCCACTAGTAGCGCCCTCGGCTTAGCCCTCGCGGCGCTCTCCACGTGAAGCAGCATCATTTCCATCGACACCGGGATAGTAGAGGGTAGGCCGTGTACGACCATGCCAACACTGTCTCCTACAAGGATGATGTCGACCCCTGCCTGGTCTACGATCTTCGTCGTGGTGTAGTCGTAGGCTGTTATGGCGGCTATTTTCTCTGCGCCCTTCTTCTTTATAATGTCTCTAACTGTGACCTTCTTGCTCATGCCATCCCTCGATCATGTGTATTAGTAGTGTGATAACCTTGTTCACGCTTATATTCCAACCAGCAGACTCTAGAGTCCTCGCCACGAACCCGTTAATGTAGTCTACCTCGGTCTTCCTCCCCTTCATCAAGTCCTGCGCCATACTCGAGTAGTTCTCCCCTGTCGCCTGAGCCCCATTGAGGACGTGTCTAAGGAGCTTCTCTTTGTCTAGCGAGACGCCGTGGAGCCTCGCTGCTTCTACGACCTCGCTCAGTATCATCTCCACCAGGGACCTCGCCTCCTCTAGTAACACGACCTTGTTCCTGGCGCGGGCGATCGCCGTCAAAGGGTTCACGACACTGTTCAAGCCGAGCTTGAGCCACCTGTAGAAGTCTATGTTGTCCACCACCTTGACGTCGCAGCCGCCTCTCCTGAGGGACTCGGCCAGCTCGTCGAGGCCCTCGCACCAACCTCTCCTCGAGCCGACGACAACGGAGTTGCCTCCCGTGTGCTTCACGTAGTCTTCTCTGACCCTCTCAGCGCCGAAGTAGACGACGCCGCCCGCCACGCACTTGTCTGGGAAGGCCTCCTCGGCTAGCTCGAGGCTCCCGAACCCGTTCTGCACCATTAGGATTAAGCGGGCTAACCTTGATACAGCCCTCATCAAGTCCAGCGTGGAGGGGACGTCGACGGCCTTCACGGCGTTTATAACGTAGTCGCACTCCACCCCGGTCTCAGTGTAGAGGAGGGGCCTTACACGTACTAGGCTCGTACTACCCCCGAACTCTACGATCACTCCACCAGCCTTCTCGACGGCCTTCACAGACTCGCTCCTCCTGTAGAAGACGGCGACCTCCTGGCCCGGGTCTCCTCTCGACAGGTAGAAGGCTAGAACGGACCCTACAGCACCCCCTCCCACGATACAGTACTTGGCGTAGGCCGGCATGTCAGACCACGCCGTGTTGCAGTATGTAGTCCAGCACGTTCTCAAGCTCCACGAAGTCGCGTGCTAACAGGTAGATGTTGGGTTCGAGCCCTTTACCGCCCTGATCCACGATAACGTCCGGCTTCTGGGCGACGGCCTCTCCGACCGCTCTCCAGAAGGAGTCCTGGCTGTCGTGCGGGCCCGTCTCGACGACCTTCAGGCCCATCCTGGCCGAGAGCTCGCTTATCCAAGGAAGGTTCGCCAAGTTCATCACGACCCTCTTCCCTCTGTTGTACTTCCGGGCTAGCACGAGTATTCTAGCCAGGTGCCTACTAGCACCGTACATTGGCTCGCCCGCGTAAGCCACCTCGCCGTCCAGCCTCACTATCCTCCCCGTGAGGGCGATCACCTCGCCTAGGTCTACTGCCTCGCGGGGTGCGTAGGCTATGTTCGTGCCTACTTCGGGTATCAGCTTGTAGAGCATCGGCTTCGACAACAGCTTGTTGACGAAGTCCTTGTACTCGTCGATGAACGGGTCCACTAGCGAGCCCTTCACGCAGAACTCCCTCAGCCAGTACAAGTGCCGGCAGGCGTACCTCGTCGCCAACTCGTTGACGTAGTAGTTGGAGACTATCACGAACCTGAGGACGTCGCCCTTCTCGAGGTACGAGGCGAGGTTGTTGACCACGTAGAGGATCTCGTCCTCGGAGAACCCCATTGCGACGAGCTTCTCCTTGTACCCTGTGTAGGGCTTGCTCAAGTACTTGTTTACCAGGGGCTGGGAGACGCCGAGGAGCTTGGATATCCTGTGCTGGCTAATGTTCCTCCGGTGTAGCTCGTGGATTAAGAGCCCCCTTAGGTGGGGGAGGATCTTCTTACTAGCGATGTCATGTATTATCATGTAGTCCGAAGGCCCTCAGGGTCTCTTCTAGGCGGAGTTTACTCTCGCCCAGCATTTTATCCTTTGACATCTTCGCCGACACGAGCTCGGCTAGCCTGAGGAGCTCTCTCACCTCGCTCAACTGGGCGGCGAAGTACTCCTCGTAGTTCGACATCTCGTAGTAGAGCTCCACCAGCTTGGTCAACTCGTTGAAGACGATGCCCCTGAACAACTCCTTGTCTACGCTGCTGAGGCTGGGCTTAGAGGCGAGCTTCAAGAGGGTGCTCCTCACTCTGGCGGGCTCCAGGCTCTCGTACTTCAGCTTCAGTAAAGCCAGCTTGGGGTCGTCGGGCTCACCTGCGCCCCCGTACACAGCGCTCTTCACAGCCTCGACGTCTATGAACCTCCACCACGTCTGGTTGCTGGATGTGTAGGACTTCTCCACGACACCGTACTCCTTCTCCAGGCTCCTCAAGAGGTTGACAGGGTTGTAGTTGAAGCCCAGCCTCGCTAGCTTTAGGACCAGGTGCTTGAAGCTGAAGTCGCCGTACCTGTGGTCGACGTTCGGGTCTCCAGCCACCTCGAGAGCAGCCTTTAAAACAAGGAAGCCCTTGTCACCGTACTTGTCTAGGAAAGCTCTCACACGGTCGTAAACAGAGCTAGGGCTCAAAACAATACCCCGTTCACTTAATTTGGATGCGTGTGTTAATTTTTATAGGTAACCCGTACCCAGGGATACCCCCTCCACGGAGTGCAAGTAATACCCGGCTATCACCGGAGGGTGGCGGCTTGGCCGTAGCCGTCAGAGTGGAGCACCTGCGGAAGGCTTTCGGCAGGGTGGTGGCCGTCGAGGACGTGACCCTCGAGGTTTACGAGGGCGAGATCTTCGGCCTCATAGGGCCCAACGGGGCGGGGAAGACCACTACGCTCAGGATGATCGCCGGGCTCGTCAAGCCGGACAGCGGGATGGTCTCCATAATGGGTCTAGACCCGTTCAAGGAGTCGGGCGAGGCAAAGAGAGTCCTCGGCTACCTCCCGGAGGAGGCGGACGTTTACACCCGGCTGACCGGTCTAGAGCACTTGAAGTTCTACGCGAGCATCTACGGGGGTGACGTAGACGAGACCGTGAGGTACGGTGCTACTGTGAGCGGCCTGGGCGGAGACCTCTACAAGAAGGCCGGGGAGTACAGTAAGGGGATGAAGAGGAGGCTACTGCTCAGCCTCGTCTTGATGAGGAAACCGAAAGTAGCCCTCCTAGACGAGCCCACGAGCGGGCTCGACGTCTACTCCAGCATTAAGGTAAGGGACTTGATAAAGGGCTTCGCTAGGGAGAACAAGTCGACTATAATCCTCAGCAGCCACAACATGCTCGAGGTCGAGTACGTGTGTGACAGGGTGGCGTTCATCAACAAGGGCCGCGTCGTAGAGGTGGGCAGCCCGTCGGACTTGAAGAGGAAATACGGCGCCAGCAACCTCGAGGAGGTCTTCGTGAGGGCGACGGGTGGTTGAGATGAGGCCTAGGGCCGTGGAGGTCGTGGTGTGGAAGGAGTTGCTGGACCTGTGGCGGGACAAGAAGACGTTGTTCGCAGCAATTCTACTCCCCGTCGTGTCGATGCCCCTTATAGGGCTCACAGTCCTCTTACTGTCGACACAGCAGCCCGTTAACGTCGCCATAGTGGACATGGACAACACTACGTACAGCAACCCCACTCTCAACGTAACCGTGTCCTCCGAGTGGCTGGTGGGCAACTTGACGCGGGCGCTCGCCGCCACTGGATGCAACGTCCACGCATACACGTATGAGCCGGGCAACCTGACGTTATACGACCTGGTAGTCGTAGTACCGAAGTGGTTCTCGCGTAACGCGACCAGCCTCACGGAGCAGGCGAGAGTAGAGATAATAAGGAAGGCCAGTGTACAGCCGGCTCTCAACGCGGAGAACACGGTGCTCTCCACCCTCTCCCAGTTCTCGAGGAACCTCTCGGAGGTCAAGGTCGGGCAGCTCGCCCTGATGTCCGGGCTCGGGCCTGGATCCTTCAGCGTGGACTCCATACTTCAACCCGTCGTGGCGGGCCCCATAATAGTCATCACCCCCTCGGGAGCCCCAGCCTCGCCGTTAGAGCAGATCAAGCCCTTCATCGCCAAGGTCTTGATACTCGGCCTCATCTTCGTCGTGTCCCCAGCCTCCATGTACGTGGTAGACGGTATCGTGGGGGAGAGGGAGAGGAAGACCATTGAGTTGCTGCTGGCTACACCGCTGGGCGTCTCGGAGGTCATCACAGGGAAGCTGATAGCAGCGTCTATACTCGGACTAGTGTCGAGCCTCTCGGACGTGGCGAGCCTAATGGTCTACATGTACTTGATAGCCCTCTCCGTCGGCGGCTTCTTCTGGCTTGTCATAGACCTAAAGCTGGTGCTCCTCCACGCTGTTACGGCTTTCTTCACGATCCTCGTAACGGTGGCTATCGCGACCCCGTTCGTGACCAGGACCCAGGGGGTTAGGAGCGCGAGCAACATCGCGACCATGGTCAACATGATCGGCATGGCGCTGTTCTTCTCGGGCTTCATGATCGACTACCCCAAGATCGAGCCGAGCATCCTGTACCCGTTGATGGTACTACCCTACACGCACTCGATACTGGTGATACAGGACTACGTGTACGGAATGGTCTACTACTCCATGCTACACCTGGCAGTGCTGGTAGCGGTCAGCATACTACTCCTGTACGTGGGCGTCAAGAGCGTGAGCCCCGAGAAGATCCTCTTAGCTAAATAGGTTGCTGGATAAGTTTTTAACAACACCCGCTATTTATTTCTGTGAGGGATCGCCTCTTGAAGCAGTCCCACCTCAAGATCCTGTTATTGAGCGATGAAAACGGCTATTTGGACCTCGGTAGCGTTCAGCAGAAACTTAATTTGACCATGTCAAGTCTCAGGAAGTACGTACGCCAGCTCGAGAAGGACGGTTTAGTAGCGAGGAGCGAGAAGGGCCTCGTTTTGACCGAGAAGGGGCTGAAGCTGAAGAAGACCATACTCAACCTGAAGACGAAGAGAGACGTCCCCGCATACCTGATAACCGACCCCTCCACGGGGCAACCCGTACCAGTCAGTTTCAAGAGCTACGCCCAGCTGTACGCTCTCCTGGCCTACGACCTCGTGGACAAGACCCTTGTAGACAAGCACATCGCCCAAGGCTACTTGGCTAACTGGGCTAGAGACGCTGTCGGGGACGAGTACCTGGCGAGCCTCATCCAGAGCGGTGGGGTGAAGAACTCGAACGACCTGCTCTCTTACCTCAAAATGATCCTCCAGCTGGTAGCGGTCGAGAAGTAATGTCGGGAACGGGTGAGTGGAGCGGGGCCCTCGGGCTACTGGAAGATTACATCACTAGAGCTAGATGGTGGCCGTGGAAGACCGGGGGGAGAAGACCAGTCCTGGTTAAAACGGCCTTCGTAGAGGACATCGCCCACCTCAAGTTCAGCGACGGGGACAACGTCTACCAGGCATCATTCATATTGGGCGACCACCCGGGTCTACCGAGCGACAGGCTGATACCCTACAAGGGGAGGTTCATATACGAGGCGGAGTACGACAAGAGGTTCCTCGACGCAGTGAAGAGGGTGCCCGGCGTAGACGTCGAGCTGTCGAGCGACCTAACCCCAGTCGTGGTCTCGGCTAGACCTCTAACGCTCGACTCTACGAACGTCCTCTCCCTGGTAGAGACTGTGAGCGGCGAGAGGTTGGTGTTGAAGAGCTACAGGCTACTCCCCAGAGTCAACATGGAGTACGAGTGCCTCGTGAAGTTGAGTAGGGAGGGGTTCAAGAACGCCCCCCGCGTGAGAGGCCTCGTCTACGAGGACGGAGAGCCTATCGCCATGCTCCTCCAGTACATACCAGGCTACAACGACGCCGGCTACCCGTTCTACGTCGAGCTCACCGAGTGGCTGAAGAACCAGGGGACGAGGCTGAACGTGGGCCTCTCGGCCAAGCTGGGCGTGATAACAGGCGGCTTACACAGCGCTCTAAACAAGCCCGGCGACAGAGGCTTCTTCGGCCTCGAGGAGGTGTCTGACAGAGACGTGTTGAAGTGGGAGGAGAGGCTGAGCAAGAGGGTGAAGTTCATACTAGAGAAGTTCGACGAGTACGCGAGGGTTAAGGGGTTCGAGTGGCTGGCCTACTGGAGGGAGGTATTCGAGAAGAGGGGTCTACAAGCCGTCGAGGAGGCGCGTAGCCTCCTGGACAGGTTCCTCCACGCCTACAAGGCGAGGATACACCAGGACCTCCACCTCCTCCAGATGATCTACGACCCCGGCGAGAACGAGTTCTACATAATAGACTTCGAGGGCGAGCCCGGTAGGAGCCTCGAGGAGAGGCTAGAGAAGGAGCCCCCTCTAAGAGACGTCGCTTCACTCGTGAGGAGCTTCCACTACCTCTCCTTTGCGGCCTTGCTCAACACGCTTGGAGGCAGCGTAGACAGCTTGGCAAGGAGGGTTCTCGAGGAAGACCCCGCACAGGCTTGGAGGAGGACCCACCTGACCTCAATGGTGTACTCCTACCTCGCGAGGACAGGCCCCCTCGGCTTACACGGCCTTGGCGACAGGCTGGTACGCGACGTGGACAGCCTCTTAAAGCCGTGGATCGTCGAGAGGGCCCTCTACGAGCTCGCTTACGAGCTGATGTACAGGCCTGACTGGACCCCCATACCCTTACTGGGCCTACTGCGACTATACTGAACAGTTTAATCACATGTTTAAAGATCCCGTCATTATGGTTTATTTGGCTTAGAGTAATCTGTAATACTGGTGTTTAAATGCCCGACGTTGTTTTCGTGTTCGAGGTCCACCAGCCCTACCGTCTCGCTAGGAACGTCTACCAGAGGCTTGTCGAGAGGGCCCTCAAAGGCGAGCTCACGCTGAGAGACGTGGAGGAGGCTCTCTTCGACCAGCCCCTGAACAAACTCGTGATGGAGAGGGCGGCTGCCAAGTGTTATATACCCGCTACTCAGATCGTACTGGAGAACATCAACCGCTACAAGGACTGGGACAGGAAGTTCAAGGTCACTTACTCGGTTTCGGGGGTCTTCGTAGAGCAGGCTAGGCGGTGGGCTCCGCAAGTGATCGAGCTCTTCAGGAAGCTGGCGGAGACAGGCCTGGTGGAGTTCGCGAGCCAGACCTACTACCACAGCATGGTCGCCTTTCTCGGCGTCCCCGAGTACAAAGAGCTCGTCGAGCAGGTCACAGAGCACAGGAGGCTAATGGAGGAGACCGTCGGCTACAGGCCTACTAGCATCGAGAACACGGAGTTCTCGTACAACAACGACATAGCCGCCGTCTTCGCCGGGCTGGGCTACAAGGTCGTGTTGACGGAGGGCGTCGACAGGGTACTGGGCTGGAGGTCCCCGAACTACGTCTACAAGGCGTACGGTAGCGAGATAAGGGTGTTGACGAGGAACTACAGGCTGAGCGACGACGTAGGGTTCAGGTTCAGCGACAGGAACTGGGACCAGTACCCGTTGACGGCTGACAAGTACTCGGCTTGGCTGGCTGCCACCCCCGGCGACGTGATTATGATAGCCGTGGACTACGAGACCTTCGGCGAGCACCACTGGCCTGAGACCGGCATACACGAGTTCCTCCGCTGGCTCCCCGGCGAGGTCCTGAAGTACACGAACCTCTCGTTCTCTACGCCGAGCGAGGTGGTAGACAAGTACCCGGCTAGGGACGTATTCGACGTCCCGCCTTGGTCCTCGATAAGCTGGGCGGACGAGCGGGACCTGAGCGCCTGGCTGGGGAACAGCATGCAGCAGGCCTCTATGAAGGCGCTCTACGACCTCTACTACTACGTGGTGGCGCTTGACGAGCCGGGGTTGAGGAGGCTGTGGAAGCTCCTCACGATAAGCGACCACCTGTACTACCAAGCCACGAAGTTCGGTAGCATAGGCGAGGTCCACGCATACTTCTCGCCCTACAAGAACGCCCCGGACGCCTACGCCCTGTTCATGGAGGCTGTGGGGGTCCTGTCTATGCTTGTGGCCAGCTCGATAGCCAGGAACCCGAGGGGGTTCGCGAGGAGGTTCAAGACGCCGCCCGAGAAGGCCTTCTACTTCTACTCACCTCTCGAGGGCTTCATCGGCCTCAAGGCCTCGAGCCTACTGGAGCTCGCCGACCAGGTGAGGGGCGTGCCGGACGACATAGTCCTCTTCCACGCGAGGAGGGGCGACTTCTCGAGCTGGGTGAGAAACGTCTTTATGCTCGGCGACCTAGCAGACAGGATCAGTGAGGCCGAGAAGAGAGAGCCCCGCGAGGCCAAGGAGCTGATCGCGAGGCATATAAACGAGTACCTGGGTGTATAGCCTTGCCCGGCTACTTCGTGTTCGCAATACACTTCCACCAGCCGACAGGGCAACTGAAGAAGGTCAACGACAGGATCTTCGAAAACAGCTACAAGCTACTACTCGAGGTGCTGAAGGAGTTCAGCGACCTCAAGTTCACAGTACACGTGAGCGGCCCGCTCCTACTGTACGCCAGCGAGTACTACCCCGATTGGCTCAACGAGCTCGCCAAGCTAGCACAGTACGGTGTGGTCGAGGTGCTGGGAGGGAGCCTGGGCGAGGCGATCCTCCCGATACTCCCCGGTGAGGACAGGGACCTCCAGCTACGGGAGTACATGAGGCTCGCAGAAAAGGTCTTTGGGCTCAAGCCGAGAGGTGCCTGGCTACCGGAGAGGGTCTGGGAGCCCGGACTAGTCGGGCACTTCGCGAGGAGCGGTATAGAGTACGTCCTACTCGACGACTCCACGCTCCAGAGGGCGAACAAGGCCAGTAGTGACTCCCTGTACCCCTGGCTAACAGAGGACGCGGGGAGTAGACTCGCGGCGTTCTTCATAGACACAGCCCTCCGGTACGTCCTCCCCTGGGAGCACCCGGACAGAGTGATCGACTTCATGAAGACCAGAGTAAGGGGCCTCGACAACCCCGTGCTTGTCTGGGGTAGTGACGCCGAGAAGTTCGGCGAGTGGAGAGACCCCGGCTGGGCAAGGTGGTGGCTCAGGGAGTTCCTGAACAAGCTGAGGTTCGAGAGGGAGATACAGACCATACACCCCTCCGAGTACTTGAAGCAGTTCGGGGTCAAGGGCCTGGTCTACCTGCCCCCGGGCAGCTACGACAAGATGCTGGAGTGGAGCGGCGGGTTCTTCAGGAACTTCATCGTCAAGTACGCCGAGGTCAACAACATGCACAAGAAGATGCTGTGGGTGAGGAGGAAGCTGGAGCGCGCGGGCGGCGGGCTGGAGGAGGCCTGGAGGAGCTACCTGCTCGCGCAGTGCAACGACGCGTACTGGCACGGCTTGTTCGGAGGAGTGTACCTGTCCCACCTCAGGCAGGCGATCTACGAGAACTACATCAAGGCGGAGAGAGCTGCCGAGGAGGCCGCGGGCTACTTCGAGGAGGAGGCCCGTAAACTCCTCCTAGAGGACTTCGACTACGACGGCCTAGACGAGCTCCTGGTCGAAGGCAAGGACTACAACGTCTACATAGACCTCCGGGACGGCGGCACTGTCTTCGAGTTCGACGTCAAGAGGAAGGGGCTCGAGCACAACCTCCAGGACACGATGAGCAGGTACGCGGAGCCCTACCTCGAGGGGGCGAAGTTCACGCCCGACTGGTACAGGCGTGTCAGCGCTAGAGTCCACTTGTGGAGCACCGACACGGGGATAGACGACTGGCTGTGGAACACGCCCTTCAAGGACCTCAGCGACCTCGCTTTGGCTAGGCACTACCTCACTCACATGGACAAGGAGGGTGTGACGCTGAGGGCTACAGGTGGCTACTACGTCTTCGGGAGTAGGGTCGCCGAGGTCGAAGTGGAGAAGAGGGTGAGGTTCTTAGACAACGGCTTCGCTATCGACTACGCAGTGAGGAACCTGAGGGGCGGTGTCGTAAGGGCCAAGGTGGGCTACGAGTACCACCTGGCGCCTAAGGTAGACAGGGTGGGCGAGGGGGAGCTCTCCTACTCGGTGGGCGGCTCGCGGATGAGCGTCAGGGACAAGTACGTGGGCAGGGCCAGCTCTGTAAGGGTGTCGAGCCCCGTCTACCCCGACGTAGTGCTGTCGGCGAGTAGAGAGCTGGAGGTGTGGGTGGCACCGCTGTCTACTCTAGCGAGGACCGAGAAGGGGCTTATGGAGATGTACCAGGGGCTAGCAGTCCAGTTCGTGGACCAGGTCGAGCTAGACCCGGGGAGAGAGGTCAGGCTCACCGTAGAGACGAGGGTCGCGTGGTAGTCTAGAGTTGAGGGCCTGGATCCTGACCTTCGAGTCCAAGACGACGAGGAAGGTCGGCGGTCTGGCCGAAGTACCGCCGGAGCTGGCCAGGGGCCTCAACGAGAGGGGAGTCGAGGCCGTTTTAGTGACACCCTCGCATGGACTCACCCCCGAGGGGGAGGTGTTACTAGAGTACAAGGTCGATGGCGAGGTCTACAAGGTGTTCTCCTCGGACATCGCCGGCTTGAGGCACTACATTGTCAGCGGCGGCCTCTTCAACAGCAGCGACGTCTACGGTGGCGACCTCTACGCGAAGGCCCTCGTCTTCACGCGCGTGGTGAAGGCCCTGTACGAGAAGTCCCTGGACGAGGGTGCCTGGCCCGACGTCCTCCACGCCAACGACTGGCACTCGGGCCTCTCAATCGTGGCGGTGAACAGCCTGTCCCTCGAGAAGGGGGTGAAGACGAGGCTTGTCTACCACGTGCACCTGCTCTCGAGGTCGAGGGCGAGGCTAGAGGACCTGGAGTCCCTGGCGAGCGGGAAGCGGGTTAGGGGTAAGCACGGCGTGAGGGACTTGAGGTTCTACTACGAGGCCTCACAGGGGTTTACCGACAAGCTCGTCCCCCTCGTCTCCGACGCCACGGTCACCGTTAGCGACGACTACGCTAGGACCGTCGAGAAGTGGGTGGGCCTCAACCACGGCCTGAGAGTCCTCACGGTGCCAAACGCGAGCTCGTGGACGCCCGAGTTTGTCCAGAAGCACGTCAAGGAGCTAGCGGGGGACAGGGGGGTGGCCGACAGAGCCCTAGCGAGGAGGGCCGTGTTCAAGGAGCTGTGCTCGGGGAGCGTCAGCGAACTCTCCGACGAGGCCTACAGGACGCTCAAGGCCCTGGGAGTGGAAGCCGCGAGCGACACCTGGCACCAGTGCTTCGAGGAGGACGGTAACCTGGTACTGGCCACCGGTAGGGTCTCCAGGCAGAAGGGCTTCGACCTTTTGCTCAACGCCCTCGAGAAGGTCTTGGTCAGGAACCCCTCGGTCAGGGTACTCTTAATGGTCATCCCAGTGCCAGGCTCCGAGAGCATCCTCGAGTTCATGGTCAGGAGGCTCAGGCTGTTCGACAAGAACCTGAAGATAGTCTTCGGCCACGTGGAGAAGAGGGTCTTCGTCCCCGCCCACTACGCCGCAAGCGTGTTTGTCGCCCCGAGCATCTACGAGCCCTTCGGCCTCGTAGCACTAGAGGCGATGGCCTCGGGCACCCCGGTTCTAGCGAGCGACACCGGCGGGTTCAAGACGACAGTCCTCGACATAAGGGTACACGGGGTACGTGGGACAGGGGTGCTCTTCGAGAACGGGTCGGTGGAGCAGCTAGCCTCCTACCTAGCAGACCTAACACTGTTCATGGCCGCCGGGGACAGCAAAGCTCAACCCACACGGGTGTCTAAAAAGATAGTGGACCCGGCTATAAGGAGGCTGCTCGAGGAGGAGCCTAGAGCTCCATCGATTATAAGGAGATCTTGTGTCCATAGATCGGTGGATTTCAGTTGGGCGAGGTCTGTCTCGAGGCTACTCGAGGTATACGGGGCGGTTTGATTGTCTAGCATCGTCCCTTTTAAACACGTAAACGGCGTAGAGGCCTACCTCGTGCTGGACAAACCGCTCTACAAGCCCGGCGGGGAGGCCAAGGCGCACATACTCCTCGAGAACAGGGGGAACGAGAGAAGCCTGAGAGTCAGGCTGGTCGACGAGAAGAACGCTGTCCAGGCCGAAAAGACGGTGAACCTGAAGGCGGGGGAGAGAGTCGTAGACATAACCTCGGTCTCCTTGATCGAACAGCCCGGTATACACAAGTTGAAGCTCTACCTGGACTCCTCGGCGGTCGACGAGGTAGCCTACATCACGGGCGACCCGTCGTCGAGGAGGCCTGTTAAAGTGGCCTTTGTGTGGCACAACCACCAGGCCCCTAACTACGACCCCGCAGGCAGGTTCCACGCGGACTGGGCCTTCACGTACGTCTACAAGGACATACTCAACCCCTACGGCCGTGGCCCCTACCACTACCACGCGGTCTTGCTGAAGAACCACCCGAGCTACTCCGCTACGTTCAACCTTAGCCCCAGCCTGCTCTACCAGTGGGACATGGCCGTCAAGGGGCGTGTGGTCTTCAAAGACGGGAGGGGGCTCGCCAGGGAGAGCGACGAGGTGAAGCTAGTTGAGGAGACACTGAAATCCTACGTGGAGTTCGCCAGGGGCGGTAGGGTAGACATTCTGACCAGCGTGTACGCTCACACGATACTGGGCTTCCTGACAGACGTGCTAGACGCACCCGACGTCGTCGCCGAGGAGGTCGCTTACGGGGTCAAGGTGAGCAAGGAGGTCTTAGCCGGGTACGAGCCCCTGGGGTTCTGGACCCCCGAGATGGCGTTCTCTATGAAGCTTGTGAAGATACTCCAGGACAACGGGCTGGAGTACACGGTGCTGGACGACTCCAACCACTTCTACTACGCGGAGGGCGAGAGGGCGACGCACTACGAGCCGTACATCCTCTTAGACCCCTCCACCAGGAGCCACATAACCGTGTTCTTCAGGGACAGCTACCTCAGCAACGTCCTGAGCTTCCAGAACAACTTCGTGTCCGAGCTACACGCTTGGAGGAACGCGTACGAGTTCGCGTACATGGTGGCGGGGAAGTGGCTCGAGAAGGCGGCGAGGATAGTGACAATAGCGCTCGACGGCGAGAACTGGATGGCGTTCTCGAAGAACCCTCCCCTCACCGCGTACTTCTCGGACAAGCTCCTCCTCTACCTCGAGGCCTTGTCCGACTTCAACTTCATCAAGACGACGCACCTCAGGGAGGCCCTCGAGGAGGTGCCGGCGAGGAGGGTGCTCACCAACATACCCACCAACACGTGGCTTGGGACTTTCAACAAGTGGCGTGGCGAGGTCGCTGAGCAGGAGAAGCACTGGACGAGGGTGGCCGAGGCCCTGAGGCTCCTCAGGGCCTACGAGAACATGATCCAGGGGAGGGACAGCTACAGCGCGTCAGCGAGGTACGCACTATGGCACGCCCTCGACAGCGACTACTGGTGGGCGGAGTTCTGGAGCCCCGGGGTCATAAACGCGTGGCTCGACGAGGCCTACAGGGTGTTGCAGGACAGGCTCGGTAAAGTCAAGGTTGTGGACGTCAAGGTCAGGGGGGACCTTTACATGGGAGGGGAGTGCGAGCTCGTCGCCTCCGTGGAGAACAACCTAGACAGGGACGTAAAGGTCAACATACTCGTAGACTCCTACGTTCTCAGGGACCTAGCCGGGGCCCCCAGGCAGGTCGTCTTGAAGGCTAGGACAGT
Source organism: Thermogladius calderae 1633 (assembly GCF_000264495.1). Lineage (NCBI taxonomy): Archaea > Thermoproteati > Thermoproteota > Thermoprotei > Desulfurococcales > Desulfurococcaceae > Thermogladius > Thermogladius calderae. The sequence continues at coordinate 1,027,493 of NC_017954.1, read as the reverse complement.
CAACAACGTAGCCTTCAGGGTCCGGGCGACGTCTGCCGGAGAGGCGCCTGTCTCTATCCTGCTACTCAGCGATAGTAGCGTAGTGTCCTCGTACACGAGGAGCCTGTATGTCGCGCAGAGGCTCCCGCATAACCCACGTTAGTTTTTTAAACAGTGCTTACAAATTAACTTACACGCCCTGGGTAGGTAGTGTTGAGTAGAGTCTCGATAACGCACTGGGATATCGACGGCCTCGCGTCGGCGGCCTTCATCTACTTCAAGGTTAGGCCGGTACAGCAGATACTGGCCTCGGTGACCTCGCTACCCAACTACCTCTTAGAAGTCCTCCGCCAGACCCCGCCAGTTAGAGAGGTCTGGATAGCGGACTTGAACCCCCAGGTGTCTAGCCTGAAAGCCCTGATTACGTTCCTCGAGGAGGCCAAGAAGAGGAGGATCAGGGTCTACTGGCTGGACCACCACGAGTGGGACCCAGGCGTGTACAGAGAGCTAGTGGGCTTCGACGACGTGCTGACATACGTGGTCGACCCCAACTACACCGCGGCCGACCTTGTCGCCAGCAAACTCGGGTTGAGAGGAGACAAGTTCGTCGAAGAGCTCCTCAAGCTCTCCTACGACGACGACTTCTTCCTCAACAAGTACGAGCTTACAGTGAGGTGGAGAAGGGTGCTGAGGTGGTACGGCTGGGAGGTGAGGTACAAGGCGTTGGAGTCCTTTAAGAGGAGAGACCTGGCCCCTGCGTGGATGATCGAGCTGTACAACAGAGAGGTCTCGGTGGTCTACGAGAACCTAATCAGGGAGGCGATCGCCAGGATGGACATCGTCGAGAGAGACGGGTTCAGGATAATGGTATTCCCCGACGTAGACCCACGAGTACACCCCGGCGAGATCGTCGACGTATCGGAGAAGAACGGTCTTATAGCCCATCTCTACATCGTCAGGTACCCGCGAGGTGTCAGCCTGAGGAGCGACTACATAGACGTCTCGTCGATCGCCAGAGACCTGGGCGGGGGCGGTCACGCGAGAGCGGCAGGTATACCGGGCGAGGTCAGCCTGAGGGCAGTGCTAAACAAGGTCTTCGAGAAGATAGACCAGTCGAAGTACGTCCCTTTAACTAAAAGCCAGGTCGTTTAGAAGCCCTGCTTCCTTGACGTACTTATTGAAAATCAACGTTATATTACATAAGTGTTAGAACTCTACATAAGAGTAAAGGGGTCCTGTTTGGCTCTAAACATCAGCATACGGCAAGAAGACGTCGACTGCGTCAAGAGGCTCATGTCCAAGCCGTGCGAGTTGCTGAAGATGATACCCATCGTCTCCGACTGCTCCGTCTCGGGTGACACGGTGAGGCTCGCCTTCAGCGACGAGTTCTTTAAAGCCGTAGGAGTCTACACTGCTCTAGAGAAGACCGAGACCAAGATAGCCTTGTCTCTCGACTACCTGGAGGAGGGGGAGCCGAGGGCTAGGCTGACAGAGCTCTGGCTTACACTCGAGGGCAACACCCTCAGCATAGACTACAAGCTCGAGGCCGGGTTCAGGGTGAGGGGACAGGCTCAGAGAAACCTCGAGACGAGCTTGCTGGCGCTGCGAGGCGTAATCCCGGTAGTGTGCTCGAGGCTTGGACAGCCATTGGAGGAGAGGAGGCCCGCCCGCGAAGAGAGGCCCCCGCCACCGCTACCGCCCCCGCAACCGCCGCGAGCTGTACAACAGCCTCCGAGACCAGCGAAAGCCGAAGAGGTAAAGCAGCCGCCTCCCCAGCCTGCCGCCACGTTCAAGTACGACCTGTCCGACCCTAGGACCAGGGCGAGGCTCATGAGGGAGTCACGCTCTTTCAAGATCCTACCCGGCGGCGTCAAAGTAGAGCAAATAACCTCGAGCGAGCTCGTTAAAGGGACGTGGCTCGTCGTGGAGACCTACGCCTCGGGTAAGAGGTACGTGGTAGTCGAGAACGGAGTTGTACAGGGCCTCTTCTGCGATCAGGACTGTAGCGGCGAGCCGTTGACTGTCATAGCGTACGAAGTAGCCGGTTCCTGAGTGGGATTTGTCTATTTTCAAACTAACAACCCTTTCTCCACCAGTCCCACTAAGTTTATTAGGTTAACCAAACCTGACATTGCAATAGGGTGCTTACATTGCTGCTGGTAGAAAACGTTAGCGTCGAAGTGGGCGGTAAGCTGGTTGTCAGGGACGTCACCGTCGAGGTAGGGGACGGGGAGATAGTCGCTTTAATGGGGCCTAACGGTAGCGGCAAGACCAGTCTCGCCTACGCGGTTATGGGCCACCCGGGCTACAAGGTAGTGAAGGGGAAGGTTGTCCTGAACGGGGAGGACATCACCAGCCTCCCACCTTACGAGAGGGCCCGGAGAGGCTTGTTCCTCTTCTTCCAGAACCCAGTCGAGGTCAAAGGGGTCTCTCTAAGGGACTTGTTCAACGCCATCAACACTTCGTGGAGACAGATAGAGAAGGTCGACCCTCTACTGGAAGAGACAGCGGTTAAGCTGGGGCTTAAGAGGGAGCTCCTAGACAGGGGGCTGAACGAGGGGTTCTCGGGTGGGGAGAAGAAGAGGTCGGAGTTCCTACAGGCCCTCCTGTTGAAACCCAAGTGCCTGTTAATGGACGAGCCGGACAGCGGGCTCGACTTGGAGGGGGTGAGGCTCCTCGTCGACTACATGAACAGCGTTGTGAGGGAGGGGGCCTGCGTCCTCCTCATAACCCACTACCCTTCACTACTACAGCTTGTCAGGCCCTCCAGAGTCCTGGTGATGCACAACGGCGTCGTCGTGTCCTCTGGGGGAGTAGAGCTAGTGGACAAGATCGCAAGGGAGGGCTACTCCTCCGTGGTGTCCCAGAATGGGCTTTGACATCCGGGTTTTTGAGCTAGAAGAGCTCACGGGCGTCGAGTACAGGAGTAGAGTGGAGATAACTGGCAGGGTCAGCAGGGGCCTAGTAGAGGAGATCAGCAGGTCCAAGAAAGAGCCCGAGTGGATGAGGAGGCTCAGGCTCAGGGCACTAGATTATTTCGAGAAGGCCCCTGTACCGCAGTGGCTACCGTACATCCAGAGAATAGACCTCGACGAGATAACGACGCTCTACACGAAGCCGGACGTCGAGGTGGCGAGCGACTGGAGCGACCTCCCGGAGGACGTGAGGAGGATCTACGAGAGGCTGGGCCTACCCGAGACGTACGCCAAGTACCTAGCCGGGCTCACAACCGTACTCGACAGCGAGAGCGTCTTCGTGGGTATGAAGGACTTCCTGAGGAGGCTAGGCGTCGTAATGGTGCCGATGGAGGAAGCCGTCCAGAAGTACCCCGACCTGGTGAAGAAGTACTTCTCGAGGGTCTTCCCGTACACGGACCACAAGTTCGCCGCACTACACTACGCGTTGTGGAGCGGCGGCGTCTTCGTCTACGTGCCGAAGGGGGTGAGAGTCCCCTACCCGGTCGAGGCCTTCTTCTTCCTAGGGAAGGAGATGGAGGGGCAGTTCGAGCACTCGCTCATAGTAGCAGACGAGGGTAGCGAGCTGGTCTTCATAGAGGGCTGTAGCGCGCCCAGGCTTAGGAGGGAGAGCTTCCACGACGGCATGGTCGAGATATACGCCCACCCCTCATCAAGAGTCTCCTTCGTCACAGTCCAGAACTGGAGCAGGAACGTCATAAACTTCAACAACAAGAGGGCCGTCGCCGAGGAGAACGCCTTCGTGGAGTGGGTTGAGGGGAGCATCGGTAGCAAGATCACGGTGACCTACCCCTCCACCGTCCTCAGGGGCGAGGGAGCCAAGACCGTCTCGACCCTCCTCAGCATCAGCAACGGTGGCTACATAAAGGACACGGGCTCTAAGGTCATACACGCCGCTCCGAGGACCTCTAGCAGGGTGTTGTCGAAGAGTATCGTAGCAAACGGCGGTCTCAGCGTCTACAGAGGGCTCACTCAGGTCAACAAGGGGGCTGTAGGCTCGTTCAGCCACGTCGAGTGCGAGAGCCTGATACTCGACGAGAAGAGCGGGTCCTACACCTACCCGATCGTCCACCTGCTCGAGAGAGACGCCGACGTAGGCCACGAGGCCTCTACTCTCAGGCTGAGCGAGGACCAGGTGTTCTACTTGATGTCGAGGGGGTTGAGGAGGAACGAGGCCGTCTCTCTGGTAGTAAACGGCTTTGTCAGAGACGTACTCAGAAAGCTACCCTTCGAATTCGCCAGTATGCTGAAGAGAGTGGTCGAGCTGGAGTTCGAGGAGTACGGTGGTGTAGGTTGAAGGGCCTGCTCCAGGTTGTAGGCGACTCCCCGACAATAAAACACTACATCAACCCCTACGAGTACGCTAGGCTGGTCGAGGAGGCTTCTAGAGCGGACGGTATCGGCGGGCCCGTTGTCCGCGTGGAAGGCGCTAGGGTCACAGAGTCTCCAATACGAGGCGAACCCACGGGTGAGTGTAGTAGTGTCTACTGTCTACTCCACGAGAAGTACGAGTCGGGCCGGTACGATATAGAACTCGGAGGTGCACCGGGCAAGGCTGTGGTAAACGTAGACTCCAGTAACCTGTTCTCGGCGGTAGGACTCAACCTGGTAGCCAGTGGTAGCGGGCTGTACGTGTTGGAGTTGAACCTCAACTCGAAGGGGTCTCTCAGCCTGTCTCTGACACTAGACGCTGGGCCAGGGTCTAGACTCCTGCTGAGAGTTAAGGCCGGGGAAGGTCCGGCGAGCTATCTCCGGTTAGTCTCTAGACAAGGCTGTTGCGCGAGCGAGAGAGCCCAGTTGGTCGAGTCCACCCGCGTCCTGAAAGTCGAAGAGCTCGTCTCAGTAGACTCGTCGACGCTCAACGAGAAGACTGTTGTTTTGGCTCTAGGGAGGAGCGTCGTAGACCTCGACATCTATGGGCTCGCGAGAGGCGTTGGCCCGGCTCTCCACGTGAGGCAACTGCTCGTAAGCCTAGACGAGTCCACGGCTGTGGCCAGGGGCACTCTCGTAGCCGAAGAGGGATCCAAGGAGGGCTCGCTCGTCTACGGTATCGAGGCCCTCCAACTCGGGGGCTTAGCCTTCATGCAGCCGAGGCTAGAGGTAAAGACGAACAACGTCGCGGAGGCCAGGCACTACGCCAGGAACGTCAAGTTGAGTACCGAGCAGCTCTTTTACCTGGCCTCGCGTGGGCTCGACCTACGGGAGGCAAGTATGCTGTTTGTGAGAGGGCTAGTGAAGGAGGGGCTCAACGACGCCGCGCTCTCAAACACTCTGGTGGAGGAAGTGTTGAGACGCGTTGCCCCACACCTCGAGGCTTAGTTGAGCTGACTATTTAAAATCCTTCGCCCATATTACTACATAGTTTGCTTAGTCGAGAAAAGTATGTCAGCGTTGTCTAGATGATGTCCACTCAGATAGAGGTAGGCAGGTGCCCGCCCAGCTTCGTGGACTACTTGATACTAGAGCCCTGCTTATTCCTCGGGATACTACCCGTGGTGTCCTCCTGCGAGATATCTGGTGACAGTGTAAGCGTGAAGTTCTCTAGGCCGGTAGACCACGCGTGCGAGTACAAGCTCTGGCAGGAGCCCCGGGGCTGGAAGATAGAGCTTAGAAAGGGCCCTGAGCCGAAGACGAGCGCCTACCTGGGGTGGCTGAGGCTCTACTACCTCGGAGGCGCCTTCTTTAAGTTAGAGTACGAGGTCGCTGGGGGCTTTTTTGCCAAGAGGGAACTGGCCAAGGTCTACTCGACCCTGTTCTCCAACTACACCGCCCTAGCCGAAGGGAGGTGCCGTAAAGTCGACATCGCCGACAGGCTTAGGTCCCCTAGAGTCCCACGAGTGGAAGTAGAGGAGAAGCCTTTCTGGGAGACGATGCCAGTGGACATCAAGGTAGACCTCTCTCTCGCACTGGTTAGAGCCGAGTACTTGAGGGAGGTCGAGCTGGTTCACGCCTCGGACGGGCTACCTAAAGCCCACTACTTGGCCAGCAAGGTCAAGTCAGGCGAGTGGATGGTCGTGGTGGTCTACCCCAATGGGAGGGAGTACATACTTATATCTAACGGGGTTGTAGTGGGGCGTTACCTGGAGGGGGCCAAGGGCACAGTCGTACAGTCGGTCTTCTACAAGCTTAGGACGTCTAAGTAGTTCGAGACGGGTGAAAAAGGAAAGGTTATTATTCTACGGGGCCTAGACTTTATATCAGAGGGCTCCTCGTTTGTCCCTGGAGGACCCATACTCTATACTCGAGAAGTACCTGTCAGCAGAGTCGTACTTCGTAGTGGGCAGAGAGTTCACGAGGGTCGACGCGCTGGAGAAAGCCCTGGGGAGAGCCCTGTTCACAGAGGACTACTTCGTGAAGTACGTGTACGGGAACGCGCTTTTCGTAAAGCAGGTGTTGAGCCCGCACCCACACGCGAGGATCAAGGGGCTCCACTTAAAGGAGGCGCTCGACGTCAGCGGGGTCAGGGCCGTAGTAACGCACAGGGACATACCGGGCGTCAACCAGGTCGGCTACGCTCTTCCCGACCAGCCCCTGCTAGCGGAGGGGAAGGTCAGGTACGTCGGCGAGGTCGTGGCCCTCGTCGCTGCCGAGTCTTGGGAGAGGGCTGTGGAGGCGTCGCAGCTCGTCAGAGTCGACTACGAGCCTCTGCCCTACGTCCTCGACCCGCTTGAGGCCATGTCGAGGAGCGACGTGCTAGTACACGAGGAGGCCGGGTCGAACATCGCGTTCAGGACAAAGGTGAGGAAGGGCGACGTCGAGAGAGGGTTTAGCGAGGCCGAGGTCGTCGTAGAGAACGAGTACAGGACCCACCACCAAGACCACGCCTACCTGGAGACAGAGGCCGCACTAGCGATCCCGGACTCGGAGGGGAGGGTGACGATAATAGGCGCGGCGCAGCACCCCCACCTCGCCAGGGATATCACTGCGAGAGTCCTAGGCCTGCCAGCCAGTAGGGTTAAGGTAGTTGTCCCCTACCTGGGCGGCGGGTTCGGCGGGAAGGACGACGAGGGGCCTCTCACGGTCGCGAAGGCCGCTCTAGTGGCCTACCTCACGGGGAGGCCGGCCTTCATCGTCTATTCGAGAGAGGAGTCGATCAAGGTCCACCCGAAGAGGGAGGCTACCATAATACGGTACAAGAGCGGCGCGAACAGGGAAGGTAAGCTGACGGCGATCGACGTGACGATCATACACGACACCGGCGCGTACGCTAACAGGGCGCCTTTCATACTGTGGAGGGCCACGATGCATGCCTCTGGTCCCTACGAGGTGCCTAACGCGAGAGTGGACGGCTACGCCGTCTACACGAACAAGGTGTACCAGGGGTCCTTCAGGGGCTTCGGCAACCCCAGTGTACAGTTCGCGGTCGAGAGGCAGATGGACCTGCTAGCCGAGAAGCTGGGGCTAGACCCGGTGGAGTTCAGGCTGAAGAACATCCTCAGGCCCGGCTCCAGGACTCTCACAAACCAGGTGCTAGACCACTCGGTCGGCGTGGGAGAGGCGCTGGAGAAGGTCTCCGCGAAGTCCGGGTGGTCCCAGAAGAGGAGGGAGTACAGCGAGTACAACAAGAAGGACGGCAGGTGGAGGAGAGGTATAGGCGTGGGCGTGGCCTGGCACGGCATAAGCACTTCGAGGGGCGTCCCCGACTGGTCCAACGCCGTGGTGAAGGTGGAGAAGGACGGATCCGTCACGGTGTACACGGGGATAGTCGAGATGGGCCAGGGGAGCCCGACCAGCTCGCACGTCCAGATAGTCTCAGAGCTACTGGGCGTCCCACCCGAGAACGTCAGGGTCGTCTTCGGCACCACCGAGGCCCCGGACACGGGGGCTACACACGCCTCGAGGGGGACCGGGATTGGCGGTATAGGTGTCGAGGTCGCGGCGGGGAGGATAAGGGAGAGGCTCGCCAGGCTCGCCGGCGACGTACTCGGGGTAGAGCCCGACAAGCTCGTCTTCAGGGACGGGAGGGTCTACCAGAGGGACAACCCGGAGAGGTACGTGAGGTGGGTGGACCTCGTGAGGGAGGCCTACGCCAAGGGCGTAGAGCTCTCTGCTACCGGCTACTTCTTCCTACCCAAGGGCAAGTTCGACGACACGGTTGGGCAGGGCTTCGCCTACCCGGCTTTCAGCTACATCGTGGTGGTGAGCGAGGTGGAGGTGGACACGGAGACAGGAGTCGTCAGGGTCTTGAGGGTGTGGCCGGCACTCGCCTCCGGTAGGATCATAAGCCCGGTCCAGGTCGAGGGGCAGGTCGAGGGTGCTGTCGTGCAGGGTATAGGCTACACTCTCTACGAGCAGCTCGTCTTCGACGAGAAGGGCTCAATACTAAACGCGGACTTCACGGACTACGTTATACCCACGGTCATGGAGGTGCCGGAGGTCGAGAAGCCGATCTACGTGGAGGACGTCTACAAGTACGGTGCTATGGGTGCTAAGGGGGTGGGCGAGATGGCGCTCATACCGATCCCGGCGTCTATCGCCAACGCTGTCTCCCACGCGCTCGGCGTCAACGTGACCAGGCTTCCCATCACCCCGGAGTACGTCCTGGAGCTGACAGGCTCTCTGAAGAGGTGATAGGATGTTCTACAAGTTGCCCTCCTTCGAGTACTACAGGGCTGGGAGCGTCGAGGAGGCTGTAGAGCTAGCTAGCAAGCTGGGCGACTACAAGTTTCTGGCTGGGGGTACAGACCTGCTAGTAGACCTGAAAATAGGGCGCTACAGGCCGAGGGCGGTCATCGACCTGGGCGGCTTGAGGGAGCTCAGGTACGTAGTCGACGAGGGCTCCAAGGTAAGGATCGGCGCCTTGACGACCCTGGAGGAGATTCTGAGGTCCGACGTGGTCAAGGAGAAGCTACCACTACTCCACCAAGCCGTGTACAACATGGCTAGCTGGCAGATCAGGAGCGTCGCCACGATCGGCGGGAACATAGCGAACGCCTCGCCCGCCGCGGACACAGCCCCGCCCCTGCTCGTCCACGACGCTGTCGTGAAGCTGAGGAGTCCCGGCGGGTCGAGGTCTATTAACCTAGGGGAGTTCGTGCTAGGCCCGCGTAAAACAGCAATGGAGACCGGTGAGATGATCGCCGAGTTCGAGGTCCCAGTGGTAGAGGGGCTCAGCGAGTACTGGGCCTACAGGAAGTTCGGCCGGAGAAGCGCCTTCACGCTCTCTGTAGTAGGGCTGGCTCTAGGGGTCGAGGTCAGACCAGGGGGAGAGCTGAGGTTCAGGGTGGCCTTGAACTCCGTGGCGCCGAGGCCTGTAAGGGCTGTGACTGTAGAGGCGTACTTGAACGAGAAGGGGTTGAGCGACGAGTCCATTGAAACGGCCTCGAGGCTAGTCCAGCAGGACATATCGCCGATCACGGACGTAAGGGCCACGGCGGAGTACAGGAGGCACCTCGCCTCCACTCTACTCAAGGACGCCTTGAGGGAGGTCGCAGGGAAGCTCAGGAGGTGAGGTGTGTGAGGGTCTCTTTCAAGCTGAACAACCAACCCGTTGAGGTGGACGTCGAGCCCAACGAGGTGTTGCTTGACACCCTCAGGCTCAGGTTGAAGGTCACGAGCGTGAAGAGGGGGTGTGAGAGAGGAGAGTGCGGCGCCTGCACCGTCCTGATCGACGGCGAGCCCGTGTACTCGTGCCTAGTCCTAACGCCGCAGGTCGAGGGCAGAGAGGTGGTGACGCTCGAGGGGCTCCAGGGGGACGAGCTGGCGGGGAGGATAGTCAAGGCCCTGGTAGAGGAGGGGGCTGTCCAGTGCGGCTTCTGCACGCCGGGCTTTGTCCTGACCGTGTACGCAGGGTTGAAGAAGGGGCTGATAAAGACCTTGGAGGACGCCAAGAAGGCTATCGAGGGTAACCTGTGCAGGTGCACCGGCTACGTTAAGATCCTCAGGGCTGTCTCAAGGCTAATCAAGTGAATCAACGCGATTAAACAGTTTTCCCACTAAAGTTTTTATTTCACCATACTACACATATATGTATAAGGAGTGGGTCGGTTTTATGGCTAGTAAACCCTCTCGAACCCCCTTAATAATCGCCATAGTGGTGATCGTAGCGATAGTTGCGGCTGCGCTGGGCTACTACATTTACACCTCGAAGCCCGGTCCGACACCTTCCCCGTCTCCAACCCCTACCAAGGTTAAGATTGAGAAGGTCGTCATCGGCGTTGTCCAGCCCTTGACGGGCCCTTACGCTATATTCGGTAGAGAGGCGGTCGACGCCGCCAGGCTTGTCGTGGACATAATCAACAACGAGCTAGGCGGGGTTAGGTCGCTCGGGGGCGCGAAGCTGGACATCGTGGTCGAGGACGCTGGTACGTCGCCCGAGTCCGCTAGGCTGGCGGCGGAGAAGCTGATCTCGCAGTACCACGTCCCCATAATATACGGGGCGTACATCAGCAGGTTCACGATGGCGATGGGTACTGTGACCGAGCAGAACAAGGTCATCCTGGTGACGGACGCCCTAGTAGACGACCTGGCTAACCAGGGCTGGATGTACTTCTTCAGAGTGGCCCCCAGAGCCAGCGCTCACGGAGTCTCGGCCGTGGACTTCGTCATGGATATGGCTAAGAAGTATAACGTGACCATTAGGACAGCCGTGATCATCAACGAGGACTCAGTGTTCGGGACTACGGTTAGCAACGGAGCCCACCTCCAGCTAGTGAAGTACGGCGTGGAGGTGTCGTCGCACATAACCTACCCGTACGACATCACGGACATGAGCCCGATCATAGACCAGATCAAGAGGTTGAACCCTGACATCATAATAGCTGTCCCCTACTTCAGCGACGGGGTCCTGTTCGCAAAGACGGCGAAGGCCGCCGGGCTGAACCCCAAGTTCATAGCCGGCGCCGGCGCGTGCGGCTTCACGGACCCGGACTCCATTAAGGCGGCCGGCGACGCCGTCCTGTACTACACCAACACCTACAGTTACAACCCGGCGAAGCCGACGGAGTGGAACAAGAAGCTGGTCAGCGAGTTCATGAGGAGGTACGGTAAGATGCCGACCGAGGCTGCCGGCGAGGTCTTCTACTCCTTCTTCACGATCTACGAGGCGCTCGAGAAGGCCGGCCAGATGTTCCCGGACGACCCGTTGAACCCGGACCACTTGAGGCAGGCCTTCCTCAGCCTAGACCTGAACGAGAGCAACAGCATAGCCGCCCAGCTCTACCCGACGGGCAGGATCAAGTTCGCGCCGAACGGCGAGAACCTGTACGCGGGTACAGCCGTACTACAAGTACAGTTGATAAACGGCACTCTAACACCTGTCGTTGTGTGGCCTCAGCCACAGGAGGGCGTCCAACCCGTATTCCCTAGACCCGGTAGCTGATTTTTTTTTTACGTCCCCGACTGCTCCCTAACCAAGCCAATTTTATTAAGAATCGTCCCACACCTATATACAGAGGACACATCCGTACACGCACGTACGGGGTGTTGTATAGATGTCGGTTGGAGGAGTACTGATCGCCATCCTACAGCAGGTTATGGACGGTGTCTTCCTAGGCTTGTTCTACGCGATAGTAGCCTCAGGCCTAGCCCTCATATTCGGGGTCATGGACATAATCAACTTCGCCCACGGAGACCTAGTCATGATCTCGGCGTACTTCGTGTGGCTGATATCGACATACCTGAACATAGACCCTTTGTTGTCGATGCTCCTAGTGCTACCAGTATTGTTTGTGCTGGGGCTCGCGATACAGAAAGGGCTGATAAACCCTGTACTCGGCAAGGAACCCCTTATCCAGATAGCTGTAACGGTCGGGCTAGGTTTCGTGCTCCAGAACATAGCCCTAGGCTACTTCAAGGCCGAGCCGAGGGGCTACCCTAACCCCGTGTTCTCGGAAGGCCTAAGCATAGGGCCGTTCGTGATATACGAGTCAAAGGTGCTGTCGGCGGCCATATCGGTCCTCGTACTCTTCCTACTAGACCAGTTCTTGTCGAGGACTAAGCTAGGCCTGGCAATGAGGGCTGTTACAGACGATAGGTCTAGTGCCATGCTCATGGGCATCAACGTAGGGAGAGTCTACATGCTCACGTTCGCGATCGGAATGGTGTTGGTTGGGATCGCCTCGGGCCTGTGGATGGAGATGGGGCAGGTGTGGCCCTACCTAGGGACCTCCTTCAGCCTGGTCTCCTGGGTGGCCGTCGCACTAGCAGGGCTCGGCAGCATACGGGGCCTGGTCGTCTCGGCCGTGATCATCGGGATAGCCGAGTCTATGGGCAGCCTCATAAGCCCCTCGGTGAAGATGGCCGTGGTATACCTGATCTTCTTCTTCATACTGTGGTTTAAGCCGAGGGGCTTCTTCGCGAAGAGGTGAAGAGATGTGTTGACGAGGAGCACTCTACTCTCGATCGCCCTCTTCCAAGCCGCCCTACTGGCAGTGGGCTTCCTAGTGTCGGGGAACAACTACTACATGCTCTTACTGACCCAGGTAGCGCTGTTCGCGTCCTTCGTCGCCGCTTGGAACATCATCGGCGGCCTGACCGGGCAGCTGGACTTGGCTTCGAGCGCTTACATGGCTCTCGGGGGTATAGTGACCTCGCTCTTGTGGATGAGGCTCGGGCTACCGCCAGTGGTGGGCGTGTGGGCGGGCGGCGCCGTGGCCGCGGGTCTGGCAGTGTTGATCGGTATACCCACGTTCAGGTTCGGGGTCAGAGAGGTCTGGTACGCCCTGATGACAGCCTCCCTTGTCGTCATACTGAACAACTTGTTCAGGTACTTCATGGGCCCCTGGGACTTCTACTTGCCGAACAAGTGGGGCTGGCTGTACCTGAGGCCCAGGACCTACTTCGAGCTCTTCATCATAGTCGACGTGGTCTTGTTGGCGGTCATACTCGTCAACATCTACATCACGGGCTCCAAGATCGGCTACTACTTGAGGAATATAAAGGAGGACGAGCTCGTCTCCGAGGCTATCGGCGTCGACACGAGGCTCTACAAGCTGATAGCTCTAGCCATATACTCGTTCATAACGGGCGCGGCCGGGTTTTTACAGGTGGTCATATACTCGAGCTTCTCGTACAGGCTCTTCGACGCTGGGCTCGCTATAAGCATCGCTATAATGGGGATAATCGGGGGCCTAGGCTCTATTAGCGGGGCGATAGCGGCCGCCGTGGTCTTCAGGGCTCTAGGCGAGTACCTGCGTAGCACCCTGGGCGGGGTCTTCCCCGGCCTAGACCTCCTCCTCTACGGCGTGGCCCTGATAGTCGTCGGGATCCTCAAGCCAGAGGGCCTAGCCGGGCTTTTCAACCAGTTGAGGAGGTGGTGGAGGAAGTGAGCGGCCCGGAAGTCATCCTGAGGGTCGAGAACGTGACGAAGAGGTTCGGCGGTGTAGTGGCGCTCAACGACGTCACCCTCAGCGTGGGTAGAGGGGAGATAGTCGGCCTCATAGGGCCCAACGGCTCCGGTAAGACGACGCTGTTCAACTGTATCACCGGGGTGTACAAGCCTGACAGGGGCAGGGTGTTCTTCATGGGTAGGGACATAACCGGCCTACAGCCCCACGAGGTGGCGAAGCTGGGTATAGCCAGGACGTGGCAGAAGGTGAGGCCTTTCAGGAACCTGACCGTCCTAGAGGCCGTGACAACAGGGGCTCTCCTGAGGACGGACAGCGTGGAGGAGGCCCGTAAAACAGCCGTCGAGGTCCTAGAGTTGATCGGTCTACCAAGGGAGGAATGGGGGAGGCTGGGGAGCGAGATCACGCTAATGGAGCACAAGCTTGTAGACCTGGCTAGAGCCCTGGCCACCGGGCCCCAACTCCTCTTGCTGGACGAGATCGCCGCCGGCCTCAGGCCCCACGAGCAGGAGAGGCTGGCCGAGGTCATCAAGAAGGTGTGGAGCGACCGGGGCTTGACCATCGTAGTGGTCGAGCACGTCATGAGGTTCGTAATGTCCCTGAGCAAGAGGGTCGTGGTACTCCACGAGGGCAGGGTGATCGCCGAGGGCCCCCCAGAGGAGGTCGCCTCGAACCCCAGGGTGATAGAGGCGTACCTTGGTATCAAGCCCGTCTAGGTGGTCGGATGACCCGCCTACTCGAGCTTAGGAGGGTTAACGCGGGCTACGGCGAGTTCAAGGTCCTGCACGACGTCTCCCTCTACGTCGACAAAGGCGAGATAGTCGCCGTCGTAGGCCCCAACGGAGCCGGCAAGACGACACTACTCCGGACTATCATGGGCTACACCACGCTGTACAGCGGGAGCGTCGTCTTCAAGTCTGTCGACATCTCCGGCAAGAGAGTCCACGAGCGGGTGGCGCTGGGGCTCACAATGGTGCCGGAGGGCAGGGGGATCTTCCCTAACCTCACCGTCGAGGAGAACCTGCTAGCGGGGGCTTACCTCGAGAGGGACAAGTCGAAGGTGAGGGAGAGGCTCGAGCTCGTGTACAGCATATTCCCGAGGCTCAAAGAGAGGAGGGGCCAGCTAGCGGGCTCGCTGTCGGGTGGCGAGGCGCAGATGCTTGCGCTTGGCAGGGGGCTGATGACCTCGCCCATGCTGTTGTTGGTCGACGAGATGAGCCTGGGACTAGCGCCTAAGGTGGTACTAGCGCTCTTCGACCTCGTAGTGAAGCTGAACAAGGAGTACGGGCTCACGATGCTGGTAGTGGAGCAGCACGTCAAGAACGCACTGGAGATCTCGAGCCGCGGCTACGTCCTCGAGAACGGAAGGGTCGTGCTCGAGGGAGACGGCAGGAGCCTGCTATCTAACGAGATGTTGAAGAAGGCCTACCTGATATACTGAACAGACTACTTTTTGTCCAGCTGGAACGGGTCAATGTAGTCCCCGTACCTGAGCCTCGCCTCCTCGAGCCTCCTCAGCTGCTCCCTCATCACGTCGAAGAACACGGGGGGAGTGTCGGGGATCTTCTTGTACACCTCTACAACCCTGTTGACCCTCTCTATCTGTTTGGCCACCCTGACCTTGAACTGCTCCCTGTAGGCCTGCTCCGTGTACTCTTTTCCAAGCACGTCTCTGAACAGCTTGGCCAGGTCTTCGTAGACTGGTATGAGGCCCGTCGGCGACTCGAGAGCCTCCACGTCGCCGTGTACTCTCAGCTCTATCCACTTCAACCAGACCACTTTATCTGTCTTCTCGTTCAGGAACCTGCCCTCCTTGTCCCTGAGGAAGTAGTTGACGCTGTATATCTTGGGTAAGCGTGTCAACCTCCCCGCGAAGTCCAGGTGAAGCCTCAGGAACTCGCCGGGGGACACCGAGAGGAAGTCTAGTATGGCGTAGGGGTTGAACTCCTTGACCCCAACCTGGCCGAGGACCGCGGCCGTCCTCTCCGACTCGAGGGCGGCGGCCTTCGTCACGTTGCCGTGTACCCAGTCGAAGGCCTCCTCAACCGGGAAGTTCGTGTCCGAGTCCCTCCCGCCGAATATCATCGCCTCCACGGGGACGCCCAAGGGGTCCTCTATCCTCGGGTCCAGGTTCTTCAGGTACTTGAGGTACGTCGTGAACCTGGCGTTGGGGTGGGACGGGAGCACCTCCCTCCCTTTATCGTCCCTAAGCCCCGGCCTCCAGGGACCCGCGTAGTTCAACCCGCTCCTGGGGGGCTCGGGCCTCCCCCTCCACCAGACATCCCCGTCCTCCGTGAGGAGGACGTTGCTGAAGATCACCTCGGTCTCGGGGTCCAGGAGTATTCTGTAGATCTCCGGGTCGTCGACAGGGTTTATCCCGTCTATTATCCCGAAGGAACCCACCTCGGGGTTTATCGCCCTGGCCTCACCGTTGTAGGCGTGTATTATTGCCAGGTCGTCGCTGACGAGCGTGTCTGCCACTAGCGCGGTGGACGTCTTGCCGCAGCCGGCGGGGTAGGCACCCGTCACGTACGTCACCCGGCCCCCCGGCCCCTTGACCCCGACTATGAACATGTGCTCACAGAGGAACCCCTCCTTCTTGCCCTGGTTCACGCACAGCCTGAGCGAGAGCTTCTTCAGGCCCACCGTGTTCCCGGCGTACTGGGTGTTCACGCTGTAGACTATGTGGTCGTCGAGGTCTATGTATATCCTCCTCTTCTCGACGTTCTTGCTCCAGCCCAGCTCGTTCCTCTCACCAGTCGCGTGCAGGAACCTCATGTACTTCAGCCTACCGCCCCTCTCCACGAACACGCTGTAGCAGACCCTGTAAAGTATGTTCTCGCTGTGGGCCACGTACGCCGAGTCCGTTATCTGGACCCCGTAGAGGGAGAACGGCGAGTCCCTCGGCCCGAAGCAGTAGAACCCAATGTACATCGTGTTCCCTCTCATCACGCCCTTGAAGAGCTCCCTGATCTCGGCTAGGCCCCTCTCCCTCTCGAGCGTGTTCACCATGGCTATACTGTGCCCGGGCGGGACTAGTATCCTCGTGTTCTCCCTGTCTCTCGCTAGGTCGTATAGCCCGTCGAAGTGCACGGTCTTGTTCTTGTACTTCGTAGGGAGCTCCTCCCTGTTCTCTAGGGCACGCCTCTTTATGAACTCCAAGTCCTCAGGCGAGCCCGTGTTGACGTAGATCCTCTCCGGGTCGGCGGTCTCTGCCACGTCTGCGACCCAGCTGTGGAGGCGGGGGTCCGGGATCGCGAGGAGCCTCTCCAGGTGTTCCCTGTCGGCATACCTCCTAAGGACCTCGACGACCCTCTCGGATACCCCTCTAGGGAGTGCGGTGGGCATGTAGCACCCCTAGTTAATAAGTACTACACATATCCGTATATATCTACTCGAAAACAGGTATGTTGTGCGAGACGAGGAAGTCCATGTACTCCCGGTCCCTGACGAGCCTCCGATACGCCCTCGTCAGGTTCACGGACCTCAACAGGTAGTCGTTGAAGTACCTCAGGGAGAACTCCACGAGCCTACCGAACAAGTCCCGGCTCAGCTCCCCTAGCGCGAGTAGGGCGAGCAGGTCGAAGGGGGTTGGGACGACCTCCTCGAGGGCGGTGTAGGGGGCTCCAGGGTTCGCCTTGAGGGTCGCGTAGGCCTTGACGTAGTCGTCAACGACCGTGAACTCCCCCACCTCCCGCACCGGCTGGGCGCCTCTCCTGAACACTCGCACCCACTCCTCCAAGTCGGCTACCCCGTACACGTCGGCTCTAATGATGAGGGAGGCCGCATCAACGGCCCTGTACCTAGCCTCCTCGAAGTCCACTTCGCCGAGGTAGCACTCGACGCGCGGCGTGTTAGTGGAGGCGAGCAGGCCGAGGACGGGCCGCCAGACCCTAGCGAAGCTCGCGGGGACCCCCCTCTTCCTCAGGCTGTCCGGGCCTAGTCGGCGGGCGTCCTCGCACAGGGAGCCCGGGATTGGTACGGCAACCGACCCGCGCACACGCCTAATAAAGGAGGCCAGCTTCCTGTAGCCGCTCTCCGTGAAGGTGGTGAAGACGTACATGAGGCTAGACGTCCCTGTGGAAGAAAACCTCTCTCACCACGTCGCCGACCTCTACGAGGAACACCTCTAGAAACGGGTCGACTAGACCGCTGACCAGGTGGCCGGCGGCGCTACCCCTACGCCACGCCAGGTTGACGTGGAGGTGGACCGAGACGTGGCCGCTGCTCGTCACCAGGTAGTTGCCCAGCATCGGCGCCACCTCGAGCGTCTCGTCTGCGGCCGCGTCGAGCGTCTGTACAACGTACCTGCCGGCCCCCCTGTCGTAGACACCGAGCTCCGCGTGCTTCAAGCCCCCTATCGCCAGCACCAACCCTCCCCTCAGCCCCCTCTCGAGAACGGCGGTAGCGATGGCGTCCGGGACGAGGGAGTTCCTCTCCAGCCTGACGGGGTAGACCCCCTTAACAGCGTAGGCGGACACTAGGCCTCGCCCAGGTACTCCCCTATGAGCCTGACCCCTTCTTCAATAGTCTTCTCGTCGTTGGTGACAAAGGTTATCCTCAAGTGGTTGACACCGGACGGGCCGAATATGGAGCCCGGTAACGCTACCACGCCCTTCTCCTCCGCTAGTTTAACGGCCAGGTCGAGGTCGCTGACCTTCTTCTCGGCCAGGTAGCTGGAGAGGTCTGGGAACACGTACATGCTAGCCGTTGGCTTCACGACCCTCGCCCTAGGGAGGTACTTTCTCACAGCCTCGTAGGCGGCGTCCCTCCTCTTCCTGTAGATCGGGAGGACGTAGTCGAGGTACTTCTCCTTATACCCCTTCCTCAGGTACAGTGTCGCGAGCCACTGCATCGGTACCGGGGCCACGATGCCGAGTATCCCCTTGAGCTTCACCATCTCGCGGGCCAGCTCCTTGTTGAACGTGTAAACGTAGCCGAGCCTACCGCCCGGTATCGCGATGTCCTTGGAAAAGCTACCAATGTTCACGAGCACGTCGGGGTTCTCCACGTACTTCTCCAACCAGACGTGCTCCCCCTCGTACACCAGGTGCTTGTAGGCCACATCGTAGAGTATCCAGACGCCCCTCCTCGAGGCCTCCTCGGCAATGGCCTTCGCCACCTCCCTGCTTATCACCCTCGAGGTCGGGTTGTCGGGGCTGGCTAGGAGGACGGCCTTGACCTTCTTCATCTTGTCTAGGATACAGTCCACGCTCGGCTGGAACCCCGTGTCGACGCTCTCGCTACACCACTCGGCCTCCAAGCCGAGGAAGGTGAGGGTGTCCCAGTACATGCTGTAGCAGGGCTCTAGGAGCAGGACTCTGTCGTTGGGGTCCGTGGTAGCGTACAGCGAGAGGATGATGCCGTCCAGCCCCCCGGTCGTGACCACGATGTTGTCGGGCGGGACGTCCACACCCCCGTACTTCTTCAGGTCGGCGCTTATCTCCTCCCTCAGCTCCGGCAGCCCCTGGGTGGGGGCGTAGCGGAAGGCCGTGAAAGTGTTCTTCGACATGAACTCTATGAACTCGGCTAGAGCGCTAGCGTCCGGCGGTAGACCGGGCTGCCCCGCCGTGAAGTCTATGACCCTCCTCCCGCTCCTCCTCAGCTGGTCTGCGAGCGCTACGAGAACCCTGTGAGGCGAGGTCTTGATCGCCCTGCTCCTACGCGAGACACCCGTCATCAGACCACCCACGTGTTAGAATTCTTTTTGGATAATAAAATAAACCTACCAAATTGAAGATTACCTGCTCACCGAACCGGCCTGACCCAGGAGCCCACCGGTTTGCCTTCCACGACGCCGTCTCTAGCCACCACTACCCCCTTCAGTATCGTGTACTTCACCCTCCCCTTGAGCCTCCAGCCTATGTAGGGGGACAGCTTGTGCTTGTAGTACAAGTCCTCCTCCCTGACCACGTACTCCTCTCTCGGGTCTACGACGACGAGGTCCCCGGAGCTCCCGGGGGCTATCTCGCCCTTCCACGGCCAGAGCTTGAACAGCTTGGCGGGGTTCCTCGCCATTAGCAGGGGTATCCTCCTCACGTCGATGAAGCCCCTGAGCGCCAGGTCGAGCATGAGCGGGAGCAGCGTCTGTACACCGGGCATACCCGAGGCCGCCGACCATATGTCCCCGCTCTTCTCCTCGGGAGCGTGGGGCGCGTGGTCGCTACCAATAGTGTCGATAAGCCCGCTGTTCACCCCGCGGAGCAGGGCCTCGGCGTGGTCCCTCCCCCTTATAGGCGGGTTCACTTTGATTAGGGGGCCGTACTTCTCGTAGTCGTCCGCCGACAGGACCAGGTAGTGCGGGCAGGTCTCGGCGTACATGGAGACGCCCCTCCTCTTGAACTCCTCGACGGCCTCGAGCGCCTGCTTCGACGAGACGTGGACTATCAGAGACCTGCCCCCGGCGTGCTCCTGTATCGACCCTATCGTTCTAATGGCGTGGGCCTCCGCCAGAGGCGGTCTCGCCAAGTCGTGGAGGGAGGGCTTAGACCCCTGCGCCCTGTACCTCGCCGTGAAGTACTCGACCAGCTCGTGCGTCTCGGCGTGGAAGGCGACCGTGAACCCGTACTTCTCCGAGGACTCCATCACCTCCACGAGGCTCCCCAGCCTGGGCGGCGGTATGTTGCCGGTCGTGGGGCCTAGGAAGACCTTGAACCCCACGACGCCCGCGTCGAGCATCTCCCTTATCCTGCCCACGCTCCCGTCGTGGATGACCCCGTAGAGGGCGAAGTCGACGTAGGCCTTCCCCTGTAGAAGCCTGGCCTTCTCGGCAACTCTCTCGGCGGAGTCCACGGGTGGGAGCGTGTTGGGCATCTCGACGACCGTAGTCACGCCGCCTGCCGCAGCCGCCTTGGTACCGTGCTCGAAGTCGTCCTTGTAGGTCAAGCCCGGCTCGCGCATGTGGACGTGCTCGTCTACCACGCCCGGGAGGACGAGCATCCCGCCGGCCTCTATGACCTCGAAGCCGGGAGGCGCATTCAGCCCTCTACCGACCTCCTTGATCACCCCGTTCTCCACGAGGACGTCCGCCTGGTACACGTACTCGGGTGTTACGATTAGCCCCCCTCTCACGAGAACGTTCATATCCCCCACTTCAATAACGACATATATCCTATCACGTAGATATAACTAATTGAGTGGAGACGATGAGCGAGTACGTGTTCATAGGCAGGCGCGCTCCTAGACACGACGCCATCCCGAAGGTGACGGGAGCCCTCAAGTTCGTCAACGACCTCGAGGCCCCGGGGATGCTCATAGGCAGGATATACAGGAGCCCCTACGCGTTCGCGGACATTGCTAGGGTAGACGTGTCCGAGGCCGAGAGACTCGGGGCGGTCGTTATCACCCCCGACGAGGTGCCGCACAAGCTCTTCAACCCCAGGCTGGTGAGCGTCGACGAGGTAACTTTCAAGGACCACCTCATACTGACCAAGAGGCCGCGCTACATAGGCGAGCCAATAGCCGCGGTCGCGGCCCCGAGCGAGGAGCTCGCGCAGCGGGCCATCGAGTCGATCAGGATAGAGGTGGAGAGGGTCTACAAGCCGGTACTAGACCCCTTCGAGGCCATGAGCCCGTCCGCCCCCCTCATACACGAGGAGATCATGAAGGGCGACCAGGTGCTCAAGGTCGAGAGGAACATAGCCGCCAGGCTCACGTACACGGAGGGGGACGTCGACAAGGCGTTTAGAGAGGCCAGCGTCGTGATCGAGAGGAGCTTCAAGAGCGGTAAGAGGTACCACATGCAGCTGGAGCCCAAGGCGGTCCTATGCGTCCCGGAGCCGGGCGGTAAACTGACAATATACACGACTACGCAGACAATACACAACACCAGGATCTTGATCAGCCAGCTCTTCGACATACCAGAGAGCAAGATCACAGTAGTCAAAGTCCCTATAGGAGGGTCCTTCGGGTCCAGCATCCAGGTCAACTACCTGGTCCCGATCGCTGTGGCGCTGTGCCTCAAGGCCCGTAGGCCCGTGAAGATCGCGTACACTAGAGAAGAGGACATGCTAGACCACTCCAACTACGTCTTCCACATGAGGCTCAAGGTGGGCGCGAAGAGGGACGGCGAGATAATTGCGGGGGAGTTCCACAACATACTCGACATCGGGGCCCACCAGATCCAGGCCTACCCGCTGCTCGGCACCTCGCTGGGCTGGTTCGTCTCCATGTACAAGTGGAAGAACATAAGGTACGAGGGCGTAGCGGTCTACACCAACAAAGTACCCAGCTGCGCCCTGAGAGGCTACGGGGCCCCCGAGGTCCAGTGGGCTGTGGAGACGGTGATCGACGAGCTGGCGGAGGAGCTGGGCATGGACCCCGTGGAGCTCAGACTGAAGAACTACGTCGGAAGGGGCGACATATTCTGGGGCCAGGGCCCGACGGTCAGGTCTGTCATCAAGTCGGACGGGGTACCGGAGCTGCTGCTGAAGGGCAGGGAGCTCATCGGCTGGGATAAGAGGGGGAGGCCGGAGGAGAAGAAGGGTCGCTTTAGGAGGGGCGTGGGGCTCGGCAGGGGCTTCCACACGTCTGGCGCTGGGGGCCCGATCTCGGGAGAGGTCATAGACTTCACCGGGGCGGTGCTCAAGCTCAACGAGGACGGGACGCTGGACTACATCACCGCGCTGCAGGACCACGGCGGGGGGACGCTGGACGCCCACGTCAAGATCATAGCCGAGGAACTGCAGGTGCCACCGGAGAGGATAAACCTAGCCCTGGCTACCACGGAGAACACCCCCTACGACGTCTGTACACACGCTTCGAGAGGGGTCTTCGTGGGCGGTGAGGCGGCCAGGAGGGCGGCGTCCATCGTAAAGCAGAAGATACTCGAGGCGGCCGTCAGGCTACTCCCCATGGCCGTCAACCCTGAGGCGCTCAGGATCAGGTACGACCCGGCCAGGGAGGACGCGGTGATCTACGTCGAGGGCATGCCACAGTACAGCATAACCTTGAGGGAGCTGGCGAGGAAGGTGTGGCAGAAGAACTGGGGCACCATAGCAGCGGTGGTGACCTACAGGGCTACCAGCGCGCCCCCGAGCTTCACAGTGTACTACGTCGAGGTGGAGGTCGACACCTGGACTGGTAAGGTCAGGCCCGTGAGGGTCGTCGCGGGCGCGGACGTGGGTACCCCGATAAACCCCGACATGGTGGAGGGCCAGTTGCACGGGGGGTTCGCGATGGCCTGGGGCATGGTCTTCTCGGAGGACACCCCCTACAACCCGGAGACAGGCGAGCTGGCCAACAGGTTCCTCATAACCGACTACAAGATACCGACGGCTCAGGACCTGCCCCGCCTAGAGGACTTCAAGGTCGTGATCGCCTCGACCAAGGAGCCCTCCGGCCCCTTCGGGGCGAAGGGGCTGGGGGAGGCGGCCATGAACCCTGCGGCAGCGGCCATCTGCAACGCCATCTACAACGCGACCGGTGTAAGGGTCTACGAGCTGCCCGTCACGCCCGACAAGCTCTTGAAGCTGATAAGGGAGAGGGAGGGACCGGCTTGAGGCCCTCGGCCATAAACTACATGAACACGCACATACTGCCCAGCTTCGAGTACTACGAGCCAAAGAGCCTCGGCGAGGCCCTGGAGCTGCTGGACAGGCTAGGCGGCGACGCCAAGGTGCTCGCGGGTGGCACGGACCTCCTCGTGAAGATGAAGACGGGGGCCCTGCGCCCGAAGTACATAGTCAATATAAAGAGGATACCCGGCCTCCGCTACATAAGGCTGGAGGAGGGCGTCCTCAGGATCGGGGCCTTGACGACCTGGCACGACCTCGAGGAAGACCCGGCCGTGGAGAGATTCCCCGCTCTCGCCGACGCTGTCAGGCAGATGGGCGGGCTGCAGATAAGGGTCATGGGCACGATAGCGGGCAACCTCTGCAACGCCTCCCCCGCCGCGGACGCCGCTCCTCCCCTCCTGGTCTACGACGCCGAGGTGGTCCTGGCGAGCGTGAAGGGGGTGAGGACTGTCAAGCTCGAGGAGTTCTTCGTGGGCCCTGGCAAGACAGTAATGCAGCCGAACGAGCTCCTCGTGGAGGTCAGGGTCCCCGTGAGAGGCGGGTCCTCGGCCTTCGTCAAGCTCTCCAGGACTAGCATGGACCTGGCGATAGCAAGCGCGGCGGTCTACGCGGAGTTCGAGGGGGACGTGGTCAGGGAGGCCAGGGTAGCCCTGGGCTCTGTAGCCCCGACCCCCATGAGGGCCAGGAAGACCGAGGCCGTACTCAGGGGGCGGAGAGTTGGGGAGGAGTTACTCGAGTTGCTGGGGGTGGTCAGCGAGGAGGTCAACCCTATAACGGACGTGAGGGCTACGGCGTGGTACAGGAGGGAGGTGTCGAGGGTTCTAGTCTACGACGCTCTAATGAAGGCGTTCGAGAGGAGTAGGGGTGGGATGGCTTGAGGGTCAGCTTCAAGCTCAACGGGAAGCCGGTGGAAGTCGACGTAGCGCCCAACGAGCTGTTGATCAACGTGTTGAGGGACAAGCTGAAGCTGACGGGCACGAAGTACGGTTGCGGGATAGGCGAGTGCGGTGCCTGTACAGTCCTCGTCGACGGGAAGCCCGTCCTCTCGTGCCTCACGCTCGCCGTCGACGTGAACGGGAGAGAGGTCGTCACCGTCGAGGGAGTGTCCGAGGACGGGAACCCGACCCCGGTACAGAGGGCGCTCGTGGAGGAGGGGGCTATACAGTGCGGCTACTGCACACCGGGGTTCGTCATGGTGGGGGAGTACCTCAGGAGTAAGAAGAGGGCTTACAGCGAGGAGGAGATAAGGAGCCTGATACGCGGCAACCTCTGCCGTTGCACCGGCTACGTGAACATAGTGAAGGCCCTCGCCAAGGCCCTGGGAGGAGGGTAGTTGAGGGTAAGAGTCTTCTTCGTGGGCGAGGCCGCGAGCATCTTCGGGAGGAGGTTCGTAGACGTCGAGTTCGACGAGGAGGAGGTGGAGCTGAGGAGGCTGGTCGAGAAGTTGAGGGAGTTCGAGTCCTATAGGAGGCTCGAGGAGAGGCTCAACCTCGTCTGGTTCCTCGTGGGGGACCTCCAGGCGGCCCCCACGACTAGGCTCAGGGACGGGGACGTGGTCACAGTGATGCCACCACTCTACGAGGGCGGGTGAGACCTGGTACTTTTTTACTCCCTAGCCCTACTCAGACTGGGAGGGTGGTCTCGTGGCCTCGACTCTGGGGGGCTTCCTAGCCGGCTTCGGCCTCTGCCTCCTCCTTGTAGGGGCCGCTCTAGCCCTAGTCGCCGGGGAGGTGAAGGTGTCGAGAGAGGAGGTCGAGAGGCTCTACAACCTCACCCACTCCCAACCCTACGTCTCTTCAATGAACGCCCTGGCGACGCTCGGTAACTACACCGATAAGCTGGCGAGCGTGCTCAGCCAGCTCGGGCTGACCTCTCTCAGTAACGCTCTAGGGAGTGTCGGCGAGGCGGCGGCTAAGATGAGGGAGGTCTACTACGCCAGCGAGAGGGCCTACAACGCGATGCCCTACGTGGAGAAATTGCCGGTCATAATCGCGGGGACCATACTACTCGGCCTCGCCTTGCTGGTCGCCGGGCTACTGAAGATAAGGGGCTCTAGAAAGAGGCCGGTGTAAGACCTAGACGGCCCACCACGGTGTGTAGGGGTAGCTTGCTATAAGCCCTTTCGTAGCAGAGTATACGGTCTCTCGTACTGGAGGCCAGTAGAGACGTCGGGTAGTGGGGAAAAAGAGCTAGGGTAGCTTGAAGGAGTCTAGGTAGTCCACTACTCGCTTGTATTCTTCGTGTGCGATGAGACCCTCTCTCCAGAGCGCCTCGAATATTTCTCTAGCGGTTGTCAGGGCGTAGAACTCGACTCCGTGTCTAGTCAGGAGCTGTCTCGCGCCCTGCTCCCTGTCCACGACCACGAGGGCCCTAACCACAGCGGCGCCGGCCTCTCTCAGGTAGTCTATAGACCTCAGCAACGTCCCCCCTGTCGTGACCACGTCGTCCACTACCATGACTCTCTTGTTTGCGACGTCCCCCTCAACGGCCTGGCCCGTCGCGTGGTTCTTCCTGTTCTTCCTAACGTAGGCCATCGCGAGGCCGGTGCGGCAGGCGAGGAACGCGGCGAGGGGTATCCCGGCGGTCTCTACACCGGCTACGACCTCGACGCCGTGGAAGGGTACCGTAGAGAGAGCCCTCTCGACAACGCGCACCGCGAGCTCGGGGTAGCTGTACAGCCTCCTCAAGTCGATGTAGAACGGGCTCTCGAGGCCCGACGTCAGCTTGAACAGCCCTAGCTTGACCATCCCGCGCCTGTACAGGTCGGCGGCTATCCACGACAAGCTCTCACCCTCTCGAGCTGCCTCTCGAGGACCGCCCTCGCCGCCTGCCCGGGGCTCTCGCTCCGGGTTATAGCCCGCCCCACGATCTCGTAGTCGGCCCCGGCGCAGAGGGCGTCGCCGGGCTGGGCGCCCTGGTGCCCGACGCCCGGTGAGTAGATCCTCAGCGACCCGCCGACGAGCCCGCGGGCGAGCCTGATGAGACTAGGCCGCGTAGCCGGCAGGACGAGGCCGTGGACACCGAGCCTCAGGGAGTCCTCGACTATCTCGGTCACGTGCTTGTCGATGTACTTCTCGGACCCCCTGTGGCTCATGGAGGCCACTACTATCACCTCGACGCCCAGCTTCTCCGCCTCCTCCACGAGCTTGTCCAGCGAGCCCTCCACGCCGACGAAGCCGTGTGCTATGACAGCGTCGACGCCCTGCTCGGCGAGGACGCACAGGGCGCTGGCCATCACGTCCCCTATATCGGCCAGCTTCAAGTCAGCTATGACGGGCTTCCTCGTGGCCTCTCTGATCTCCCCGAGAACGTCGACCCCCCTTCTCAGGATGAGTGGTAGACCCACCTTGAAGCCCTGCGCGTAGGGGTCGACCTCTCTAACTATTCTCAGGTAGTCTTCTCCAAGGACTGGGCTGAAGGGTGGATCTAGGGCTACTACCAGCAAGTGCCCTTGAATCCTATCTTGACGCCGGTTTTTAAATCTAAACGCGTAAGTACGCCGCGGCCGCCCGTAAATATTCGGTGGGCCCGCTCTCTACGCAATCTATTTACCGCTCCGGCGTTGATATTATACCTGTCGGGTCGGGTGAAAACCTTGTACAAGGGCATGGACGTAGTGTCGGCCCTCCAGTTCTCTAGGAGCGACGTCGAGCTACTGATACAGGTCGCCGAGGACCTCCGTAGAGCAGTGGAGAGGGGTGAGAGGCTCGACATCGCTAGGGGCAGGGTGATGTTCACAGCGTTCTTCGAGCCGAGCACGAGGACTAGGCTCAGCTTCCAGTTCGCAATGGTCAAGCTGGGCGGCTCCGTCGTGGACCTCGGGCCGGAGGAGGTCAGTAGCATGGCGAAGGGGGAGACGCCCGAGGACACTTTGAGGACCGTCGACAGCTACGGGCCGGACCTAGTAGTCGTCAGGCACAGGGAGCCGGGGTTCGCGAAGAAGGCCGCGGAGATATGCAAGGCTCCCGTGATCAACGCGGGCGACGGGTACAACGAGCACCCCACCCAGGCCCTGCTGGACGTCTACACTATATGGAGGGTCTTCGGCAGGGTGGACGGGGTAAAAGTGGGCATGATGGGCGACCTGAGGTACGGGAGGACCATCTCCAGCCTCTCCTACACGCTCTCCAACTTCAGGGACGTCGAGATCTACTTCATCTCACCCAAGGAGCTCTCGCCCAGAGAGGAGGTCTTGAAGGTGCTCGACCAGCGGAGGGTGAAGTACGAGCTCTACGAGAAGCCCGACGACGTGATGGAGAAGCTGGACGTCCTCTACGTCACGAGGCTGCAGAAGGAGAGGATGAAGCCCGAGGACTACGAGAGGCTCAAGGGGAGCTACATCATCACCTACGACTACCTGAAGAAGTTCAGCAGGATCCCAATAATCCTCCACCCGCTACCCAGGGTGTGGGAGCTCACCACAGACGTCGACGTCCTACCCCAAGCAATGTACTTCGAGCAGGCGAAGAACGGGCTGTACACCAGGATGGCCCTGATAAAACTGATCTTAGGCCTGTAGGCTCCGAGCCTGTTTTTAAAGAGGGCCGCCCTCTTCCCCCTCCTCTCTCCTCCCGTAAAACCACGTGACTGCTCAGCAGGCATGCGGCGAGGACATGCCTGTTTACAGCCCGGTCGAGACCGTTATAAGCTGTCTCTAAAGAAACAGTGGCGCAGAAGTGCTAGCCGGCGGGGAGCTGGCGGTCAAAGACGACGCGGTCAAAAATATTAGCGAGGAGAGAATCGCGAGCGAGTTACTAGAGAGGTAAGAGAAGTGAATTAAAAGCATGAGGAGCTGAGTATGCGACCAGAGTCAGCACACTTTTTTCTCACTTCAACATTCCAATTCCGATGAGACCTCACACCCTAGAGTACGGGTGTAATGTGGTAACGTGTTTAACGGTGAGATCGATGGACGAGCGGTAGGCTTTACTCATAGTGGCTCAAGGCCGTATTCCCTATCCATAGTTGGTAGAGGTATTACATGTATACCGAGTCCCTACTGCTTGATACGCCACAAGATATTGGGAGCGTGTAAAAGGCGATACTGAGGAGTGTGTGGGAAAAAGTCCTCTAGTAGATCTAAGCTGGCAGTTCAACTAGTTCTTTAGGTGGTGATATGTGCTGTGTTAGTAGTGATGTCACTACAAATACTACTAGTCCAAGCGGCATTATTATGGGTCCTGGCATGTAGAATGCTGCCCACACGTCGCCTGTCTGCCCGTAGAAGTACGATCCGAGGACTATCCACATCGCTACGTTGAAAACAGCTTGAGTTATAGCGCCTATCCTGTTGGCCTTCTTCCAGTATATCCCCATAATGAAAGGTATTGTCTGAACAAACATCATCATGTACCAAGCCATTTGAGTGAGGAAGTATATGTGTGGCAGGTACAGAGCTATCCACAGAGCTCCCAGAGTCCCTACTACTACTATGATTCTCATTATCTGGACTGCTTTCTCCTCGCTCACCGATTTTATGTAGGGCAGGATGTTTCTCGCGAACATGGAGGGTGGTATTAGAGCCGCCGAGTCGGCCGAGCTCATTATCGTAGCCAGTAAGCCTACCACAAATAGCGCGAAAGCCCACGTTGGAGCCGTGTACATTACAACCATTGGCATGGCCATCTCGGGCTGATCGAGTGCCGGGAACAACACCTTGGCTATGAGCCCGTACAGGGCTCCGCCCGTTAAACCTATGATCCAGTAGCTGACCCCAGCCGCGATTGCGGCCCTCGAAGATGTCTTCTCGTCCTTGGCTGAGAGCCCTCTTTGGACAAGGTCTTGGCATGATATCGAGCCGAGCGGCTGGTTAATCCACGAAGCAATGTAGTATAAGAGCCCGAATAAGCCCACGTAACCCAGGTACTCGTAGCCTCTGCCGGGAAGTATGCTGAAGTCGTCTGGCGAGAGCTTGCTAACCAGCACGTCTACCCCTCCCAGGTACGCGAAGGCGAAGTAGAGCCCGATCCACATGGCTACCCAGAAAATGAATACTCTAATGAAGTCTAGTAGGGCTACCGCGAACATGCCGCCTAGCGTTGTGTAGAATATTGTTATGAGTGTGGCTAAGTACAACCCTGGCTCTCTCTCCCAGCCTAGTAGTATTTGGAAGACAACGCTGTACGCTAGTAGTAGCCCTCCCAGCCATCCAATGTACCCAAGTATCTGGACTAATGCCGAAGCTATTTCCATTTCAGGCCCATACCTGTACCTGAAGAAGTCGGCCACCGTGATGTACTTCAACCTTCTTAACTTAGCTGCGAAGAAGAGACCAAAAAGTATGACTGCGAGCGCTGAGGCTATGGGGTCCATTACAACTCCTCTCATACCGTACAGGTACGTCATCTGAGCACCTCCCAGAGAGGTCCCCGAGCAGAACCACGTTGCGAGAATAGTGCCCCACGTAACCCAGAACCCAAGCGACCTCCCCGCTACCACGAAGTCGCTTATGCTCTTGATCTTAGCATAGTACTTCACGCCCACATACGTTACCAGGACCGTGTATAGCGCTATCCCAATCCACGAGGCAAGTATTTTCTCCTCCATAGAACCTTCCCTTACCTGGTTACACTATTCGTTTATATGTTCTACGTAGGGGTAAATATATTTATTTAGGTGTTTACCAAATAAATCTATACACGTTTAACGGTTAGTAAGCTGTGGGTGGTATGTGTGGCTATAAGAATTGTGAAGTTGAGAGAAGCAGACCCGGGCCTCCTTACAAGGATCAAGCTCAGGTCTAGGCTTGACATCACCGGGATCAGGGCAGGTGTCGAGGAGATTATAAAGAGCGTTAAGGAGAGGGGCGATATGGCTATACTCGAGTTCTACGAGAGGTTTTACGGTAAGAGAGTCCTTGAATCTCTGAGAGTTAGCGAAAACGAGTTTAAAAAAGCCTGGAGCGCCGTGTCCGAAAGGTTCGTTAAAGCCGTGGAGTACGCTGCCAAGAACATAAGGAGGTTTCACGAAGAGCAAAAGCCCAAGGACTCGTGGTTCATTGAAGTCGAGAGAGGTGTTTACATAGGCCAGGTTACTCGACCTATAGAGAGCGTGGGTGTTTACGTGCCGGGTGGCAAGGCGTTCTACCCTTCAACAGCTCTCATGACAGTCATACCGGCTCAAGTCGCGGGCGTCAGTGAGATTGTTGTTACAACTCCTCCAGCCCCCGATGGGAGCGTGGACCCTCATATACTCGTTGCCTTAGATTACCTCGGCGTGAGAGAGGTATTCAAGGTTGGAGGAGCTCACGCCGTTGCTGCCTTGGCTTTTGGAACGGAGTCTGTCCCGAGAGTCGAGAAGATTGTTGGACCCGGGGGCTTGTGGTTTACTGCCGCTAAGCAGATTATAAAGGAGTACGCCGATGTCGACATAGACTTTCTCGCCGGTCCTTCGGAAATCCTCGTAATTGCCGACGAAACTGCCGATCCCGAGTACGTTGCCAGAGACCTGATTTCGCAGCTAGAACACGACGAGGCGGCGGCAGCGGTTTTAGTGACGCCCAGTCTCAGCTTAGCAGAAAGGGTTAAGGATGTTGTTGAGACCTTGGTCGAGAAAATACCGAGGAGCGACATTGTGAAGAAGGCTCTCGAAGCGTATAGCGCCATAGTGGTCACGGACAGTCTCGATGAAGCGATAGAGTTTGCAAACGACTACGCCCCCGAACACCTAGAGGTACACGTCTCGGACAGTCTACTATTCCAAGTACTATCGAGAATAAAGAATGCGGGGTCCGTATTCTTAGGCAAGTACAGTCCTGTCCCCTTAGGAGACTACGTTGTAGGGACAAACCACGTACTACCCACTGGGGGCTGGGCAAAGAAAAGAGGATCGCTGGGAGTACTCGACTTCATGAAAGTAATCGACGTAACATATGTCGCAGACCCTTCCTCGCTGGAAAAGCTAGCGAGCCACCTCAAAGAGCTGTCTCTCGTAGAGGGGCTACCAAACCACTACGAGGCGGTCAGGACGAGAGTCGGTAAGGTGTAGAAGTTCGGGGCGTGCGGTCTCGACTCCTGGTCAAAGGTACTCTTTTTCCCAAGCCTTTTGCTCATCTACTCCAAAGCCTCCGAGAGCCTGCTGTGTTGACGGAGACTCGCTTAGTCTTCAGGCTATGGCCTCCTCTCCATTATTGTTGTGAAGCTAAGGGGTTTGGCGTGGTAGGGGGCCGAGGTCACTATGACGTCTACTCCCGTCGCGGCATACTCGCCTACGTTCTCCAGGTCTACTCCGCCTCCGACCCCGATCGACACACCGCTGAACTCGCTCCTCAGCCTCGACACCCAGCTCCTCAGGGTTGCCGGGTCTACGTGGTCGAACTGCACGTAGTCCGCACCAGCCTCGACCGCCTCGAGTGCTTCTTCGAGACTGCCCACCTCGACCCCGACCCGCTTGTAGCCCACCCTGGCCTTAAGAGACCTCACCACCTCTCCCAGCCCCCTGCCCCCGGCGAAAACCAGGTGGTTCCTGAACAAGAGGATCTCGTCCGAGAGGCTCTGCCTGTGGACTACGCCCCCGCCAGCCAAGACGGCCTTCAGCCAAAGCCTCCTCAAGCCCGGTGGGGTCTGCCTCGTGGTCGCCACGACGACTCTCGGGTTGACCCTCCTCGCCGCCTCGACCATTAAGCGTGTGTAGGTGGCCACGCCGCTCATGTAGGAGACGAGGGCCTGCGCGACCCTCCAGGCGGCGTGGAGGGAAGAAGCCCTCCCCTCGGCCTCCAGCACCACTGCCCCGCTAGACACCTCGGAGCCGCTGCCCAGGAGGTACCCGACGGTAGCCCCCGCCTTCTCGTAGACGTCAGCGGCCTCCTCGACACCAGCGAGCACCCCTCTACTCCTCGACACGAGCCTCGCGACGCCCCTCTCGGACTCGACCCCCATGTAAACCGTGGTCAAGTCCAGGTGGTGTAGGTCGTCCCTCAGCAGCGACTCGAGCTCGGAGTCGAAAAGGACGCCCCTCACACGCTCACCCAGACACAAACCCCTCACCGTTCTTGGATAGCCGCGGGCACATATATACGGCCTGGCCACGCGGCTGTAATGGATCGGCGTAGACTAACTCGTAGCCCGCGGCACCCTCACAACACGCTTACCGGCGCAAGGGGTGCGGGAATTTAATACTGGGAAAAGTCTAAGAGGCGGGTTTTAGAAGTAGTAGATTCTGCTCAACAGCCCGTCCATAGAGGCGGTTCTTTTACCTGCCTCGCTCACAAGTCTCCTCAAGACTTCTCCGCGCCTCCTCGGATCAAAGGCTTCGATTATCTCCTCTCCACAGTACGCGCCTCTAAACAAGTAGTCAAAGTTTACACGTCGAAGCGCTTGACGCGAGTTAGACGTTGTGCGGTACGCAGAACCTCTGGATTACAATGAACTTTATAACGAAGCGCGGAGGAAATGCTACATTTTACGGTAGGGCTCCAATTACATGTTAATTCGCAAGCATATGTAAGTAGGGCAAGAAGTTCAATGAAACACCACATCGAAGCATAGCTTCACATCTTATTAGTGAATCTCATTTCGGTAAAACATTTAACTAAACATTGATTAACTAAGAAGCATATTGGAGCATTGGAGAGGAGAGGGGGGGAGAGAGTGACTACCGGATATGTGACCGTCACCGAGTGGCATGGAGGTTTAAGCAAGAGCAGCATGTACTACTTCATCATTGAGGGTAAGTCACTTGTACACATTTCTCGTTATGCCACTTTCAAAAAGTATGACCCAGATGTTGGCGAAGCCCAGTACGTGGTCGACTTAAGCGTGCTCAGAGGAAAGACGGCTGTCATAATATCAGCTAGCAATAGGGGGATATCCTGTTACGCCCGTGTACTTCCAGCCGAGAACATCGCTCTTGGAGGTAGCGGAGGGGCCACACTACCGCTATCGTACCTCAACGAGTACACGTTTACTCACCTTTCACGTGGAGAGCAGGATTTCTTGAGTAGCGAGTGGAGACCTCTCTATACGCCAATGATCGAAGACCTACGCGGCTTCATCGCCGAACTATCCAACTCCGCTTGGAACGCCCTGGGGTATCCTGCCCGCGTCATTCTCCCAGAGCTTGTAGAATGCCAGTTGGAGAGCGGGGCAAGCTATCCGCTTTCTTACCTGATACCTTACAACGACACTGCCAGGAAGAGGTCGCTGGAGCAGCTCACTAAGTGGGTGCACCAGCTCTGGGTAATAGCAGGTATTGCTAGAGAACTACGTAGGCGCAATAAGCTCCAAAACCTTTACTTGAACTTCGGTCAGACCTCCTATTACCCTGTGGCTTCGTTCACGTGCAGAGACGGGTTGTGCTCGCTCTGGTACGAGTTCGACGCGACTCCTCACACAATGTGTAAGGGTATGTTGTGGCAGGAGGGATTATCCCTCGCGGTGCCCCCAGCCTTAGAAGAGCTCTACGAGCGCGCAAATGCTGTCAAGCAAAGATTGGGTCTGCAGAGAACACCCTTGAGACCGGACATAGCAATACTCGCAGGAGGCCTCAGTTGCGAGGAGCTCAAGGAGGGGTTTAGAGTGAAGGCTATAGTAGAGTGCAAGAACGAGGACTTCGAGCGCTGGTCAAGAGACGTGGAGAAGCAGCTCATCGCATACAAGGAGGTATTTCAGCCCGAGGCAGTCGTCTTGGCGTCCGCGAAGACCGTTCCAGGCTCTTTCAAGCTCTCGCTTAGAACGCGCGGGGTGATCGTAGTAGACAACGTGCGCCCGGGAGGCGGAGGTCTTAGCGAGCTTCTTCAGATAATCGGCGATATCTAGGCATGTCTCAGCGATAATGGGCCGAGAGCGTGTTGTGCGTGAGAGGCCAGGACGATGTAGAATACAGACTCATTTTCGTGGCTCGCGAACTGATCAATTTGCTTTGCAGAAATATGGGCTCGGCTGGCGCGGCGAATCTGTGTGAAGAAGAGGGTCTAACTTGGTGTTTTCTGTGAGACCTGGTGCGAATAATAACTTCGAGGAGGTTTAGAGCGAGTGGTTTGATATCGCAGCGGGGCGCGTGGGCTTTACCCTTGAAAACCTCACAGAGCCGTTTCAGTCCCGTGGGAGCTTCTCCAGGACGCAGAAGACGCCGTGCTGGAATGCTGGGTGTAGATGTCTTCGAGTTTCTCGGTAGGAAGCTGGAGGAGGGAGTGCTCGTAGGCTAGAAGCCAGACACGCCTATCTCAAGTCCTCCTTAGCGTGAGGTCGATGAACCGTCCTATGGCGGTCTCCACAGGTGCCGAGGTCTCGATTACCAGTGTCATTTCGAGACCGCAGGCCACGGTACACGGCCATCTCCCGCCTCAGACCTTGGCCCACCTCTAGACGTGATCCACGAATATACTATACTAGAGAGCCGCTCTCCGGATTCCCTCTACGCGTCGAGGACCACTCTGTTGACCGAGCTCGATGTACTAGAGTATCCGCGAAGACCCTGCAATCAAGCGCGTTGGGGCGACCTCGGTCATGGGGTTGAAAACTACTCAAAAACTACTCTGTACTTCACTAGCTTGTAGAGCGCGTACAGCTCGAGCGCCAGCGCGGCTACGGATATAATTAGCAAGGCGGTGAGCACGGTTAACGATATGCCTTGCGACACCCCCAGCTCGCTCGCCACGCTCCCGACTTCCCCTGGGCTCGTGACAGCGTACGCGAAGTACATGACCGCGTTGACTAGGAACGGCGTGAGCAGGAGCAGCGATGCCGTGAAAGTGGTCCAGCCAATGAGCTTGAGTCTCACAAAGTAGAAGTAGGTCCACAAGACTCCTAGAAACACCAGTACTAAGCCCATTGGGGGAAAGCCGAAGAGGGCCGCCGTTGGGAGCCCCAGCGCTATTGCTGCGACTCCCGCCTTCCTCGCGCGTACAAGCTCCTTCACCCTCCCGGTAGACACGAGGTTTAGGAGCACAGAGTACCTGTAGACGGACCTGGCCTCGCTACTACACGCCTTTTTCTCGCCCGGCGTAGCAGAGGACGCGCACTGCCTGAGCACGCTTATAGAGTCTGCGAGCCTGGACAAGACGCTGGAGTAGTCGCCGCTCTCGCCTCGAGGCTCGGGGGTCTGCTTGAGTACCCCGGCAGCCTTAGAGCAGAGGGTATGAGCGCGAGTTAGGCCACGGTGGGATAGTAAAAAAGAGAGTTGAGTCAGGTCCTCGGCTAGTTTGCCGTGCTTCAAGCCTTACTGGCAACCTCGGCTGGCTTCTTTGGCTTCCACCAGCGGTGTAGGGAGTAGAACACCAGTATCAGCACCACGAACCAGCCTATGGCAGCGAACACCACTGCCAGGACCGGGTCTACGGTCAGCGGCACGTCTTTGTACACGCCTATGGTCTCCACCACGCCGTCACCCCGCAACTTTTTCGAACTGCTTCGTCGACTTCACCCCCAGTACGAAGCCCACAATGAACAAGGCTACGGTGAACGCTGCCGAGAGGCCGGCTAGTGCCGGGCCCAGCCACGTCAGCGGCTCACCGGTCTGGTAAATGATGGTCTCTATTCTAGTGCTCATTGGAAGCCACACGAGCATTGCGACCAGGTATATCGGGGCTATGATCGACAGCACGTACTTCCAGAGGGCCTTTGGCACCCTGATTAGCCCGCCTCTGTTGACCTCCTCGTAGCCTTCAGGCCATAAGAACATTCCCGCGATTATTGTCTCGAAGAGCGCTGTCACGACTAGCATTACAGAGCCCACCATGAAGTCTGTGAAGTCCAGGTAAACCGTTGAAGGCCCCCAGCTGTAGTCTTTTGTCATGTAGCCCTCTAGCGCTATGAAAACACCGAATACCAAGAACAGGAGTACCGAGACGGCCGTTGCCTGCGCCCTCTTCCAGCCGAAGCCCTGTAGCATCTCGACAATTACGTTTGCTATCGCTATAGCCGATGTCACGCCCGCGAACCACAGCAGCACGTACCACATAAAGCCCAGTACAGCACCTACAGCGCCGAGTTTACCGAAGAACGCCGGGTACACGGCCATTGACAGGAAGAACGGCGACTTCTTGTCGACGTAGACCATTCCGATCGGGAGTACTCCTCCAAACGCGTAGCCGAGGGTGAACGCTATTGTGCCACCGCATATCACCTCGGCGAACTCGTTTAGAGCCGTGGTCGTCAATGCGCCCAAGGCTATGTCGTCTTCGCGTTTAATGTAGCTCGCGTAGGTTGGTATTATGCCGGCTATTCCGAGGCTCAGCGTGAAGAATATCTGCCCAGCGCCCTCGAGCCACGCAGCCGGGTCGCCCAGCTTCTCGAATCTCGGAGTCCAGAGCCAGAGGAAGCCCTTGATGGAGTCCCACTCTGGCTTCACCGGAGTCCTCCAAGTCAGCCCCGTGACCAGTAGCACTACTGAGAAGAGGAAGAGTAGCGGCATCATGATCAAGTTCGCGCGCTCGAGACCCTTGCTGACACCAGGCGCGACTATGATCCCTGTCATAACCAGGGTGAATACCCATGGGAGTAGGTTGTAAACGGGGTTTCCGATGACCTGCAGGAGCCAGCCTATCGAGTCCTTTACCTCGGTCACCTCGACTATTTTCCCGGTCATGCACATTCCAGCCCAGAAGCTGACCCAGCCCAGGAGGTTCGTGTAGTAGGCGTTCAGCAGTATGGCTATGGAGAGCGCTAGCCCGCCGGCTATCCCCGCCACGATCTTAGCCTTTTTGTCCCCCAGCCTCCTCTTACTCACTACGTACATCATCGGCGCTAGCCAGTGCGCCCTGTACTGTCCACCGTACCTCCCAATAGACCACTCGAGCCACATTATTGGGAGGCCTAGTAGTGTTAGCGCTACGAAGTACGGTATTAGGTATGCCCCGCCACCGTACAGGGCCACTCTGCCAGGGAACCTCAGGAAGTTGCCGAGGCCTATGGCGTTGCCTGCCATCGAGAGGATCAATCCGATCCTCGTACCCCAGGTCTCTCTAGGACCGATGGCCTCGGAGGACATACCACAACACGTTTATTTTTTGACTGTAGAGGAGATAATTTTTTCCCCAGCGTAAGTGGGCCTCGTGTGGGCTTCAGGCACGTAGTGTTTTCATCAAGGCCTCTGGATGTATGGTGGACAGGTGAGCTCATCGTTACAAGTCTTGGAAAAGGGCGCCACCTAACTTCGGCAACAGGGGGTGTCCACTCTACACATTCGACACGCCGAAACAACCTAAGCAAAGCTATTTGTGAAGCCGAGCACGGGCACTGATGAGAGCTACGAGACAGCTATGCGGGAACTCGTAGTTCGTGCCATACGCATAAGTAGTAGCAAGCTCCCAAGCTGGCCCGGGGCTGGAATATCGAAGGCACTGCTAGAGCTCTCGAGATACGTCGAAGGCTAACCGGATGGAGCCGGGGGTCGGCGAGTAGCTCGGTATGGGCCGTCCCGAGGCACGCTGTGAAGACTTTATAGGGAACCCTAGATAGTAGTCATAGAAGGGTGACATATTGGGTGGTTACGTCACGGTCTCCACGAAGGTGAGAAGGGAGGTTGTGGAGAGGGCGAGGAGGCTGGGTATAAACATCTCCGAGTTCCTCAGGAGGGTGCTCGAAGAGGAGGTGGAGAAGAGGGAGCTCGAGCTGCTCGGGAGGCGGCTCGAGGAGATCAAGGACGTCCTAGAGTCGCTGGACATAGAGAGGATAGCCGGCCACATAAGAGAGGACAGGGACGCGCGTTGAGGAGCGGTCTTCTCTTCGACTCCTCCTCTCTACTCTACGCACTGAAGGAGAGGAGACTGGACCTACTCAGGCGGAACTACGTCCAGTGGCTGACCTTCTACGAGGCGCTCAACGGAGTGTGGAAGGAGGTCTATTTACACCGGGCTATAAGAGCTGAGAAGGCGGCTGTACTAGTCGAAGTACTGGCCGAGGTCCTGAAGTACATGGAAGTCCTGTCTCCAGCCGGCCTCGAGAGAGAGATATACGAGAGGGCCCTGGCTCTAGGGGTGACGGTCTACGACGCGTCCTATGTAGTCCTCGCGGAGAGGTACGATTTGACCCTCGTGACCGAGGACAAGAGGCTGAGGAGCAGGGCTCAAGGGATCGTGGAGGTCAAGAGCCTCAGAGAGCTCGTGGGCTAGAGGCTCGGCACGCCCTCCTTAGGCCCTCCTCAGCCTGGGGTTGACGAACTCCTCAATGGCGACACCTATAAGGGCCGTGGCCTCGACTGTGAGCGTTATCATGAGGCCGGGGGCCACGATCCACCACCACTTCCCGCTCGAAATAGCGCCGCTGTTCATGGCCCAGTATATCATGCTACCCCAGGACTCCTGTGTCGGGTCACCCAGACCGAGGAAGCTCAGCGAGGCCTCGGCTATTATCGCACCCCCTATCCTCAGGATCACGAAGGCTACGAGTAGGGGGTAGAGCTGGGGGAGTATGTGCGTCCTCATTATCCTCGCGTTGCTGGCTCCGTATGCCTTGGCGGCCTCGATGTACAGGGCGCTCTTGAGGGAGACCACCTGGGCCTTCACCAGCCTGGCTATACCCGGCCAGGTGAAGACCGCTATGGTCAAGACGATGTTCTGGTAGCCCTGCCCGAGTATTGCCGCCATGAGTATCATGAACGGCAGTACGGGGAGCAGCAGCATTACGTCGGTGACCGTGGAGAGCGCGTCGTCGAGTAATCCACCGTAGTACCCAGCGAGCAGACCCACCACAGTCCCGAGCACGACCGCGGATATCGCCGCCGCGAAGCCGACGAGCAGGGATATACGCGACCCGTAGACGAGCTCGCTGAAGATGTCGTAGCCAGCGTCGTTCGTGCCGAGCAGGTGCTGTAGCGAGGGGGGCTGGAAGGGAGGGCCGACTATGTCCCTCGGGTTGTAGGGGGCTATCAACTGCGGGGCTATCGCCATCGCGAGGGGGATCGACAGGAGGACTACCCCGGCCAGCCCCTTCTTGTTCCTGAGCACGGCGGAGACGAGGTCCTTTAGTAGCTGGGTAGTCGAGTAGCCGGCGCTCTTCACTCCAGCCTCACCCTGGGGTCTATGAAGCTGTACATTACCTCCACCACGGTCACCAGGAACAGGGTGAGGGCAGAGGTGTACACCACTATACCCAGCAGTAGGGGGTAGTCCTGCTGGTAGACCGCCTGGTAGGCCAGCCTGCCGACGCCCGGTATGGAGAAGACGTTCTCGATCAGCATCACCCCGCTTATCGAGAAGCCGACGTCTATGGCCAGGGATGTCACGACCGGTAGGCTGGCCGGCCTGAAGGCGTGCCTGAGGAGTAGCTGCCTGTCCGAGAGCCCCTTCGCGGTCGCGACGACTATGTAGTCCTCGCCCAGTATGTTCACCACGCTGTTCCTCATCAGTATGTGGTAGCCCGGTATCGTCAGGACTATGAGGGTGAGCATCGGCAGCCACATGTGGTAGAGTATGTCCGCGACCCTCTCCCAGGGGCTCGTGTAAGTAGCGCCGTAGGTGTAGGCCCCGTAGAGGGGCGCCCAGCCAAGGTAGAAGCCGAAAACTATTAACAAGACCATGCCGAGCCAGAACCCCGGCATCGACCTGACGAACATGAAGACGCTCATCGAGGCCGTGTCGAACCTGCCGCCCCTCTTGTACGCGGCGTACATGCCCGAGAGCATGCCTATCGCGGCCGACACCAGTAGCGAGACGGTGACCAGCGACACCGTCCAGGGGAGGGCCTCCATTATCACCTGGCTGACGGGCTCGAGCCTACTGAAGGATATGCCCAGGTTCCCGGTGGTGAAGAACTGCCTCAGGAAAATAGCATACTGCTCCCATATGGGCTTGTCGAGCCCGAACTCGTGTATCAGGACGTTCCTCATGTCTGGTGGTACACTCGGGTTGGCGACCAGGTAAGCGAAGGCCCCGCCGGGTAGGAGGCGGGGGATGACGAAGGTCAGGGTGAGGATCACGAAGAAGGTCACGAAGCGCGCAATAGCCTTCCTGACCAAAAAATAGGCTAGTCTACCCATCTACCGCCCTCCCCCTACTTCCTCCTAGAGGTGTAGAGGGCGGCTCCCGCGACAGCTGCTAGTACCGCTACGACACCCGCTACTACGATGGCGACGGGGACCCCCGTGCTAGCCGGGGCTGTGGTCGGCGTGGTGGTCAGCGCAGCTGTCGTGGTCGTGGGTGTGGGGGTTGTAGTGGTTGTAGTAGTGGGCAGTGTTGTAGTAGTGGTGTACTGCGTGGTGTACTGGGTGGGCGTCGCCGTGGGGGTTGTAGTGTAGGTTATCACCACGGGGGCCGACGGCTTGTACTGCTGCGCTTGGATGTTGTAGAGGCTCATGAGGCTGAACCAGTTGTCGGGCGGGGCCAGCGGGTACAGCACCCAGCCGGCCCACCTGTCCACCCTGTACGCGAAGACGAACTGCTGGTGGACGAAGTTGAGTATCGGCACGTAGTCGGCTAGTATCTCCTCGATCCTCCACACGATCTTTTTCCTGGCCTCGATGTCTGGCGTTACGGCCTGCTGCTGGAGCAGCGGGTCTAGGCCGGGTATGACGCAGTGGCCCATGTTCCAAGTCCCGTTAGAGGCGAACATCTGCCTCAAGAGGTCCGGGTCTATCGAGCCCAGGCCTCCGATTATCAGCATGTCGAAGTCTCCCGAGAGCAGCTTCGAGACCAGGGTCGTCCACTCGAGGGGCATGTGCTTGACGTTCAGGCCGATCTTCCTCAGGTTGCTGGCCAGCAGCTCCCCGACCCTAACCCTGAGGGGGTCGTAGGCCGGCGAGTAAATCGTCAGGGTGATCGGCGTGCCGTTGGGGTACGTCCTCCAGCCGTCGGGGCCCACTTTCAGGCCCAGCTGGTCTAATAGCTCGGCCGCCTTAGTTAGGTTGAACGGGTACTTCACCTCCTTGGGGGGTAGGTTCGGGTCGTACCAGGGCTGTTCTATGGGAGGTATCTTGCCCAGGGACCCTGGTAAAGCGTAGCCCTGGTATATCACGTCGACGACCTCGGTCAGGTTTATCGCGTAGTGGACCGCCTGCCTGAACAGCGTCTCGCTCATCGGGTACCTCATGCAGTTGAAGTACATGAACCTGGAGCCCAGCTCGGTTACGTTCCATATCCTGATGTTAGGGTCTTTCAACAGGTCTGGTATCGTCGCGTATGGGACGCTCCACGTTACGTCGTCCACGTCGCCCCTCTTAAGGGCGAGCAGCATCGCATCGGGGTTCGGTATGATAGGTAGCACGTAGGTGTCTATGTAGGGCCTGCCCAGGTGGTACTTGGGGTTGGCCACCAGCATGTAGTACTGCTGCGGGACGTGCTCCTTGAATATGAACGGGCCGCTGCCTATGGGGGGCTCGTTCTTGTAAGTCGGCACCTGAGTGGGAGGTATCTTCGACCATATGTGCTCGGGCACTATGAATATCGAGGAGGCCACGAGGGTGAGGAAGGGCGCGTAGGGCTGCGTCAGGTCTATCTCCACGGTGTAGTTGTCGAGGGCCTTGGCGTCCTTTATGTAGGGCGCGTAGTCCTTGAACCTGGTCAGGTTACCGTAGTCTCTCAGGAACTTGTAGGTGAAGGCGACGTCCTCGGCAGTGACCGGGTAGCCGTCGTGCCAGGAGGCGTTCTCGTATAAGTGGAATATGTAGACGGTCCCGTTGTCCTTCACCTCCCAGCTCTTCGCTAGCACCCCCACGATGTTGCCGTCGGGGGCTACCGTTGTCAGGGTGTCGTACACCACGCTCAGTATCATGTACTCCCAGGACGTCGTGTACATCCAGGGGTTCAGCGTATTGGCCTCGCCCATCATAGGGTCCCTAAAGACGCCGCCGGGTACGATGTTCGGGTCTCTGATTATGTAGTTGAAAACCGTCGGCCGCTGCGCCTCCGCCCTTGATACTAGGGGCAGCGCCCCAGCCAGTTGTGCGAGGAGGGCAAACACGATTAAGGGGGCTAAGACGCGCGCCTCTATGTTTCCCACCCCACTTTTATAGTCCTCTCTAAACGCGGGGGCGGTATATAAACATGTGCTTTTGCCAATATAAGTGGGAAAAGAAATTAGTAGACATTGGGGTGGTTCAGAGCTGCGAGCACTTGTCGAGGAAGTTCGCGGCGTACACCAATACCTGGGCTAGCTTGTCGGGCCTCGTTATGGCGTGGCCTATGTCGGGTATGACGTGGAGCTCGAACGTCTTCCCCGCCTTCATGAGCTTCTCGACGAAGTGGAGGACAGGCTGTAGGGGCGTCCTAGAGTCGTTCTGGGGCTGGACTATGGCTAGCGGGCTCTTGAGGTCCTCAGCGTAGGTGCTTGGCGACCTCTCCCTCCACAGCTCCCTCTTCTTGTCGAAGAGGATGTCGATGAACTCCCTGAACACCGCGTCGCTGAGCTCGTACATCTCCGCCCAGTCGGCTACGGGGGCGCCGGCTACGCCGCACTTGTATAGCTCCGGCCTCCTGGTCATCGCCCAGAGAGTCATGTAGCCGCCGTAGCTGTAGCCCCATATGAAGGCCCTCTCGCCCAGGCCGGCCTCCAGGCCCCACCTAGTAGCGGCCTCGACGTCGAGTAGGTCCCCGCCGCCCGGGTCCCCTATGTCCATAAGCCTGAACCTCTCCCCGTACCCGGTCGAGCCCCTGAAGTTCGGGGCCACCACGTTGAAGCCCAGGGCGACGAGGGGGGCTACGCGGGTGTTCCACTCGTCGGCCGTCTCCCACCAGGGGCCCCCGTGGACGTAGACCACGAACTCCCTCCTAGGCCTCCTAGACTTGAAGACGAAGGTGGGGACTTCGACACCGTCTGGCGACCTCGCTACGACGAAGTCTACCTCCCCGAAGGCCTCCTCGACTTCTGGGGGGAGTTTGGAGACCAGAACCTCTCTCACCGAGCCCTCCTCGTAGGCGTATATACCCGTGGGCCTCCTCAGGCTGGTGTAGGTGAAGTAGACCCTCTCGCCGTGCGGGTAGGCGTTGACGACCGTGCCGGGCGGCGTCTCAACGGCCCTGCCGTCGACGAACAGCCTGGACCTACCGTTCTTCTTCCCGACCACGAAGAGCCTCCCGCCGAACTCCCTGTAGAAGAGGTGCTCGACGGGCCCGTAGGCCTCGTAGTCTGAGCCCGGGTACCCGAGCCTCTGGAACTCCCCGGTGGCGGGGTCGTAGAAGGCCAGCTCCTTCGCGTCCCCCGTGTAGGCGTTGGTCTCGAACAGCACCCTCCCCCCGCTCGTTATGACCGGGGACTCGTTGACGCTCCCCTCCCTCGGGGTGGCAACCCTCATCTCCCCGGTCCTCGCGTCGTATACGAATACCTCGCTCGACCTCGGGTCCTTCCTCAGGTTGCCCGAGCCGACTACCAGCCTGCCGTCGAAGTCGGAGACGTGAGCGTAGCTGTCCAGCCGCAGCACCTCCTCTACTCTACCCCTCCTGTAGACATACAGCGATATCCTGTCCGCCGAGGCGCCGGCGAACGCGATCTCGCTGCCCGTGTCCCTGAAGCCCAGGACTCTCACCGGCTCCATGTTCTCCACGACCACCTCCTCGTCCTTCTCCAAGTCCACGAACCCTATCACCTGGGCCTCCCTCCCCCTCCCCACGTCGCGAGTGAACGGCACTCTACGCTTGTCCAGGCTGACCTCGCCCGGCCAGTGGACAGTGGCCGACACCAGCCTCCTCCTCTCCCCCGTAGCCGGGTCGTAGGCCCATATCGAGTTGAAACCCCCCTCCATAGTCTGGTAGACTACCCTGCCCCTGTAGTCCACGCCCAGGAGCGTGTAGGTCGGCGTGTAGACTATCGACTCGACGACCCTAGCGACGTCCCCCAGGCCCATATCCGCCCACCGGAGAAGGCCTGATCCCCCCATTCAGATATATACTTTTCCTCCACCGACGTATCAGAGAGCGGCCCTTCTCGTTTGGGCCCCCGCTACGCCTCGAGGACCACTCTGTGGACCGAGCACGAGAGGCAGGGGTCGAGAGACCGCACCACCACCTCCACCGTCCTCTTGACGTCGCCCACACCCGCTGGGGGCCTGGCCGCCAGGGCTTGGGCGGACAGCTCCTCCATGGACGGTACGTTGAGCTGCGTCGGGGTCACGATCTTCGCCGACTCGACCCTCAGATCCTCGCCCAGAGTGTACCTGTGGTAGAGGACCCCCCTCGGGGCCTCTACGAGGTAGGCGCAGTGGAGCCTACCTCCCGCCCTCCTCGGCATGGCCCGGCCCCCGCCTGCGTAGGAGTCCCAGTTGCGGGACTCGAGGACGGACCTAATGGCGACGAGGGCGTCGTGCACCTCCGCCAGTCTCGCGACTATGCCCTGCCTCACGTCCCTGAGCGGGGGCCTCCACCCGTGCCGCTTCATGAGGTCCCTTGTCTCGCCGGACAGCCTGTCCCAGGCGTGGTTGAACCTCGCGAGGGGGCCTGTGACGACTGCGCGGCCCCTCACCCTGTACACGACCGCGTTCTTCCCCCTCTCCTGCCTCGGCTCTAGGGCGGCCTCGTAGCCGGCCACTTCTATCCTCTCAAGCGAGCCCCCCAGGTCCTCCAAGAGCACGGCTGCGCCGTCGTGCGGGTACCTGCCTGGGTCGTGGACCAGGAGCAGGGGCTTGACCAGGCCCTCGCACGGGACCTCGAGCGAGGGCAGCACCTCGTCCAACAGCTCCTCGAGCACCCTCCTCGCCCCCTCGACGTAGCGCTTGACGGCCTCGGCCTCCTCCCTGCTCGGTGCCTTGTAGACGCCGCCGAGCCTCAGGTTGACAACGTTGTGCGTCCTCCCGCACAGGGCCTCCATGGCCCTGGCCGAGCTGGCGAGGGCGCTCGAGACCCTCTTCAAA
Source organism: Thermogladius calderae 1633 (assembly GCF_000264495.1). NCBI lineage: Archaea > Thermoproteati > Thermoproteota > Thermoprotei > Desulfurococcales > Desulfurococcaceae > Thermogladius > Thermogladius calderae. Next base: position 983,024 of record NC_017954.1, on the reverse strand, counting down.
AGCCCCGGCCTCCTCTCCCACAAGTCTATGGCGCTCCCCACGCCCATGTAGTCGGGTAGGTTGAGGAGGAAGACGTGGAGTAGGTGGCTCTTCACCCTCTCGGCCAGGTGCATCGCCACCCTGAGCTCCGCGGCGCGCTCGTCCACCTCTAGGCCTAGGCAGCCCTCGAGCGCCATGGCAGCGGCCAGGGCGTGGGAGACCCCGCAAAGGCCGCATACCCTGGTTACGAGGTCGACTACCTGGTCGGCCCCCCTCCCCCTCAAGAGGTACTCGAAGAACCTCGGGGCCTCCTCTATGTTCACCCTGACCGCCACAGCGCCACCGCTCACGTAGACCTCTACGCTCCCCTCGCCCTCTACCCTGCCCAGCCCCCACTCACTCAAGCCCCTCACCCAGCCCGGCCGCCCCCAGGGTCCTCTTGGAGAAGGCCTTCAGGTAGAGCGCCAGCCGGCCCCTCGGCCACCCCGCCCCCGCGAGCCTCTCAAGGTAGTACCCGACGTTCGCCCTGCCGAGGTCGCCCGTCTTGAGCCCGTAGCAGCCGTAGCACCCCCTGTTATTGGACGGGCAGAGGGCCCCGCAGCCGCTGCGGGTCAGGGGGCCCAGGCAAGGGGCCCTCCCGGAGACGACAAGGCAGTCGAGCCCCCTCCTCTTACACTCCGCGCAGACGCTCTCGTGTATCTCGACGGGCAGGCCCCCCCGCGAGAGCTTGAGGAGCAGGGACTTCACGGCCTCGTAGTTGACGGGGCAGCCCGGGACCGCGAGGTCCACGCTGACGACCTCCGTCACAGGTGTGAACCCTCCCACGGACTCGACGAGCCCGGGCTCCGGGTATACGGCGGCCTTGGCCTCCTCTACGCGGCCGTTGGACAATGCCTGGACGCCCCCCTCGATGGCGCAGGAGCCCAACGCCACGAGTAGCCCGGCCCTCTCCCTGAGGCTCTTGAGCAGCTTGACGTGCCTCTCCGTAGAGGCCGAGCCCTCGACCAGCACGAGGTCGAAGAAGCCCTCTAATCTGCTCTCCCCCAGGACTAGGCTGCAGGCCGCCACCTCTACGCCGCGGAGGTGCCCCACCGCCTCCGTGAGGGCCCTCACGACCTCTAGTACGCAGCCGGAGCACGAGGCCAGCTTCACGACCCCTACTCTCAACTAGACCCCCTCGACCGCCAGGTAGTCCGAGACCTCCGTGAGCCTGAACACCGGGCCGTCCCTACACGTGAAGTAGTGGCCGAGCTGGCAGGTTCCGCAGAACCCCGTGCCGCACCTCATCCTCCTCTCAAGGGAGAGGAAGACCCTGTCCTCTCTGAACCCCCTCTCCTTGAGGGCCTTCACCGTGTTGACCATCATTGGCTCGGGGCCGCAGACGAAGGCGTAGGAGCCCCCTGGGTCTACGTCGGCGAGCCTTATCAGGTCCGTGACGAGCCCGACGTGGCCCTCCCAAGCCCCCTCCGGCCTGTCGACGGAGAGGAGCAGCCTGGTGCCCGGCAGCCCCCTGTAGGACTCGAGCTCGTACTTGAACAGGAGGTCTCGGGGCGTCCTGGCGCCCACGAGCACGTTGACCCTCCCGTACCTCTCCCTCCTCTCCGCGACCCACTTCAAGACGGGCCTCAGCGGCGCGAACCCCATCCCACCGGCGACGACGAGCAGGTCGTGCCCCTCGGCCTCCTCGAGCGGCCAGCCCCTCCCGTAGGGCCCGCGCAGGCCTACCAAGCACCCCCTCCACTCCCTGTAGACGAGGGCCCTCGTGACGGCGCCAGCCGCCCTAACGGTGTGCTCCACTACCCTGCCCCCCTCGCGTATGCCCGAGACCGAGAGGGGCACCTCGCCCAGGCCGTGGACGTAGACCATGTTGAACTGGCCCGGCCTGGGCGGCGGCACCTCGTCCACCAGCCTCACGGCCAGCGTCTTCACGCCGGGCGCCTCGTAGACCTCGCCTATTACCAGTCCCTTCCTCAGCTCCGCGAACGGGCTCCTCAACCCCCGCCCTCCCCGACCGCTCTGATCAGGGACTCCCGGAGGTCCACGCCCGCCGGGCACCAGGTGACGCACCTACCGCAGCCCACGCAGCCCAGCCTCCCCGTCTGCATCGGGTAGAAGAGGAACTTGTGGAGGACGAAGTGCCTGTACCTCGTGTACAGCTCCCTCCTGAAGTGGCCGCCGGCCACCATCCCGTAGGTGTAGGAGAGGCAGCCCACCCACTGGGCCACCCTCGTGTCCACCCTGCCGTCGTACTCGTCTACCAGCTCGGTGCAGAAGCACGTCGGGCACACCATGTTGCAGCTGGAGCAGGCGAGGCAGCGCTCCGACACCCTCTCCCAGAACCCCCTGTCGCCCAGTAGCCTCCTCAGCGCCCTCTGCGCCTCCTCCACCGCTACTCCGAGGCAGGCCCTCCTCGAAGCCTCCTCGGCGAGCCCCCGGTACTCGGCGACGTCGCCCTCGGAGGCCTCCTCCAGGCCCATCTCCTCCAGCACCTTCTGCCCCGCGGGCGAGCCGGGCTTGAAGAGTACGGCCTCCCCGCCCAGCTTCGCGTAGGCTACGTCGAACCCCTCCCGCGCTGTGGGGCCGGAGCCCGTCGTCGAGCAGAAGCAGGTGTTGCCCGGCCTCAGGCACTCCTCTACGACCACGAACTTCACCCTCCCCCTCCTAGCGGCGTACAGCGGGTTAGCCCCCGCCCTGAACAGCTCGTCGAGGACCTCTACGGCAGAAAGGTCGCAGGGCTTGACGGCAAAGAGGGCGACGCCCCCCTCCCCCGCCTCCGGCTCTTCGACTGAGAGGTCCTCGCGGACCCTGGCCACCACCTGTCTCGGCGGGTGGAGGTAGTTCTTGGGCGACTGGTGGGAGGTGGTGAAGCCCACGCCGCTCCTCAGCCTGTAGCGCCCCGGCTCCGCCTCCGCCTCCACTCTCAGGGGGAGCTCGGACGCTCCCCGGACAACGCCGAAGCCTATCGACCCGCCGTCCAGCCTGTACCCGTAGACGACAAGCCCCCTCTCGTCCCTCAGTAGCGCGTACAGCCTCGCTACGTCCTCTAGCCCTCCCCTGTAGAGCGGGGCCTCCAAGAACCCGTACCTGGTCTCCGTGGATCGGGCCCCGGAGATATAAGTCTTATAGGCCCGCCGGGCTTAGGTGCTTGGCGGAGGGGTGAAAAAGCCGCCTACTCAGGACCCGCGGGGTGACCCCCGGGAGAGCCTGTGGGCGGCGTAGGAGGCCAGTAGCGCCGCCCCCGAGACGGCCGCGACCAGGCCCGAGACGGGTAGCCCGGCCACCGTGTACGTGAAGGCCCTCCTAGGGCCCAGCGCGACGGCGTAGTAGGTGGCGAGCCCCGCCCCGGCCAGGAGTGAGGCGAGGGAGCCGTACCTCAGCGCCGCGCTGCGCTCGCCGGCGGTGTAGGCGCCGACGAGGGTCACGAGGCCCACGGGCAGGAGTATCACGCTGGTGAGCACGGAGAGGTCGACGATGAAGCCCGGCTTGAGTGCGGCTATGGCCGTGGCGGCCGCCACCAGGGCAGCGTCCAGCGCCCTCGCCGCGTTCACGCTCCTCGCCCCCAGCGTGGTAGCCACGCTGCTGGAGACGGCGAGCACGATGCTGTTGGCAGTGTCGACCGTGGCAGCTATGATGGAGACGGCTATCACGGAGCCCAGGGCGGGGTCCATGTAGCCCAGTAGCGTCGGGGTCACGTTGTCCCTCGGTATGTCCTCCGGCAGCACGCCCTCTATGGCCAGCCCCCTGGCTGCGAGGCCGGCGACCACGACCACCAGGGTGTAGAGCAGCCCGTACGCGAAGAAGTAGGCCACCGTCTCCCTGTACGCCTTACCGCTCCTGGGCAGGTAGAGCTTCGCGACGACCTGCGGGTTTGACACGGCGAAGAAGACCCAGGGTATCGTGTATGCGAGGAAGACGCTGGGCGTCCAGAAGCCGGTGAGCCCCAGGTAGCCGGCGGAGCCCAGGTCGTCCAGGAGCCTCCCGGGCGTCAGGCCCCTCGAGGGGGTGAAGAAGAGCAGCAGCCAGCCGAGGTAGGCCAGGCCCCCGAACAGCATGAGCGAGCCCTGCAGCAGGTTGGTCAACGCGACGCTCCACATCCCCGCCACGGCTATCCACGCGTAGACGAGCAGCGCCGAGGCGGCCAGGGACTCGGCCTCCCCGAGCCCCCCGTACCCGAAGACTATCCTGAGGCCGAGGACCTGGGCGGCGAGGTAGGGCAGCATCGCGTAGAGGTAGACGAGGGAGGCGGCTAGGCCGAGGGCCCTGCTGCCGTACATGTCCGCCAGCATCTGGTTGGGGGAGATCCAGCCCCTCTCCCTCGACAGCCTGTGTATCCTGTAGCCGGCCGTCGACAGCAGGAGCACTGTGCTGGCTAGGTAGGCCAGCTCGAAGCCCAGCGCCCCCGCGCCCGTCGCGTAGGCGAGCCCTACGAGGCCGAGCATCATGAACGCGCTGTAGGTGGTCGCGGCGTAGGTCAGCGCCGAGACGACGCCCCCCAGCCTCCCGCTCGTGACGTAGTAGTCCCTTATGTCCCTCCTGAAGTACCTCCTCGAGAACAGGGCCAGGGCGGATCCCGCAGCCGCGTAGAGGAGCAGGGCCAGGAAGAAGGCGGCGTTCACCCCTCTTCACCCGCCTCGAGCTCGAGGTGTAGGAGGGCCAGTAGTCCCGCCGCGACGGTCGCCAGCGTCCAGTAGGCTAGGAGCTCTAGGCCCCTGGAGCCAGCCAGCAGCGTGTAGGGGACTGCGAAGAAGGAGGCGAGCAGGGCGAGCTCTAGGGCCGCCAGCAGCCTGTTTAGCTTTTTCCCCGAACACATGTTCGACCCCCTGTTAAGGCATATTACCGGCCCCGGTTTTAAAGGCCTAGTGGTGGAGGATGCCGGGTAGCCTGAGGGAGAGGGTCTGGGAGCTCCTCAGCGGGTACCAGGGGTCGAGGGTACCGCAGTCCTTTATACACAGGGCTCTCGGGGCCAGCAAGAGCAGGGTGAGCGAGATACTCGCTGAGCTGGAGAGGCAGGGCCTGATCGCGAGGGAGGTGGTCGGGAGGAGCAAGGTGGTCTACGTGTACCCGGGGTTCTCGGAGAGGGCGCGGGAGCCCGGGGGGAGGGTGCTGAGGCTGGGCATCGTCTACTCGAGCGAGTACCTCTTCCTCGGCGGCTTCGTCAAGAGGCTGGAGTCGAGGGGTGTGAGGGTGGAGGTCGTGGTGTTCAGGGACGGCCTCAGGGCTACCAGGGCCCTGGCGGAGGGGGCTGTGGACATGGCCCTCTCCCCCCTCCCGGGCCAGCTCTACCTCTACCCGGCCTACAGGACCTTCAGGGTCGTGCCGGCGGGGGTCAGGGGCGGGTTCAGGGTGATGGCGTCGGGTAGGCCCGGCCCCGTCTACTCCAGCATGATAAGCACCATGGACTACGCGAGGGGCGTCGCCGTCTCGCGGGGGCTCCTCGAGGCCGAGGGGACGGCCTACTTCGACGACCCCTCCCAGGTATCCTCCAGTCCGCCGAGGCGGGGCTTCGTGGTGGCCTGGCACCCCGTCTACCTCGAGCTCGCGGGGAGGGGCTTCAAGCCCGTGCTCGGCCCCGACGACCTCGGCGTCGAGTTCTGCTGCACGCTCGGCGTCTCCAACAGCCTGGGCGAGAGGCTGGCCGCGGCCGCCGCCCGGGCCTACAGGGAGGCCGTCGAGGAGTACGGGAGGCAGCCGGACAAGTGGCTGGAGTACTACTCGGCCCTCACCGGGATAGAGCTCGGCGTCCTCAAGAACGCCGCGGGCGAGTACAGGCCGGTGGAGCTCGACGAGAAGGCCGTAGCGGGTGTGGCCAGGGCCGTGACCCCCAGCATCCCAGCACCCGCAGCCCACGAGGGCGCCCTAGTTGACGAGAGGCAGGCTTAAAGCCCTCAGAGGCATCAAGGACACCACAGATGAGGCGGGCCGCGACACCCGGCCAACACCCACAGCGGCGGGGGATGAGGCCGGGCCCCGCACCGCTGAACACCCCCTCACCCACCCCCGTGCACGCCTCAGCGGCACAACACAAGGTAAACAGCGGTTCAAAACACCCTTCGCAAAGTAGAACGGGCCTCTTAATCCTTCATGATCGCTTAACTGAGGTTGGGGGAAAGAGAGCTGAGAATAGGATTGGTGTTGACGCTGAGCGTTGGTTCTGCATCTTTACTTATAATTTGTGACTTCCCTATATAACAAAAAGTAAGCCAAGGCGTGATCTCGGTCCTCCAACAATAGGGTTTGATAATGAGTAAGGCCAACACCGTGCTGCCACAGTACGGTGGGTCTCATCAGGTTTGGACGTCCCAGCATTAACAACAAATAGCCGTGTTTATTTGCTGTGTTTTTAAGATTATAAAAATTGAATATTGGATAAAAATAACTACTTTTGGGTGCTGGCCGCTGTAAATCGCCTAACCCCATCTCTCGGGTTTCCATTCACTTTCAATTCTTCTTGATTGCTTCTAAATATTTATAAATAAGAATAAAAGGCGACTCCCGTGGAACTTTCAATTCTTCTTGATTGCTTCAAGTGCACCGTGATGTTCTGGGGTGGAATGATTATCTGTCTCTTTCAATTCTTCTTGATTGCTTCCCTCATCACCTAGGAGAAGGGTATGCAACTTATATTTAAAAAACTTTCAATTCTTCTTGATTGCTTCTTAAGGATCCGTGGGTCTTGAAGACTGGGAAAAAGTACCTTTCAATTCTTCTTGATTGCTTCACTGTGAAACGCGGGTACGTGTACGCGGTCCACACCATAAACTTTCAATTCTTCTTGATTGCTTCAAGTATCACATTATAGATGTCCTGTTTGACTGGGGTAAAACTTTCAATTCTTCTTGATTGCTTCCTGTTTAACCTCTGGTTGGGTCAGGCTGGTCAATATGCGGTAGTCTTTCAATTCTTCTTGATTGCTTCACTGGGATGGTGTATGTTGTGTTTCCAATAGTGAGTGATGGGTTAGCTGACTTTCAATTCTTCTTGATTGCTTCATATTCGTTGAAGATTTTCCACTCGTAGTCGTAGTAGTCGCCCTTTCAATTCTTCTTGATTGCTTCCTAAAGGAGGGAAATTTGAAAGGGCGTTTTTGTATCATGGAGTCTTTCAATTCTTCTTGATTGCTTCGCTCGTACACTTCGTCGAAGACGAGCTGCTCTCCGTCCCCGCTTTCAATTCTTCTTGATTGCTTCTGAGTATGTTTATGCTAAACTCACGAGGCTACTCTCAAGTCTTTCAATTCTTCTTGATTGCTTCGAATCTTCGACGAATACGAAATCTTCGACACGACGCTAAACCTTTCAATTCTTCTTGATTGCTTCAGGACGACAGGATTGTCATCCCCTTCAAGAGCTCTAAGGCTTTCAATTCTTCTTGATTGCTTCCTACTACTCAATGAACGCGGAAAGCTGTTCAAGCAGTTAGTAACTTTCAATTCTTCTTGATTGCTTCTCCACGGCTATTCTTTACCGTAGGGGCGAAGGGTAAAAATGCTTTCAATTCTTCTTGATTGCTTCAAAGTAGAGTACTTTACAACAACCGATGGTAAACCAGTACTAACTTTCAATTCTTCTTGATTGCTTCGGCTCGGAGTGGTGTACGCGGCCTCTTCCATCACCTTGTACTTTCAATTCTTCTTGATTGCTTCATGAGTATGGCTACGACTTCTCTAGAGCGAGTCAAGTGCTCTTTCAATTCTTCTTGATTGCTTCCATACCCCGAGCTCGGATTGTTCACGGCTTTCAAGCAGATGCTCGCTTTCAATTCTTCTTGATTGCTTCTGCCCGCACCCCCCTTCAGCCTGGTCTCGGCGAGCTCGGCTATGCCTTTCAATTCTTCTTGATTGCTTCGAAGAAGCGCAAGCACTGAGGCCAGGTCGCAATGATCGAGTTCCTTTCAATTCTTCTTGATTGCTTCGCTGCTTAGTTACCGGGTCTCGTATCGTGACCTCCTCGATCGTCTTTCAATTCTTCTTGATTGCTTCCGGAGCCTGTGCCGTAGCCTGTGGTGCCACAGCTGTGGTGTCCGCTTTCAATTCTTCTTGATTGCTTCTGAGCTTCGCTCCTTAATTGGTTGTTTAAACTAGATCGGCTATTTAAGCCTTTACGCTCCAAGGTTTTTGCCAGCCTCGGCGGCTTCTGCGGGGCCTGATCGCCCCTGCCTCCTCTTGTTGAAGGGCTGTGTCTCCCATGGCTCTCATGGGACGGCCTCTTCTGGTTCCCGCCTCCTGTCTCGTTTTATGCCCGGTGTAATGTCTCTTCTTTACACGTGTGATCACCCCTCGCCGCCCTGGACGTGCCCGGCTCCCGCGGCTGTGGCTCCTCGGCGGCTGTTCATCCCACGGCTTGCGTGGGATTTTGCCTGCGCGGGAGAGCTTTTATCCCCGGCCCCCTTTTAGTTGATCTGGGTGCCTTGTTGAGGGTCTTCATAGCCCCTCTCGGCTTTCACGAGGACTCCGTCCTCAGGATGCTGGTGCACTACAGGGCCTCGCCCGGGGACAGGCTGGTGGCGGTCACCTGCAGCCCGCTGGCGCCCGGGTCTAGGAGGGCGTTCGAGTCCCTGAGAGCCCAGTGCCTGAGGCAGGGGCTGCCCGAGCCCCTGCTAGTCGAGGTCTCGTGTAGCAGGTTCTACGAGGCCTTCCCAGCCCTCCTCAGGCAGCTCAGGGACCTGGGAGAGCCGGAGGAGGCGGTGCTAGAGGTGGGCACGGGGCCCAGGATACTCGGCCACCTCGCCTCGCTAGTCCTCGAGAGGCTGGGGTGGAGGTACACGATACACTACGAGCCCGAGACGGGCCTGGACCAGCCCGTTGAGGTCCCCTGGGGCTTCATAGAGGCGGTGAAGCTGAGGCTCAGCAAGCCCGAGGAGGCGCTGCTCAGGCTAGCAGTCTCCAGGCCCGGCGTAACGGTCGCGGAGGCCGCGAGGGAGACGGGCTGGAGCGAGAAGACGGTGAGGAACATAGCGTCCAGGCTGAGGGGTAAGGGCCTGCTGGAGAAGAGGGGTAGGAGCGAGGCGCTGGAGCCCACACCCTACGCGGCAGCACTCTACTCCGTGTAGGGGCAGAACCTCCTGTACCAGCAGGAGGAGCACCGCCTACCGGGCCTAGTCGGCTGCGGAGGCCTGTCGCTAGACGCCAGCCTCTCCAGCTCCCCCAGGTACCTCCTGGCCTCCTCCACGAGCTCCCCCGTGAACTCCAGCTCCCTCCTGACACCCCCCATCTCGAGGACCAGCCTCCTGACCCTCACGCCCTTAAGCGACAGTATGTAGGCCCCCGCGACGAGCTGGGCCATGTACCTCTGCGCGTCCCTCGCCTTGAAGGCCTTCCTCTCCACCACTACCACCCCGCCCCCCTCCTCCCTGACCTCGTCGACCAGCGCGCTGTAGCCGCCGGCCCTCGCGTACAGCCCCCCGCCCCCCGAGGCCTGTTTCCCGGCCAGCATGCTGTCCGTCGCGGGCTCCTGCACCAGGTGTCTCGCCTTCAGCCAGGCGATCACGGGGCAGTACACCATCTCCTTGACCATGGAGGGGGAGAGCGGGTTGCCCGCGAACCTCAAATCACACCACCAGGGGCTCCCTGCCCACGGACAGGACCGCGAGGGGGTGGCCGAAGTACTTGAGGTACCTGAGGCTGTACTCGAGGAGCGGGATGTAGTGTATCACGTCCCTCTCCCCCTTCACGAACCTGGGTAGCGCCCTCTCCACGTCCTTCGCCGTGGACGGCAGCAGCCTCCCAACGAAGACGCTCCTCTGGATCCTCGTCAGCCCCTTGGACTTCAGGTAGTCGCTGAGCTTCGCCCTGGTCTCGTCGTCCTCTATGTCGTACGCGACCAGGACTATCATGGCTCACCACTCGTAGACGAAGCCCTGGAAGACCCCCCTCCCCCCTCAGGTACGACGCTAGGGAGAGGGCGCTCCTCCTCATAGCCCCCCTCAGCGAGACCGGCGCCTCGCCGAACCTCCTCGTCTTCGCCTTCTCCAGCCTCTCGAGGACCCCCGCCACCACCCTCCTCCTCGACTCGTAGTCCAGCAGCCCCCCGCTGAGGGAGGGCCTCCACCCGTGCCTCAGGAGGTCTAGGAGGGCGGCGTCGGCGATGAACCTGAACTGCTCGACGAAGTCGAAGACGAGGCTCGTCGAGCCCGGCCTGTCCTCGTGTAGGAAGCCCGCGTACGGGTCGAGCCCCGCGATCACCAGAGCGCTGTAGCTCTCCGAGTACAGTATTCCGTAGGCGTAGTTGAGCGACGCGTTCACGGGGTCGCCCCCCTCCTGGTCCCTCCCCTGGAAGCCTAGCTCCCTGGGCAGTAGAGTGGCGTAGAGGCCCCAGTAGACCCTCGCCGCCTCCGCCTCCACGCCCCTTAGCCACTCCTTGAGCTCGGACAGGGCCACGCCCTCCTTCAGCCTGGCCTCGCTGGCGAGCGTGGAGAGCTTCTCGTAGCCCTCCCTCAGCGCCTGGTCCCTGGTGTACGAGTAGTACCTCTTCAGGAGTCCGGCCTGGTTCATGACCTTGGAGTACACGACCTCCCTCGCTACCAGGGCCCACCTCCCGTCTAGTAGCGCCCTGTACTGGGCCTTCCTGGTCTCGGTGAGCTTGTTGTTGAAGAGGGGGTGTACCCTGGCGACCGGCACCCCCCTGCTGTCGAGTAGCACCACGTCTATACCGTACTCCACGGCCTTCAGCAGGACTTTGCTCGACAGCCCGACGCGGCTGCTGGCCACGAAGACTCTCTCGACCTCGAGCGGGGGTATCTCCGTCTTCGAGCCCTTCTTCTCCACGACGAAGACGCCCTTCCTGAACCTGAGGACCGTCCCCGGCTCTGAGACCACTAGGTCCCTCACTGGTGGCACACCCTGTAGAACGGGCACGTCTGCGGGCAGTTCTTGTCCTTGGGGGGCTCCCTGTTAGATACGAGCATGTCCACTATCTCGTCCCTCTCCTCCAAGAACCAACGCCTCAGCTCGTTGCTCACGTAGACGGGCCTGTACAGGACTCTAAGGCCGCTGTCGGAGGGGTTGACGTAGACCAGGATCCCGTAGTCGACCGGCACCTCGTACTCGGCCTCTAGGGCGAGGGCGTAGCCGGCTATGGAGAGCTTGTGGAAGTCCCTTGGCGCGCCCGTCTTGAAGTCGACGACTATGTTCTCGGCGTAGACGTCTATGGAGAGCTGGGGGGAGAGGCCCAGGGGCGTCCCGTCGACCTTCATCTCGCTGACGACGGGCAGGCCGCTGCCGCCGCTCACGAGCCTCTCGTACTCGACCTCGCCGAGGAGCGTGACTAGCGTCGACTTGTAGGCTTTGAGGGCCGTGGCCGTGTCCCCGTTGCCCTGCGGCCTGAACCTGCCCAGGCAGTAGGTGAGTATGTCCCACGTCTCCCAGCCCCTCGACAGGCCCCTGGAGGCGCAGCGGACAGCGGCCGTGACAGCCTCGTGAACCAGCCTCCCCTTGGCCAGGGGCTCTGTGGTCTCGGGCGCCAGCCCCATCTTCCTCCTCAGCCAGACGTCCCTCCTCGTCGGGCAGTACTTGCCCGCCACCTCGCTCACCCCGAGGCCCAGGTAGGCCCTGGGCTTCACCGGCGGCCTGTCCCAGCTCCACCCCCTCAGCTCCTCCTCCACGGGGTCCGCCCTGGACCACGCGTAGAGCCTGCGGACGCTCCTCAGGACGAGCCTCCTAGCGAACAACCCCGGCACCCGGGGGAGGCTCTGGGAGGGCAGGGATTTAAAACAGGCGGTCAAACGCCAGGGGGGAAATCCCACGTGCTACATGGGACGGGCAGCCGCCGGGGAGCCCGCGCCGCGGGGGCGGAAAACGGGAACACGCCGAGGACCGATCACACGTGTAAAGAGGGGACATTACACCAGCCAGCAGGCGCGACGGGGAGCAGGCGCAGGCGGCGATCGTCCCAGGAGGGACATGGGACGCACAGCCTCCGGACGAGAGGGGGCTGGGGCGATCAGGCCCCGAAGAGGCCCCTGGGGCAGACAAAAACCAGGGGGCGTAAAGGCTTAAATAGCCGATCTAGTTTAAACAAACAATTAAGGAGCGAAGCTCAGAAGCAATCAAGAAGAATTGAAAGGGCAGGTATGTTCCACCAGTCTGGCGGCTGGTACCTCCTCAGAAGCAATCAAGAAGAATTGAAAGAAGTTCACGGCTAAATAGCCCGGGTTTACAGCCTGCTCGACGTGAAGCAATCAAGAAGAATTGAAAGCTAATGCTGTGTGGAAGGCGGCGCACAAGCGCCTCGGCCCGATGAAGCAATCAAGAAGAATTGAAAGGGCTAATAAGCTTGTGGGGGTGTGTTGCCTTGAAGGTCGTGGGGAAGCAATCAAGAAGAATTGAAAGATAAGCTTTACGTGGTGTACACGGCGTCGAAGAAGACGGGGAAGCAATCAAGAAGAATTGAAAGCAGGGAATATTACCCGCGATGAAAAAAGTGTTTCTTCGGGGGAAGCAATCAAGAAGAATTGAAAGTTATAGTGTTCATTGGTCTTATCACGCTCTACGGCTTGGAAGAAGCAATCAAGAAGAATTGAAAGCAATTTTGAATATCCAAAGCTCCAAGACTCCTACCTCGTTGACGAAGCAATCAAGAAGAATTGAAAGGACCGCGTGCCTGCCGCTTTCGAACTCGACATCCGCAACGAAGCAATCAAGAAGAATTGAAAGTCTTGGCGTACACAGCTGTGGTGGCGCCCACGCGCGCGAGAAGCAATCAAGAAGAATTGAAAGGTTAGATGGAATGAGGCTTGGATCAGTGATGTTAAAATACTTGAAGCAATCAAGAAGAATTGAAAGTGGTGACGCAGTATCTCTGCCGCCTCCTCTCGCGTGGCCAGGTTCTGAAGCAATCAAGAAGAATTGAAAGCGCCGCCAGCATATTTCAGCCCCGCCTCGTACGCTTCGAGGCACCAGAAGCAATCAAGAAGAATTGAAAGCCTAGCCGCCGAGTCGGAGTTAGTTATCCGCATGGTGAGCTGAAGCAATCAAGAAGAATTGAAAGGCAAGTCTTTAACACCTCGCACTCCGATTTAACTATTTCCGTCGCCGAAGCAATCAAGAAGAATTGAAAGAAACAAAGATACGTGTACCGCCCGAAAAGTGGCGTACATTAAGAAGCAATCAAGAAGAATTGAAAGTGTCAGCTCCAGTATCGAGTCGGCGTATTTGTCCACGTCTATCCCGGGAAGCAATCAAGAAGAATTGAAAGTTTACCGCTTAGCATAAAGCCCATGTATAGCTCCAGCTTTTTGGCTGAAGCAATCAAGAAGAATTGAAAGCGCGAAAATTAAAACTGTCGTGAACCAGCTTCACGAGTACAGGAAGCAATCAAGAAGAATTGAAAGGTATGGGAATACAATTCTGCGTCCATTGATTACAGCCTCACCATGAAGCAATCAAGAAGAATTGAAAGCGGTTCTCGACGAGGAGATATTAGCAGAGCTCGAGGAGTCGAGAAGCAATCAAGAAGAATTGAAAGGTATCGGGCCGAGCCTCTTGTGCGCCGCCTTCCACACAGCATGAAGCAATCAAGAAGAATTGAAAGGACGTTTATCTCGATGCCTTGGCGCGTCAGCACCCAGGCGAAGCAATCAAGAAGAATTGAAAGTAGTCTCGCAGAATCGGGTCGAGCCAGCTCGGCTTCTCTATCGAAGCAATCAAGAAGAATTGAAAGCAATCTATGTTAGGACTCCCACCTATGAAAAACTGAAAGAAGAAGCAATCAAGAAGAATTGAAAGTTTTTCCCTCTAACACATAACTTCTCACGGTGATAGGGTGAAGCAATCAAGAAGAATTGAAAGGATCGTGGTACCACCACAGAACATCACGATACACTTCTAGTGAAGCAATCAAGAAGAATTGAAAGCGCGGAAGTACTTCAGGGTGGAGGAGGACTGGAGCGGGTACAACAGGTGGAATTAGAAGCAATCAAGAAGAATTGAAAGATTATATACAGTTAATGCGGGCTAATTAACCTAACGCATCTCAAGAAGCAATCAAGAAGAATTGAAAGTCGGCGGTATCTTCGACGCGATACGAAACGCGTTCTCGCCGATATTGAAGCAATCAAGAAGAATTGAAAGTTTTTTTCCCGCGCCCCATTCGCCCTTCTTCGACACCCGTGAAGCAATCAAGAAGAATTGAAAGATCGGAGTGCATCAAGGGTGTGGACGAGGACAAGATAGTCTTCAATGAAGCAATCAAGAAGAATTGAAAGAGGACTACGAGGACGACGACTACGAGGACGACCCCTAGGTGAGGAAGCAATCAAGAAGAATTGAAAGATCTCCTGCTTCTTGAGCAGGGCGTCAGCCTCTGCCAGGAGGTGAAGCAATCAAGAAGAATTGAAAGCCCAGACCACGTGAGCCACGTACCTCTTCTTGACGCCAGTGAGAAGCAATCAAGAAGAATTGAAAGTTTCTATGTATTCCTTGGGTATGTGCGGACATACATTTTCTGAAGCAATCAAGAAGAATTGAAAGACGAGTATTCTCGTCTCGAGGTTCACGCCCTACCTCTCTGCCAGAAGCAATCAAGAAGAATTGAAAGGGCATGTTTACGTACACGTTGAGAACTGCGAGGGACTACTAGAAGCAATCAAGAAGAATTGAAAGAGGGATCAACTCGCCCTTATTGTATTTGTTGATCAACTCATGAAGCAATCAAGAAGAATTGAAAGGTAAATGTCTTTTAGAAGGTCCTCCACGCGCCTCCAGGAAAGAAGCAATCAAGAAGAATTGAAAGGTACGCATCTAGGATGTCCCTCCTCCGCGTCACAGCCGAAGCAATCAAGAAGAATTGAAAGTAATCAGATATCTCCTGACGGAGTACTACAACCAACTCGTGAACAAGAAGCAATCAAGAAGAATTGAAAGGGATCAGCTCGTTGAGGGCGTCCAGCACCTTCTTCTGCTCCTCGGTGAAGCAATCAAGAAGAATTGAAAGCTTGAGCGAGTACGCTACACTGGATGCGTGCCTGCAGAAGGAAGCAATCAAGAAGAATTGAAAGTACATATGTCGTACTTCTTGTGGTAGTCACAGTACGCCCACACGAGAAGCAATCAGGAAGAATTGAAAGATTATTACGAGTATTAGTGAGGCGATGATTGCTGTGATCTCTTTCCTGAAGCAATCGAGAAGAATTGAAAGGATCCGTCGCACATAAACGTGTACAATCTCGATCCTAACGTGAAGCAATGGAGAAGAATTGAAAGCTTTCAACTCATACGCGGTGAACGCCGTCGCTAGTGCTACTGTGAAGCAATCGAGAAGAATTGAAAGCACCGTGGAGGCCGGGCGTTGCGTGGACTACGCTAAAAATTCCCTGTTGCAATAGAGTTTAGCCGCTGGTCTCCATGTCGGCTGTAGAGTCGAAGCTGGCGCTCTTCAAGGTGGCCGCCTACCTCGACGGGTTCAGGGGCTTCGTTTACACGGGCAAGCTGTCGAAGACCCTTGTCATCACGGCGGTGCCGGAGCTCGCGCCGCACTTCCAGCCCTCCTCGGGCTCTCCCCCCAAGCTGGTCCACGTCTCCCCCCTCTACAGGGAGTCCGGCGGCAGGGTCGAGGCCGTCTACACCAGGCTCTCGTGTAAGGGGGGTCAACTGGCGAGGTGCGACGACGGGGTCCCGAGGCCCGTCTTCCTCGAGGGCTTGTACACCTTCTACCTGGGCCTCTCGACCAGCCTGGTGGACCCCGGCAGAGTGCTATCGGGGCTGACGAGCCTGGAAGGGTATTTGGAGTTCATGAAGCAGAAGGTCAGGGTCTCGGTGAGGCAGGTCGAGTACATAGACCCACACTCCCTGGCCTCGAGGCTGCTGGACGAGGCCGCCTCCAGGGGAGGGCTCAAAGTGGTGTTCTCCAGCCCCACGCAGCTCAGGGACCCGTTCAGGAGGGGGAGGCACAAGTCCTTCCTGCCGTCGCCCCTCAACGTCTTCTCCACCCCCGCCTACATCTACGTCTACCAGAGGTGGGGGTTCAAGCGGGGCAGGTTCCTCAAGCTCCTCAGGGTCCTGCACAGGGTCTTCAACGAGACCTACACCGTTCTCAAGACGGTCAAGCTGACCTGGTTCGTATACGAGAAGCGGCCCGAGCCGGGGCTGATAGGCTACGCGAAGTACGCGGTGAACGACTACTACTACGAGGAGTACAGCAAGAGGCTGGGGCTGAGGGAGGCCATTGAGGGGGTGCTCGCGACAGCGGTGGCGCTGGGGACGGGGACGGGGAGGGCGGCGGGGCTCGGGCACGTCTTCCTCGAGCCGGCGGAGCTGGGAGCGGATAGGGGTGCGTCCAGGGCCGCCGCGGGCGGGACCCAGTAGGGCTCGGGCCGGGCCCAGAAGGCTTATCAGGCCCGGGGGAGAAGTCTAGACACGGTACAGTCGGATGAGGCTGGTTCTACAGTACTCGCCCAGGTTGCAGGTCCTGGCGGGCTCGCTGGGCTACGAGCTCCTCACCGGCGAACGCTTCGAGGAGGTGGTGGTCGTCTCGGAGGCGCAGGTGGGCGACGCGGAGCAGCGGCGGCTGCGGGAGCTCGCGGAGGCGGTGGGGGCGGGCCTCAGAGTCGAGGTCCTGGGCGACGACCTGAGGGCCTGGGCGTCCCTCGAGCTGCCGGGCCGCGTAGTCCTCGACATAACCCCCGGCCGGAAGATCTACGCCCTGATCCTCCTCCAGAAGTGCCTGAAGGCGGGGGACTGCAGGGCCAGGTACCTCCTCGTGAGGGACGAGGCTAGGTACGGCTACAGGTTCTTCGGCTACATGCCCAGGTGGGCCTTCAAGTTCATAGAGTTCCACCCGGAGCTGCGCGAGGTCAGGGTGGACGTAGGCGGGGCCCGCGAGGCCTACAAGCACCTGAGGCCCCCGCAGCCCCTCAGGGTCGTCCCCGAGACGCTGCACGCGCTGGTCAACCTCTACAGCCTGTCCGGCGCGGAGTACTTCGAGGTCGAGGCGTGCGGGGGGCAAGGCACGGCGAGGGTCAGGGTGCTGGTGAGGGACCCCGTCTTCGACGGGTGGGGGGAGACAGAGGAGGCGTGGGTGGGCCGGGGAGGGTGCGTTCTCGAGCCGCCCCCCGGCTCCACCGTCCTCGCGGTGTCGGAGGACGGTGCCGTGGCGGCCTTCAGGGCCGAGGTGAACGGGAGGCCCGTCTACGGGGTGCGGTTCCACCCCGAGGCCCACCACACGCGGAGGGGACTGGTACTCCTGGACAACTTCCTGAGGCTGGCCGGGGCCGTGAGGGGCTGGGGCGTGGAGGCCTACTACCACCTGGCGCTGCAAGAGCTGGAGAGGTACGCGGGCGCACCTGGGAGGGTCGTGGCAGCCGTGAGCGGGGGCGTGGACTCGGCTACAGCCGCGCTGCTAGCGAGGAGGGTCTTCGGCGACAGGCTGGTCCCGGTGCTGGTGGACCACGGCCTCTTCAGGGAGGGGGAGGTGGAGGAGGTCAGGGAGGAGCTTGAGAGGGCGGGCCTAGAGCCGGTCTACGTGGACGCGCGGGAGAGGTTCCTGAGCAAGCTGGAGGGGCTGGCAGACTGCGAGGAGAGGAGGAGGGTGATTGGAGAGGAGTTCGCGAGGGTGTTCGACGAGCTGATGACGGAGTTCCGGGCCGGGGTGTTTGTCCAGGGCACGATATACCCGGACGTTGTGGAGAGCGGTAGGCCGGGCGGCGGCAGGGTAAAGACGCACCACAACGTGGCCGGCCTACCCACCTGGTTCAGGGAGAAGTACGCCGTGCTCGAGCCGCTGAGGCACCTGTACAAGGAGGAGGTGAGGGAGCTCGCCAGAGCCCTGGGCCTGCCCGACTACTTCCTCAAGAGGCACCCGTTCCCCGGCCCGGGCCTGGCGGCCAGGGTGGTCGGCCCGTTCAACAGGAGGAAGCTGGAGGTCTGCCGGAGGGCGACGGCCATAGTGGAGAAGGTGCTGAGGAGGCGGGGGCTCTACGACAGGGTCTGGCAGGCCTTCGCAGTGGTCGGCGACGACACGTGGGTGGGGGTCAAGGGCGGTTCGAGGAGGCACGGGCTCGTGGTCATCGTGAGGGTCGTCGAGAGCGCCGACGCGATGACGGCGGACTACTCGAGGCTGCCGTACGAGGTCCTGGACGAGATATCGGGGGAGATAACGAGTAGCATCGACGACGTTACGATGGTGGCGTACGCCGTGACGGGTAAGCCGCCGAGCACGATCGAGCCGTGCTGAGGGGCTGGGGGCGGCCTGGGTTGAGGGGCGTCGACGTGGTCTACATACCTTGGAGCAAGGCTCTCCAGTACTGCTACAGGCTGGCCTCCATGCTGCTCGACGCGGGTGAGGACCCCGAAGTCGTGGTCGCGGTGTCCAGGGGCGGGCTCGTCCCGGCGAGGATCGTCAGCGACGTCCTCGGAGTGGACGAGCTCGTCGTCTTGAGGAGCAGGCTCTGGGGCGTGGGGGGCCGGGTGAGAGAGGAGCCCGAGTTGAGGCTGCACGAGCGCCTCGAAGTAGACGGAAAGAGGGTGCTCGTGGTAGACGAGGTGGTCGACACAGGGGCGACCATGAGCAAGGTTGTCGGCCTCGTCTCGTCCATGGGGGCGAGGGAGGTGAAGACGGCCGTGCTACACTACAAGTCTACGAGCAAGCTGGTGCCAGACTACTACGTGGAGAGGCTCGAGAGGTGGGTCTGGGTCTTCTACCCCTGGTCCTTCAGCGAGACGCTCTACGGCCTCGCGAGGCGTTTCGGCGGTAGCGTCGTAGAGGAGGCCTTCAAGACGCTCATGGAGATCGGGGCCAGCGAGCTCTACCTCGACCCCCTAAGGATCAGGCTGTCGCTAGAGAGGTACGCGAGGGCGGAGAGGGGGACCGGCTAGGCGGCGCAGCGTCGAGCGAACGCTACCGGTTATAATAGGCAGTTTTACAGTACCGACTCGTAGGTGCCGGGCGTGGGCGCTGGGACACCCCACCCCTGTGCCTCATGGGTGCTCGGGGTCTTCGAGGACCCTAACGGCCGTGGGCCCCTCGTGGGCGCGGGGGTCGCGGAGTACGCGGCCAGCGCGGCAGGGGAGAGGCCTGTGTTAGGTGAAGGTGAGGGGCTTGAGGGGTACCGCAGGTTGACGAGGGCAGGAGGTGATCAGGAGTGAAGGAGCGGGTCATAGACGTCAGGAACGTCCCCACCACCTGCACTTCCAACTCCACCCTCGTGCTCGTCAACGAGTTGCGTATGTCGGAGAGCGAGGGCGTGGACGTTTTAAGGGTGTACTTCAACGCAGACGAAATACCCGAGGGCTTAATCGCGCTCTTCTTGTCGAAGTTCAACTACGCCGTGGAGGAGGTGAAGGCGCTAGACAAGAAGTCGAGGCTCGTCGTGGCCAGGAGGGTCAAGTGAACCCAGCAAGGTGGGGCGGGCGCCGGAGCCCCGCTCCCCATGCACCCGCACCACTACTCGAGGGGCGGCGTGGACTACGCGGGAGGTTGGACCAGGGCCTGTCGGGAGGCTCGGGAGGACATGCGTGTGGAGACCGCGGCCTCCTCGACCCTGATCGCGGCCGAGCCGAACCCGCGCCTAAAAGCCCTCTTCAAGCAATAGTATACACCTGTCGCGCCCTTGCCGGAGGCGTGGGTGCGCGATGAGGTACACGACCCTCGGGAGGGCGGGGCCCAGGGTCAGCGTCGTGGGCCTCGGCTTCTGGCAGGCTGGGTCCAGGCTCTGGGGCTCGCGCGACGGGGGCCTGAGGGAGAGGGTGTCGAAGACCCTGGAGAAGGCCCTGGAGCACGGGGTCAACCTCCTGGACACGGCCGAGACCTACGGGGGCGGCCTTTCGGAAGAGGTGCTGGGAGAGGCTGTCAGGGCCCTCGGAAGGGACAACTTCGTTGTCGCCAGCAAGGTGGCCGGCTACAGGGTTACGCGGCACTCAGTGCTTAAGGGCGTGGAGGGCGTTAACAGGAGGCTCGGCTTCAGGGTCGACGTTATACAGCTGCACTGGCCGCCGCCCCACCCCTGGCCCGTCTGCTGGGCTGTGAGGGGGCTCGAGGAGGCGGTCGCACGCGGGCTCGCCGGCTACTACGGGCTCTCGAACTTCCCCCGAGAGCTCCTGGAGGAGGCCCTGGAGTGCGCGAAGAGGGTGGAGCCCGTCAGCAACCAGGTGCAGTACAGCCTCGCCTACAGGACGCCGGAGGTCGACTTGCTGGGCTTCATGAGGGAGAGGGGTCTGGCACTGGTAGCCTGGAGCCCCCTTGCCAAGGGGGCCCTCGCGGGCGCGAGGGAGGCCTCCGCGCCAGCTCAGAGGAGGGACAGGGTGTTCAGGGAGGCGCTGGGCGACGTCAGGCTCAGGGCCGCACTAGAGGAGGTGGCGTCTAGGCGGGGCGCGACCATGGCCCAGGTGGCCCTGGCCTGGCTGGTGGCCAAGGGGGCCATCCCCATACCCGGCTCGAGGACCCCCGAGAGGGTCGAGGAGTACGCGGGCGCCGCGGAGCTCACCCTCGGCGAGGAAGACGTGAGGCTTCTAGACGAGGCGTCCTCCAGGTACCTGAGGCTGTGGGGGGACAGCTACAGCGCGCTCAAGTACATGAGGTACATCCCCGCCACACTACAGAGGGCGGCGATCGCGTTGATGAGGGGGATCTGAGCGCACACGAGCGCACCGGCAGCCCAGGCTGCGGCCCCGGCCAACCGATTCTCTGGGGACCCCGTTAACGGGCCGCGGGAGCCGCGCCCGCACCCCCTCGTAGACAGGGCCGGTCGAACCCTCGCGCCGGGCCGTATAACTCGCCGAGCTGGGTGCCCCGCGGTCTACTTGGTCGCGGCGCCAGGCTTTTGGGGCACGGCGGCTCAGCTCACGCTGGCCGCTCACCGAGTAGGTTGGGTGGACGGGGCCGCGTCAGCTCCGCGACCCTCCTCATCGCGGTCGGGCTAGGATGCCGTCATCACCCTCAGTGCCCTTATTATCCAACGGGGGGTTTAAGGCCGCTCCCGGCACGAGGTACAGGGCTGTCTCGAACCCCACTCGAGTAAACAACGGTGGAGCGGCCCAGCTTATGGGGGAGGCGACGCGAGTCGGGCGGGTAGGTGAGCGGAAGAGCGGCCCCGTCTAGGCTTGGGGGCGTAGCCGTGGCCGCCACGCTAGGCGCCCGGGCCCTGCCACCCGTACTGCTCCCTCAGCAAACTGTAGAATAGCTCCGTCACTACAGCGTCCCGCAACCTCTCCTTAACTGCCTCCTCGGGCTTCCGCAGAACCTCTCTTGTAGTGCCCGGCCTCACCTTCTCGGCTAGGCCGAGGGCGGTCAGACCCGACACCACCAGGTACACCTCCGTCTCATCCCTGCCTTTGGCGGGCACGAGGGCGGCGAGCGAAATACCCCCGATTCTGAGGAGAGCGTAAGGCTTGACATCCCTAGGATCGTGACCCCCTATGCACTCGCCCAGTTCAAGGACCATTTCGTAGCGCGCCGCGGGTGGCTGGTTCGAGGAAGAGGTGGGCGCCTCGTGACTTGGTCGCACAGCCTCCACAACGAGGTCGGCAAGCGAATCAACATCGGGGAACTCGACCTCACCCAGCTTCACCCAGCTTCTAGGAGTCCAATCTAAGTTCCACCCCCTCTTTACTTCCCCGTCTGGCAGGGACACGGCGTACTCGTAGTCATAAAAGGGGGATACCGCAGACCTCGCCAGTTCTTCGATTTTAATAGACCCGTGCTCAGTTTCGTATTTGAAATGGTAGAGGTGAAAGTCGACCTGTCTCCCCACCGCGTCCCTGACGAGCTTCTCCAGCGCCCCCCGATCCTGCGCCATGGACTCCACGACCTCCCCAACCCGGCGTAGCGCGCCCTCCAGCACCCCGTCCGCAACCCTGTCCACCAAGCCCGACTCCGAGAGCCGTCTCGAGAAGTCCCTGAGCGTCTTGACCAGGTCGCGCACCCACCTCAGCCTCTCGACCGCGGTCTCCCTGCCCCCGTCCTCGGTTCCGACTATTACGGCGACTCCCCTGTGGGTCTTCAGCGGGTCGCCCTCTGTGGGGACGATTATTCTCGCTTCTTTGAGGGCGCCGTCGTACTGGTACTCGCCCCGCTCAGCCCTCTCGAGAGCCGCGTCGAGCAACTCCACCAGCTTGTCTAGGAGGCCCCTCCTCGCCATCTTGTGGACAACGTCGAAGAACTCTCCCACCAATAACCTGTGCGAATACTCGGGTCTAGGGTACCAGGCCCACTCCTTGCACACCCCGTCGTCCAGGCCCATGAGCTGGCACAGAGACTTGGCGTCGATCACGAGACTAGTGCCTTCAACGGACAGGATATTAAGGCAACCCTCTTCACTACAGAAGTCCACTTCCACGTACCCACCGTCCAAGAAGCGGATACCCACCGTCTTGGACGCGCCCCATAAGTGCAGAGCCTCAAATACGTACAGCCACTTCGCGAGCTCCAAGCCCGCGTCAAGCGCCGAGACCGCCGCCTCCGCGAGTCTCTCCTTCAGCCTCTCGTCCTCCTCGGGGCTGACCGTGCCGCTACTTGCGGTGGCCAAGGGCCATCCCTATATTCAAGCTCTCGAGAATGGACTAAAAAAACCTGGGTATAACCGAGAGCCTAGCCTCTAGGGTCGAATCCTTTTTCATGCTGATAGATAACCCTTTATGGTTGTTTGTCGCCAGCTAATTAGTGTAGGGGCTATCGCGGGGCGTGTTCTCGGGGTTGACGAAAGCTGCTAGGGCTGCTTCTGACACTCTCCTGTGTATGCTCCTCCAAGGCGTTCCAGCGTTTCTCCTTCTCCTCTTTTTAACCATTTTCTGCTAACAAGATTTCCTTTATCTAGATCCTCGAAGACGTGGATAGAGTTTGGTAGTATCCTTCTCGGACCTGCCATCAGCTTGTTTATAAAGTCCCTCTCCCTGCTCCCTTCCCTAGCCGCGTACTTCTTGTAAACCGTTTGCCCCTCCACCTCCATTTCAATTATTTTACATCCGTTCATGGTCAGGTGTAGGGACTTCCACCTCGCCTACAGGGATTTGGGTACCCGTGTGGGCTCATGGGCGGCTGTCGAGCCCAACGGCACACGGCTCCCGTCTAGGTTGAGGTCCGCGGGGTTTGGGGCATTGCTCCCACGGGCGATGCGCCAGCGGTCTCCGTCAAGACGAGGCGCCCGGTACCCAAAGGCTGTATCTGGCTGGTGATGGAGAAGCTAAAGGACGTCGTCTTGAGGGCGCCCGTCAACATAGGCGACGTAGTGTTGAGAGACGTCTGCTGTACTGATGTGGTGGCCACGAGGAGGGTGGCGAGAGTGGCCACGTAGCAGGAGGGCCGGCCCGAGGACAACGGGCGCTGCTGCGTGGCGGTCAGCCCGGCCCCCGCGTGTACTCGGATAGTAGGCGCTTGGCGTAGGAGACCACGAGTTTCGCCGCCTCTACGGCCTTCTCCGCGTACGGCCTCGTGTAGAGCCTGGAAGGGGGTAGTCCCGTCTCCTCGTCGCCGTACATGGAGGGCTCCGTCTCCCTCCTCAACCACCTCGAGATGGCGGCCAGTTCGGGTATCTTGTCTCTGAACCAGTCGGGGAACCTGTCGGAGAGCTCTACTAGGACAGGGCCGACGTCGTGCCATTTAGGGGGCTCTACGCCCACCAGCCTCAGCGACGCCTTGAGGGAGAGCTCTACAGCCTCCTGGCACTGCCTTATGGCGTACGCGTAGGAGCCCTCGCCCAACATCATCTCGGCAACCCTTACCCTCTTCTCCGCCTCCTCGAAGTAGGACTTCGCCATCTCGACGTTGTTAAAGCTCGATCACCTCCCCGAACTTGTACTCCCTCTTCAAGACGGTCACCCACTTGCTGCCTACTCTCCTCCTCTCCGCACCGTACTCCTCCAGCCGCCTCCTCACCCTCTCTAGGACACTGGTCATGAAGCCGCCCCTGTCGTAGAGGACCCTCGCGTCGAACACGGCGTCGAGGTAGAGAGGCCTAGTAATAGAGGCCGACTGCCTGTCCAAGACGACGGGGGACAGGACCGGCCTGAGCCCCGCCTCCCTCAAGCAGTCGAAGACTGGCCGGAGGGCCTCCTCGACTAGGTCCAGCTCCCTGTGTAATTCCAGCCTGTCGCCCACTTCCTCCAGCACTACTATCAGGTCAATGTCGCTGTCAGACCTGTAGTCCCCCCTTGCGTAGGAGCCGTAGAGGACGAGGGAGACAAGCCTATCGCCGAAGACGCTCTTGAAAGCGCTGACAAGCCCCTCTACCAACGCCTCTAGCAGCCTGTCCCTTGGAGGGCACTGCATCCCGCAGACCTCGTGCAACTATTTTTACACAGTCTAATAAGTAGGTCGAGGCCCCGTCCACTGAGGCCCCCTCTACCTCGACGACCGTGCGATCAAGGGGCCAACGAATACAAAGCCTAAAAGCCGTCCGCCCCCCTGATCAAGATGGGGGTGTCTGTGTTGAGGGGCGTGGGCCTGGGCGCCCTCGTGGCCGTCTTCATCGCCGGCCTGGTGGTGGGCTACTACGTGGCTCTACACGTGGCGGGCCCCGGGGGACAGCAACCCGCGGCGCCCGAGGGGGGAGTCTTCTTCCTGCCCGACAGAGCGTACTACGGTAACCTCACCTACTACCTGGACAGGGCGAACAAGAGCGTCTACGTCGTGATGTACGTCGTCAAGTACGACCCGAGATACCCCGACGACCCGGTGAACAAGCTGTTGAGGAAGCTCGTAGACCTCTACAAGAAGGGCATAGACGTGAGGGTGGTCGTAGACGACCAGACGCTAATTAGCTACCCCGACACCATCAACTACCTCGTCCAAAACGGCGTGCCCGTAAAGCTGGACGAGTCGAAGAGCGTCACCACACACGCCAAGATAGTCATCATCGACGGGAAGTACGTCTTCATAGGTAGCCACAACTGGACCGAGAGCGCGCTGACGAGGAACCACGAGACGACCCTGCTAGTCGACTCGACCAAGCTGGCACAGGAGGTCACGAGCTACTTCGAGAGCGTATGGAGTAGTGGGAGGCCGCCCGCGTAGCACCCGCCCACACGAACCTCTGAGACCTCTTTTAACGCACACCCCCAGAGCCCGCCTGGTAGGGTGGGCTAGACACCACCCGGGCCCCGCCGCGTCCTGGAGTGCCGGGGCCCCTACTGCTGCCCCTGGGCCTGGGAGGCCCTCGACTTCTCCTCCACCGCCGCGGCTGTCTCCGAAAGCCTCTTCAGCTGTGCGGCGAGGCCGCTGACCGCTGCCTTGAGCTCCCTGAGCTCCTCTCTCAGAACTCTCGCAGTCTCCACCAGCCTACTGCTCTCCTCCAGCGCGCTGGCGAGGCTGCGCCTCCACACGAGGACCTGCGCCACCCTCCTCACCGATGAGTACTTGACCGCCCACCTCGGCAGTACGCCCGCCCTCCTCAGCTCCTCGATTTTCCTGGCGAGGGCCTGCGCGTCGATGCCCAGCTTACCGGCCGCGTCGCCGATGTCGGCCGACGAGGCTATGGCCTGCAGCACTTCGAGGTGCTCCTGCTTGAGCTGGGGGCTGTAGCCGTAGAATACCTCTAGGTAGTCCGTCAAAACTTCTTCCACGACCTCCCTCATAAGGGAGTAGAGCTCCTCGCTCTCCACCAGGAAGACGTCCGACAACTGGACCACCCTGACACCCAGCCTCTCCGCGAGCTCCCTGGCCGCGTCGTCCGAGAAGCCCTTGCACACCACCATCGGCTTGGCGTTCACGAGCAGGGCGTTTACGTAGGCCTGCCTGACACCGCTCACGTCGAGCCTCCCGGCCTTCACCTCGACAGCGTAGACGTTCCCCTCGGAGTCCTCGGCGATCGCGTCGACCTCACCCACCTCGACCCCGTTCACCACCACCCTCCTCCCCGTCTCCAGCACCCTGAAACCCATTTCGCCGAGAACGCTCAGCGCGATCCTCTCGCTGGCCATCCACCGCCTCTTCGCGGATATGCCCGACGCCATAGGCAGCACACGGATCTATGAGGGCTTAGCGAGGTAATAAACGGGCAGGGTCGCCGGAGGAGCAGTGGGGTAGGGCCCCGCCGCATGTACCGGCCCACCGTGGGGGTGCGGCTAGGCCTTTATACCGGTGAAACGGGGAAACTGTTATAAGGGCTGTGACGACGACTCCACGACTCGGAGAGGGGATGAAGGCTTGTTGGGGGGCCTCTGAGCCGGGGGTGAAGAGGGCTGCAGGGCTGAGGGGTGAAGTGGTCGCGCACTACTGACCCCCTCTCTCCTGTCATGCTTTAAGGGGTGTGTGACATAGTAGGTTACTGGCCGGGATGAGGCCTAGAGGCCGCGTCCCGAGTAGTGAGGGCTGTCTCGGGGATCTCGACCGGCTCCCCGCCTGCGCCCATGGGCGCGGCTGTCTACGCGGCTGTCTCGGCCCTTCTAGACAGGGTGAAGTCCTTGAACTCGCCCAACCTGCTGAGGGCGAACTCGGCTAGCAGCCTCGACAGCTCGTCCTCGCTGAGCTCGAGACCCAGCCCTCGGAGGGCCTCCCTCACCCTCCTCAAGTGCCTCGAGGGCTCCTCCACGGGCTCCGCGAACTTCGCGAGCTCCTCGGCGAGCTCCCTTAGTGCGCCGGGCTCCCCGATCCTCACGCCGTCGTAGACCACTATCCCCGAGGACTCAAGGTCGGAGCGGACGTAGCCGGGTAGCCTGGGTGAGGAGACGAGGTAGAACCTCCTGGGGTCGTAGAAGGCCTTGTAGAACTTGACGAGCTGGGCCTCCGTGACCCTCACGCCCCTCCTCTCCCCCTCCGCGACCTCTCTCACCACGCTGGGGTCCACTCCGAGGACGTCGGCCAGCCCGCTCCAGAGGCCGGACAACCACCTCCTGAACCACTCGCTGAAGCTGAGAGACGGGTTCACGGGCCCCTTGAGCTCCCTGGTCCTCGCGTACCAGTCCTCCAGCTCCTTGCACTCGACTATCACGTCCGGCCGCTTAACGGGAGGCCCGTTACTAGAGAGGTCGACTATGTCCAGGACCAGGCCTGAGTAGACCATGATGTCGGGCCTCAGGGTAACGTAGAACCTCCACACCCTGCTCAGGTCCTTGAGGCCCCTCCAGCCCAGGGGCCTAGGGGCCTCCAGGAAGAAGCTGAGGACCCCCTCGTCCAGCTCCACGGCCAGGTTGGGGGGTATGGAGCCAGAGGCCTGCTTCCCCTGCCTGTCGAAGTAAATGAACTTGTGCTCCGGGTACACTATTCTCGCCCCGTGCCCGGCGAGGTGCTTGACCACCGATGCGAGGACGTAGACCTCGAAGACTATCCTGAGGTTAGACCTCATACTAGAGCCCAGCGCGGACCTCGCCTTCGACGCGTACTCTGTGATGGTCGTCTTCCTCCTGAGGAGGTCGTAGGTGTAGAGTGTGATCTTCTTCTTCAGGTGCTCGAGAGGGTCTCTCGAGAAGTCGCTGGTCTCCCTGGGCAGGGCCCAGCCCCTCCCGCCGAGGTTCGCTGTGACCTCGGAGAGCAGGCTGTTCAGCTCCTGGACGTAGCGGCGGGCCCTCTCCACCTCCTCAAGGGGGACGAAGGAGAGGGCAACGCACTCCTGGAACTTGTCCAGCAGCTCCTCGCAGCCCTCGGTGAGCGAGACCCTCGAACCCGGGAGGAGCTTGGCGCACCTCCTCAACTCGGCGAGCGCGCCCGCGCAGTGCCTCATAGCGTTGACGGCGCTGCTCCGGGCCAAGGACCCACGCCCCCAAGACTCCTAGTAGCCGTGCCGGGCTAATAGCTTAGATCCTCCTTGGCCGGCGGTGGCGAGACACCGGAGGGTCTCCATAGACAAAGGTGATCCGTGCGTATTACGAGGGCCGTTGTTTGCGGGTCCGTCTAGCGGCCCGAGACCACGGCGATTCTACCTGTACACCCACCTCAGACTCGGCTCGAATAAAGCGGCCTGCGAGAGCACGCACTTGCTGAAACCAAGAGCTCTCTGCACTAGGAGTAGTAAGAGCGCGGACCTCAGGTGCGCGACCCTGCCGGAAGAGTCGCGAAGAGCCGCCTGTAGCCAACCTAGATAAGAGCTGCTGGGCTTTCCAGCTCTACGCCGCCCCTGCGAACCCCGGTGGTAGACTGAAGTAAGCAGTGTACTCCTTTTCCGCGGGGTCGCCGGGACTCTAGGTTCCACCGGGTGGATAAGCCTCGGCTTCAGCCTGTCTTGAGGATCGAGAGCAGTTTCGTCACCGCGTCCACGGCGTCTTCTCCGAGGACCCTGACCATGGGCTCCTTGCCGACGTCCCCTACGTCGTAAATCAAGTCGGGCTCCTCCCCGCCGGCGAGCCCCGCGATCCACTCCATGCTACCCCCTTCGCGGGACTTCAGCTCTGGGGGCTCCAGCCTCCTGTCCACGAACACAACTCTTAGACCGGCTCTCCTAGCCCTCTCCACCAGGTCCTCGCCGTACCTTACGTTGACGGCCCCCCTCACCTTGAGCCCCCTCTTGACCAGCGCCAGTACGAGCCTTGCGAGGTGGCTCGAAGCGCCAGTCCTGACATCGCCTACTTTGACAAGCCTGCCCCCCGCCCTGACGATCCTCCCCTCTACACCAACCACATCGCCCGGGCTCGTAGCGTAGAGCGGGTGCGGCGCCTCCACCACGTTGATGCCCACCTCCGGAGCGTAGGGCATTACGAGGGCCTGGTTCTCTAGGAGGGCCTCCACAGCCCTCCTGACGTTCTCTATGGCGGCGTACTTGTAGGCCGGCACCTCTAGGTAGGCCATCGGGTTCACCGGGCAGTGGCCGCCCCCGACCCTGACCCCGTACTTTATAGCGTAGTCCATGAACCCCCTAGCCATCTTGACGGCCTCCGGCAGTTTCAACCCCCTCGCCAGGAAGGCCGTTACCGCGGCCGAGAATGAGCAGCCGGCTCCGTGGAGGCAGCCCGACTCGATCCTTTCGGCCTCGTACAG
Organism: Thermogladius calderae 1633; assembly: GCF_000264495.1. NCBI lineage: Archaea > Thermoproteati > Thermoproteota > Thermoprotei > Desulfurococcales > Desulfurococcaceae > Thermogladius > Thermogladius calderae. The sequence goes on along the minus strand of NC_017954.1, from coordinate 954,216 downwards.
GTAGTAGTCGCCCTCGTAGAACAGTACGTCGACAACCCTGTCCGCCTTCAAGTGGCCCCCCTTGACCACGACCGCGGGGACGCCGTACTTATCGTGTATGGCCCTAGCCGCTCTCTTGGCGTCTTCGACGGACTCGACGGGGAAGCCCGCGAGGACGCCGGCCTCGCTCGCGTTCGGTGTGACCAAGAGAGCCTGGGGGAGCAGCCTCCTCGTGAGGGCCTCTAGCGCGTCGTCCCTCAGTAGTCTCGCGCCGCTCTTGGCCACCATGACCGGGTCCACGACGAGCCTGATCCCGAACTCCCCCACGGCATCGGCGACGGCCCCCACTATCCCGGGGTTGCTCAGCATACCCGTCTTAGCGGCGTCCACCCTGATGTCCTCTACAACGGTCTTGATCTGCAGGTACACGAAGTCGGGGGGCAGGTCGTACACCCCCCTGACCTCCCGGGTGTTCTGGGCTGTCACGCTCGTGATGACGACTGTGCCGTAGACCCCCAGCGCGCTGAAGGTCTTCAGGTCCGCTTCAACGCCGGCCCCGCCGCCGGAGTCGCTGCCGGCGATGGTCATAGCCACGGGTATTCTCCAGCTCGTCACTGCGGGACACCCAGGTCTCTGGCGATCGCCTCCGCCACCTTCCGACCCGAGAGGAGCATGCCCGTGAAGATTGGGCCCATTCTGTGGAGTCCGTGGACTGCCGCCACCGACATCCCCGCCACGTAGAGCCCCGGGACCATCCTACCCGTGTACTCCACGACGTCCCTCTCGGCTCTCTCGGCGAAGCCGGACCTCTCGCCGGGAACGGCGACGCCGGCGACCCTGTTCTTCCTCGACAGTATGCTGACCAGCACCGCCTCGTGCCCGGTCGCGTCCACAACAGCCCTAGAGAGGGCGAACAAGGGGTCTACGTGCAGGCCGGCGGCTGTTATAGCGCTCCACTTGAACATGACCCCGACCACCCTGAGCGGGTTGTCCCTGACCACGAGGTCCTCGACCTCGGCGCCTAGGATGATCTTCGCGCCGGAGTCAAGGGCGCCCGCCGCCAGCTTGCTCATGAGCTCCGCGGAGTCCACGACGTAGTAGCCTGCGACACCCGCCGCCTTGTACCTCACCTTGAAGTCCCCGAGGACGGGGAGAGCCCTCTCGTCGACCACGACCTTGTGGAACAGGCTGCCACCGCCCCCGATCCCGCCCCCGTAGCTGAGCCTCTTCTCCAGGACCACCACTTTGAGGTGCTTGTCGGCCAGGTACTTAGCGGCCGTCAGACCCGAGGGCCCCGCACCCACGACCAGCACGTCGCTCTCCGAGAGCTCGACCAGCTCCCGCGCCGACTCCTCCACTACAAGCCTGGTTATAATAGACTCGAGCTCCAAGGAACCCACCCACAAACACTACGTTATAATCAGGTTAATAAGACTCCTATAACACGTTTATCATACGTCCCCTACGGCGAACAATGTGTGAATGCTTGGGCTAGACCATGCCGTTACGCCATTTCTCGAATATGGGCATAGCTATGATAATCATTCGAGGACGTCGCTCTCCAAGCACTCAGGTCATGAAACATTATTACTATATGGGCAAGCGAGCCACCGCTACGCGTGAGTAGCCACCAGTAGTATGGGCAGTACTCCGAGCTCAGGTAATCAAAAGGTGAAGCTGAGAACACCGTATTTGTACCTTGTCATACACACCAGGGTTAATAGTGTCTTGGGGTCGGCGTCGCCAGCTGGCAAAAGACTATAAGCTCGCTTTTCAATTCACACAACTAGATGGCGGGGGTTTGGTTGGCTGGGGTGGGAAAGTACGGCTGTATCGTGTTAACAACCCGAGAGTGGTTTGACAGGTGTCTTGAGACCAGTTGCGAAGTTTTTCACTTTCCTCCTGGCAGGCAACCTCCAGGGATTAAGAATCTTACTGAGGGCAGCGTGTGTCTAGTGCTGGCGAAACCATCGCCAAGAAGTCCTAGGAACGAGTGGGAATTCCTCGGGGAGTTCACAGTTGAAAAGGTTGCCCGCGTCGATGCCAGCGAGTTCGAAGAAAAGTACTGTGCGCGTGCCTTTGAAGTTGGCGAAGCACCCTTCTCGAGAATTGGAGAGTGGGCCTGGGTCATACAGTTCAGAGGGCTAACTGCGTATAAAAGGCCTGTAAAGCTGGGAGAGTGTGGCGATATCGTGCCACAGGGGAGGAGACCTCTAAGTGAGTGGCAAATACACGGCTTCACGCTCATAAGGCCCGGGATCATCGATACTATTATCAATGGCATAAGAGACAAGGCGGCGGGGGTTCTTGTCGCCACTGCTAGGTTTGACGTGGAGTCCCCGCGAGAAAGAGGCTACATCTCCGAGACTCCGAATCATCGCAGGCTGGTGGAAATGGTTCGCGACATAGGAGAGTGGCTGGGCTTCGTAGTTAAGGTAGAAGAGAAAACGCCGGATGGTCTTTATATATTGGATGTTACCTAGAGAGACGCCCCCGGGCACGCCCCACTAAAGGCTTTCGAAGTAGACGTCAAGGGAAACGTAGACGTGGCGCTGGCCAGGTTGGCGCACGCAAAGGATATGTGGAACTGCGAGCAACTGTACCTGGTCGTAAGCGACGAGGCCAAAGCCTCAAGAGTCATGAACCTCGTCGAGCCGCGCCTCAGGGCCTCCTTTGCTAAGATAAAAGACAGGCTCACCGTGTTAGGCTACGAGGACATAGTAAACCTCCACAGTAGCCTAGAGAAGTGGAAGGACCTCCTAGCGAAGCTATCAAGGAGATGAGACGAGACTCCCGCATAAAGCCTATCACTCTCCGCGTAACACTCAGCTGTCTGGGAAGACCTAGCTGGGGCAACCACCAAATGGGCTCGTTGGTAGAGCGCGAAATAGTTGTGTTTACAATAGTGACTGACCGTGCGCGTCCCCTGCTTTAAGCCCCTTCCCATCTCCATGTATGCAGGCTGTCCCGGAAAGCGTTTAGCACGACCTTTGTCTTCAGGACTAGTCTCTGAGGTCTGCTACTCCGGCCCTCAGGATTTCAGCCGGGCCCTTCACCAGCGCTTGGCTTCACCTTAACTGACCTAAGCGTCTTGCCCTCGAGGAGACCATAGCCCCCCTGCGAACTCTCCCGCAGAGCTTAATGCGCCCCTTTCGCGTTAGGCGGAACACCAGCGTGCCGCCGGGCTCACGCTAAGTCCTGTGAAGCCCCTCAACGAGAAGTCCTCGCCGAAGTCCGGGGAGCGCCTCAAATAGCTCCAGAAGAGCCCTGGTCTTTAATGCTTGCCCGCGAGCATACTGTCTCGTGAGAGTTTGTGTTGCGGCTACTCGATCAGGCTATAACTGGGTGTTTCAGATAATTGATGTGGGGTGGGCGATGCGTTATCTAGTCGCCAGCTTCGGATTCGACATAGATTTCGTATTTAGGGAGATGGCCTCTGGCAAGTTCGATAAAGTCTTGTTGCTAGCGCTCAAGACTGCTAGAGGCTTTGAAAGGGTACAGAAGGCCTTTGCTACGCTCTCATTAATCTGCACATCGATGAGAGTGGAGTGCACCTTAGAGCCCGTAGTACCCGATGAGAAGATGCTGAGGTCTGTTTACTCGACGTTGCTCAAAGCCGCTTCCGAAGCTCAGGAGTTAGAGCTCTACTTGACGGGAGGCCCGCGAATGCTCGTCACAGCTCTCCTCGTGGCAGCACTAATGTTACCCGGGGAGCTCGCCGGAAAGGTGAGAGTGGTGGTCGAGGGAGAGGGCTTTGACTGCGAAATGCGGGTTGACCCGCGCGTACTGGCCGAGAAACTCAGGCTCGACGAGAAGAGCGCTAGAATAGTGAGCGCCCTAGAGGCCGGGAGAGCCAAGCTCTCAGAGATCGCCAGGGAAGCAGGTCTGCCCAAGTCCACCACCCATAGGAGGCTTACCGAGCTAATGGAGTCCGGGCTTGTCCAGGAGGTCGCTACGGGGGTTTACTCGAGCAAGCCGCACGCAACTATAACGTGCAGGGAGTAGTGTTTCGGGTTTTGGAACTTCAGTCATTACCGATCTTGTTCCAAGCTATTGTATAATCCCATCACTTGAGAAAAGTTTATAAGGAGACCGCTACAGAGTATATAGTAGGGCCAAGGGTGCCCTGGGTGGAATAATGTACCCGGAGATAATCGAGATACTCGCCTTCCTTGGAGCGATAGGCGACTACAGCTACATAGACCGAATCGGCAACGCCGTTGACGAAGTAACCCTCATGGAGTCCGTGAGGGATGCCATCAGGGCCTACTACACCAACTGTCTGGGAGAGACCAAGTGCGTCATTTACGATAAGGAGAAGAACCTGGGCGTGTACTGCCCAAGCATTGACGCAGAGAGTATTGATAAAGCCGTGTCAGTGATGCTCGCCAAGCTCGGCAAGTCGACTAGGGTGGAGATGATAAAGCTGTCAAGGGAAATCGCGCTAAAGGCATACGCCGAGATACCGGTGGTCAGGGATAAGCTTAAGTGTAGCCAGCCCGCTCAGCAAGCGCAACAGCCAACCCAGCAAGCACAACAGCCAGCTCCACAGGCACAGCAGTAGGGTGGGACCGTGATCTTGTCGCTCTCCCTCTCGGTTAGGGTCGCCGTTAACGCTGAAGCGCTGAACATGGCGGAGGCCGTTGGCAACTATACCAGGCACCGCAAAGCCCCCGTAGTCTTGAAGACCGAAAACGGCTATACAGTCGTATACGTCCCAGCCGTCAGCGGAGAGTCACTGGCGCACAGCTACCAGCTACTCCTAGCACAAATAGCCAAGGAAAGGGGTCTACCCGTGACCAGAATGGATGAGCTAGGCTACTTCTTGAAGTTCTCGGATGACACCGTGGTAACAACGTTCTATGGTGGCGAACTCACGCGAGTCACAGGCTCAGCAAGTGTTGATCAATGGCTCAAGAGTGCCAATGCTGCTGCAATAGAAAAGGCGTTTGTGAAGGCAAGCGTGGTCGCAGACGTCGCCGGCTTCCTCTACACGCCGAAGACCGTGAAGAGGAACTCGGCGATCAGGTTCAGCTACATGCTCCCAACACTTGACGCCATTGAAGGCGGCGGTGTTGCAGTTGTGCCGCAACTCCACACGAGGTACTCGCCACCCGAGCTTGCGGGGGCTCAGAAGCTCTTCTACATCGAGAGCGGTACAGCCGTCTACACGTTCTCAGCCGAGCTCGTTGCAAGCGATATTTCTAGGCTGTATTACGGCGAGCTAGACCAAGACCTGAAGAAGCAGGCACCCGAAAGGGCAAAGGCGGCAGTGGACGCCCTCATAGCTATGGTCGACGGCATGGTCTTCGGGGCCAAGCGGTCTAGGTACACACCAGTGTGGGAAGTCAAGAGCTTAGTCGCCTCCTTGAGCAAGGGGCCGGTAGAGTTCGTCACGAGCCCCGGTATCACGCGGGACTATATCAAGAAGACGTACGAGAGAGCTGTGTCGCTTACAAAGATCCTCAACGAAAAGGGTAGTAAAGAGACCATCAACATATTCGCCTATAATGGAGAGGGTTTAGAGGAACCAACAGTAGCGGGTCAACTGAAAGACGTGACGTTCGAGAAAGCCTCAACGCATACGGAAGCCTTAGAGAAGGCTAGGGAGAAGCTAGCTAAGTTGCTCGAACTACTGTTCATGGTGTAGCAGCAGATGGTCTCCTTGAGCGCGATTAGGGTTTTTTACACCGAGGCCCTCCTCTCCTGGGGCTTTGTAGTCAGGCACAGGGGGGCCTCGGCCGCACAGCCAGCCTATGTCCTCCCTCCGCCCACTACTGTTGTGGGGGCTTTCGCGTACCCACTTGCTAGGGTCTTGGGGCTGAATCCCAACGCTGAGAGCGAGGTCAAGTGGGGGGATGGGAGGTTGATATCGTCGACCATGAAGGTGTTCCTAGAGGCGACGATAGCGGCCGCGGCGGGGGTCCGCGCGCACCCCCACAGCACGGGCCTCGCAACGGCACAGGAGCCTGGAAGAATCATAGCCAGCCCTTACAAGGGCGACACGGAACGCGGGAGAATAAAGACGGAGCCTTTTGAAAGCGCTATCCCGAGGGCGATGCCGGTACAGGGAGTCGGGGCCACGTATGCGCCAGGCGTGACAGTTGGATTGGCGTGGGTTGTAGATGGTGATAAGCTAGCTAGGGAATTGGGGATACAGCTTGAGAAGCTAGACGCTGTTGCCGAGAAAGCTCCATTCGGCGTCGTGAGGCTGGGGAGTAAAGAGGGTTTTCTAGCAGTCGATTATTCGAGGTCCATGTACGTCAAAAACGTAAAGTTGCTTGGACCCGGGGACAAGTTTCGAACCTGGCTATACGTTGACAGCACGTGCGTAGAGTCTCTTGACCCGGTAGCTACGCAAGTGCTACCCATGCCAGACCTAAACTATAGGTCGAAGCGCTACTACGTGCCATCGCAGCTCGCATCGCATAACGTTGTAGTCCCCCTACCCGAACACGTTCTGCCGCTCTTTAAGCTAGTAGAGCCCTGCAGGGCAGTACAGGCACCAGAAGTCGAAGGACTTGTGGTGGTGATGAGCTATGACAGTAGTTCTCACTCCCAAAAAGGTATTAGCGCAGAGCTGTAGAACCCCACGAGACGGTATGTGCTCCCTTAGCCGAGATGCTCGTGGGGGTTAGCCATGAGCACTACAAGCATAATCGATGTCCAAATTCTCGGCGAGAGGAGCATTGGAAGGTACTTCCAGGCTGCGGCCATAGGAGCGGTATACGACAAGCTCCCATCCCACACAAAAAGTGAGATCCTAAATGGCTTTGAAACCGGAGTAGCGCGGCTCAGTGTAACCGATTTTGACACGCTATGCAGGGAGGTAGCAGCGTTCCTGAATACTAATGTATGTGATGTGAAGAGAAGTAGGCCCAGTCTCTATAAAGCTGGTAATACGTCCGATAAACAAATCATTGCGAACGCTGGAATCGACATTACCGGAAAAGACTTTTGCAGCGCGCTTGTAGACTTCTACCAGAACGGGGGCTTAGTGAACAATGCCGCAATAACCACTAGCGTGCCAATGCTGCTAAGGACGTACGTGTTTTCAGCATATAAAGAAGGAGTGTTGGCAAGTAAAGAAAAGATAAACGTCGGGTCACTCTACCTCGCCTTAGCGGGCAGCGTGATATCGATTACTGGAAAGGTCACTAAGATTGTAGGTGGTGAGAGGAAGATCTACGACTTATTCCTAGTCCCGGACGCGTCCGCCGCTTCGTTATCGGCAGCACCTCTCATGTACTCACTTATGCATGTGGGTGCTGTTGTTAGACAAAAAGTGGGCGGTACGCCGTCTATCGAGAGCTACTTGAGACATGCGTCTCAAGTGGAAAGCCTCAGCCTAGAGCTGGCGGTTCTACTGGCTTTTACAATGCTCGCCTACGACGCTTACAAAACCTACAACTTGATCAGTTCAGCCAGCATTCTCTACGATAAACCAGAGGCGTTCAGGCTGATCAACATAACCGGAGCCGGACAGCAGAGACCCCAGGTCGTGTGGGAGAGACCTCTAACGCTCACACACGTACTGAGCATGCTCGACTCTAAGGGCGCACTGGCCTTGGTGAAGTACCTCGATAAAGCAATCGGCCACCTCAAGAACTTGGCGGGTAAAATCGAAAACCTCGACAGTATTATAGCTAGCTGCATCGAAGACTTGTTTGCCTACGTAGAGACGTCTTTCATCGACGCGCTGGCCTCGTGCGGCAGCAGGCTCGCAAGGGTCTATGACAAACTCTACCTTGAATGCGCTAAGGACGATAAAGTGGCTTGCAGTGCCGTCAATGACTACGCTTCGCTGCTAAAATTGCTCTCTAAGCTGGCTTAGCTAGCGAGGTCTCTGTATGGAATACCCCGAACAACTCAGTAGTTTTTTCAGCTCTCGACAAGCCTTGAAGGAGCTAGTAGAGAAGTTCGTTGAGACGAAGACAGTAGTGCTTATTGCCCCTACGGGCTACGGCAAGACCCTAACCTCTCTGTGGCTCTTCGAGGAGGCTTACCACGGGAAGATAGCGGCGGGGCTCATTCACGTAGTCCCCTACAGGGCGCTCGTGAAGGAGATCTACCTCGAGAAGTTCAAGAGGTACTACAACGGCTCCGGCTACCAGTCTATGGACGACGTTGACCCTCAAGGTAAGTCCCCCTACTTCCTCAAAAAGCTAGTGGTCACGACGCTCGACAGCTTCGTCTACAACCTCTACAGGGTCCCTGTTGCAGAAATGTTCAAAGTCCTCGGAAAGGAATTTGTAACGCATGGCCACTACTATCCTCTCGAGCTCTCGATAAACACCTCCACAGTGGTTCTCGACGAGGCGCACATTTACCTCGGCGGTGACGCCTTCGGACGCGAAGAGGACTCCTACACTGCCCTACTCGCAGCGCTGAGGTACCTCTTAGACTTAAATCTACCGCTCGTGGTAGAAACGGCCACAATGCATAGCAGTATTATAGAGCAGCTAGTGAAGATAGCGGAAGGAAAAGACCGCAGGGTCCCAATTATATACGTTGGTTGCGGAAACACACAACTGGACAATCTGGAGAAGCTGGTAAAGAACGGCGAGCTTATACGTATATGTGACAGCGGCTTCGAGGGAAGCCACCGAATAGCCTGGAGAACGTACTTCGTAGACCCGAGCGACTTAGTCGGTAAAGTAGAGATATACTGTAGTAAAGAGCCTGTGCTCGTAATCAAGAACACCGTGAAGTCTGCTGTAGAAACCTACAAAGCCCTGGTAGAGAGAAAAGCATGCGGCGGCGACGTTGTGCTCATCCACGGTTTGCTCAGCAACAAGGACAGGGATGATGCACTGCGGAGAATTAAAAACATCTTAGAAAACTGCCGTGGGGCGGTAGTCTCAACGCAGGTCGTCGAGGCCGGGGTAGAGTTCGGAGGCAGAGTGCTGTTCACAGACCCGGCGCCAATGGAAAACCTGGCACAGAGAGCTGGAAGGCTTTGTAGAGAGACATCTCCGCTTTTCGGCGCGTGCAAGGAGAGGGGGGCAGAAGTCCATATAATCATGCCAAGCAACAAAACAGCCGATGAAGTCGCCAAGGAGTTCGCGAACATGTACGATGAGAAACGCGTGCGTGGCTCAATTGAAAAAATAAGCGAAGTTCTAAAAAGCGGAGAGGAAGTAGAGTGGAGACTCCTCAGCAACAGAGATGGTTACAGGAGCTTCGCGGAGCTACTAGAGGAAGTTGGCGCGGGCAGGATCCTAGAATACGCGGCTATGTCTAAGTCTACAATTCTTGAAAGCTACTTGAAGAGCGATGCACAACCGGACGATCTCGCCACCATACTAGAAAAAGGGTACGTGAAACAATTAGCAAGGAGCGGCGTGCTTGTATCTGTGGTTGTCAGCAACGTGCGTGTCGGAAAACCAGTGAACTACAAAAATCTAGAGGTTGTGGCTGTAGAGTTATCAAAGCTCATAGAGTACGAGGAGAAGAGCGGGTACAAGTGTCTCGAAACAGAAATTAAGAAGGAAGAGGGGAGTGAGTCCAGGTACCTCAAGGTTTTAATCGTGAAGCGCGTTAACAACATCGAGGTTTTCGAAGAACGCACATCTAAAGACAGTACTCGCAACCTGATGAAAGCTAACCTCATCCAGGCGATCAAAGGGTTGTACCCAACTGCCAAGCGTGGCGAGAGCTTTGAAGGCGTCTACTTGAAGGCAAAAGAAGGTTGCTACAAGAATGGGGAGGGGTTGTTATTGTGGCAGTAGACTGCCCCAACCTTGTTGAGAATAATTGGCCTCTCGCTTACGCCGACTGCGGGCAACAAATCATTGTCCCGCTCGTGAATCACCTCCATGACGTTGCGGAGACCATGGTATGCTTGTTTAGAGACAGACTAGAGGTCTTAAAGAGTGCTCTAGGCAACAAGCTACCCGAAGCTCTCGACCCCCTTAAACTGGCCTACTGCGCCGGTGTTTTGCACGACCTTGGTAAGGCCTCTGGGTACTACCTCGAAGAATTCAAGAAAAACTATCGGAGACAGAGTAAGAAGGAGCTCACGTTCCCCCTACACGAGCACGTAGTTGGAGTAGTATTAGAGTGGCTGGCGCTTCGCGAATCTAACGAGCACTTGAAGGCCTATTACGACCTTCTAGCAAAGGTCGTGAGCAGACACCACGCAGCACAGCCCGGCAGGCACCCCGCAAAGGTGCTCCTTAGTGAGGACGCGGAGAAAAACGCAGAGGTGATGGCCAGGGCCATCAAAGGCTTTACCAATCCACGTGTCAAGACCTTCCTGAACAAGCTTGAAGGCGTGTGCAGGAACTCGAATTATTGCGGGCAGTGCTCAAAGGTGCTCGAGGTCATGAAGGCGGTTAAAGGCACAGAGTTCGAGAACGTTGCTGCGTACGTAGGCACTTACGCGAAGTCCTACACGTCGCTCGACAGTCTCTCTGGATATCCCAACGTTGACAAGGCAGTCCTTCACAGGCTTGTCACGTCTATTACAGGCGCCCTAATAGTTGCTGACAACCTAGTAGCGGATTATGAGAGGAGGACGAGCAGCGACGAGGTAGGGAGGCTGTATGTCGAGTACTGGAAAGTAGAGCTAGCAGACGAGCTAAAGCAGTGCACGGGGACCAAACCTTAGGTCCTTCACGCTTTTTTATTAAGGCTCCTGCTAAGACAGTCGTGCTATAACCACCACTACCTTACCTTCACTACCTTACCTTTTATCAATCTCCTTGTACAAAGGGAAAACACTTCGCGTAGTCACCACAGCAAAATGGGCAAGCATCAGAGCATAGACGACCCAACCAATAGAGATGCCCAGGGTCATAGTTGTAATTCACTTTCTGAGGCGTCTTGAACCACGTCTCCGTGGTGGGGGACATTTCCATCATAGAAATGTAGTAGCAGGCAGGCTGGATGGTGTCTCAACCTTGTGAGGGGAGAAGTAAGCCCAGCAAGGTGTTATAACCCGGTTATTGATCTGTTTATATCCTGATTATAATATACCTGTAATGCGGTGGGTTTATGACCCTGATCTTGGAGGCTAGGTCGGGGGGCGAGGTAGACTTCATTAGGGAGGTGGCCTCCCGGGAGGGTGTCGACTACTACCTGCTGAGGCGTAGGGTCGCGGCTGGCCGAGTAGTTATACCGAGGAACAACAGGAAGAAGGGGGCTAGGCTGGTCGGGGTCGGTGAAGGGCTTACGACCAAGGTCAACGTGAACGTGGGGACGAGCGGCGTCTACGTGGACTACGAGCTGGAGGAGAGGAAGGTGGAGCTCGCCTTGAGGTACGGGGCGGACACGCTGATGGACTTGAGCACGGGCGGCGACCTCGACTACGTGAGGAGGAGGCTCATAGAGAAGTCGGGGGGAGCGCCCTTCGGCACAGTCCCCACCTACCAGGCATGGATAGAGGGCGTGAGGAGGTACGGTAGCGTGGCGAGCATACCCCCTGACTGGTTCCTCGAGGTGGTGGAGAGGCACTTGCGGGACGGGGTGGACTTCATGACCATACACGCGGCCGTAACGAGGGACCTCGCCTCCAGGGCGGTGAAGAGCAGGAGGGTCATGCCCATAGTGAGTAGAGGCGGCTCAATGGTCTCCGCGTGGATGCTGGAGACCGGCAGGGAGAACCCGTACCTCGAGAACTGGGGGCAGGTACTGGAGCTGTTCAGGGAGTACGACGCCGTGATAAGCCTGGGCGACGCCCTCAGGCCGGGCGCGACGGCCGACGCCCTCGACGAGCTCCAAGTGGGCGAGCTGCTCTTGAACGCCAAGCTCGCGCGAGAGAGCGTGGAGAAGGGGGTCCAGGTGATGATCGAGGGCCCAGGCCACGTGACGCTAGACAAGGTGGTGGCGGACGTCAAGCTCGCGAAGTCCCTCTCGGGCGGTGTACCCTACTACGTGCTAGGCCCCCTCGTAACGGACACGGCGGCCGGGTACGACCACATAGCGGCGGCGATAGGGGCAGCCCTAGCGGCAGCGGCGGGCGCAGACCTGATATGCTACCTGACACCAGCCGAGCACCTCGGCCTCCCAAACGAGGAACAGGTCAAGGAGGGCCTGATAGCCTCCAAAATAGCCGCTCACGCCGGGGACCTAGTCAAGCTCGGAAGGAGGGCGGCTCTACCGGACGTCAAGATGAGCGTCGCGAGGGCTAAGCTCGACTGGGAGTACCAGCTGAAGAACGCGTACGACCCGGAGAGGGCAGCGGAGATCAGGGGTCAGTTCGGCGGTGCCGCGTTGAAGTCCTGTACAATGTGCGGCCAGTACTGCGTATTCCTACTCCTAGACAAGTACACGCGGGGCAGGAGGGAGCCCTCGGTAGAGGAGCTACTCGAGAGGTACGGTGAGGGCCTTGAGCTCTGAGGAGCAGAGGCGCGGAGTCTCCTGGGTATGGAGCACGTGGGTCAAGGCACCGCACCTAGAGGGCGGCGAGATACTAGTAGCCTCCGCTTGCCTGCCCGTTGTAAACCCGGAGCTGTTCGAGAAGCTCTCCAAGAACCGCGCGGTCCTACTGGCCTGCCCGGAGCGGGAGAGCGCAGCCTACTACGGCAAGCTCGCTAGCATGATAAGGTCCACGAAGCCGAGGAAGCTCGTTGTCGTGACAATCGACGGGAGCCCCCACTGCTTCGCCCTCCAGGCGTCGGTGAACGAGGCGGAGTACATACTCGGAGAGAAAGTCGACAGAGAGCACTACGTGGTAGTAGACGGAAGAGAGCTGAAGAAGATATCGCCCAACGCCGTCAGGGTGGCGAGGTACCTCAGCATAGTCAACGAGCTCGTGGAGAAGAACCCCGAGGCGCTCGAGGAGCTGGGGAAGCACAGCAAGGAGTACCAGCGAGCCCTAGAACTCTGACAGCCCGCCGAGAGCCCGGGCCTGTCGAGCCGCCGCCCGTGTTACCGAGCGAACGAGGGCCACGTGGAGGTCTGAGACCACCTTTTCTTCTCGGCCCGGCGCCCCTCACACCCTCTACCCGGGCGGTCGCCTCACTCCTGGTACTACTGTGGAAGCACCTTGTCAGCCACCGGTACAACAGGCGGCCGAGTCGTGTAGAAGCACTACCAGCCGTTATGAGTACGGGGTTTAACTGCCGAGCGGTCTCCCCCCGCGCAACACAGGCTTAGACAGTGCCCCAGGCCACGGGGCTTCTTTCTACTACAATAAGGGGGGTTGACGCCGCGAGGTACTCGGGGCTCGGCGCTCGTGTAGCAGCGTCGCTCAGTGAGGTTTGCTATGTCTACACTACTGTAGGCATGTGCGTTTATAATCTAGTAGTTGGCTGGTATAAAGCGGGTTGTCCGTTGAAGACGGTAGTCGTTTGTGTGAGAGTTAGAGAAGAGGTTAAGAAGCTGCTTGAGGAGAGCGGTGTTGACATTAGCGAGGAGGTAAAGAGGTTTCTCGAAGAGCTCGCAGCAAGGGTCAAGACCAGGAAGTACGTGAAGGTCTGGGACGAGCTGTTAAGCAAAGTCAAGCCGGCCGAGGAGGGCTTTTCGGCACTGTCCGTGAGGGAGGACCGTGAGAGTCGTTGACTCGTCCGCTCTGGTGAAGTACTTTACACGTGAAGCCGGGTGGGAGAAGGTCAGGGAGTTATTAATGGATGGCGTCGTAACCCTCGACCTCGCCGTTAAAGAAGTCGCGAACGCCCTATGGAAGAGGGTTACCAGGGGCGAAATCGACTACAACGTAGCGCTCACTATATTAGGGCTCTACTGGAAGACGCTATACCAGCTGTAGACGAGAGGGACTACCTAGCTGGTGCTTTCGAGCTCGCCTCAAAGCACAAGACAACTGTGTACGACGCGCTCTTCATAGCGCTAGCCCTCGAGAAGAACACTGAGCCCGTCACCAGCGAGAGCTCGCAAGCCACCGCGGCGGTCAAAGCCGGCGTTAGAGTAGTCGTTGTCTAGAGGGCCTCCCCCCAACTCTCTCAAGGACACGCCGGCACTACGAACCCCCAGGCCGAAGCCGGGGCTTTTCTAGCAGCCGTTCCTCTAATCGGTCGCGCCGCGTCTAAGGCTTAATTCTCGTCCTCGTCCAGTACGAGGACTGCTGCCCAGTATCTTGGAGCGTTGTAGAGCGCCTCGCCGCCCTCTTCAGCAGTGTGTTTGACGATGCTCTCCGCGGCTTCTCTGTCCTCCCGTGAGAGGCCTCCAGGGCACGGGGTGGACCGCGCTAGCTGGCCCCGCTCTCAGCAGCCCTAGGGGGTTAAGCACGACGCCTATGCCGCTCAGCACCCTAGTTCCGGCCTCAGAGAGACGCAGTGGCTGTACAGCGCTCCTGTAGCCAGGGGTAGTTGGGCGACGTTGTACACGAACGTTTACGCACAGTTCTCCGCTGACCTCGCCCCCACTTTTTCGCCTAGCTCTACGACGAGGGTGAGGTCCGCGGCCTCGGCCAGGCCTTGACCCGTGTGGAGGTCACCCTGTTTATCCTGCGCGGGGTCTCAACCCTCCTCAACCGGCTGCTCCGCCCTCGGGGTGGGCCCCTGTAACGCTTAAAAGGCTGTAATCTTGTAATACTGTAATGGGGTAAACATGAGCGGGGAGAGTTTCTCGGAGAAGATGAAGGAGTTCTTGGCTAGAGTTAGGGGGCTTGTCTCCGAGACGGAGAAGCGGTTCGAGGAGCTCTACAGGGAGGGTAGGGAGGGCGAGGCGGTCAAGGCCCTGGCAGAGGGGCTCGAGAGGATCGCGAGGGAGATCGCCGAGATCAGCAAGTTCCTAGAGGCCAGCCTCGGCCAGGCCCAGAGGCAGGGGTTGGAGAGGGAGGTCGAGGAGTTCAAGTCGAGGATCGAGGCCGAGCTAGACGAGCTTAGGAAGCACATCGACAAGGTGGTGTCGGAGCACAAGGGGAGGGCGGCTGCGAAGGCCGCGGAGCTCAGCAGCGCGTTCTCGAAGATGGTGGAGGAGGCGCTTAGGCACACGGCGAGGACGGCCGAGGACGCCTTCAAGAACCTCCGCGAGGTCTTCAGGGAGGTCACGAGGGCGGTGGCCGAGACCGTGGTCGTCTCGGCCAGGATCCACAGTAGCGACCTGGAGCTCATAGACAGGCTCGTCGACGCCGGTGTATTCAAGAGCAGGAGCGAGGCCGTGGCCTACTTCACGAGGAAGGGTATTGAGGCGAGCAGGGACTGGATAAACAGGGCCCTCGAGCAGGCCGAGAGGATAAGGGAGCTGAAGAGCAGCCTGAGGAGGGAAGTGGAGGGCTACCTGGGGAGGCAGTAGGGACCTCGGGGGAAGACGCCCACCGGCGGCCTGTCGGAGTTAGGGGTTGGCGCAGAGGGCTCTCTAGGGCGACGCGTACTCTTTCAGCTCTTTGAGCAGCCTCGCCCTCACTTTGTTGGTGGCGACGACCAGGACGGCCGCCGCGAGCGCCTTGAGCAGGTCCCATGGTATGAATATGAGCACACCGGACACGAGCCCCGCCACCAGGGCTGCGGCCAGACTGGTTCTAGCCACAGCCGCGAGCCACGCCGTCAAGTAGGCGTAGCCGGCCGCGTAGATCACCAGTGTCGAGACGAGGGAGGACAAGACGAGCTTCCTGGGGGTCAGGACCCTCCCGGACGCCAGCCTCCCTCCCACGAAGCTGGCCAGTAGGAAGCCTACTAGGTAGCCGAAGGTGGGGGAGAACACGTATGCCGGCCCACCCCCGTAAGCAAACACCGGCAGGCCCGCTAGGCCGAGGGCGATATACGACAAGACGGGCCTCCAAGCCCTCTCCCTTAACACGAGGATGATGTAGAGGAGTACGAGCGTCTGCAGCGTGAACGGCACGGGGGACAGGGGGGTCGCGAAACGGGCCTTGCTCGAGGCCGCGAGCGCTAGGACGCCGAGGGCGACCTCTAGGACTTCGTACCCAGCCCGTGCTAAAACCCTCGAGACACCAGCCCGGGCCGAGACCTCAACGTACTCCTGCCGCGACAAGGCCCCGCACCCTGGTACACCTAATGGGGGGCCTGGGTTAAAAAGGGGGTTTGAGGTGAGAAGGGGAAAAATGGTAAGGGTTCTACGGGGCTCCAGGCAGCGGCTTAGGCGTGGAGACCTCCTGCTGGAATGTGTCGGCGTTGGCCTTCGTCACCACGACGGTCGGTGTGGGGATCCAGTCTGCGGGCGGGTTCCAGTTCTGGGTGACCCTGTAGTACGCGGCCAGGATACCCCAGTAGCCCTGTAGGAAGGGCGACTGGGCTATCGTGGCGTACATCTCTCCCGCCTTCACGGCGGCGACGGCGTCTGGGATGGCGTCGTAGCCCACTACTATGATGTCCTTGCCCGGCGTGAGCCCGGCCCCTTTGATGGCCTGTATAGCGCCGAGCGCCATCTCGTCGTTAGCCGCTATCACCGCGTCCACTTTCTTGGCGGCTAGTATCGACTCCATCTTGCTCAGGGCCTCGTCCCTCCTGAAGTTGGCGACCTCCTCCGCGACGATCACGACCTTACCCTGCGATACAAGCGGGTCTAGGACGTTGTGGAAGCCCTTGTTCCTGTCAATGGCGGCGGTGGTGCCCGGGATACCGTTGAGTATCACGACCTTCCACGGGGTCGGCTTACCGCTCTCTGTGAGGGCCTGGATCAGCGCGTTGGCCGCCTGCTCAGCGCCCTTAACGTTGTCGGTACCGATGAAGACGAACCTCAGGGTCTTGTCGGCCACGTCACGGTCAGTCGTCACGACAGGTATGCCAGCACTCTTAGCCTTGCTCAGCGACGGCTGGATGGCCTGTATGTCCGTTGGGTTGACGACGAGGGCGCTGAACTTCTGGCCCACAGCCGTCTCTATCTGGTTGGACTGGAGCGAAGGGTCGTCTTTAGCGTCGTAGACCACCATCTCTATGCTGACTCCCTTGTTCTTGAGCTCGTTGACAGCCGCCTGGGCACCGTCGCGTAGAAGCGCGAAGTACGGGTTGCCTAGGTTGCTTATGAAGAGGCCTACCTTGATCCCAGAGGGCTTCTGGCTACTGTAGTACCAGTACGCGAGCCCGCCGGCAACGGCGATGACGACAATAGCTATAATGACGTAGGTTATGGTTTTAGACAGGGCCTTACCCATAGGACTCAACTGTCGCACTTTAAATAACTAGTTTAGCCTGGTAGTATATAAGTCTAACTTGAACACGTGTTCGTACTTACAGAAAATAGAATACGTGTTTACCGAGGTAGCCCTACTTGACGTAGCGGAGCCCGCGGGTCAGCGTGAGGGCCGCTACACCTAGTATGAAGCCTTTGACCACCCACTGGAGGTACGGGTTCACTCCGAGGAGGATGAGTATGTTCGATATCAAGGTCAGAATGTACGCTCCTATGAACGAGCCCACGGGCGACCCGACACCGCCTGTGAGTTGTATCCCGCCTAGCACCGAGGCTGCTATGGCGTCGAGCTCGCTACCGTAGCCTGTCCACGGGTAAGCGGCCTGGAGCCTGGCGTCCATCATCAGGCCGGCGATGGCGTAGAAAGACCCCGCTATCGTGAACACGGCGATCTTGACGTTGTCCGCGTTCAACCCGGAGTACCTTACAGCCTCCTCGTTGCCGCCTATAGCGTAGACCTTCAAGCCCAGCGTGGTCTTCTTCAGTATGAAGTACGTTAAGGCGGTGAAGGCGATGAACAGCCAGACCATGTTGGCAAGGCCAGCTGTCTCGTCGGTGAGCCACTCGTAGCCCACCAGCCCGTATATGGACGTCCCGCCCGTCACGAGGAGGACTAGGCCTCTCGCGGCGACCATGGAGGCGAGCGTCGCGACGAAGGAGGGGATCTTCGCCTTGGTCACAGCCAGGCCGTTGACGAGGCCGATCAAAGCACCCACCCCGACCCCGATCAGCGCGCTGAGTACTAGGGGGAACCCGTAGACGTTGCTCGCGAGCGCGGCTATTAGGCCTGCGAGCGCCATTGTCGAACCGGGCGATAGGTCGATACTCCCCATCATAATGATCATGGACTCGCCTAGAGCTAGCATGACCAGGGGCGAGGCCTGTAGTAGGAGGATCTTCTGGTTGTAGACCGTTAGGAAGTAGGGCGAGATCACCGCTGAGGCGAGGTACAGGACTAGCAGCGCTACGAGAGGCTTAGACTCCTCGAGAGACAGAAACTTCCTCACGAGAGCAGACAGGCTGGTCCCCTTTAAGCCCACGGCTCAACCCCCGTAGCCGGACATCAACTTCACGACCTTGTCTCTACTTACTTCTCCTCTACGTAAATAACCCTTGACCTCCCCCTTGTACAGAACGAGTATCTTGTCGGAGAGAGTAAGAGCCTCGTCGACGTCTGAGGTCGCGAGGATGATCGAGTGCCCCTCCTCGGACAGTCTGGCGATGATCCTCCTGATCTCTACCTTGGCGCCGATGTCTATGCCCATCGTGGGCTCGTCGAATATGAGTATCCTGGACCTGCGTGCCAGGGCCTTGGCTATGACCACCTTCTGCTGGTTCCCCCCGCTCAAGTTGGACACCTTCGTGTACAAGGAGGGCGTCTTGATGTTGAGCCTTCTAACCCAGTCGCTTGCTATAGTCTCCTCCAGCGAGTTCTTCCTGACGAACTTGTCGACGAGGTCTATTGACGGCAGTAGGATGTTGTCTTTCACGCTCATGAGAGGGACGATGCCCTCCAGCCTCCTGTTCTCGGGGAGGTAGAAGATCCCCAGCCTCGCGGCGTCGAGGGGGCTCTTCACCTCCACTCTCCTCCCCTCAACCCATATCTCTCCAGAGACCACTCTCTGCATACCGATCAGCGACTTGGCGAGCTCGGTCTTACCAGAGCCTAAGAGGCCTAGGACCCCGAGTACTTCGCCCCTCATTAACTCGAAGCTGATGTTCTTGAGAGGCACCTCAGACGGCCTAGTCGGCTGGGTGCTGAGGTTCTTGACTACTAACAGGGGGTGCCCTGTAGTCTCGGAGACCGGTTTATAAGCGTAGAACTCTGAAAGGCTCCTGCCCAGCATTAGGGAGACCACTTCGGACGCGTTGGTCTCCGCGACTCTCTTAGTGGCTATCTTCACCCCGTCGCGCAACACGGTGACCCTGTCGGCGATCTTGAAGACCTCGTCGATGTAGTGCGTTATGTACACGACTGCCCTCCCCCTAGACTTCAGCTCTCTTATCACGCTGAACAGCCTCTCCACCTCGCCGGGTGTAAGGGCGCTCGTGGGCTCGTCGAGGCAGATAACCTTAGCGTCCTCCGCGAGCGATCTGGCTATCTGCACCAGCTGTTGCTCCCCTACCCCGAGGTCTCTCAGCTTCGTCGAGGGGTCGACGTCCAAGCCGACCATTTTAAGGTACTTGACGGCGTAGTCGTCCAGCTCCCTCCTACTTATAACAAAGCTAGACGTGCGGCCACGCGACATCCTCGACACGAATATGTTTTCCGCTACTGTGAGGTTCGGATACACCATGAGCTCCTGGTGTACGAGGGTGATACCGTGCTTCTTGGCGTCGGCCGGGCTCCTGATCCTCACCTGCCTCCCGTCGACGTAGATCTCGCCTCTGTCAGGGGGGTGTATACCGTTAAGTACCTTGACAAGCGTGGACTTCCCGGCCCCGTTCTGCCCCACTACGGCGTGGACTTCGCCGTACATGACGTCGAAGTCGATGTTGTTTAGGGCCACGACGCCCGGGAATGTCTTGGTCAAGTTGACGGCTTTGACCGCGGGGGGTGTGCTCATCTAGGCCACCACGACCGGCTCGTACTCCTGGAACTCCCTCCTCTGGGCGAAGACGTCTAGGTCGGCCCTCCACGGGAGCCCCGTCTGGGCGCCCGGCTTCGTCACCTTTATAGCCGCTGCCGCGACGCCTATTTTCACGGACTCCGGGAGGGGGAGGCCTGCGGCCAGCCCGTACGCCAGGCCGGCGTTGAACGCGTCCCCCGCTCCAGTCGTGTCTACCACGCTCACCCGGAAGGCCGGGAACAACAGTGCGTGGTCTCTCGCGACTAGGACCGCTCCCTCAGACCCCATTGTAACGACCACGTGTTCTACACCCATTTCAATTAGCCTCCGACCCGCCTCCACCGCGCTCTTGACGTCGGTGACCTTCACACCCGTGAGGAGCGAGGCCTCCGACCTGTTTGGCGTGATGACGTCTACGTGCCTCAAGACCTCTCCACGCAAACTGCTCGCGGGCGCGGGGTTTAGCACTACGTAGTCGACGTACTCGGCCGCCTTCGCGAGCGAGTACTCGACTAGCTCGATGGGTATTTCCAACTGGGTGAGGAACACCCTGGAGGAGGAGAGGGCTGGCTCAGCTCTATCTACGTCCCCTCTCGACAACGCGTAGTCCGCCCCAGGGTCGACGGCTATCATGTTCTCGCCTGTCTCGTCGTTGACGTAGATGACGGCTACACCGGTCTCGTACTCGTCCGTGAACGTTATGTAGGAGGTGTCGACGTTGTTCGACTTGAAGTTGTCAACGAGCATGTCCCGGAAGCTCCTACCGATCTTACCCACCATGAAGGTCTTTACTCCCAGCCTCCCGCAGCCCACGGCCTGGTTAGCGCCTTTACCCCCGGGGAGTATCGTGAAGCCGTGTCCCAGGATCGTCTCGCCGGGGTGCGGGAACCTCTTAACTCTAATTACGAAGTCCACGTGTATACTTCCGAGGACTGTTATCATTAACCTCACGTTAACGGACTTTAAATAACTCTTTATACTCGTGCGATATATACGTTTAGCTTTTTCTACTACGTGTAGTACTTTAGGTGGGCTGAGACCCCACTCCTAGAAGGGGACGCCAGCGACTAGAGCTATGTTAGAGTACGGCGTGTACTCGCCCGTCCTCACCACGAACCTGGACGAAGCCACGTACACGGCCTTGAACTCCTCGTGAGGCACGTACTTCAGCTCGAAGTTCTTCCACGACGCCTTGTTGGCCTCAATCAGCTCGAGTATCTTCTTGTGCATCTCGGGGTTCCGGTCTTTTATCTCGTTGGCTAGAACGGCTCTCTCGACCACCACGTTGCTCAGCACCACCCCCAAGACCTCTAGGAAGCCTGGCTTCCCCGGGGCGAATGCCAGGTCTATCCTCTTCTTGCCAGGTGGTATGGGGAGTCCTGCGTCTGCTATGACAAACACATCTGTGTGCCCGAGCTTGGATAGCTCGTAGAGGAGCTCGGGGTGTATGATCGGGGTCTTCAACAAGGCCCTCACCCCACTTCCTAATCTGCCCTTAAGCTATATTACTTTAACCCCGGGCCCCCAGCCTCGAGAGAGAGTAGTAGGTAAGTCTCACCCAAGAGCTCCTTTCCTAAAATCTTCCTAGCGTTTTCGTGGTCTGTCACCAGCACTCTCTTCTTGCTCACCAACTCCCTGAACAGGTCCTCGGGGAGTACCCCCCTCGCCCTTTCTAGGCTTATCGAGGCCTCCTCGACGCACTGGTGAATGTCCGCTATGAAGTGCCTCGGGAACGGGGGCTTGTACTCCCTCGGGGTACACCTGTAGACCTTCACTTCCTCAGTCGCTGTAGGCCACCTCGCTCTTGACCTTCTTCTCGACCAGGCCCTTGAAGAGGGCGATGGCGTAGAGTATGCTCTCCGGCCTCACGGGGCAGCCGGGGACGTAGTAGACACCGTCCACCTTTACCCCGCGGGCCTCGAGGATCTTGAGGAGCTCTCTCACCCCACCTATAGTCGAGTAGGTGTCGTGCCAGATACCGCCACCGACGCCGCACGAGCCGAGTGCTACGATGTACCTGGGCCTAGGCATGGCCTCTATAGCGTTGACGACCTTGGGTAAGGCTTCGATAGTCACTGGGCCGGTTAAGAGTAGCACGTCGGCCTGCCTCGGCGAGGGGACAAGCTTGACGCCAAACCTCTCCGCGTCGAACCAAGGGGTGAGAGCGTCGAGGACCTCGATATCGCAGGCGTTGCAACCCCCTGTGTTCAAGTGGTAGACCCATATGCTCCTCTTGACGCTCTCAGACACCGCCCCTCCTCCTCGCGACCGCATTCAGTATTTTCGCCTTCCGGCACTCCGGGCACTCGTTGGCGTAGTACTCCGACACAGCGGACTTCTCGGTCACGTACTCGACCATCCTCCTCGTGGCGAACCCGCTACCGCACTCCCGGCACTCAGCCCTCCTGTGAACCGTGTAGTTGAAGAGGTCCTCCACCCTGTCGGTGGCGAGCTCGAACTCACGCGTGCCGACGACGGCCTTGACAGGGCAGACGTCGACGCACCTCCAGCAGAATATACACCTGCCGACGAAGTACCTTATCACGAGCCTCTCCGGGGACTCCAACAGCTCCAGCGCGTTGGGCGGGCAGGCCTTGACGCAGGCCCCGCAGCCTATGCACTTGGACGCGTCTATCCTGATAGCCCCCCTGAAGTCACTCGTGACGAGAGGCTCCTGGTAGGGGTACTTTACTGTGACCCTCCCCTTCTCCGACGCGACGACTATCAGCTCCACTGGCTTGAGTACTCTCACCACGACGCCCCCACCTCCAGCCTCTCAACCACCCCGTCGTCCCTTACGACGACTACGCGGTCGGTGCAGGAGAAGCACGGGTCTATACTCGCGATGGTGATCGGGGCGTCCGCGAGGCGCTGGTCCCTAAGCATGACCTTTAGCGCCGGTATGTTCGCGTAGGTCGGGGCCCTGACCCTCCAGCGGTAGGGCCTCCCGTCGCCCGTGAGGACGTAGTGTACGTCGCCGCCCCTGGGCGCCTCCACGACCTGTACGCCCACTCTGCCCGGGGGTATCTCGACCTTCTCGGCCATGATCGGCCCCTTGGGCAGCTTGTCGAGCAGTTGCTCTATGATCGAGACGGACTCGAAGACCTCCTCCACTCTCACGAGGACCCTCGCCATGTTGTCGCCCTCGGTGTAGACGGGTACCCTGAACGAGGCGTACTTGTAGGCGGCGTAGGGCAGGTCCCTCCGCGCGTCCTTGTCTATCCCCGAGCCCCTAGCCACGGGCCCCTCGACCCCCAGCCTCCGCGCGTCCTCCTTGGGGAGTAGGCCGGTGCCCGTCAGCCTCCTCTTTACGTTGGGGGCCGAGACGGCGATCTCGACGACCCTCTTGAAGTCCTTGACGAGCTCCCCTAGCTCGGACAGCACCTTGCTCTTCTTCTCCTCGTTGATGTCCCTCCTCACGCCCCCCACGAGGTTGATCCCGTAGGTCTTCCTACTGCCGGTCAGCATCTCGGCCAGCACCATGGTCCTCTCCCTGACGCGCCACATGTGCATGAAGCCCGCGTCGTAGCCCAGTAAGTGGAAGGCGACGCCTAGCAGTAGCAGGTGGCTGTGGAGCCTCTCGACCTCCAGTACTATCGACCTTATGAACTGCGCCCTCTCCGGGACGTCCACCCCCGCGGCCTTCTCCACTGCGAGGGCGTAGCACGTGCTGTGCTCGAAGCCGCATATCCCGCATATCCTCTCCGCGAGGAAGTTGACCTGCTGGTAGTTCATCCTCGACTCCGCGAGCTTCTCAATACCCCTGTGTACGTGGAACCCCCTGTACCTCACGTCTACGACCCTCTCCCCCTTGACGTAGAGCTCGAAGTACTCCGGCTCGTGCAGGGCCGGGTGGTAGGGGCCGAGCGGGACGGTGCCCACCTCCTTCCTCAGCGTGACCCTCTCGCTCCTCGCGAGCGAGACGTCGGGCCTGCTCTTGTAGTCGAACTCCTTCCTCAGGGGGTGGACGCCCTCGGGCCACCAGTAGGGGAGGACGAGCCTCTCCAGCCTCCTCCCCTCGAACCTTATACCCAGCATGTCCCAGGCCTCGAGCTCGCACCAGTCGGCCGCCGGGACCACGTCCGCGATGCTCGGCGCCACGGGGTTCTCTGGGTCTAGGTAGGACTTCAACGCTATGTAGAGGCCGCTCCTGTCGTCTGTGAACAGGTGGGTTATGGAGAAGTGGTTGTTCAAAGGCCTCTCGTCCGTCCCCACGCAAGTCCTGAAGCACGCGCCGTACTCGTTGAAGATCTTGTCGGCTATGGGCCTCAGGTCGGAGGGGTCGACAACCAGGTGTACTGTGTCACCGTGGACGACCCACCTACCTCCCCGCTCCTGGGCCAGCCTCACGTATTCCTCTACCCCGGGCATCTACACCACCAGCCCCACGAAAGCACCCGCTATGAGGACAAGGTAGAGCTTGACTAGGGACTTCAACGCCGTGTCGACTCTAGCCCTTCCCATGAGAGTCGAGGCGAGCCCGTACAACGCCCACACGCCGGCGAGTGACGCCAGGTAGGCCAGGGGGGCCAGCGGGCCGCCCGGGCCCGCGGCCATCGCCACGAGGGACAGGGGTATCAGCTGCGAGAGGGACCTCGACAAGAGGAGGTTGTAGAGGGCGAGGAACAGGGCCTTGCCGCTCAGCTCGATGAACCCCCCTGAGGCGATCTCGGGCTCGGCCTCGCTCAGGTCGAACGGGGTCCTCCGGCTGGAGACGTAGCTCGCTACAAGGACTGCGGAGAACGAGAAGCCGGCTGCCACGTAGCCCCAGAGACCCGGCCGGGACGAGAAGGAGACCGCGTAGAGGACTACTCCCAGGACCATGAAGGGCTCGTTGACGAGGGACACAAAGACTTCCCTGAAGCCTCCTATAACACTGTATGGGTTTGGGATGATTAAATACGACAGCGCTAGCGCGGCTTGCGACGTGAGGTAGAAGACCAGGGTGTAGACGACGTACGCGGTGTTGAGCGTGGCGAAGTACATGTAAGCGCTGAACACGCCAAGTGCTGTCAGGACGGCGGCCGTCGAGGAGAGGTAGAAGTAGTAGGGTATCGAGCCGAAGACGCGCGTCTCCTTCCTCAACAGCTTGAGGGCGTCGAGTAGGGTCTGGGTGACCGGCGGGCCGATCCTGGAGTGGACCCAGGCCTTTACCTTCCTCTCGACGCCGTCCATGAAGAGCGGCAGGACTAGTGTGGCGGACGTGGCGATAGTGGCTGCGAGGGCCTCCTCCACGGCCATCACCTAAACAGCAGCGATGCGAGCACTACTACCACGAAGACTATACACGACCAGATGGCCGCCATGATCATGGGCTCTATCATCCTCACCTGCATCTTGTTCAAGACGACCGCCAGCCTCTCGAATACGTAGGAGACTGTGGAGAAAACCCTCTCGCCCAGCCTCATGGTGAAAGACGTGACGTCTAGGAAGGTCAGCCCCCTCATCCTGAGCCTGCTCACAGTCTTCTCCTTGAGCTCCTCCAACACCCTGCCTATAGACGACTTGAAGTAGGACGTCATAGCTCGACACCCGTAGCCCAGGGCTTCTCCTCGGGTAACGCGGCCCTCCTGAGATGGAGCCCAATGACGAAGGGTGCTAGCGCTGCGTAGGACACGAGCACGAAGACCGCGGGGGCGGACGGGACCAGTAGTGCGAGGGCGGGGCTCGCGATTATGAGACCGGAGAGGAATCTCTCGCTGGCCACCTCGAGCCTCCCCACCTCCGGCTTATTAAGCCCGGCCCTGGCCGGAAAGGAAGTGTAGGAGGCCACCAGCTTGACGCTGTAGATCACCGAGAGAACGCTCGAGACCACTAGGGCGGCCGCTACCACAAGCGCCCACCAAGCGGGTCCCTCGGGGGAGGCCGCCCGGCTCAGCGCAACTGTCAAGACGGCGTATATAGTGAGGGCCTTCATAGTGAACCCGAGCGTCGGCGGGGCGCCGGCGAGGCTCATGGCCGCCACGACGGCTGGCGTAGTGGCCTCCGGGGCCACTCTGTCCACGTAGCCGAGGTCGTAAAGGTTGTGCGAGCCGGCGACCTGCTCTAGGAGCCCAGCGTTTAGGAAGCCGAGCGTCTTCGTCAAGCCGTGGTAGAAGACGTAGAGGACAGCCAGCAGAGCCGTGTCCACGGGTAGTAGGCCCCTTAGGCCTAGTAGGACCGTTATCACCCCGGTGTGGCCTATGGTGCTGTAGGCGAGCAGCCTCTTCAGGTCGTCCTGGGCGGACGCGGCCAGGAAACCGTACAGCGACGATACCAGGCCCTGGGCGACCAGGACGGCGTTGACCACCGCCGGGTACTGGAACAGGGTCTGCGTCATGAGGAGCATGAAGGCGCCTAGCTTCACGACCAGGCCGCTGAGGATGGCGGAGCCGTGCGAGGGGGCCTCCGGGTGGACGATCGGTAGCCACATGTGAATGGGGAACTGGGCTAGCTTGGCCGTGAAGCCGGCCACTAGTAGCAGGGCTGGGACGAGGCCCACGCTCGCGGGCGTTGCCGCGAGCTCGCTGAAGCTCGCTGTGAACGCCTCGTAGACGCCTGTGCGGGCCGAGACGAGCACCCAGAAGGTGAACAGGGAGAGGTCGCAGGGGAGCATGCTCAGAACTATGTACGTGACGGCCACCCTGTAGTTCTCCATCCCCTTCTCGAGCAGGATCACGAGGAGCAGGACGAGGTCCAGGGTGAACCAGGCGACGAATAGCTCGATGAGGTTGACCGAGGAGAACGCCACCTCGAGCAGGACTAGGCTGAGGTCTATGACAGCCTGAGGGTAAGAGGCCGAGCCGTACACTACCCTGTAGTAGTCCTCGTTGTGCAGGCTCACGCCGATCGAGACGAGGAAGGAGAGGACAAGGAAGAAGTACTGGAACCACAGGAGCCCGTAGGGAGCGTAGACCAGGGAGACCAGCGGCACCGCGAAGCCCGCTAGCCTCAGCGCCCTGCTGAGCCTCGGGCGCGAGTCGACCGAGAGGGCGCCCGCCAGCACGAGCCCCATGGCGAGGGCGTCGACCAGGGCCTTAAACAGGGGCTCGGGCAACGCCTGTCACCACCCTGGCAGTCTGTAGCAGGGAGACCAAGAGCGGGATTGGGAGCGTCGACACAACCAGGGCTACAAGCCACCCCGGCCCGCCCAGGCCCTGTAGTAGCAGGGCTGACGGGGCGAGGCTCAGCAAGCCCATCACCAGAACCGCGGCTTCAAGCGGGGTGTTCGGTTGCTTGAACTCGAGGGACGGCCTCCTAGACCTCATGCTCGCCGTGTACACCGAGAGGACCCTCACCCCCACTACTGCGGAGAGGGCTATGTAGAGGACGGCCCCCGCTAGAGCCG
This sequence comes from Thermogladius calderae 1633, assembly GCF_000264495.1. Lineage (NCBI taxonomy): Archaea > Thermoproteati > Thermoproteota > Thermoprotei > Desulfurococcales > Desulfurococcaceae > Thermogladius > Thermogladius calderae. Next base: position 927,285 of record NC_017954.1, on the reverse strand, counting down.
CGACCGCTGGTGGGCCGCCTCCCTCTACGACGTCGGTGAGTAGCAGGTACATCGACAGGAGCTTCGCTAGGAAACCGACCGTGCCGGGCACTCCGATGAGTGTGTACACCGCTATCAACACTCCCAGGCTGGAGGTCCTCAGCTGTTGGGAGACGCCCGCGAGGCCCTGGATGTACCTCGTCCCGTACGCGAGCTCTATTAGCCCCATGCCGCAGAACAGGACGGTCTTGTAGCTCATCTGCATGAGCATTACGAGCACTACAGCCACCAGTAGGAGGGTGCTGGCAGGGCTGGACAAGTAGAGCGCGAAGAGCACGGCTGTGAAGCCGTTGGTCAGGATAGTCGTGTACGCCAGCATTATCTTGCCGTCCCTCTGTCCCAGCGCCTCTAGCCCCGCGTAAGCGATGGAGGACAGACCCATGGCTAGCAGGAGGTAGGCAAGCGGCTGCGACCACGCTGTAAGGTCGACTATCTCGGTCAGCCTGAAGAGCCCGTAGAAGCCGAGAGGTGTTGTAAGGCCGCTCAACAGGGCGGACGCGGGCGAGGGCGCTGTAGAGTGCGCTCCCGGTAGCCAGAAGTGGAGGGGGAAGAGAGCTGCCTTTGCAACAAAACCTGCCAGGAGAAGGCCTAGGAGCACCGGGCTAGAGACCTCCACAACCGGGGTCACCGAAGCGAAGGGCTGGTATAAGACGCTCGGGTTGTATGACGACACGATCGACGGGACGGAGAGGACGATGAGCGTGAACACGGTTATCTCGAAAGCGGTCGTGGAGGTGAGCAGGTACCCCCTGGCAGCCCTCAGCGACCCCTCCGTCGAGTACTCCTCGCCGATCCTGACGAGCACGAAGCCGATGATCTCCATGAAGCTCCAGGCTATGACAAACAAGAGGAGGTTCACAGCCAGGTAGGTCAAAGATATGGAGAAGCCGAATAGCGAGACTAGCCAGGGGAAGAACCTCGGTAGTCTCTCCATTTCCACGTAGTAGGTGGTGTAGAGTGTGACGACTACTACTAGAGCGAAAGACGTCACGGAGAGTACTAGCGAAACCCAGTCGACTACAGAGTAGTTGTACAGGAGGAGCACGGCGAAAGTGAACAAACAAGCTGATGAGAGGGCTAAGAGCAAACCAGCTGAGCCGCGTCTACCCGCCGAGAGGGTTAGGGTCGCCGCGCTGAGCGACAAGGCCAGTGTAGTCGCGGGGAGGGGCGACATATACCCGCTACCTTAACGCCTCGAACCTTGCCTTGGCCATGGACTCCGCTATCCTCTTCTTGCCAGCCTCGTAGACGAGGGCCTCTTCCCCGTACAGGATCGCGCCGGCTGGGCACATCGACACGCAGCCCGGTGTCAGCCCCATCTCTCTCAGCGGCTTACACAGGTCGCACTTACTGGAGACCTTGAGTACTGGCTCCAGCTCCGGTATGCTGAACGGGCAGGCGTAGAGGCAGGCGAGGCAGCCAATGCACTTGCTCTTCTCCACGTACACCGCCCCGGACTGGTCCCTCGTCATGGCGCCCGTCGGACAGACCTCTACGCAGGGGGCCTTCGAGCAGTGGAAGCACGAGAGGGGTATGTCCAGGCCTAGCGATGTCCTGTACACCTTAATGAACGGCCTGCCGTCGTGTAGGAAGTCGCACACCGCCTCACACGCGCCGCAGCCTATGCACGCGCCTAGGTCTATGACCCTAAGGTATTTGGGCTGGGGTGCGGACGCCACGCGAGCTCACCTCGCAGTCAAGGGGGCTTTAACCAGTTGCGTCTCGAGCCAGTTCTCGACGAACCTCCCCGCGTAAAGCCCGGACCTCACCGCGGGCCCGACCCTGGAGGGCCCTGTCACCACGTCGCCTGCTGCGAAGACCTTCGGGTTGCTGGTCTGGTAGATCCTGTTCACCGATACAGACCCGTCCTTCTTGAGGCTAAGGCCCAGCTTCCTCAAGACATCCTCGCTACGCGAGACCGGCGGAGTGGGTGCCTCCCCCGTCGCGAAGATGACCAGGTCTGCCTCTAGGACGAAGTCGGCACCCTCTATGGGGACCGGCTGAGGCCTACCCGACTCGTCTGGTGGGCCGAGCCTCATCCTTTGGAACCTCACGCCCTTCACCCGGCCGTTCTCGGCTACCACCTCGACAGGGGAGGCGAGCTCCACGAACTCCACGCCTTCTCTCCTGACTCTCTCGACCTCGTATACGCCGGCCGGCGCCTCTCTAATGGTCCTCCTGTACACTATGGTCGCGTCGCCTCCCATTCTGCTGACCTGCTCAGCCGCGTCGATAGCGCTGTAGCCCCCTCCTATCACGACAGCCCTCCTCGACCTCGGCGGAGGCGACGCCGTGAAGCCGAGCTCGAAGACTCTAACCCTGTAGAGGTAGTCGAGGGCCGAGGTCACCCCCTCGGAGCCCACGCCCGGGAGCCTCGGGATCTTCGACTCCCAGGTACCCGTCGAGATGAGAACAGCGTGGTAGTCGTTGACGACCTCTTCTAGGGGGAGGCTCTTCTCGACCAGTGAGTCTCCCTCCTCGTGCCTCACCTCTCCAGCGAACACCTTCGTCCTAGTGTAGAACCTGACGCCGAAGACCTCTTCCAGCCTCTTGACGCCTTCGAGCACCCTCTGCTTCGGGATCCTCCAGGGGGGTATCGCGAAGACCATCATACCCCCGGGGAGGGGCTGCTTGTCGAAGACGTCGACCTCGAAGCCCCGGCAGACAAGGTAGCCCGTCGCGGCGAGGCCGGCGGGCCCAGCGCCGATCACCGCGACCCTCAGATTCTTTGACGTGGGCTTGCTGCGGCAGAGGAAAGCAAAGTTCATGTAGTCCAAGTAGCCCCCCATGTAAAGTTAAGCGTATTGACTCTTATAAATACATTATACAAACAAAATTTTACGTGAGTCCCACTCGTTGTGTGATCAAGGAGGGGCTACTCGGGTGGGACTAACAATATAGACAGCGGTAGCAAAAACGGCGCTATCCGGGCAGCCCGTAGAGACTGGTGCTCAGAGACTTGAGGTACGACGCGACGTCTCCCACGACCTTTACCGGCTCGTAGAACACGTAGTCGAAGGCGGCCCTATTGAAGGTGAACACCAGGCCCGCCGCGACGAGGAGGATGCTTAGAACAACCAGCACGCTCTTCATGAGCGGCGCGTGAACGGGCGCAGGGGTCTGGGTTGGTGGGGAGACGAGGAGGACGTAGAAGAGCCTCATGTAAGAGACCAGCCCTATAGCGCTTGATACCACGAACAGGACAGCCGCAGCGACGTTGTACTGGAAGAGGGCCTGGTATATCAGGAGCTTACCGAGGAAGCCCGGTAGAGGCGGTATCCCGGCGAGCGTAAGGGTCGACACAGCGAGGGCCACACCCGAAGGCAGTATACTCCGCCCGAGGCCCGCTATGCTGTCGAGCCTCCTCGAGGCCGCGGCCCTGATCACCGGGCCCACGGAGAGGAACAGAGTGGCCTTAGCCAGCGAGTGGACCACCGTGTAGTAGACGAAGCCCAGTACTCCTATAGGCGAGAGCGTAGCTATGCTCATGAAGACGAACCCCATGTTCATGACTGTAGAGTAGGCTATGAGCCTCTTCACGTCTGCCTGGACGACCATTAGCAGGCCTCCCAGGAAGCTGGAGACCAACCCCGTCACCAGAGCGATGAGCGAGACCGACTCCACGACTACCCTTACCCCGGGTAGCTGAGACGCGCTGAAGCCGAGGTACAGCACCTTGTACAAGGAGACCGCCCCAGCGTTGACGACAAGCCCGCTGAGAAGGGCGGAGACGGGGGTGGGGGCGGCTGGGTGGGCGTCGGGGAGCCAGAAGTGGTTGGGGAAAACACCGCTCTTGATCGTGAAGGCCCAGAGCGAGAGGGCGAGGACAAGCCCGACGGCTAGCGCAGCGTCTTCCAGCGGCCCCCCTGTCACCGAGCTGCCAGGGTAGCCCATGGCCTTAAGGCCTATGTCGACCAGGTTCAGGCTGCCGAACACGGCGTACACTATCGCGAGTGCGAGGAGGAAGCCCGTGGTCCCGAGGGCGCCTATAAAGGCGTACTTCAGGCCCGAGACGATCGAGGTGGCTCTCCACCTGTAGTACATGACGAGCCCGTAGCTGGATATCGCCGTGACCTCGATCATGACGAACAGGTTGAAGACGTCCCCCGTGTATATGACGCCGAGCAGCCCAGTCTCGGCCCCGAGCAGCATCACCAGGTACCACGGGTAGCCCGAGTCGCGTATGTACTCGTAGCTGTACACGAAGACGAGGAAGGAGACGAGCGCCGTCACCAGCGCGAGGAGGGCGTTGACCTCGTCCACCACGTAGACGATCCCGACAGGCCCCGGCCACCCTCCCGCGTTGTAGACGACGACCTCCTTGCCGGCGTAGACCTCCACGGCGACGGCCAGGCTGAGAACGAGCGCGGACAAGGAGAAGAGCGTCACGTAGGCGAACGTGGCCCTCCTAGACTTCGTGACGAGGTAGACGACGGGCGTTGTGAAGGCCCCGAGGACGGTGGTGAGGGGGACTAGCCCAACCAGGCTCTTCAAGGTCCCACCCCTACTCGAATATCTTGAAGGCGTAGTCCTCGAACTCTGCGCTTATAGCCAGCCTCGCCTCCTCGGGCTTGGTCGAGGTGACGTCTATCCAGTTGACGTAGAACCAGCCGTCTCTCTCGTCGACCACGACCGTTCCCGGTGTGTTGGTGATCGAGACGGCTATCAACAGCCTCCCGTACCTGCTCTTGGCGTACACGGGTATCTTCACGATGCCCGGGTTCAGCCTCATCGTGAACACCCTCTTCACGACGTCCATGTGCGCCTTGAACTCGATCACGGTCATGTACTTCAGCGCGTAGTAGAAGAGGTGGATGTAGCGCTTGACGTCCAGTAGCTTCCTCTCGTCTGACACGAGTACTCTCGAGGCGGGGACCCCGACGAGCGCGGCGACGACTAGTCCGGTGGCTACGTCGTAGGGGGTGTTGCTACCGGTGTAGACGATGTAGAAGAGGAAGAGCCAGAGGGTGACTAGGACCTCTCTGAACACGCTACTCCACCTCCTCGAAACCGACCAGCTCCCTCGCGGTCACGGTCTTCTTCAGCCTATAGGCCTGAATGATCCCGAAGCCGATCAGGGCGTTCACGGCCATCCCGATGACTATGCCCGTCAATACGAGGGCCTGGGGTACGGGGTCCACCGCGTGCTTCGCCAGGTACTCCAGCTGGTCGCGTGTAAGCTCCACGTAGACTGGTGGTACAGTGGGGTAGACGAGCCTGTAGCCCACCATTATGAAGAAGACGTAGACCGTGTCCGAGAAGATCGTCAGGGAGATAAGCTTCTTCGTCAGGCTCCTCCCGTAAATAATCCCGTAGACGGACACCAGGAGGTTGACTGCCAGCAGCCCTACGAGAAGGCTCCACACTAGCCCGGCCTCACTCACGGTCCTCGCCCCTCTCCTCCTCGTAGAACTCCTCCTCGAAGGACAGGTAGAGGAAAACCGCAGCGAACCCGGAGGCTACGGCTATGTACTCCGACGAGTTGTAGAGGAACAGGCTACCGCTGACGAGCTGGCCCAGGATGTAGGCGGGGTAGAACCTTATGTTTGTCACTACCTCGAGGCCCTTGAACACCGGTAGGATCGCCACTAGGCCTATCGCCGTGAGGGCCAGCCCTCTGAGGGTGACGAGGAGGCCCGGGGTCAACCTCCTCGCGAGGAGCGCGTAGTAGGAGAATATTGGGATCACTAGTAGGGGGGCTATAGCGAGGGTTGAGCCGCCCTGGAACCCGCCGCCCGGCGTCAGGTGGCCGTGGAGGGCTATAGAGGCGGAGACCACGACTATCAGGGCTGCGACTATCTTCGTGGAGGTCCGGGATATCTCCGTCAGCCCCACGCCCCTCTTCAACGGCGGGGTCTTGGATACCCTGAACACGGCTAGACCCGCTACTACGGCGAGGAAGAAGACTGCGGTCTCGTAGACCGTGTCGAGGCCCCTGTAGTCCCACACGATAGCGGTCACGGCCTCCGGGCTCATCGCGGTCATGTTCCCGAAGAAGGTCTCCTCCACGTAGAAGACCCCGAGCCGTTTGATCTCGCTGGGTGCTTGGAGGCTGCCAGTAGCATAAACTAGTAGGGCCAGTGCTATCGCAAGGCAGTAGACGAAGACTAGACCCAGCAGCCTTTTGCTCAAGGCCTACACCTCGAACCTCTCGGTCTTACTCACAATGAATATCAGTAGTCCGGAGTACACGCCGACCGAGATGGCGATGTAGGCCAAGAGTATGTCTGTCGCCGCAAAGACTTGGAAAAGTATACTGTAAGCGATGCTCTGCCCAGCCGAGTAGGCCACTGCCTTCAGTAGGTCCTTCTCCGTGACAGCCAGGTACGTGAATAGTGTGCTCAGGAGACCCGCGAACACCAGGGCGAGGTAGACCAGTATCACTCCTCCTCACCCAGCTGGTCCACGACGGGGCTCCACTCCACCGCCCTCGCCTTGTGGGCTGCGTAAGCTAGCAGGTGGCTTCCTATGGGCGCCACGAGGAAGAGGACGAGTGCTGTGGCTAGGCAGCCGCCCGCGATAAAGGCGTTGTTCGGTATAGGCGTGCCGAGGGCCATGAGGGCCACGCCGATCAGCGGTAGGACAGCGCCGTAGATGGCCCCTATCGTAGCCGCGTGGAGCCTGACGTAGAAGTTTGGGAACCTCAGCATCCCCAGCCCCGCTATGAAGTCGAAGACCCCTCCTACCAAGACCACCACGGCCCCCGCCCAGAAGACGAGGTCGCTCGTCAAGCCCCCACCTCCTTGGAGACCAGGTACTTGGAGGCGAAGACGTCTAGTAGGTACGCCCAGAGGGCTAGGAGGATGGCCGGGGCGATCATGAGGGGGGACTGGTAGTAGACCGAGAGGAGGGCTAGGAAAACTGCGAGGTCGTAGGATATGCAGTCGACTGCGAGGATTATGTCGGGTACAGTGGGCCCCTTCACCGCCCTAGCGGTGTACATCAAGACAGCGGCGATGTAGGGGGCCGCGAGGATCGCGAAAAGGAGGTGCGTAAACTCTACCATGACAGGACCACGGTTCTCAATAAGGTGTATGCGTGGTAAAAATAGTTTGCGGCGTTAGGTAGGCCTAAGGGGTAATGTACATATAGCCCCTTGCTCACACTTATAGACAGGTGTCCTCATGGAGAGAAGGGAGCTCGCTAGGGCGGTCGAGAGGTACTTCCAACTGGGCGAGGACGAGGCCGTTGACCTGGCAGACGAGCTGGACACGCTCTACAACAACATGAAGGCGAAGTACATCGAGCTCCTCTGGAAGCGGGGCGAGGGCGGGGAGGGTGCCGCGGGAATAGTCAAGAGGGCTGTGGAGCTCCTTAATAAGGAGGAGCTGAGCCAGGACGAGGAGCTCATACTCATCGCCCTCCTCGACATACTGTCCACGGACTTATACGACAGGTACCTACTCTACAAAGTCGAGGCAGGGGAGGAGTAGGTGGTCTAGGTGAGGCTGGAGGAGCTCAACGAGGAGATCGCGGGCATCGTCGAGAGGGTCAAGGACTCGGTTATAACGGTGGCCACAGAGATCAAGGTGCCCCTGCTCTTCTTCGGCTACGAGTCGTTGAGGGGGTTCGGCTCCGGCTTCATCGTGGGGAAGGGCATTGCCGTCACGAACGCTCACGTCGTCAGGAACGCCTCTAGAGTAGCCGTGACTTTCAGCGACGGCTACTCGCACGAGGCTGGTGTGATAGCCGCCGACGCCAGCAGGGACCTCGCACTGCTCGAGGTGCCGGACTACAGGCCGCCCATAGAGCTCGGGGACTCCAGGCAGATAAGAGTCGGCGAGATAGTGCTAGCCGTCGGCTCGCCCCTGGGGCTCTTCGAGCACTCCGTCACGATGGGGGTCGTTAGCGCGACGGGCAGGAACATCTACACCGAGGAGCTTATGCTCGAGGACCTGGTCCAGACCGACGCCGCTATAAACCCGGGTAACAGCGGGGGGCCTCTGGTCAACCTCCGCGGCCAGGCCGTCGGGGTGACGACCGCCATCGTCCCCTACGCCCAGGGCATAGGCTTCGCCATACCCATCAACACGGTGAAGAGGTTCATACTCATGATCGAGAGGTACGGCAGGCCTGTCAGGGCGTGGATAGGCGTCTACGTCGCCCCACTCAACCCCACAGTGGCCGGCTTCTACAAGCTGGGAGTGAAGAAGGGCCTTATAGTGGCCAGGGTTATCCCCGGGACACCCGCGCACCACAGTGGACTGAGAGACGGGGACATCCTCTTGGAGGCCGACGGCAGGGAGCTCGCGAGGACCAGCGACTTGAGGGAGACGGTTGAGGAGGCTATCGACAGGGGCTACGTGACGCTCAAGGTACTGCGCGGCGGGAGGGTCTTCGAGGTAGACGTGGAGGTCCTCGTCTCCTAAGTTTTTTATCCCGCCAGCGTACATGTCGTCATAGTGTCAGGAGGGCGTGTACTGGGTACTCCAGCTCCCTCTCCAGCTTCTCTACCACCTCGCGCGTCGTCACCATTAAAACGGCGGCCTCGACCACACCCCCCTTCTTCACGACGTACCTGGACATAGACTTCACGGTCGCCCCCGTCCACACCACCCCGTCCACGACAACAGCCATCTCTCCTTTGAGGTCCAGTGCGCTGGGGAAGGAGACTATCCTACGAGTCGCGTCGAGGGAGTAAACCGGCCCTTGACCAGCTGTAAAGGAGCGGCCCCCGGCCACCTTAGCCGCCTTTATACCGTAGACCAGCCTCTTCCCGAGGGCTACCGCCATCAGGGTGGCCAGGACCAGCCCGGCCCCCTCTACGGTGACTATGTAGCCGAACTCGAGGCCTCTAACCGCGTCCATGGCCTTGTACAGGAAGCAGTAGAGGCTGAGGGGGTAGCGTGACGTCAAGTTGTTCAAGTGGGGGAAGGGGAGCGGGGCTTCGTGGATGCTCCTCCTCAGCTCGGCGTCCTCGTCAACGTACGCCAGCCTAGAGACCAGGTCGGCTACTCTTTTAGCGCCTACCGGCTCCTTGCCGTGCATTATCCTGCTCAACTCCTGCACAGACACGCCCAGCCTCCTCGAGATGTTGGTGAGGGTGTCTCTCCTAGACGCGGCGTACAGTTTGCACATCAGCTTAGACAGTAAGTAGACCTCCTCTACTCTCCCAGCCAGGGGCGTCTCACCTGAGTGTATACTACTGAGCCCCGTATTCAAATACGCCTCGCGTACGAGGGCACACACAGTTATAGGGTGGAGCCCGAGGAGGGTGTTTCAGGCCCGGGGGCTAGATCCTCATCTCGTCCTTGATAATGTCGCTCACAATAGCGGGGTAGACCTTGACTACCCCGTCTAACCGGGATATCTCGTCGTGTATCCTTATCATCTCCTCGGACGACCTCGCGAGTATGAGTGCGATCACGTTGTGGTCTCCGGAGGTCACTACCAGGTGCTTCACATAGTCTCTTTTCTTGAGCTCCTCTATCACGTTGAACAGCTTGTCGGGCTGGACGTTCACACCCGTGATACTGACCTTACCGTAGCCGAGCTTCCATGGGTCTACTATAGCGGTGTACTTCTTTATGACGCCCTCCTGCTCCAGCTTCCGGACCCTCTTCATCACCGCCACGTCGCTTAGACCGATCTCTCTCGCGATCTCGCTGTATGTGGAGCGGGCGTTCCTCAGCAACTTATCGATTATCCGCAAGTCTACTTCGTCGACCATTCCTCATCGAACCTGTCCGGCACTTTACTTACCCTGAAAACGCCGACTCTCTTATAGTCCTCTTCGCCCTCCGGCTCTATGTACTCCTTTAACTCGGCGTCCCCGCCCAGGCTCTTCATCACGTAGGCGAGGTCTTCGACCCAGTCCCTGATACCGCAGGTGTGGCAGAAGGACCCCTGGAACTCGACGACCACGGTACCGTCGTCTCTCACGTCTACGAGCCTAGCCTCGGCCTCGGGGGCCCGGAACCTGTTGTAGAGCTCTATGGACTTTAGCACGAAAAAATACTTCTTGTTTTTGTCCAAAAAGAACCACCTCCTTACTCGACGACTATGTCCTTGGAGGACTCCCAGACTCCGTGGAGGTTGCAGTAGGACTCCGCTATGAGCCTCCCGCTCTTGGCGAGCTTGAGGGTTACCTCTACCACGGGCTCGTGGTAGACCGGCTCGAACACGTACCTTCCCAGGAACACGGGGTTGAAGGCCCTACCCTCCTCCTTGAAGTAGAGCTCAATCCACCTAATACTGTGCTCGACGGTGTTGGGGTGGGGTCCCACCTCGACCCTGACCTTGAACGGGGTGTTCTTACTCACCTTGTCGGGGGCGTGTATTTTAGGCGTGTGGGACTCTACCTTGGTGATCGCCTCCCCGCTAGCCCTCTGAGGCGTGTATATGAGGTTGCCCAGCTCGCTCATCTAACTCACCTTTTCGGATTCCTAACTCTTAGATTAAAACCGAAGTTAATAAAGTTAACCTTGCTAATAGGGTAGGCCGGCCGCGATCTCAGATAAGAGGTCCTCTGTCACCTCGAAGGGGGCCAGCTCCAAGTACCTCCTCATGCTCTTCCTCGAAGCGATGGCCTTGAACAGCCTCTCCACTTCACCGGGTGTGAAACCGTAGTCGCCGAGCCCTTCACCGAACCCCACCCGCTCTAGGAACCCCCTGAAGGCAGACGCGGCTCTGGGAGCATCCTCGCTCCTCGGCCTCAAGCCGGGGTCTAGTAAGGAGAGGATCCGCCAAGTGGTCTCGGGTCTCGCCTTGTAGATGTACTCGATTAGCTTCGCGTGGACGAGGGCGAGTCCCGCGCCGTGGGGTAGCTTAGGGTTGTAGGCGCTGAGTAGGTGCTCCAAGCCGTGCCCAAGGTGTGTTAGCGAGTGGTCTATTGCTACTCCTCCGAGCATAGAGGCGTATAGTAGCCAGTACCTCGCCTCCAAGTCCCTCGGGCTGCCAACCACTCTGGGCAGGTACTCGAAGACCCTCCTAGACGCCTCCACGGACAGCAACTCCGTGTAGGGGCTGGACACCCTGGACGTCGCGGCCTCGATCGCGTGGGACAGTGCGTCTATACTGGTGTAGACCGACTGGTTGAGGGGCAACGTGAGCGTGTACCTCGGGTCGTCTACCCCGTAGTCGGGGTAGCCCGCTGGGAAGCCCCTCTTCTCGACCTCCCCCTCGTCGGTGAGGACGGCGAACCTGTCCACCTCGCTACCCGTCCCGTGCGTAGTGTTCACGACGAACAACAGCGGCTTCTCCTTGGGGACTTGTCTCATCCCGTAGAAGTACTCGCGTATACTCCCACCCCCCGCTACGAGGGCCCTAGCAGACTTGGCCAGGTCTATCGCGCTCCCACCCCCTATAGCGATGAACTCCCTGCAACCCTCGCTCCTGTAGTACTCGGCCAACTCCTCTGCCTGCTGGAGGGTCGGGTTAGGCGTCACCCTGTCGTAGACCACGTAGCTCACACCGCTCTCCTCTAGTATCTTCGTCACCTCTGCTAGCGCGCCGCTCTCCACTGCCGAGCGCCTCCCGGTCACGATAACAGGCATTCGCATCGACGACAGCACGTTTTTGAAATCCGCGAGGCCGTTGACGCCGAACACGAGGTTCACGCCGCCGTTGTAGACTCTAAACGTGGGGCCCATAGAGATCGCCTGAAGGCTGTTTATTTTATATATAGCCCAATAATATTACTTGACCCTGAATAGAGAGGTGCTTAACCGTTGGAAGACCGCGACCTGTTTATCACCATACTGAGGAAGCTGCTGAGGGCCGAGGAGAAGAGCACTCTTGCGAAGGGCGAGGTCGGGCTCGCGCTCGACCAGGTCGACGTGGACTCGCCTCACGGCGTGTACAGGTACTCGAGGGAGACCTCTAAGTGGGTGCTGATATCCGTCGACGACGAGGACTTCGCTCAGAAGCTGGAGCCGGGCAACTACGTCGTCTACTTCGACAACGCGAAGTGCCCCGCGTGTAGAGTCTACGACATGTACTGGTACCCGTTCGTCAAGCTGCTAGGTGACGCCTACCCCTTCAGCTACCTCGTAGTCCTGTGCAACTGGTTCAGCAAGGACTGCGGGAGCAAGGCGGCCTCGAAGGCGTTCGAGAAGTTCGACGTCCACGCCTCGCCCACGACTCTGATAATGACAGTCGAGAACGGCGGCAGGATCGCGAGGAGCGTGAAGGTCGAGGGCGTGAAGAGAATGGACGAGCTGGCTAAGATCGTCGAGGACTACCTTAAAAAGGCCGGGTAGACCTCGCCCGCACCCGAAGTCGCCCCCGCTCTCGGTCCAAACCACGCTATGTCTTCGCGGCCGCCTGGACGCTGACGAGTAGCCGTGAGCCCCTCGCCTACTGGGTGCTTGAGGCAGGCGCGCCAGGTTGGGCCTGTTCAGGAGGTGCCGCGGCTCACTCGTCTGGGCTGCTTGGCCTCAATAGAGTCGCGCGTGACTATGTAAATTTGGACTTTTTATTTTTCTGTTTCTGTGAATATTGAGTACTGGGGACTAGATTTGGGGGCTTACATAGTACACAAGGCCTACGCTTTTTCGATGGTGGTTTTAGGCTCCCTCTTGCTCGTCTACGTTTTCTTCATGCTCAACGTGATTATAACAGTCTTCGGTCCACTCAACTTCATCGTGTTCTTACTCCTAATCTTCACAGCACTCTTCGGTTTCATCTTGTTCGTTCTACTCTTCCGGGAGCCCGTTGTCGTGGCGGTCTTGTACGGGCGTCTCGAAGTCGTCATGGGGTTTCTCAGGCGTAAAAGGTTAGTTTTGACGAGGGGAGACATCCGCACCATCAACGCCTTTCAAATCCTAGCCGACGTGGTGTGGGGTCTGGGCTTGATCTCCAAGACGACCTTCACCTGCCATGGATGCGCCTACGTGGTAGTGGAGACCGTCGACGGGAGGACGCTGGAGTTCGTGCTGAGAAGCGTGGAGTTCTACGAGTTCGTCGAGGCGGTCAAGAGCGAGCTCGGCCTTGAAGTCAACTACGAATTCTAGAACCCGGCAACGCGGGATCACCACGCACGCCGTGTGTGAGTAATACCCCGCCCAACAAGAGGTTCACACGATGTTCCCTAGCGTGTGAGAACTCTGTAGTGCAAGATACGGAAGAGTGTCTTTTAGAGAGCGGCGGTTGGGGCTAATCTCTAGTCCTCGGCGCGGTCTCAGCACTCTACTCGCTAAACCTAAAAGCAGGTGTTAGGTGCCTAGAGGTCGGGCCATAATGTTGCTACGCCCTCGCGTGGGCGGGCGACCTATGCCGTCTCCACTACTAAAACCCTCGCCGGTCCCCTGGCGGGTCTACGCGATAATTCTCATCGTGAGTGCCCGATCACGGGCCCTCCACGTCTCGCTAGCAGTAAACGGCTACTTACCGTAGAAAAGCCAACACTTGACCCACCTGCCGTTGACGCGGACGAGGGGCGGCTCCTCTCTGCGGCACCTCTCCGTCGCGAAGGGGCACCTGGGGTGGAGGCGGCAGCCTGGTGGCGGGTTGGAGGGGTCTCCTATCTCCCCTTTCAGGTCTACTCTCTCGGTCTCCACCTCACCCCCGACGCGGGGTATGGCCGATAAGAGGGCCTTCGTGTACGGGTGTAGCGGCTCCTTCACGACCTTGTCAGCGGCCCCCTCCTCGACGAGCTGCCCCATGTACAGGACACCGATCCTGTCGGCTATGAGGCTGAGCAGTACTATGTCGTGCGTTATGAAGAGCATGGACAAGCCGTAGCGGCTCTTGAGGTCTAAGAGCAGCTTGACGATCGAGGCCCTAATAGAGGCGTCTAGGTTACTGGTCGGCTCGTCTGCAACGACGTACCTCGGCCTCAGTATCATGGACCTCGCTATCACCGCCCTCTGCAACTGGCCACCACTCAGCTCGTGGGGCTTCCTGTGAATGAAGTCCTCAGGGGGCACCAGCCCGACCTCCTCGAGGGCCTTCGCCGCGATATCGAGGGCTTCACGCTTATCGAGCTTCTCGTGGACGATCAAGGGCTCGGCTAGGGCTTCGCCCAACGTCTGGACAGGGTTTATAGCGCTGTAGGGGTCCTGGGGGATGAGCTGCATCCTCCTCCTAATCCTCCTCAAACTCCTCTCGCTCCAGTCCGTTATGTCGACCCCCTCGAAGAAGACCCTGCCCCTAGTCGGCCTGTAGAGCCTCAGCGTGATTCTCCCAATAGTCGACTTCCCGCTACCGCTCTCCCCAACGAGGCCGTAGATCTCGTTCTCCGCGATGCCGAGCGTCACGTTGTCGACTGCTCTCACCCTCTTCTTACGACCGAACAAGCTGACCTCGAAGTCCATGACAACGCTTTTGAGCTCGACCACCCTGCTCATTTCACCACCCCCGCGTAGTGGCAGGCCACGTAGTGCCCCTTCGAGACCTCCACGAGTTGCGGTTGCTCGGCCCGGCACTTCTCCCTCGCCAGGGGGCACCTCGGGTGGAACACGCAGCCGCTGGGCGGGTTCCTCAAGTCGGGTGGGTAGCCGGGGAGGAAGCTGGGCAGCCCCCTCTGGCCGAGCCTGGGCAGCGACTCTAAGAGGGCCCTCGTGTAGGGGTGTCGCATGTCGCGGACCAGCTCGCTCTTATCGGCGTACTCCATCACGTAACCCCCGTACATCACCATGACGGTGTCCGCCCTCTCTAGGGCTAGGGCTAGGTCGTGTGTTATCAGGATGAACGAGGACTTGTACTTCCTCCTGACATCGTCTATTAAGTCCATGATCTGCTTCTGGACTATCACGTCCAGCGCCGTAGTGGGCTCGTCCGCGATAACCACCTCGGGGCTCAGGCTGATCGCCATCGCTATCGCCACCCTCTGTTTCTGACCCCCGCTCAACTGGTGCGGGTAGGACTCGAGAACTCTCTCGGGGAGGCCGACGGCCTCCGTGTACTCCCGGGCTACACGCAGTGCTGTGGCTTTGTCGAGCCCGTGCTCCATGAGGAACTCGGTGAACTGGTCGACGACCCTCCTCAGAGGGTCGAGTGTAGTGAACGGGTCTTGGAAGACTATGGATATCCTGCTCCCCCTGACCTTCCTGAGCTCCTCTGTCATGAGGGTCAACAGGTCAACACCCCCGAGTAGGACCCTCCCCCTTACGATCTTACCCGGCTTCGGGACCATGTTCATCAGAGCGTACGCTAGCGTGGACTTCCCGCTGCCGCTCTCGCCCACTACGGCCAGCATCTCGCCTCTCCGTAGCTTAAAGGACACGCCGGAGACCGCGTGTACAACCCCGCTCATCGTGTAGTACTTCACCCACAGGTCCTCGACTTCCAGGACGTGGCCGGCCAACCTACCTCAGCCTCGCACCAGTTATTCTCGACACCCCCTCGCTCACAAGGGCGAAGCCTAGTGCCAGCAGTGTTATGCAGAGGCCCGGGAAAGCCATGAGCCACCACTTGCCGTCCAAGACGAAGCCCCTCCCCTTGTACAAGTCGAAGCCCCAGTCCGGGGTTGGGGGCTGAACAGTTAAGCCTATGAAGCTCAACGCCGCCTCTGTCAAAATAGCGTCGGCGCTGTTCATGCTGAAGACCACCATCATAGTCCTCGACACGTGAGGTAGTATGTGCCTCACCACGATCCTCGAGGGCGGTAAGCCCAGGACGCGGGCCTGCTCGATGAACCCCTCGTTTTTCACGCTGAGGACCTGTCCCCTGATCATTCTGAAGTACGTCGGCACGTAGACGACAGCTATTGCGACAGCGGCGTTTACGGGGCTCGGCCCCAAGGCCACCGAGAGGGCTATGGCGAGTATAAGGGATGGGAAGGCGTATATCGAGTCCATGACGAAGGAAAGCACCCTGTCGAGCAGACCGCCCAGGTAACCGCTCACGAGGCCTAGGAGGGTCCCCACGAAGCCGCTCAAAGCGATGGAGAGGGCGACGATCGCCAGGACTATCCTGGACCCGTAGACCACTCTCGAGAAGATGTCCCGGCCGAGGTTGTCCGTCCCCATTATGTGCCCGGGGCTGGGCGGCTGTAGTGGCGCACCTACAGAGTTCACGGGGGAGTAGGGGGCTATGACGTCGGCTAGGAGCGCGAGTAGTACGAAAAACACTATTATGGCTAGGCCCGTTGCTATGTAGGCGTCTCTAAATATGTGGGCGAGCCTCAACTCCACCACCTAGTACCTCACCCTCGGGTCGATCAAGGCGTAGACCACGTCGACGATGAGGCTTGTCAAGCCGACTATGAAGGCGAAGATCAGTATCACCGCCTGTATAGCCGTGTAGTCCCTGTACATGACCTTGTCGACGAGGTATGTCCCGATACCCGGCCAGTTAAAGGTCGTTTCGGTCAAAACCGCGCCGCCCATCAAGAGCGAGAACTGTAGACCTGTGTAAGTGACTATGGGGATCAAGACGTGCTTGAAGGCGTGCCTTATCACCTTGGGCTCCCTGATCCCCCTCGACCTGTACGCGTCCACCATCTTGGACGACATGACGGCCTCTAGGTTGTTTAGAGCCAGCCTGATGTAGGGCCCGGAGATTACGAGGCCGAGTGTGAGAGACGGCAGTACCAGGTGTGAGAGGGCGTCTACGAAGGCGCGGGGGTTCAACTCGATTAGTGCGTCGAGGGTGTAGATCCCTGTAATGGGCTTGAACCCCTCGATACTCGATATCCTCCCGCCGGACGGGAGTATCTTGAGGTAGCTCGAGAAGACGAGCTGTAGGGCTAGGCCGAGCGCGGGTATGAAGACCACGAACACGACTGAGCCGAAGACCCTCGCGAAGGCCTCTAGGTACCTGCTCCTCCGCTTAGCGACCAGGTAGCCGGTGCCGACACCGATGACGAGGCTCACGAGAATGCTCCAGACGGTCAGCTCCAGTGTAGCCGGGAGCTTGTCCGCGATGTCGCTCGTTATAGGCCTACCCCTCACAACCATGGACATCCCCATGTCGCCCCTCAGGAAGTTGGCGAGGTACTCGAAGTACTGGATGTAGAGGGGCTTGTCGAGGCCCAGCTCCGCCATGATGGCCTTCAACTGCTCTTCCGGTATGTTCTTCGTGCCCAGCGCGGCGAGTACGGGGTTGCCCGGCAGGATTCTGAGGACTATGAAGACCAAAGTATAGAGGATAAGGATTGTGGGTATGATCAACGTACCTCTTATAGCCACATATCTAAGCAAACCCATGCCATTACTCACCCGGTAATATGGCTTCACCAATGTTTATCACAAATATGCTTTTAACTCGAACGGACTATTACATATTGGAAAAGTGGTGGGGGTTTGATGCGTAGAGGAATATTCATCGCCGTAGCCGTCGTCCTAGTGGCCGCCGTGGCCGTCGCCTCGTACTACTACCTCGCAATCAGGCCGGCCCAGCCTACGACTACAACACCCGCTTACGCCGAGAAGATCGTTATAGGGGTCACAGACAAGGTGACAGACCTCGACCCCTCCAACGCCTACGACTTCTTCACTTGGGAGGTCTTGACCAACATTATGGACGGGCTCGTGAAGTACAAGCCTGGCACAGACCAGCTGGTACCGGGTATAGCAGCGAATTGGAGCGTCTCGGCCGACGGGTCTGAATGGGTGTTCAAGCTGAGGAACAACGTGTACTTCTGCGACGGGAGGCAGGTGACTGCCCAGGACGTGGTGAGGAGCGTTAAGAGGGTTATGAAGATCCAGGGAGACCCCTCCTGGCTAGTCACCGAGTTCGTGGACGACGTGGTCGCGCTCGACAACTTCACGGTCAAGTTCAAGCTCAAGACCCCGGCGAGCTACTTCCTCGCGCTAGCGGCCACGCCCCCGTACTTCCCTGTGAGCCCGAACTACCCCGACGACAAGATCGTGAGCGACGCGACGTGGGGTGGGGCGGGGCCGTACTGTATTAAGGACTTCAAGAGGGACGAGTACATAGTCCTAGAGGCCAACCCCTACTACTACGGCGAGAAACCGATGACCAAGACCGTCGTGATCAAGTTCTACAGGGACGCCACATCGCTGAGGCTCGCGCTGGAGAACGGCGAAGTGGACATCGCCTGGAGGACCCTAAGGCCCCAGGACTACGTCGCGCTCGGTAGCAACCCCAACTTCGTCGTGGAGAGCATACCCGGCTCCTTCATAAGGTACATAATAGTCAACACCAAGATGAGCCCCGTCGACAACGTGCTCGTCAGGAGGGCTATTGCGGCGGCCCTCAACAGGAGCGAGATCGCCGAGAGGGTGTTCTTCGGCACCATGACGCCTCTCTACAGCCTCGTACCGGCCGGCATGTGGAGCCACATAGACGCCTTCAAGGACGCCTACGGCCCCGGCCCCAACTTGACGCTGGCGAGGGAGCTGCTGAGGCAGGCCGGGTACAGCGAGTCGAACAAGCTGAAGCTGGAGCTCTGGTACACACCGACCCACTACGGGGACACAGAGGCGGACGTCGCCACCTTGATCAAGAGCCAGCTCGAGGCGACAGGCTTGATACAGGTCGAGGTCAAGAGCGCCGAGTGGGCTACGTACGTGGACAACGCTAGGAACGGGAGGATGATGCTGAGCCTGTTCGGCTGGTACCCCGACTACATCGACCCGGACGACTTCCTCTCCCCCTTCCTGCTGAGCACGGCTAACAAGTGGACCGGCTCGGGCTACGCGAACTCGACTGTGGACAACCTGCTCAGGGAGGCCATGGTCAAGACGAGCCAGTCCGAGAGAGAGGCGCTATACGTACAGGTCCAGAGGATCCTCGCGGAGGACGCCCCGTTCATACCACTACTACAGGGCAACCTAATGGTGGTGCACTCCAAGAACGTACACGGCGTCGAGATAGGGCCTCCTATGCTGATGCCCTACTACACCATCTACAAGACCACGGGATGAGCCCACACCGTTTTTTACACGCCCCTATCCCTCGGCAGGCCCGCACCCCCCTAGGCGTGCTATATCTTTTTACCGGCCACGACTCTCCTACACGAGTCATGGTCCGCAAGCGGTGTAAATCACACTGTTAACGGTAACATAGATGTGGTCTAGTACCGCGGTAAGCAGACGTGTGGAAGAAGTAGCGGAGTTGGCCAACGGTAGGGCCGCTAGGGGCCCAGAGGACAGTGCGGGCTCGGGTCCTACAGCGTTGACGAAGTGGAGAGCCGACCCCTTGTGGCTTCCTAGTGGTTTTATACTGAGGTCATTGTAGACTACTGTGAAGACCGAGGTAGGCGCATGTCGAAGAAAGAGAAGGCCGAGGCGAAACCCAAGGCTGAGGAGAAGAAGGCCAAGAAGTGCAAGTAAGCCTGTATTCCCTCACCTCATTTTTCACACTACCACCCCTTGGGCCGGCCCCAAGGCCTGTTTTGTTTACGCAGATTGATTTGCTAGCCCCCTTGCCGTCGGGTACAAAACTGCTGTTCGCGCGCTTCCGCAGTCCTCGCCTCCGTGGAGAGGTAGGGGTGCCTACTGAATCCTTACATTACGTGACACCGGTGTCAGAAATCGAAAGGCTAGGTATCGGAAGCTTCAAGCCGGCACCACGCGTATCGGGACGACGTCCCTAGAAGGAAGAGAGGTAGGTGTCTTGAGACGAGGAAAACGCGAGAGCCCCACGCCCTCGGGTCTACACCACGCGCCGCAGACCCCTCTGAGTGCGCTTCGAAGCTGTACTAAGGGGCTAGTTACTCACGTGTATACAAAAGCTCACATTTCGTGAGTCTCCTATTTTAGACTGCGAGCCAAAAGTGGTCACCGGGTGAGCTCGGTGGGCATAGAAGAGCTCCGGGTTGGCGGTAGCGTCAAGTTGAGGGGCCCTATCAAAGCGAGTAGGATCGACGTAGGGGGGTCTCTACAAGTCGACGGGGACCTGGAGGTCGAGGCGCTGAAGATAGGCGGCGCGGCGAGCGTGACCGGGAACCTGAGGGCAGCCGAGGTCGTTGTCGGGGGCTCGATCAAGGTGGGAGGGGACGCTGATGTGAAAAAGCTACTCAAGGTCGGAGGCTCTGCGAGGGTTGAGGGCGGCCTCGTCGGCGGCGAGGTCGTTGTCGGGGGGTCCATCAAGGCGAAGGCCATTAAGGTCGACGTGTTCAAGGTGGGCGGCGAAGCCGAGGCGGAGAAGATCGTGGCGAGGGAGGTCGTGGTCGGGAAGAAGTCCAGGGTTAGGGGCGAGATAAACGCCTGTAAAGTCACAGTGGAGAAGGACGCCGAGGTCGACAAGGTGGTAGGGTACGAGGTCGTATTGAGGAAGGGCTCCGAGGCAAACAGGGTTGAGGCCTACAAGGTCTTTGTGGAGGAGGACGCCGAGGTCAGGGAGCTCGTCTACGTAGAGTCAGCCGAGGTCGACGAGGAGGCCGATGTGAAAAAGGTCAGTAGAGTAGAGAGCGTGAACCTCGAGTTAAAGTGTGCGTAGCTATGCTGGCGAGGGCGAAGCGCTGCCACCACGACATCGTGTACGAGTTGTTGACAGCCATAAGAGACGAACAGCCAGCCCTCAAGACGAGGGTGTGCACAGCCAGCGGCCTCCCACTCGACAGGTGCAGTAAAGTCCTCGCCCTCATGGAGGGCCTCGGCCTTGTCTACAGAGAGGGCGCGGGAAGAGGGTCGGGTTACTACGTCACAGAGCAGGGTTACGTGTACATAGGCCTGTACGAGAAGATAATGGAGGTAATGCCCGCCGGATCCTACAAGAGGCGCAGGAGGAAAGTCTCGTAGAACGCTGGAAGCGCGCCTATACGCGCGGGAGCAGGGGCACGGGGTCCACTAGCGCACCCCCGGTAGAACGCAACGTCCGAGCGTGAGCAATATTTTTTATTTTTCGCGGTAATACTCTACTTAGGTGAGTTGCACAAGTGTTGTCCAAACACCCCCTAGAACTCCCTCCTGGGAGGAGGCTAAGCAAGGAGGAGGTCGCCGACGCCCTCCGCCTGGCCATAATAGCCGAGCTCGACGCAATAAGCCTCTACCTCCAGCTGGCTAGGAGCATCGACGACGAGAAGGTCAGGAGGGTCTTCGAGGACATAGCGAGGGAGGAGAAGACTCACGTAGGCGAGTTCCTGGCCCTACTGAAGTCCATGGACCCGGAGCAGGTCGCAGAGCTGGAGAAGGGGGCGAGGGAGGTCGAGGAGTTGACAGGGCTTAGAGCCCCCGACGGCGGCCAGGTGGCTGGCGGTCCCGCTAAGGCCGAGCTAAGGCTCGAGGAAGCCGTGGCCTCCAGAGTGAAGGAGGCGGTGGCCAGCGCGAGGGCGGTCGCTAGGAGGCTACCCTCGGTGACCGCCGGGAGAGGTGTGGAGGCGGTGCCGGTGGAGTCGGTGGCGGAGGGTAGGAGTGTACTGCCGCTCAAGGAGCTGAGTTTCAGGTTCCGCGTCTCGCAGAGGGCTGTAGACTACGCCGTAGCCACTAACAGCCTGCTCGAGGTGCCCGAGGGGCTCAAGGCCGCCTACACGCTAGCACAAGAGGAGGACCGGCTGGTCGCCTCCACGCTGCTAGAGAAGGGTGGGGTCAGGCTAGAGATGGGCGGCTGGGAGACGCCTGGGCAGGCACCCGCGGACGTGGCGAGGGCGGTCGCGTACCTCGCCGGCAAAGGACTGCCTAGGCCGTACGTGCTCTTCCTAAACCCCGCCGACTACGCCAGGCTACTCTCCGTGAGCGAGAAGACAGGGGTGACAGACCTGGAGAGGGTT
Source organism: Thermogladius calderae 1633 (assembly GCF_000264495.1). Taxonomy (NCBI): domain Archaea; kingdom Thermoproteati; phylum Thermoproteota; class Thermoprotei; order Desulfurococcales; family Desulfurococcaceae; genus Thermogladius; species Thermogladius calderae. The sequence goes on along the minus strand of NC_017954.1, from coordinate 905,687 downwards.
AAGGCGCTGGTGGACGATGTCGCGGCGACCCCTAGCCTGCCCGAGGGGAAGGGGATACTGGTCTCGGCGACACAGGGCGTGGTAGACGTGGTCTACGGAGGCAACGCCGAAGTAGACTACATAGGGCCCGAGGACGGCTACCACGTCTTCAGGGTCTGGTCAAGCCTGGCTCTAAGGTTGAAGAACCCTGAGGGAGTAGTCGTCCTAGAGAGGAAGGCGGCTTAGAAACCCGCGTCAACGAAACCCTTTTTAACGCTAGTCGACCCGGGCCTCGGTTATCAAGTACTTTAATAAGCGTACGCGGGCCCGCGGGGATTCGAACCCCGGGCCTCCGGCTTAGGAGGCCGGCGCCCTATCCTGGCTAGGCGACGGGCCCTTCACAGACACTATATTCTAGGTGGGGCTTTAAATAGTATCCTGTGGACTTGAGGGGATGCATACCGTGTTCAGGGCGTATACTGTATTATAACACCGCGGAAGTCTCTCCGCAAGGTTTAAAACACCCCCACTATAGTAAGGAGCCCTCTCTAATGAGGAATAAAGTGGGGAGAAGATGTCGGGGTTCGTGGATGTCGAGCCCAAGCTGGTTCACACCGAGGTCTTTTACAGAGGGAAGGATAGGAGGTGGCTTTTGATCAACGTCTACAGGTTCAGCGACCGTGACCTCACGGTCATATACGACGAAGTGGAGGACAGGGTTGTCTACGAGCGCGAGACGCCCATAATGCCCGTCTTGGACCACGTAGTGGAGGCGTATAGGCAGATCAACGAGGACTACGACGAGGTCGCTTGGAGGGCTGAGATAATCTCCCGCTTCAAGGCGGTCTTTTCCTTAAGCGAGTTCTTGACCTTGGACTACGAGAACCACAACTAGCCTCCTTCACCGCACCTCTTCAGCCCGCCCCTGAGGCTGTAAGCCCTCAACCCTTTTTTCCTCAACATCTCTGCTACAATAGTGCTAATCGCGCCCGTGTCGCAGAAAACGACCACCACCTTGTCGCGGGGCACATTGTCCGGGTCTAACCTGGAGAGAGGTATCGCGCCCGGTAGAGACCCGTCGTCTACCCCCCTCCACTCCCTGGCGTCTACTAACAGGGCGTCCTCTGGTATGAAGTCGATCTCGACGTCGTCGCTCGGTATCACGTCATCTGGTCTCGAGGACAACGTATCGAAGGACCTGGCCCCCTCAACCGCCTTCTCGACCAGGGACATGTCTACTTTCCTCACCTCCTCTTCCACCATCCCAGCTGTAGCGTGGGTCTCGACCCTGCTCGGCGCTATTGCGCAGGCCTCGGGGACCTTGGATGACAGCTCGTAGAACCCTATCCTCCTCGAGAGCGCCACTATCTCCTCCTTGTCGAAGCCCAGAAGCGGCCTGAGGACTGGTCTAGAGGGCTTAGCATACTCCTCCACGGCTTGGAGGTTCCTGAGGGTCTGGCTCGAAGCCTGCCCTATGGACTCCCCCGTAACTATGGCGTTGTAGCCGCCCGCCACCGCCAGCCTACTCGCCGCGGTGTACATCAGCGCCCTCAGGACCACCTGCCTCATGGGCCAGCTGACCTTCGAGGCGACCTCTGCCACGACCTTCCTGAAGTCCACTACCACGAACCTGGGCCTGTAGCCGTGCAGCCACTTGCTCGATAGCTCCCTGGCCACCTTGAAGGCTAGGTAAGTGGCCCTCGTAGACCCCAGGGTGAAGTGTAGGAAGTCTACTTGAACACCCCTCTTGGCTACCAGCCAGGCCGCTACCGGGGAGTCGAAGCCGCCGCTGAACAGGGCTAGGGCCCTCCCCTCGACACCCACCGGCAGGCCGCCGGGCCCCTCGGCGGCCCTCTTGTAGATGAAGGCCCTACTCCCCCTGACCTCTATCTCCACCGTGACTTCCGGGTTCTCAAGGTCCACGCCGGCCGAGTACTCCTTTAGGGCCGCCCCCACCTCCCTCGCCACGTCCAGGGAGGTGAAGTCGTGGGAGCCGCTCCTCTTGACTCTCACAGCAAACCTCTTGTTAGCCACGAGGTCCCTGGCCTCGCTGCTCGCCCACGCGACCAGGTCCTTCAAGTCCTTGAACTGGTACTCCGCGACAACCCCCACTCTGTGGACGCCGAAGACCTTTGACAACGCCTCCGTGACGTCGACGTCCGTCCTCAAGACCACCTTAGCCTCGACCACCTCGTGCCCCAGGACCCTGCCGCCGGCTCTCTCCACAGCGTCCCTCAGGTTCTCGACCAGCCTCCTGTAGAACCTCGGCCTGGTCCTCGAAGACCTTAAGGGTATCTCCCCGCTGACCGTCACAACGTATACCGGCATAGCTGGGTCCAGCCCAATTTTATAAGCTTATCAAACGCTATCATCAATTTAACGCTTAGGTCTGGAAGGGTTGAGGGCTTGTCTTTCAACCTGATTATAACCCACGAGCAGGGCGGCGAGAACTACAGGGCTGTACTAAGCGAGCTCAGGAGGCTGTTAGGAGACCTAACGGTCGTGGACACGGGGCCCTCCGTAATACTCGCGAAAGTCCCCGACCCCTACAAGGCCGTGGACACGCTGAGGGGCGCCACCTTGTCGCCGCTCATCTACAGGGTAGTACCCGTGGACGTGGTCCTAGACCCCTTCGTGGAGGTGGTGGCCGAGGAGGCCGGCAGGCTGGCGGAGGAGAAGATACCCGTCGACAAGACTTACAGGGTGACGCTCCACGGCAGACTGTACTGGAGGGAGACGAGGCTCCCGGCACACACGAGCGACGCAATAAGAGTCATAGCGGAGAGGGTCAAGAGGCAGGTCTCGCTAACCCACCCGGACTACGTGGTGTACGTTAGGTGCGTCAAGCTGTACCACAGGAGGAGGCTCGCCACCCTGACGGTGGCCCCAGTGGAGAAGTTCCTATCGCTCAAGTCTGGGAAGCCGTGACTCACCTCGGGTAGCCGACGGGGAAGATGTAAAGGGGGACGTAGCTCTCGCGGAGGCCGAGGACCCTCCTCACGTGGTCGTCGTCGAAGGCCCCTATAGCCACGGTGCCGAGGCTCATCTCCGTAGCGGCCAAGTATATGTTCTGCCCGATGTGCCCCGCCTCCAACACCATGTACTGGTAGCCCCGGTCGCCGTACCACGCAACGATCCTCTCAGGTACCCCCACTACCACGATGTTTATTGGGGCCTCCTTGACCGACATCTGCCTCAGGCACGCCTCGTAGAGGTCGCCGGCCGGGTCCCCAGACCTGACTAGGCGCAGCCCGTGCGACTCCGGCTCGTAGAGGTACACACCCGGGTCGAGCCCCTCTACACCGTTCGTCTTCACCGCCAGGTAGACCTCCATGGGGTACAACGCGCCGGCGGACGGGACCACCCTCCTCCTGGAGGTGACGTAGCCGTACGACACCCAGAGAAGCTGCGAGACGGTTCTCAAATCTAGAGGCCTGTCCCTGAACCTCCTAACACTCCTCCTCGCCGAGAGCAGCCTGGACAAGCAGGTCTCTTTGTCGGGCTCGGGTAGGCCGATAGCCCCCTTCCCGCTCATCTCCATACACGGGGGTTATTATAAGAGGGTGGGTTAATATAGACCTGTATGGTGGTATAGTGCCGATATCTCTCAGCGACATAATGCCGGAGGAGGCGCTGGAGTCTCTTAGGGACTACCTCAAGAACCTCATCAAGTCCATAGACCTCTTCAGGAAGTCTCTGAAGCTCCTCAACGAGGTCAGAGTCGGCGAGGCTAGGAGCCTCCTGGCCGAGGTCGTGAAGGCTAGGAGCGAGGCCAACAAGAGCAGGCTCAGGCTTATAGAGGTCATCGAGAACTCGAGGCTAGAGCCGAGCGTCAAGGAGGACATACTCCACTTCATCAAGAGACTCGACGCGATAAGCGACAACGTCAAGGAGGCCGCCAGGGAGCTCACGATCATGCCCTACCTCGAGGTACCCTCCCCTATAAGGGACGGGCTAAACAGGCTGGCAGACATGGTGCTGCAGGCAGCCAGTCACGTGGCCGAGGCGACCGAGAGGCTGATCACCGGGGAGCACAAGCGCGCCCTAGAGCTGGTAAACAAGGTCCTGGAGATCGAAGAGGAGGCGGACAGAGTGGACGTCGACAACAGGGGGAAGCTCATCGTTTACGCGGACGTGATCAAGCCGAGTACCCTCGCCATACTGATACACGACTTCAACAAGGACCTCGAGAACGCTGTTGACTCCTGTGCCGAGGCGGCCGACTACCTCCACATCCTCATAACGACCTGGCTTCAGATAGAGATGATCGTGTAGACCAGCCCGAACGTCGCGAGAGCTGTTAAGGCGACCCCGAGGAACCAGAAGCCTATTATCTTGGCCACGAGCCTCATGTTAACGAAGGAGACTCCACGGGCCAGCCCCACGCCAGCTATCGCCCCTACTATCGCCCCCGTCGTAGAGGTCGGGATCCCGAGCCTCGTGACGACTAGCACCAGCTGGGACGCAGAGAACTGGGCGACAAAAGCCGACTCGACGCTCAGCGGGGTTATCCTCTCGCCTATCGTCTCCACTACGCTGTAGCCCCACGTCAGTATCCCCGTAGCAATGCCGAGCGCTGAGAAGACTGTGACGGGGTATGGGATGTCGACTTTCCCGCTCGGCACCTGGCCCGTGAACACCGTGAGCAGTACGCCTGTCAGTGGGCCGCTCGGGTTGGACACGTCGTGCGCCCCGTGGCTGAAGGCCATCGTAGCAGAGCTGGAGATGAGGAGGGTCTTGTACACGAAGTCCCTGGCCTCGATGTCGTCCTCGGGCATCCTCCTCGAGACGTAGCGGTAGTACACCCCGGTCAGTAGCGCCGCTCCTAGTAGGCCAAGGGTTAGGGAGTATACAAGGTTCTCAAGGCTCGCCGACTCGAGCAGGTATAGGAATATCGCCATGAAGACGGTGAGGTAGAAGAGGACGCTGCCAGACAGTAGCGCCCTTTTACCGGTCACGAACCTCCTCACCTGGCTGAACAACTTGTACTCGGCGAACCCCACGGCTATACCGAGGAAGGGTACCAGCACCCACGCGGCGACGATGAACGAGACCTCGGGCCAGAGGACGGCGTTGACCCCCCCTGCCGCTAGGCCGAAGCCTATTATCCCCCCTACTATGGACTGGCTTATGCTCATCGGGATCCTCATCCTCGTTATTAGGGTCACCAGCACTCCTGTCACGACGAGCGCCACGCTCATGCCGATGATCAGGTCCGCCGGCCTCACGGCGTTTACGTCTACGATACCCTTGAGCAAGGTCACCGATACGAAGCGCCCGTAGATCACGCCTCCAACAAACTCGAATATCGAGGCGAAGACGAGCGCCCTCCTCAGGCTGAGGGCCCCCGAGCCGATGGGGGCGCCTATACTGTTAGCTGCGTTGTTCGCCCCGTCGATCCACGCGACGAGGAACGCCCCTAACCCGGCTACTAGGATCCACAGAATTTCCATGGCCACTACCGCGCTTCATCTCACGATTGGCTCTTCTATTATTCAACGACCAGGATTTTTAAGTGTTAAGGCGGCCGCCCCCCGTATAGTCCACGCGTTTAAACACATGTTGAAAAAGACAAAACGCATTGGAGGGCTATTGTTTAAAACCGCTTGAATAGAGAATTGGAAATAGCGTTAACAGGGGTGTTTACGGGTGAGCCTGAAGTACAGGGTTGTTTTCGTCAACCCAGGCGAAAAGACGTCTAGGCTGGCAGAGTACGACCTGAGCGAGGTCAGGGGGCCGGTAAGCCTCGGCGTAAAGCTACACAGCGAAGTCTACGAGTCGTGGAAGAAGCCGGTCTACCACCCCGACAACGCCCTCGTGATCGGCACTGGACTAGTTGCGGGGAGCAAGCTCTACGGAGTCCACAGGCTGGTCGCTGTATTCAGGAGCCCGCTGACCCGCGGACTCCACGTGGCCGCGATGGGCGGGGCGGCCTACCAACTAGCCGCAAGACTCCACAGCATAGTGGTAGATGGGGCGGCCGGCAGGCCCACAATAGTACTCCTGAGGGGCCACAAGGATGGTGCTGTAGAGGTCTCCTTCAGCGAATTGGAGGATAGCGAGCTGGAGAGCGTGTGGAGGGGCTACAGGGGGCTCAAGGGCACCTACGCCCTGACGAAGTACGTGGTCGACAAGCACCCCGACTTCTTCAAGGGGGGCCTCAGTAGGGTTGTGGCCGTCGGCCCCGCGTCCAAGTACACGAGCCTGGGCGCGCTCTTCTCGGCGACGCTCTTCAATGGCGAGATAGACTACGGGAGCGAGGACCTCGCAGCGAGAGGCGGGCCAGGTAGCGTCTTGTTGAGGGCGCACAACGTAGCCGCTATTGCGTACAGCGGTAGCTACGACAGGTCGGCAGACCTGCCCAGAGAGATGACCGAGCTCAGGGCGATCAGCGACTACACTGTTAAGAAGCTGGGGAAGCCGTACATAAATGCGGTGATCGAGGCGGGGACCAAGTACAGGTTCGACCCCAAACTGAACACCGGGGGCACCTTCGGCTCCAACTACCCCCACCTAAGGACGCAGACGCCGATGTTCAACTGGAACATGATCTACCTCCCCAACGATGTGCGCGAGAAGCTCTTCAACTACATAATGAAGTACTACTGGGAGCCCTTTAACAAGGAGGCTATCGAGTCGAAGAGCTGGAAGACGTGCGGCGAGCCGTGCCCCGTCGCGTGCAAGAAGGTGAGGAAGGGGAAGTACAAGACCGACTACGAGCCCTACAACGGCCTCGGGCCCATGATAGGCGTTTTCGACCTCCACGAGGCCGAGAGACTCGTCGAGCTAGCCGACGCCTACGGCTTCGACGCAATAGAGCTCGGCAACCTGATCGCGTTCGTGTTCGAAGCCTTGGAGAACGGGTTGCTCAGACCCGAGGAGGTCTCGCTAAGCAGAAAGCCGTCCTTCAACCCGCTCAACTACACGGTGGAACACAGCAAGACCAACGCCGACCTCGCAGAGGATGTCATCGAGTCGATGGCCTGGGGCACAAACCCCATACTGAGGCTCATCGCCGATAGAGGTCTCAGGTCGGCCGCCAAAGTGCTGGACCTCCTCTACGAGGAAAGGACTAAGGAGAGAAAGACTAGATTCGTAGACCTCGCGGTCTACGCCTCGTTCGGCGAGGAAGGGCACATAACCCCGAACTTCTACTGGACGCCCGGCATGGTGGCCCCTCTACCAGTCCTTGGGAGGTACTGGACGCTCTACACAGGCGTCTTCCTAGACCCGGAGGAGTTCGCGGCCAAGAGCTACGAGAGGGCTGTAATGGAGCTGATGATAGACGACTCCGGGGTCTGCAGGTTCCACAGGGGCTGGGCAGAGAAGCTACTACCCTCGCTGTATGCCGACTACTACGGTCTGAAAGACACCCTCCAGTTCTACAAGAGGCTATACAAGAGGCTCGCCGAGTACCAGTCACACACCGCCGAGCCCACCTTGTGGGAGAGCAGGAAGGTGTTCGACTACATGACCAAGGCAGCCGCCGAGTACGCTAACAAGACGTGGACGGAGAAGTTCTCTGTCGAGGGAGAGAAGTCGGTCGTGGAGTGGTGGGCCAGGTTCAAGAAGAAGCTAGCCGAGCTCGTATCCTCGGCCTAGGCCTTGCCTTTTTCTTAGTGAACAGTTTTAATATCTTCAATACTAAGTTTAGGTAAGGCTACGCTGGGAGTGGTGGATGAGTAAACCGCAGGGCTACATAGCGAGGTGCTTGAGCGAGGCCGTTGCCGATCTCGCGCCCGCAACGATCGGTGTAGACAGGCGGGCGGTCGAGGAGGCCTTCGAGACGGGCAGGCTAAAGGTGTCGAGGCCCCCCTCCCAGAGCATCGGGGACTACTCCATCGCCCTCCACTACTTGTTTAAGCTAGGCGGCGTAGACCAGAAGGACTGGCCGCACGCGGCCGGGAGGCTGATAGAGGCGCTCACCTCCAGCAAGTACAAGGACGAGTGCTACGTGGCAAGAGCCGAGTTTGTCAACGGCTACTTGAACCTGACGATCGACTTCAACAGGCTCGCCAGGGTAGTCCTAGACGACGTACTCCGCGGAGGGGTTGAGGAGAGGCTGAGGAGCGTGGGCGGAGGGAGGGTCGTGGTCGTGGAGCACACGAGCGCGAACCCCGTCCACCCCCTACACGTGGGTAGCGGGAGGAACAGCGTCATCGGCGACACTTTCGCGAGGCTGCTGTCTAAACTAGGGTTCAGAGTGAGCAGGAGGTTCTACGTGAACGACATGGGCAGGCAGGTCGCGTTCCTAGTGTACGGCGTCTCAATCCTCAAAGAGGCCGGCGTCCAGCCCGGCGGGGAGTTCAAGACAGACCACTGGTACGGCATAGTCTACGCGCTGACGAACCTGCTAATCGAGGAGAGGAGACTGCTGAGAGAGGTCAAGGAGGCGGAGAAGGCGTATTGGGAGGCGCTGGCTAGGTTCGTTGAGTGGGCGGAGAGAGAGGGGGCTGTGCCTAGGAGCGCCCTAGACGAACTCAGGTCTCTGCTAGCTATGAGGTCTCTCAACAAGAGCGCGGCCAAGGTCGCGAGGAGACTAACAACGGTCCTGTCGGGTCTCGAGAAGGCCCTCGCGAACGCGGCTGAGTTGAAGGCCTTGAAGGACAGCTTGGATCGGTACACCGAGTTGTCGAGGGAGCACGCGAAGGTGTCCTTCCTGGTCAGGAGGCTCGCTGTGCGGGCACCCGAAGTCTACCTAGCCCTGTCCTCCAGGATCCTCGACGACAGGAAGGCTCTGGACGATGTCAAGAAGCTCATGAAGAGGTGCGAGGAGGAGGACCCGGCTACCCTGAGCCTGTTCCACGAGGTCTCGGAGAGCGTGGTCAAGGGGTTCAAGGAGACCCTCGACAGACTCAACATCCACTTCGACGCCTTCGACTGGGAGAGCTCCAAGGAGGTCCTGAAGGGGGCGCACGAGGTCGTGAAGGTAGTGGAGTCGAAGCCATTCGCGAGGAGGGAGGCAGGCGCACTACTTGTAGACCTAGACCAGGCTGCCGAGGACTGCGGCTTTGTCAGGGAGCTCTTCAGCCCCGACAGGCCGGGCAAGTTCATCATCGAGCGGAGCGACGGGACTACCCTGTACGTGACGAGGGACGTATCCTACAGCGTGTTCAAGTTCAGGGAGACGGGCGCCGACATTGTCTATAACGTCATAGCCAGCGAGCAGTCGAGGGAGCAGAAGCAGGTGAAGGCCCTCCTATACCTGCTCGGATACGAGAGGGAGGCCAGGAACCTGGTGCACTTCGTCTACGAGCTCGTGAAGCTGAAGGGTATGAGGATGAGCGGTAGGCGGGGGGTCTACTACACGCTCGACGAGCTGGTTGAGGACTACTACGCGGTCGTCTCGAAGGTCTACTACGAGACCGGGAAGTCCAAGGCGCTAGAGCCGGCGGCTCGGGAGGACGTCGAGAAGACCCTGAGAGAGTTGGCGGTCGCCAACGCCAGAGGCCTCCTACTCTCCGTAGAGCCCTTCAAGGTGCTGTCCTTCGACCCGTCTAGACTGGAGGAGGCCCTATACGGCTCGACGGTGCTCTACTCCTACGTGAGGCTACAGAGCATCCTAAGGAAGCTGAAGGGGCTGGAGCCTCTGGAGAACATGGAGAGGCTTAAGTCCGAGGCCTCCTCGCTCGAGTGGGGCGGCTACAAGCCCAGCGAGGTCGAGGAGCAGATCCTGGACGCACTAGCCGAGTTCGAGAGAGTCGTCTTGTCCGCGTATAGGGAGTTGAAGCCCAATAGGGTCTTAGAGTACGCGATGAGCCTCAGCAACCTGGTGAACAAGTTCTACGAGTCCCACAGGGTGATGGGCGAGCCGGACCCGGAGGCGAGGGCATTCAGGGAGGCTCTCGTGGTCGCCACGCTGGCCGTTATGAAGGAGCTCGTCGACGTCCTCGGGTTCCCCCACGTCAGGAGGATATAGTCCTGAACCACCTCTGCTACGCTTCGTTATTCGCGTATAGGCTAGGCAAAGCTCTACTATATAAACCGTAGGCGTATAAATCATACAATGCCGAAGGGTTGAGTAGAATGAGTGGAAAGTCGAGGGAGTGGATCTACCTGCACCACAAGTACGTCGCGACGACGACTCACGACCCGGAGAACCTCCCACTGGTGATCGAGAGAGGAGAGGGCGTGTGGTTATACGACGTCGACGGCAACAAGTACCTAGACTTCTCTAGCAGTATCGGGGTGAACAACCTCGGCTACCCCAGCCACCCCGAGGTGGTAAAGGCCCTTGTAGAACAAGCTAGCGTCCTTGCACACGCGGCCGGCACGGACTTCTACAACCCATACCAGGTCAGGCTAGCCATGAAGCTCGCCGAGGAGACGCCAGGCGAGTTCCCGAAGAAGGTCTTCTTCGGCAACAGCGGGACGGAGGCGAACGAGGCCGCCCTCAAGATCGCCAAGACATCGACTGGGAGGCCTCTCTTCATAAGTTTCATCGGCGGGTTCCACGGGAGGACCCATGGTGCGCTGGCATTAACGGCCAGTAAGAGTGTGCAGAAGAAGAGGCAGTTCCCGTGGATGCCCGGCGTGTTCTACGTGCCGTACCCCAACCCGTACAGGAACCCTTGGGGGATCGACGGGTACGAGCACCCGGACGAGCTGGTCAACAGGGTGATCGAGTTTATCGAGGAGTACGTGTTCGACAAGCTCGCACCATGGGACGAGTTCGCGGGCATCTTCTTCGAGCCGATCCAGGGCGAGGGCGGCTACGTTGTACCCCCCAAGAACTTCTTCACCGAGCTCTCGAAGCTTGCGAGGAACTACGGGATCCTCCTAATAGACGACGAGGTCCAGATGGGGCTGGGGAGGACGGGTGCGATGTGGGCCATCGAGCACTTCGGTGTCGTCCCCGACATCATCACCACAGCGAAGTCCCTAAGCGGCGGCCTCGTACCCATCGGCGCAGCCATATTCAGGTCCGATCTAGACTTCAAGCAGCCCGGGATGCACAGCAACACTTTCGGCGGTAACGCTCTCGCCTCGGTAGTCGCACTTAAAGTCGTAGAGGTAGTCAAGACACTCCTACCGAACGTCAGGAACCTTGAAGGGCTGTTCAGGGACGAGCTGGTTAAGCTGAAGGAGGAATTCGAGAAGGTCGGCGACGTCAGGGGCCTGGGGCTAGCGTGGGGTCTGGAGCTCGTCACCGACAAGAGGAGCAGGAAGCCCGACGTGGACTTCAGGAACAGGGTCGTAAGGGAGGCGCTGAGGAGAGGCCTAGTCCTGCTGGGGTGTGGGAAGAGCTCTATAAGGCTCATACCCCCGCTCGTCATTAGCGAGGAGGAGGCCAAGGAGGGACTGAGAATCCTGCGCGAAACAATTAAATCCCTCGCATAACGTATTTTTGACTAACATCACCTTACAGAAACCCGCTTCGAAGGTGTCCCCTTGCCTAGACACGGGAGACGCCACGGCGCTCGCCACGGGAGGTTCTGGCCGGGGCCAGGGAGGCCTCTCATCCCCCGGTTCGTCGAGTACAGGTACTACGGTGTCGTGTACGTCCCCGTAGAGCGTGAAGACGCCTCACTCCCCCAGGAGGTCGTGGTCTTATACGAGGACGAGGTAGAGGCCTTCCGCCTCGCATACCTTGAAGGCCTGAGTGTACGCGATGCCTCCGCGAAAATGGGGGTCTCAGAGGCCACATTCTGGAGGATCCTGAACTCGGGGAGGAGGAAGCTCGCGGAGGCCATCTTCTACAGGAGGCCTTTCAAGATAGTCGAGAGACCTGTAGAGTGAAGTGGCCTCGCGCCGCACACTTGCGACCGAAAGGTTTATAAGATAATGAAATATGTTTCTAAATTCGGTGAGGCGAATGTGGTGGAGAGGACCTTACGGGCCGTGGCCGGGTCATGGACCTTGGAGCCACCTACCCCCGTGGATGAGGCCCGGTTGGTACCTGTGGTGGGCAACACCGCAAACACCACCTCCTGCGGCTACTTGGAGTAGGGAAGCCGAGCTACAGTACCTTGAGAGCCTCAAGAGCTACCTCCAGGAGACGCTTAGGAGAGTTGAGGAGAGGATAAACGAACTCAAGAGTTCGAAGTGAACTCCCTTTTCTTCAGGAACTCCCGGAAAGACTCCTCTCCTAGAAGCCAGTTTAGCCTAGGCGAGTTTTTTATCAGCTCCACCTCCCAACCCCTCAACGAGGGGCAGATGTAGCAGCCCAGCCTGTAGAACCCCTGCTCGTAGAGCGGGTTCAAGGGTACTCCCAGTACTACGGTGGCGACCTGTAGGAGAAGAGTACTCCACTGCTTGAGCGGGTAGGCGTAAGTGAGGTTGCCCTTGGTGAAGAACGGGGGCTTGGAGCTCCTGGACTCCGACTCGACGTCTCTGTCCCCAACTAACACGAGACACCTCGCGCCGCCTGAGCAGACCTCCCCATAGGCCTCCTCTAACTTGGAGACCTTGAGCCTCGAACACCACCTGTTGGAGTGCTCTGGTAGCCCGTTGACGAGTAGGTGAGGCTTGAGCTCGAGCCTCTTCACGACCAAGTCTATACCGAGCTGGCTGGAGACCTCCTCGACGAAGAGCTTGTTCTCCGGGAAGTCGACGTCGATGTCGACGAAGACCGGGCTCACCCTGCTTCTCCCGAACAACTTTAGCGCGAGGTAGAGCGCCATAGTACTGTCCTTGCCACCGCTCCACGGGACTAGGACGTGGTCGTAGTCGCCGAGGCTCTTCACCCAGTCCAGGGTCGCCTCCACTAGCTTCAGAACGAACTCTCTATTGGCCTCAGCCAAGTCTACGATGTTCACGCTCTCGGGCTTACGCCCATTGTAAGGCTCGACCCCAAGGTTGTCTCTTATCTTGAAGAACCCCGCCGGCTCTCCCCTGCTGAATACTACGTGGCGCCCACCAACGTCCCTTAGAGCAATGTACCAACCGGGCTCCAGCCCTACTACGCTCTTGGCGAACTCGGGGACCCTGAAAGCCATTATGTCGTGGTACACCTCCGGCTCCTCCAAGACCGGTCTAGCGATCGGTAGGGTAGGGGCGAACTTGTAGGAGCCGTTTTCGAAGTACAAGCGTAGCCGGAGCTTGGCGCGGGCCTTCTCGACTTCGTGGCGTATCTCCTCCAGCCTCATGTTCCTCACCCTGGCCTTCCCGACGACGTGGACTACGGTCGTAGGCGAGTACCGGGAGGGGAGGACACCGGACTCCGCGTCCTCCTTGTTGGCGATGTAGAGCTTGTAGAGAGCCCTACCGTCGAGCCCCTGGAGGCCCTCGGCGAGCGCTTCGCTGGACCTGACCCCGCCCAGCGAGACGACCTGTATACCCCAACCCGGGTAGAACCTCTCCACCACGTGCTCTAGCGCGTCCTTGTCGCTGGAGGCTCTGGTGGCAATAACGTACATAGGCTTGCTCATAGGCCTCTCTTCAACTCGTAGACTCCCTTCTCCAGTATGCCCAGCCCGATCCTGAACTGGCACGCCCTACAGACATCGTGCGAAGACGGCTCCCCGCATATCTTACAGGTCTTCACCTCCCCGACCTGCCTCTTCTCGCCTAGCAGGCGGACTATACTCAGGTAGCTGTTCAGCAGGCTGTTCTTAGTGCCGGGCTGGGCCTCCTCGAGCTCGTTGATCATCTTCCTTATCTTGAACCTGACGTTGAACTCGGCGTACGGGCACTTGTGGTACTCGGGCTCTATCAGCCCGTTCAACAGCGCGTATATGCTGGTCTCCTTCTCCGTCACCTCTATGAACGGCTTTATTCTCCTCACGAACTTCTCGTGCGACGCGATGCCCGTGACGGGCGCGAGCCTGGCCAGTTTGTCTAGCGTGTCCTTCGCTAGGTTCATTATGAAGGTCTGGACGACGTCGTCCATGTTGTGCGCCGTAGCCAGTACTGTACCGCCCATCTCCCTCGCCACCTTGTTCAAGAGGTACCTCCTGAAAACCCCGCAGTAAGCGCACGGGAGGTAGGGGAGGCCCCTCCTCCTACCCTCCTCCACTATCTCGTCGAGCGTCATCCCGAAGTACTCTTTGAAGGAGGCTATCTTGTAGGGGACGCCCAGTCTCTCGTTTACTCTGAGGAAGTTCGCTATGGTGTACTCCCTGTACCCCCTTATCCCCTCGTCTACGATGAGGGCCGACACCCTCCACCCGGGGTTCTTCTTGGACATCTTCCATAGGAAGTAGAGTAGGGCCATCGAGTCCTTGCCGCCGCTGACCGCGACGACTATGTGCTCGGTCTTGCCCAGCATCCTGTACTTACGTATCGTCTTCTTCACTTTCCTCTCAAAGTACTCGATGAAGTGCTGCCTGCAGTAAGCGGTCTTGTTGACCCTGTTGACGTACACCGCTGGCCTGCCGCAAAGGCTACACTTGGCCACTACCAGAGCCCTAATAAAAGAGGGATTCGGAAAAAGGGGTTTAAAGAGACTACGGCCTCACGACTCTCCCAACGAGGTAGGCTATAGCCCCGTACATCAGGCCGCTAACGAAGGCCCCCAGTACTATCCACACCATGTAGTGCCACGGGTAGATGTCCCCGAACAGCACTGCGTCGAGGGCCACGGCGGGGAAGGCCGCTAGGCCTCCGGCCAGTGACGAGGCCACGAGCCCGTAGCTCCTGTAGGCCCCGGCGGCGTAGGCCACTTCGCTGGCTAGCCCCTGAGCAAAGCCGTAGACCAGGTTTGTCAAGCCGCCCGCTGTCGGTATGAGGCTCTCGATGAGAGCGGCTATCGTCTCCCCGAGGAAGGCGGACAGGGGCTTCCTTATGAGGACGGCCGCCATCGGGGCCGCCATAAACCACAAGCCGTAGGTCAGTAGCCTAGCCACCACGGGCCCGCCCACAGCTTTGACCACGTAGTAGGCTGTCCACCACGGTACGAACACCACGCCGAAAACAACGCCGACGAGCCCCAGCACTGTGTAGTCGATCGCCGTGTACCTCGTCTTCTTAGCCGCGAAGTACAGCGCCAACGCCGTGAGCACGACTATTAGCAGGGAGACCAACTCCAGTAACATGGAACCACCGTGTGGGTCTGATCTTAAAACCTGGTTATTAAGATTTCTATCACCAGGTTTTAATAAACGCTCTGACTAAGCACCTAGTCGCTGAGACACTACGGCAGTTGTCGGTAGCGTTATATGGGTGTCCAAATTGTAAGGATAGTTAAGCGCGCCTGAGGTCTCGGCTCGTGAGAGTAGCCGAGTGCCTTGTGGTGTCGAACACTGGCGTGGCGAGGGGGTATAAGCACCTCGTGCTGGGCGGTTGCAGTCTAGGCCGGGTGAACCCCGGCCAGTTCGTCATGGTGAAGGTCGACGGCCACGAGGTGTTGCTGAGGAGACCCTTCACGGTCTACGACTACGACGAGGAGAGGGGGGTCCTGGAGATCCTCTACAAGGTGACCGGTAGGGGGACTAGAGCGATGGCCGAGCTACGGGAGAGCGACGTTGTCAGCGTACTCGGCCCGCTTGGGAGGGGGTTCCCCCTTGACTGCCCCGGTAAAGCGCTGCTCCTCGCGAGGGGTGTAGGGCTCGCGTCGCTCACGTACCTCGGTAGAAAGCTGAGAGAAGCGGGGTGCAGCGTGGTCACCGTGGGCAGTTTCAGAGGGCGTGGAGAGGACCTCGCCACTGGGAACAAGCTCGTCGAGGGATTCTCGTCCAGGGTCTACGTGCTGTACGACGAGGACGGCACCAGTAGCCTGGACAACGTCGGGAGGATCCTGTTCGAGGAGAACCCCTCGACAGTCTACACGTGCGGGTCGAAGGGGTTGATCAGGCTACTGAAGCAAACCCCCTTTAAAGCGTACGCCTCCGTAGAGGAGAGGATGGGCTGCGGGCTGGGTGCGTGCCTATCCTGCGTGGTGAGGACGGTCCACGGCTACAAGCTTGCGTGCAGAGACGGCCCTGTGTTCGACGTGAGGGAGTTGGAGGTGTAGTGGAGTGGGCGTTAAGCTGAGTGTCAGGATAGCCGGTTTGACGCTCAAGAACCCGGTCATGAACGCCTCGGGCACCTACGACCCGGTGGCCTACGAGCCCTTCGTCGACCCGGGTCAGCTGGGAGCGGTGGTGTTGAAGAGCGTCACTCTAGAGCCGCGAGAGGGCAACCCGCCCCCCAGGATACACGAGGTCCCCTGCGGGCTCCTCAACTCGATAGGGATACCGAGCGTAGGAGCTAAAGCGTTCGTCGAGGAGAAGGTCCCGGCTCTGAAGAAGTACAGAGACGCCGTCTTCATCGCGAGCGTAGCGGGCTTCACGCCGAGCGAGTACGCTACGGTCATAGAGGTCCTCGAAACCGCTGGCGACTTGATAAGGGCGTACGAGGTCAACCTCTCGTGCCCCAACCTCGAGAAGGGGGGTAGGAGCTGCGCGCTCAGCGATGACTGTATAAGGGAGGCTACGCGCCTCGCGGCTTCTAAGACCAACAAGCCGGTCATAGTCAAACTAGCGCCCGACGTGACGGACATCGCGGCCATGGGTAAAGCCGCTGTTGAGAGCGGCGCCGACGCCCTGACGGTAGGCAACACCTACCGAGCTATGGCCGTGGACCTGAGGACGAGGAGGCCTGTCTTCGCCAACGTCGTGGCGGGCTACTCGGGCCCCGCGATCAAGCCCCTGACCCTGAGGGCCGTTTACGAGACGGTTAGGGCTGTAGACGTACCAGTTATAGCGAGCGGCGGGGTGATGACCGCTGAGGACGCCCTCGAGTACCTGCTCGTGGGTGCCAAGGCTGTACAGGTCGGTACCACTAACTTCGTAGACCCGAGGGCGATGCTAGAGGTCGTTAGAGGTATCGAAAAGTTCCTAGATGAGAACGGTATCGACGACGTGAACAAGTTCATTAACAGCCTTGTCACACAGTAAGGGCGTTACAGGCCCAGGAAGCTCTCAAGGTTAGCCCCCTCAGTTGCATTTGTTGCCAGGAAAAGCGCAACGTGGCACATTAGAGCGACGGTAGAAGAACAAGAAGTAAGAAATGACTATGAGCTACATGACTGTTACCAAGTAATATGATGGCCTAAGCAAGAGCAACACTTGCTACTTCATCATCGAGAGCAAGAGTGTTTAAATGTTTATTAGTTCAATAGCATGAGTTTATTTAACAAGCATCATAGTAAGGGTTATGTGGTAGCAAACAATGCTAAAGATCGATGAGAAGCTCTATGAGCTAGTTTCTAGTTGTTGTAGAGCGCTTGAAGAATGCAACGGCTCGTGGGTCATAGGCTATAGAAATCCCAATAAGTGTAGGAATCAGCTGGTTCAACTTGAGAAGAGTTGCATCGATGTGTACAAATATGTTTATTATAACTTATGTGAGAAAGGCGTAGACTTTAACTCTATTCGCAGCATTGTTGGATACATCCTTGCTGCCTACTGGGATAAGCCACAACAAGCTGTTGAGCGGATACTTGATTACATCTATTCTATAAAAGAGCGAGGGAAGTGAAAGAGGGTAATAATGTGCTCAGAATATTGTTAAGAGAGTTTTTGAGTATCACAATGTTGAAACAAAATGCAGGTTGATGAAACCGATGAGAGAGGGGGCATTGCTTACGAACCAATTACAAAAGCTGCTGTACATTATCCTATATGCTCTCGCAAACTATAACCCGTTATATACACAGAGGGTCAGCAAACTAGTAAATGCTAGTAATATAAAATATAATAGTTTCAGGCTGCGACAGAGACGTTCTTCCCTGTGGCATTGCATGTTCAATAGGACTTGGGGGATATGGCATAATCTTCGTAGATAAGGCAATTTTGGCTAGTCGAGAAATCCCCGAGGAATTCAAAGACTTTATGCTAGCTCATGAAGCAGCTCACATTACACGCAATCATGTTCTTTCAAGGCTAATTACACATCTACTTGCAAATTATCGATCGAAGCTCTAAGCGAGGATATAAGGTCTTTGGAGAAGGCGAGAGATATAGTTGATTGGCTTGCTGGATTGGCAGCAACATCACTTTGGTTTTATATTACCTTGCAAATTATTGAAGTGGATCGGCAGCTCGTTAAGCGTGAGGAATTAGAGGCCGATGAAATAGCCATTAGACTGGCTGGGTGTAAAGGTGTATTTATCTTTGCAAGAATGCTGAAGCAATTTGAACGTGAGGGGTATACTATTAGCCACGAATCTATACTCGGGTTCCCGGCACTAACCATAGACGAGAGAATAAGATTCATTTACGAAAAATGCCAGCCTGGATGAAAAGCTAAATTTTTATAAACTTAGGAGAAGTTCTATGAATTTGTGGTGACCTATTTTGCGTATTTTACTTGCAATGGGCATTGTATTTGCTGTTGTAGGTGCGGGGCTAATCATTGCAACATATGTTCCTATACCAAAAACTGTTATGAGACCTGTGGAGGTTCCAACAACTACAACAATATACACAACTATTCGCGAAACTTGGCTCGATGAAACTTTTGTTGTGGATCCTGGAAAAGCAACGGCTTACTGCGGCTCTTTCCCCGGTGGTGCAAAGCTTTATATTAATGTGAATGTTTTGAGCGGTGGTAACAGGGATATAGACTTCTACGTTATGGACGAGTCGGAGTGGCGTGTATTCAAAGCTGGGGGCACATTCTATTACTATGTTGAGCCATCTCGTACAAGAATCACATCCTTTAACATTGTATGGGAACCCCCTTCAAATAAGGAAATATGCTTTGTATTTAGCAACACCTTCTCCATAATTGCTTCGAAAACTGTTAAGGCAACCATAGAGTATGAAAGAATAGGATATAAAACGGTAACTACCACAACAACTACCTACCAACCATCAACAGAGTACACAACATTCAATGAGCTGATGATGCCAGGATTTGTCTTAACACTGCTAGGAATCGCATTAATCATTTCCCACTTCGCAGTTTATAGAAGAGAGGGTAAAACCTAACAAGATAAAATAGTGATTTGTCTCAACATTTTTGTTAGCTGCCAGAGAAGCTTTGGAGGACTGCTTGCTTGCGCGCCTTGGCAAGCCATGTTTTTGAAGGACTCTGCTTGCACTCCACGACAGCTGCTCTATCGCTAGCCTTCATGAGGATATCTGTGTGTGCTCTCCAATTCTCTTCTCAACCTCGTCAACGGCTTTCACGCCGCAGCAGTCGAAGACCGCGGAGAGCCCCCTTGGGTTAATGCTCTCTCCTACTCGCAGACTCCCCTGCTCACGGTCTCCATGATGCGGCCACTAGCCTGCAGAGCCTCGAGTGATAAAGGAGGCTTGTCTGCGGGGAGAGTAGTCGTGAAGGTTACCGCCAGACTGGACAAGAAGCATTCTCTCCTAGTCATTGTCCAGCTAGACTACGTCCCGCATGAGGTCGTTAGGGAGGAGATATGCACGAAGGCTTTAGATCCATGTGAGGCTGTTAAGGCAGACCTCAAGTCCGTAATAAACACTGTCCCGAAGTACGAGGATTCCTTGAGGCCCTTGGATACGCTTTCCCTATACTACGTGTGCAGGCATGGCGCGACTTCTGTGGTGGATCTTGCAGCAAGGCTTGGCGCCCGCAGGGGAGAAGTTGAGAAAGCTGTGAGCAGGCTAGCGGCTTCAGGCCACGTTGAGGTCGAGCGTGAGGGCAGTAAGAAGGTGGTAAAGTATGTTAGGGGCTTCCCCATAGGAGTCAGTACTACCGCACCATCTGACAAGAGCTATGAGGTCGCTAGAACCACTGTGTGACGGTATTATGCGAGAGGCTACGTAGTTGCGCCCGTCAGGCAGGACCCCTAACTTAAGGCTAGGCCAGACTTAGTGGCCGTGCCGGTTGATAAGGTTGCCTGGAGACCCCTCTACAGCAAGGCAGTAGCGGTTGAGGTAGAATCCTGTAACGAAGTCACCACACACCCAGAGCAAGTAGTGAGGAACTGGTTTAAGGAGTCTGTTAAGGACTTCGCTGAGGTCCACGTGTGGGTGAGTGAGGAATGCTTTAGCAAGCTTAAGCAACTCCACGACCAACACCCGGAGGCGTACGGCAAGATCAGGATACACAGCGTGGGGTTGAGGAAGTTCGGGCAGGGAGCCCCTTAACCCCCAATAGGTCGAAAAAGGTAAATCTCCAGTAAAGTATTTTTGGAAACAGCCCTCACGGATATTTGTTTGCAATAGCATTTTTCAAGCCATTCCGAAACAAAATCCTTGTTTAAAAAACTTTTGCGACCAATTGGATGAATTATTTTAACCTCTTAAAGCAAAGTAGAATTGGGTTATATGCGGCATGGGTTCGGTTGTTGTTGATGTTGAAGTGTATGGGCCTAGGGGTGGAGCTAGGCTAAGGGCTTTAGTTGACACAGGTTTCTATGGGGATATCATTACCACTCCGGAGAAGGTTCAGGGGCTGGGTATAGAGTATAAGTATGAAAGGTTTAGGAAGCTTCCAAATGGTGGAATAATCAAGGTTAAGTATGGTGGTGGGGAGATAAGGGTGGAAGACTCTGTGACTCACGGGGATATTGAGGTGTGGCCAGATCTCAAACTACCTACAAACATAGATGCTTTACTAGGTGTAACAGCTCTCGAGAGGCTGGGGTTTAGAGTGGATCCAAAAACTGGAAGGCTGGAGAAGGTGGAGCTATATCTCCTATAGCCCCCCACTAAAACTGTTGCTGGTCGAATCATGCTTCTCGAGTGTTTTGCAACAACTCATAACCTTCACTTCTATCATCACCTAGAACAGTTCCCAACCCCTTAGGACATTTCACCACAAGCGTGCTTGTGTATGTGCTGTACCTGCCTCTCAAGGTCGCTCTTCTGGTCGCTGGAGTTCACCCGGGCATAGACAGCGGCCCTGACTTCTCCTGCTGGAATACCTTCGACGATCTACCGAACCTCGCTCTCCGGAATCCTGTACCTGTCACCAGCAGTCCTAACATCCTTGATCTTAACCTCTCTAACCCACCTTGAGAGAGTAGAGTGGCTTATACCTAAACTCTGACAAGCCTCCTTAGGCCTCAGCAACCTCTCAGACACGAGGGCGTCGATAAAAACAAATAAACCAGAGCTCATAAACTCTACGTCTCACCACTAATTACGAAGCAGCCCTCGTTAAGGATATAGACCCTGTAAGAGACCTCTAGCGCGTTTTATCTTCTCCTCGATTATCAGGGTCGCTAGAACGGGCTCCCCTAGCTTACTCACCGCCTTGATCACCTCCATAGACTCCACGCGGCTCATGTTAGGTCTTAAACCGGTGAGAAGAACCCACTGAAGATCTCCACTCGGTCTCGACGCTCTCAGCGGTATAGGAGCCTGAACTCCCGCTTGACCCTCCTCAGACTGAAGCCCCGTAACTCCATTGAGATACCCGTCCACAACGCCCTCTCGTAGCCTATTCGCAGGAGTGGGGTTATTATGCTTGCCAGGTCACCGGGGGTGACCGGGACGGCCCTCTTCCCCCTCTCCTTCCTCACGAACTCGACCTCTCTGTAGTCCCTCGCAACGAGGGGCATGAGCCTGAAAGCGTAGGCTACCGCGTATGCGACCCCTTTGGGGACTCCCAGCTCCCTCTCGAGCCCCCTCGCCACCTCGACCGGCGTGTAGCTAGTGATGAACCAGGAGCCGGCGGCTGCTATGAGGAGGAGCCTGAGCGACACCCTCACGAAGCCCTCTACTGCGCCGCTCCTCACCGGGTAGCCGAGGAGGTGGAATACAGTGCTCCCCGTGTTGTTGAACAAGACCGCGTTCACGAACACGCCGGTCAACCCGACAGCGTACAGGGCGTAAACCCAGTAGACCCTCCTCAGCCTCTTAAACGAGGCGGCTAAACAGGCCAGTGACAGGGCGAGCAGGACGGCCTCGTTCTCGAGAACGAAGGCCGCAAGAGACAGCCCGAGGGCTATCAGGAAGCCGAGGGATGCAGAAGGCCTAGCCAAGCCTCACACCCGCCGCCCTCAGCATTTCCAGCCCGAGCCAGACCGGGTCGACCTCTCTCAAACGCCCCCCATCCACGAAGTACGCCCTGTCGGCCAGCTCCAGGAGTAGCCTCGGGTCGTGAGTCGAGACCAGTAGCCCAGCACCCCTCTCGGCCAGCGCCCTCACAGCCCTCGCAAGCTCGCCGAACATCACGTCGTCTAGGCCTGTACTGGGCTCGTCCAGGAGAATCAAGTCCCTGGAGTACCCGTAGGCGACGAGGTTGGCGAGCCACCTCCGCTGACCGTGGCTCAGGGTGAACGGGTTCCTGCGTCTGACCTGGTCGAACCACGGGTACATGGAGGCGAGCTCACCGAATGCCACGGACCTCGCCGCGTCCCTCAGCTCGCCCTCGACAGTCCTGTGTATGAACGTGAAGTCGGGGTGCTGGGGAACGTAGAAGGCCCTCTTAACCTTTATCTTCTTGTAGGAGATAGGCTTGAGGAACCCGGCTATGGTCTTCAGCAACGTGGTTTTACCCGACCCGTTCGGGCCAGCGACCACGACCACCTCTCCCCTGCCCACACTGATACTGTCCGTTCTCAGTACGGGCTCACCGTATCCGACGACCAGGTCTTCAGCCTCGAGGACTAGTTCACCGCCCTCCCTGCTTCCCGCTGGCCGCTGTTCAGGTAGGCCTGTTGAAGGCGGTTGGGAGTCCACCAACACGCCCTTCTCAATTCTGTAGACCTTGTCGGTCAAGTCCCGGAAAAACAGGGGTTTGTGCTCGACTAGAAGGACTGAGAGCCCCATCCTCCTAGCCTTTTCGACGAAGTCCACCACGCTCTTGACCCCCCACGGGTCTAGGCTGGCGGTGGGCTCGTCGAGTATCAAGAGGCCCGGGTCGTGCACAACCGCCGAGGCGATCGTTAGCCTCCTCTTCTCGCCGAGTGAGAGGTTTTCGACGTGCTCGTTTGCCTTCGCGCCGAGGCCGAAGAACTCCAGCACCTTCCTACTCTTCTCGACCGCCACCGTGGTCTCGTAACCCACGTTCTCGAGTGTGAAGACGAGCTCGTCGAGCGGTGTGGGCATCGCGATCTGCCTGTCGGGGTCCTGCAACACCACGCCGGTCACCAAGGGGACTCTCCGGAAGCCGTGCGGGTCCAGCGGGTTAACTCCGTCTAGCGAGACCCTGCCCGAAACGTGGCCGTTGAGGAGGTGCTTTAACACGCCGGTGATCGCGAGTACTAGCGTCGTCTTGCCCGAGCCAGAGGGGCCGGTGACCAGGGCGACCTCCCCGTCTCCCAGCTCTATTCCCGCGCTCTTGATCACCGGGTTACCATCGATACCGTAACTTGCTGTGAGGCCCTCTACTCTCAGCATAAGACCGCCTAGAACCAAGTTATCGGTATGATGAAAACCCGGTTTATATGTGACCCTATAGTCTGGGCTCCAGGAGCGAGTACGTCTGGTCGTCTGGGTTGAAAACCAGGTAACGTAGGCCCTCCCGCGTGTACTCCGAGAAACCGTATATCGTAGGCATAAGCCCCTTTTTCGCTGCCCCGACCTCCTCCGCCTTCACCCTGCCTACCTCTACATAGGCCCTCGACCTGTACTTGTCTACTAGAGCCGATGGCCTCATTTTCGCGAAGGCGAGAGACTCGAGGAGTTTAACGAGTGTTATGAGGGCGTCGTAGCCCAGGCTAAAGAGGGGGACGGCGAAGTGACCCGTGTGCCTGAGCGCTATAAAAGGCCTCGTCTTGTACATCGCGTCTATCAAATTCTCCTCACTACCGACCTCCGCCACCAGCACTTCTCTCGAGGCGAGGAGCTCTTTGAAGACGCCCGGCACTCTAGCCTCTGCTACGATTTGCGAGCCCCTGGGAGCGTTGAGCGTTATCAGTAACATCAGCTCCTCTGGAAGCAGTATCCTACCCTTCTCGTCCAGGACTACGAGCGAGGAGGCGTCGTTGTTCACTACAACGCCTATCTCGGCCTCCGTGGCTCTGACAATGTCAGCAACCCTCTCGAGCTCTTTAGTGAACGGGTACATCGACTCGTAAGCCTTGGCCTTGACGTTGTGTAGGAGGACGTAGTCAACTTCCAGCGCCTTCAACACATCGGGCACTATAGTGTCGGCGGGTGAGTACGCGGTGTGGACTACGACCCTGAACCCTCTCGTAATGATCTCATCGACCTTAACGAAGCTGAGGAGGGCCGACACGTAGAGCTTGTGAATGTACTCCGAGTACATGACCCAGCCTATCTCGCCTAGCCCAACCCTCTTGACCTCCGACTCCCCAATGCTCAGCCTACTCGCGAGTATTTCGTAGCCGGGGGACCTGAACAGCTTTAACATGATGGAGTCTTTCACGGAGTGCGATGTCGTGAACAGGAAGCCACCCTTAGCCCCGAACCTCTTTATGCTGAAAGAGATCTCCCCGCTGAGCGACTCGTGGAAGTCCATTACCTCTACTCCCACGCTCATGAGCCCGGAGGTGAAGGCCCTCTTCAACATCCTGGAGGCCGGGTTGTAGTCTCTTCCACTAACGACCACGGATCCCTTGCCCAGTGCGGAGCCGAACTGCTCCCCCAGCCTCGCAGCCTCGTCCGGGGTGAAGTCCCTGTTCGGGACGCCTATAATCCTGTTGTCGTAGAACTGGGGCACCTAGACCACCTTGTTGGGTAGGACTTTCGAGAAAACGTCCTCGACGACCTTGTTACCCGAGCCGATGACAGAATCGACAACCTTCACACCATCACTTAAAACTGAGTCGTTCAACAATATAGACTCTCTGACGTACGTGTTGCGGCCGACGGCGACTCTCTGCCATAGAATGGAGTTCTCCACGCGGCTACCCCGCCCGACGAAGTTACCCCCCTCCAAGCTCACGTATGGGCCTACCACTGCCCCCTCCTCTACGACTACACCTTCGCCTATGTAAACCGGCGGTAGTATTTCGCCCCTGACGTCGGCGGTCTTGTGTATGTGCACTCCGCTGGACACCGTCTCGCCGTTCAGCTTGAAGCCGGGGACGTTCCCGCTGATCATGTCCCACATCGCCCTCTTGTACTTCTCTATCGTCCCTATGTCCTCCCAGTAGACCCCTGTAGGAACCACGTACCCATAGCACCTGTAGCCCTCCTCGACCATGAGTGGGAACAAGTGTCTCCCGAAGTCTAGTAGGGACTTGTTGGCCGTTATCAGCTTCATAGCATTCTCGCCTAGCACGTAGATACCCGCGTTTACAAGGTTGCTGTAGGTGCTCACACCTTTCGTCTTGTAGAAGGCGAGGCTGAGTAGGTAGACCTCGAGGCTTACAGGCTTCTCGGTGAATAGGAGTATCCTCTTACTCTCGTCCACCATCACGAGCCCGTACTGCAGCGGGTTGTCAACGCTGGTCAGGGATATGGTCGCGTCCGCGCCGGTCTCGCGGTGGAGTTTGTACTGGTCGCCTACGTCGATGCTCGTCACCAAGTCTCCCATGGAGACGACGACCTCGTCTCCCAGCTCCTCGGCTATGAGCCTCACCCCGTCTATAGTGTCCTTTGAGTCGAGTATCCTGACCTCGGCGGGCATCCCCGTCGTCTCGACGTACTCCTTAATCAGGGCTCCCTTGTAGTTCGCGGCGATGTAGACCCTGTGAAACCCGGTCTCCCGAAACCTCTCAACGAGGTGGGCTATAAGCGGTTTCCCGCCAAGCGGTACCATGGGTTTGGGGAGGACCTCTGTTAAGGGCCTTAGCCGTGTGCCCAGACCTCCCGCGAGGATGACAACCGGTGGTCTCATCGAGTGCGCGACCTACTCTATTATTTGGCCAACGGTGAATTTTAAATTGTCGCCCAAGTTACAAAATGAATGGTGGACTCTTTGGTTTTCGAAAACGAGGTCGTGAAGGAGATCCTCGAGAAGTACAGGGCGATATGGGCAATAGGGCACGCCCAGGCCCTCCTCTCGTGGGACAGCGAGACCTACATGCCTAGGGGAGGGGTGGAGGAGAGGGCTGTCGCTAGAGCCGAGTTGAGCCTCCTAGCCCAGAAACTCATTCTCAGCCCCGAGTTCACGCAACTAGTCGAGAAAGCCGAGAAGGTCGAGAACCTCAACGACTACGAGAGGGGCGTCGTGAGGGTTCTGTCGAGGGAGATAAGGATCATGAGGGCCATACCCCCGCGGCTGTTGGCCGAACTGGAGAAGACGACGCAGGAGGCCATGCACGCCTGGAGGGCGGCCAAGGAGACCGACGACTTCAACAAGTTCAAGCCGTACCTGGAGAAGATCGTGAAGCTGACCAGGGAGAAGGCAGACTGCCTAGGATGGAAAGACCACCCCTACGACGCGCTACTAGACTTGTACGAGGAGGGGTTGACAACAAGGGACGTCGACAACATCTTGACACCCCTTACCTCGGAGCTCAAGAGCATACTCGAAAAGGTCGAGGCGGAGGGCAGGTACCCCAGGAAGCACCCGTTGGAGGACGTGAAGTACGAGAGGGCGTGGATGGAGGCTGTGAACAGCGAGGTGTTGAAGCTACTGGGTTACCCTCTAGGCGAGAGGGCCCGGCTCGACGTGTCGGCCCACCCGTTTACGATCGAGATAGGGCTGGACGACGTCAGGATAACCACTAGGTACGAGGGGTTCGACTTCAAGAGGTCGCTGCTATCCACAGTCCACGAGTTCGGGCACGCGACCTACGAGCTACAGATAGACCCCGCCCTCAAGTACACCCCGATCGCCACGGGGGTTAGCCTAGGCGTACACGAAGGGCAGAGCAGGTTCTGGGAGAACATCGTGGGGCGTAGCCGGGAGTTCGTCCAGCTCGTCTACCCCGTGCTGAAGAAGCACCTCCCGTTCATAGAGAAGTACACCCCCGAGGACGTCTACTTGTACTTCAACGTCGTGAGGCCGAGCCTCATCAGGACAGAGGCCGACGAGGTCACGTACAACCTACACATAGCGTTGAGAGCGAGGCTCGAGAAACTCATGTTGACGGGTGAGGTAAAGGTGGGAGACCTCCCAGAGCTCTGGAACAACTACATGGAAGAGCTACTCGGCGTCAGGCCGGGTAGGCACAGCGAGGGTGTTCTCCAGGACATCCACTGGAGCATGGGCTCTATAGGGTACTTCCCAACATATACTCTCGGGAACATCGTAGCCGCGCAGATGATGTACGCCATGGAGAGAGAAGTCGGCCTGAGAGAGAAGGTGGCGAAGGGCGATTTCAGCGCTATCAAGGAGTGGCAGAAGAACAGGGTACACAGGTTCGGGAGCACCTACCCGCCGAAGGAGCTCCTAAAGAGAGCGCTTGGCGGCGAGTACAACGTAGAGTACCTCCTCAAGTACTTGAGAGAGAAGTACCTTAGCCACTAGTTTTATAAGGGACAAATCTCACCCCATATATTAATTCAGGTGGATATCCTAGTTTGAATCCGGTCGAGCTGAGTATCGTCCTCAACTCGGTCTCGACCGTACTGTTCGTAGTAAGCCTGTTCTTCTCGAGCTCAATCAGCGTGCAAATAGGCGCGCTGAACGAGTTGACGGACACTATTGGGCTCATAGCAATGATGGTCGGGCTGAGGAGGGTGCGTAGAAGCCTCGAGTACCCGTTCGGGGTCGAGAGGAGGTCTTACGCGACTAGCCTCATTGCTTTGATGATATTCTCGGGCTCGATCCTCGGGTTTGCGGTGAACAGGGTTGTCTCGGCTCTCGGCAGGATGCCTGATGTGTACTCTACACCCATCTCGCTACACGCAGTCCTAGTCTCGACAGTCCTAAACACCGTGCCCCTATTCTACAGTGCCTACTACTTGACGAGGGAGAACACAGACCCGGTGGCCAAGGGCACGATGGTGGACTCGTTGGCCGATACTCTCGTGGGGATTATCTCCTTTATAGCACTGTACACGGGATCGAGCCTTGTGGACGTGGTAGGTAGCGTAATAATAACAGGAGTCGTAGTCGCGATATCCTTCTCCATCGGTTACAGGTTCTACAGGGTGTTGACCGGTCACGCGCCACCGAAAGGCGTACTGGTTAAAGTGCTCAACAGCGTCCTCTCCCTCCGTGAAGTCAAAGACGTGAACGTCTTCAAGGCGGCCATGTTGACCGAGGACGAGTACCTTCTCGTGTTGGAGGTAGAGGTGGACGAGAACATGGACGTGAGGAGAGCAGAGGAGCTGGCCAACTCCATTGAGAGCAAGGTCAAGGAGGTCGACCCTAGGTTCAAGTACGTCTACGTCGAGATCGTCCCCGCGAGGAGAGAGCCGCCATCGTACAAGGAGATAATAAGCGAAATAACTTCCCTGGACGAGTAGCCTCCTCAACCCGTTAGCTCGCCGGAGCGTACAGGGCGACACCTATGGTAGTCCATGTCTACCAGGACATCTGCCGGGTCTTGTAGAGCCTGATGAAGGACGCTACCTTGACAACGTCAAGTGTCTCCGCCGGGTCGTGGGTCCTCACTATGTGTGCCCCGTTGTAGACGGCGATCGCGGTCGCGCCAAGGCTGCCGTACAGCCTCTCAGCAGGGTCTTTACGGCCCGTGATCTCTCCTATGAACGACTTCCTAGACACGCCGACCAGGATGGGCCGCCCTAGCCCCCTCAGCTTCTCTAGCTCGGCTAGGACCATGGAGTCCCACACGTACCACGGTAGATCCTGGAACCTGTTGAACCCTATACCGGGGTCTACTACGATGAGCTTCTCGTCGACACCGCTCTCCACGGCCCTCGATAGGGACTCTTTAACCGCCCCGATGACCTGGTCGATCGGGCTGACGCCGCTCCTATACGAGGACACCCTGGCAACGAGGATCAACGGGGCACCGTACTCCCTCGCCACTACGGCCATTCTAGGGTCCTCGCGTAATCCCGAGACGTCGTTTACTATGTTTGCCCCGGCCCGAAGAGCCTCCTCTGCGACCCTAGACCTGGTGGTGTCGATCGATATCGGGACCTTGTCGCCGAACACGTCTCTGACTAGTTTCACAGCCCAGACGACTCTCTCCAGCTCTACCTCGAGTGGCACGTCTGTCTTGAGGTAGGGCGCCGTAGACCTCCCACCGATGTCCAGGAAGTCGGTGTTGCTCCTCAAGAACGCCTCGACGGTTCTAATGAGCTCCCCCGCATCCGCTTTCACGCTACCCTTGTAGAAGGACTCCGGGGACACGTTGACGACGCCCATGAGCCTGACAGGGCTGTTGTCGCCGACCCTCACACCGGCTATCACAGCGTCGATCTGCGGCACAACTACCGCCCCGTGAGTCGTGTCTAGTCACTCAATTTTAAATGCGTTACGTGATAGAGATTAACGGAGCAATCGGCTGGTATAATGAGCGAGAGCGTCGTCGTTAACAACCTTAGAAAGGTCTACCGTGGAGGAGTAGTCGCGGTCGACGGGTTGACCTTCACCGTTAAGAGGGGGGAGATCTACGGGCTTGTCGGGCCGAACGGGAGCGGAAAGACGACTACGCTGAGGATAATCTCCACCCTACTGAAGCCGACGAGCGGCGACGTTTTCGTGGAGGGGTACAGCGTGGTACGCCAGCCGATGGCTGTGAGGGGGGTGATCAGCTACCTCCCGGAGGAGGCGGGGGCTTACAGAGACCTCACCGGCTACGACTTCATCGAGTTCATGCTCTCGATAAGGTTCAAGGGGAGAGAACTAGAAGAGAGAGTCGACGAAGCGATATCGATAAGCGACTTAGGCGAGTTCATCGAGAAGCCCGTGAAGAAGTACAGTAAGGGCATGAAAAGGATTCTAGCCTTGAGCGTCGCGCTGGCTATTCACCCCAGGGTGCTCGTCCTAGACGAGCCCACCTCGGGCCTGGACGTGGAGAAGAGCATGTTTGTTAGGGAGCTGATCAAGAGGTACAGGGAGCGAGAGGGCGTCACTGTGATCTTGAGCAGCCACAACATGCTCGAGGTCGAGAACCTCTGCGACAGGGTGGGCGTCATATATAAGGGAAAACTGATAGCGGAGGGGGAGGTACACAGGCTCAAATCGGCTTACTCGGCCTCTAACCTCGAAGAGGTGTTCTTGAGGGCGGTGAAGCAACATGGTGTTTAAGTCCCTCCTCAAGAGGGAAGTAAAGGCTATCATAAAGAACCCCGGCTTCCTCGTGACGCTCATGGTAATACCTCTCTTCTACGTGTCCCTAGGCACCTTCATGAACACAGGTATCAGGACTACGGTCAACCAGTATTCAGGCGTGATCGGGGTCGTAGACGAGGACAACACGGCCTTATCTAGAGCCTTCACTGCCTACCTGAACGACACGCTTAACGGTAGAGTGAGGCTAGCCACTAGTCTCTCGGAGACCCAGGATTTCAGCACATTAGTTGTTATACCGAGAGGCTTCAGCAGTGAGGCTCTCAACTCGACTCCCAGGCTTGTCACGTACACGCCTCTCGGCTCCCTGTCGCTCACCAGCATAGGCTCTCTACCACCCCTGCTACTACAGGGCTCTTTCAATGAGGCGCTCAGGTACGCCCTAGCGGCGGTAAAGTCGAACACTAGTATAAGCTTCTACGGCAACGCGACGGTCTGCCTCAACCCGAAGATCGTATACGAGGGGAGAATCCTCGACTACGGAAAGGTGAACACCGACATAGGCTTCGGCCTCGTCTCCACCTTTGTCGTCGCGATACTAATGTCCTTCACCATGGGCTTCGCCACACAAGCGAGCGCAGTGGAGAAGGCCGAGAAGGCCTTCGAACTGCTCTTGTCACAGCCTGTCAAGAGGGTCTACATAGCGCTGGCCAAGATCCTGGCCTCTATCATAGCAGCCGTTATAATGGGGGCGGTGTTGTTCGGCAGCCTCTTCGTGTCCGTCCTCAGTATGTCTCCTCCGAGCCAGTCAACTGTTCAAGCCACGAGTGTGAACTACCCCGTCGCCTCCCAGGCGATCGACTTGAACACGGTGTTGTACATGCTGGTCACAGTAGTACTGGGGACTCTACTGTCGGGCGGGCTGGGGGTGATCGTGGGGGGCTTAGTCAGCGACGAGAGGACTGCCGGCATAGTCGTAACCCCGCTTATGATGGTCATGTTCGGGCTCGCCATAATAGTCCAGTTCACAGGACTGAGCCTCAACACGCCTACCTCCGTGGTCTCGGGTCTCACGGTCGCCCCGATGCCACTGTTGCTGAGTGTGTCGAGTACCATTGGGGACTACACGTACTTCTACGTGGCTCTCGCCTCGAACTTAGCTGAAGTAGTCGCGGTGTACGCGCTCGCCTTCAAGGTCTACAACAGCGAGGTCGTTATAACGGGTCTACAACTGAGGGGGAAGACCTAGCCCCCGCCTGAAACCAGGTTGTTGAGATAGCCAGCTAAGTCGCCCGTGTCGCTCGACGTGTAGTAGACGTTGTAGCCTACCAGGTAGTACCTGTACTGGGGGTAGCCTAGTGAAGCCCAGTAACTGCTCCAGGATTTCATGATCGAGGTGATGTCGCTAGAAGATGGGGCGTAGCCGCTCCTCACTTTCACTAGGCTCGCGAACCCATTGGAGAGTAGCCAGGCCTTGACTTCTGGGTGGACCGAGAGTGGCGGTATTCTCACTGTGTAAGTGGAGGCCCCGCGGGCTAGCTCGATCTTCAAGAACCAGCTGTACCCGTTGAACCAGTTGCCGGCGAGGTCTATCAAGTACCATGCGCCGTCAGCGTAGGTAACCACGGCTACGTGACCGTAACTTTTGCTCTCGAACGCTACTAGGTATGTGTAGTTGAAGCCCCTAGAGTAGAGATAGGAGAAGACGAACAACGCCAGGTCTTCGCAGTCCCCGCCCCTGTCGATCAGGGTCTCGTTGACGGGTTTCCAGTAGTCCCTTAGCGCTACCGGGTCGTACTGGTAGTAGAAGTTCACGAGCGTGTAATTGACCAAGGCGTCAATTAGATTGTCCCGCGGGAGGGCTAGGTCGAGCCCTCTGGCCAGCCTCACGTTGAGAGTGATGAACGAGTTTACGTAGCTCGTGTTACTGCTAATCAGTGTCGGTACGCCAAGGGGTTGCGAGACCACGGCCCTGAGAGAGTGGAGCTCGTCGCTTACGAGCAGGAGCCGGTTGAGGAAGAAGGACTGGTTCCCCGCTAGCCACGACCTCACGGTCTCTAGCTCAGCGCCCAGGTTTCCAGCCAGCTCGACGTAGTAGCTCAGATTGCTCCTCAGCGCGCTAACAAGGCTCTCGTAGTAGGTTATGTTGTTAACCAGGCTTCTGTTGAGTAGCTCGATCTCCCGCTCATACCCCGCCAACAACTGCTTGTAGTAAGAGGTGTTCCCCTGGAGCCATGCGACCACCTGTTGGTACCCCGCGTAGGTCGCGTTGTACCTGCCTTCCAGCTCACGGTAGCGTTGCCGTAGACTGGAGTACTCCACCGAGATCTCCGCGAGCGTCTTGTTAAGGCTGTTCAAGAGGTTAGAGTAGGACTCGTTCTCTCGCGCGAGTCTGTCGATTTCGCTCTTCTCGCTGTACAAGGCGAGCGCAGTGTAGAGGAGAGAAGCTAGTAGGACAAGTATGACAAGTACTGTAGCCAACTTAACCATCTGGGACACCACACAGAAAGACGTCCCGCGCTATACTAGGGTGGGCCTTTCATGTCCTTAAAGCTTATGATTCTCAGGGCTTACGCGGGCTTTCGGGGGTTTGCCTAATGGTCCGCGCGATCTCTTCGGCGTGCACCCTGGTCAAGTGGAGGTAGAGGCCCCTCTTCGTGAACGGCCCCCTTCCACATAGCCCGCAGTACAGTATCCCCTTCTTAACCTTGACGAGGTAGTCGGGGTTATCTCTGAGGAACCTCTGTATCCTTGCGGCGTCTCTCACGCTCACCGTCGAGTCGTCGACGCTGAGTCTCAGCGCAACTCTCACTGTATACCTTACCACGTCGTACTCCAGAGCACTCGTATCCCAACCCCGTTGGAAAATTGGTTAGTTTGCGTTTTTAAAGGACATGGCAACTAGTAGGTAGGCTTTTTTTCAAGCGAGTCAATTTATACTTATATACCAAGAGGGAAATCCTCTATCCAGGTATTCAGGCACAGGTGGGATCTTGGAGAAAGTTTACCTTGTGGGCGCCGGGATGACCAAGATCGGCAGGTTCTTCGACAAGAGCGCTAGAAGCCTGTTTTCCGAGGCCCTGTGGAAGGCGATCGAGGACGCCGGGGGTTTGAGGCCGGACGCAGTCGTGATCGGGAACATGACGTCCAGTGTGCTGATGGAGCAGGACGACCTAGGACCCCTCCTAGTGGACTTCGCTGGTCTCAGAGGCTTACCCGCTTTCAAAGTAGAAGCAGCCTGCGGTAGCGGCGGGGCGGCCGTGTACACAGGCTACGCGCTCGTGAAGTCGGGTTTAGCAGACGTCGTCGCTGTTGGAGGCGTGGAGAAGCTGACGGAGGGTGTCACGAGCGAGGCCACGAAGGCTCTTGCCCAGGCCTCGGACGCTCAGTACGAGCTGATCTACGGGGTCACCTTCACAGGCCTTAACGCCATGGTGATGAGGTACTACATGGAGAAGTTCGGGTACACCAGGGAGGACTTCGCTTACTGGCCGCTCAGGATGCACGAGTACGCGTCTTACAACCCTTACGCGCAGCTCCCGAGAAAGACTACTCTCGAGGCCATTCTCAACAGCCCACTAATAGCCGACCCGATCCGCTTGTTCGACGCTTCCCCTATTGGAGACGGCGCAGCGGTAGTGATCCTTGTCAGGGGCGAGGAGCGGGCGAGGGAGGTCGCGAAGAAGACGGGGAGGGACGTCCTGGTAGAGCTCGCCTCTGTGGCTATGGCCACTGATAGCGTCGACCTAGCCTCGAGGAGAGACCTCCTGACAATGGAGTCGACGGTCACGGCGACGAGGGAGGCCGTCAAACGCGCCGGCATCTCCCTTAAAGACGTAGACTACGCAGAGGTACACGACGCTTTCAGCATAACGGGCTTCCTCGCTTTAGAGGACATCGGCTTTGCACCTAAGGGGGAGGCCCCGAAGCTCTGGAGAGAGGGCAGGTTCGCCAAGGGTGATAAGCCCGAGGTGAACTTCAGCGGTGGGCTCAAGGCGAGGGGGCACCCTGTTGGGGCAACGGGTGTGTACCAGGTTGCTGAGGCCTACCTCCAGTTAAGAGGGGACTTCCCAGGCTACAAGGCTTCTTCGCCCGAGACCGCGCTCACCCACAACATAGGTGGTGTTGGGACTATCACGGCGGTCAGCGTACTGAGGAGGGCTAAGTGATGTCGAGGAGCCACGAAGACCTGTTGAGCGAGCTGAGAGGTATTAGAGAGAAGGGGATTATCGGCGGTGGCCTGGACAAGATAGAGGCGCAACGCAAGAAGGGGAAGCTCTGGGTCAGGGACAGGCTGAGCCTGCTACTAGACAAAGACGGTTTCCAGGAGATACAGTGGCTCAGGACGCACCGCAGCACGTTCTTCGGTATGGACAAAGTGAAGGTCTACGGGGATGGTGTAATAATAGGCTACGGGAGGATCGACGGTAGGCCTGTCTTCGTGTACGCCCAGGACTTCACGGTCTTCGGGGGTAGCATAGGCGAAGTCCACGGAGAGAAGATAGCCCACCTGATCGAGATGGCGGTGAGGTACGGCGCCCCGGTGATAGGCCTATACGACTCGGGTGGAGCCCGGATCCAAGAAGGGGTGGCGAGCCTACACAGCTCCGGCTTGCTGTTCGCGGCCAACGTCAAGGCGAGCGGTGTGGTACCCCAGATCGCGGTCATGCTGGGGCCGTGCGCCGGCGCCGCCTCGTACAGCCCTGCCCTCATGGACTTTGTAATCATGGTCAAACAGGCGTACATGTTCATCACAGGCCCCGAGGTGGTCAAGGCGGCGACAGGTGTCGAGGTGACCTTCGAGGAGCTGGGAGGGGCCCACGTCCACGCTACTAAGAGCGGTGTAGCCCACCTCGTCGCGGACGACGAGCAGACAGCCTTCGCGCTGACGAGGAAGCTACTCTCCTACCTCCCGAGCAACTCTAACGAGGAGCCCCCGTACATCCCGACAGAGGACCCCATTGAGAGGAGGCTGGACAACCTGTACTCCGTCGTCCCTACAGACCCGGTCAAGCCCTTCGACGTAAAGGAGGTCGTGGTAAGCGTAGCGGACAACGGCGAGTTCCTAGAGATACAGCCCGACTTCGCCAAGTCCGCTGTCGTGGGGTTTGCCAGGGTAGGAGGGCACAGCGTGTGTGTCGTCGCCAACCAGCCGGCCGAGAAAGGAGGGGTCATAGACATCGACGCCTCCAACAAGATAGCTAGGTTCGTGAGGTTCTGCGACGCGTTCAACTTGCCTATTATAACATTCGTGGACACCCCCGGCTTCATGCCAGGTGTAGACCAGGAACACGGCGGGATCATAAGGCACGGGGCCAAGATCCTCCACGCATACGCCGACGCGACTGTCCCTAAGATTACCGTGATTATGAGGAAGGCGTACGGCGGGGCCTACATTGCTATGGGCAGTAAGTCGCTGGGCGCCGACATCACCTATGCTTGGCCCACGGCGGAGATCGCCGTGATGGGCCCGGAGAGCGCGGTGAGGATCCTCTACAGGAAGGAGGCCGAGACGAGGCCCGACCCAGCCAAGTTCTACGAGGAGAAGACCCAGGAGTACAGGAAAATTTTCGCCAACCCGTACTTGTCAGCGGAGCTCGGATACGTCGACGACGTCATAGACCCGGCAGAGACGAGGCTCAAGATCGCGACTGCTCTAGACTTCGTGAAGAGGAAGAGGGAAGAGTACGTCGGGATAGTGCCGAAGAAGCACTCCAATATACCGTTGTAGACTACTTCAACGTGACTAGAGGCGCGTCTTTCCCTACAGCCTGCCCTCTCTGCACGTGCACCTCTAGAACCTCGCCCTCCAAGTGGGACTTTATCTCGATCACCATTTTCATGGACTCCATTATCGCGACGACATCGCCTTGCTTGACCTTGTCCCCCTTCTTCACCTTGACCTCCACTATCCTCCCGGAAATAGGGGCCTTGATAACCCTACTGCCCGTCTCTACGGGTCTCGCCTCCTCGGATACTTTCTTCTTTACCGGCGTCTCGTAGATCTCCGAGATACTGCTCACGAGCAGGGGCTGGGTGTTGATGTACGCGTGCTCGCCCGCCAGTAGGATAGAGAAGTACACCCCGTCGTAGTCCAGGATGACCCTGTCAGGGCCGTGTTTAATGACCTTCATCTCAACTTGTTTACCGTCCGGTAAGACCACCAGGACCTTGTCCTTCTCCGTCTTGTCGATTACTAGGTCGATCGTCAGCCCGTAGACCGTTTTCACCTTTATCTTTCTTGGCATAACGAACCTCGCGGCTATCTTTCAAATACTTGAACCAGGCTCCGAACTCAACTTATAACGACTAAAACTTAAAAAACGTTACCTAAACCAGCTATCCAAACCCCCTCAAGTATAGGCCTATGTCGAAGATGTTCCTGAAAACCCTTGACCCGCTGTCCCACCTCGCTACACCGACCACGAGTCCGTCTACGCTGTCCACGACCGCCACGTAGCTGTCGACTGGCGGGTAGATCTCCAGGACGCTCTCGAGGAGGAGGTCTTTCCCGTACAGGAACGCCTTCACTCCTTGCTCTGAAGCCTTGACCGCGGCTACCAGTCCCAGCCTGCCGAAGACCTTCTCGTAGAGCACTGGAGTTAGCACCACGTGTCCTTTCACCACCACGGCCACAGCGTTACCCGAGAACACGGCGCGGGGTGATGGAGCCCTGCCCTCGTATAGGACGCAGACGACCCCGAAGCAGGTCTCCTCGAGCCTGTTGGGGTTGAAGAACTCGCTAGCCTCTACGCCAAAGGCTTCCGAGAAGTACCTAAGCAGCTCCGCGACGTAGTCTCTAGGAGCTGGGCCGTTGTAGAACTTGATCTTGCGCTTCTCCCTCAAACGACTCTACCACCTTACCTTCGTGATGAGGCAGAAGGTGAAACCGAACATCTGGTGCCTGTGCGGCCATATCCTGACACACCTCCTCACCCTGTCGTCGAAAACCAGCTTGTGGAACGAGCTTAGCCCCCTGTCCCACTCGAAGAGCTTCACCGGCGGCTCTACGACGTCTACGTCGTTCCTGGACTCCAGGACCTTTGTCACGACGTACTCGTTCTCTTCCGGCGCGATGCTACACGTGATGTAGGCCAGAACACCCTCTGGCTCGAGCATCTCGATACCAGCTTGGAGTAACTCTATCTCCCTCTTGGCGAGCAGGGCGAGGTCCTTTAGTGTAGTCTTGGTCTTCCTCGAAGGGTCGTTCATTATAGTCCCCTCGGAGCTACAGGGGACGTCCATTACGACTCTACTGAACCTCTTGCTCCAGGACTTTGGTAGCCGCCGTGCGTCAGCCCAGGTGACGACGTTGTTGGGGAGCTTCATCCTCATGAAGTGGCTTACGAGGGCCCTTAGGCGGGGTAGGTGAATGTCGTTGGCGTAGACCACACCATGCCCAACCAGTAGCTGGGCTGCGAACGTTGCCTTCCCGCCCGGCGCCGCGCAGGCGTCGAGTACGTCGCCCCTGTACTCGTGTAGCAGTAGAAGTACTGGGGCTAGCGCCGAGGCGTCCCTGTGCACGTAGTAGAGCCCCTTGAGGTACTCGTGGGTCGCCCCAATCGTGGGGTGTCCGGGAGAAGACACCACCCTGAAAGCCCCGTGGTACCACGGAACCTTCTCCAGCCCAAAGCCCATCTCCTCGAGTCTCCTCCTCAACTTGTCGGGCTCTACTAGGAAAGTGTTGGCCCTCACAACGGGTTTCAGCGGCCTCTCAAACGCCTCCAGTAGCTTCAACGTGTCCTCGTGGCCCAGTATTAGCAGGTAGCGCTGGACCATGTAGGGGAGGTAGCCGTACCTCTCCGCTAGTAGCTTGGCCTTCTCACCCGCCTCGATGTAGATCTCGCTGTATATCGTGGACACGTCGGTCATTGGCATACTCCAGCCATGGACTCCATGATCCTCTTCATCAAACGGGCGTTCTCCAGCATGTAGTGGTCGTTGTTGAAGTAGACGAAGACTCTCGAGGGTCTCTGTGACACGACTCTCTCGGCCAGCTCTCGGAGCTCGCTCTCGGAGTACTCGTAGCCGTACCACTCCGTGTGCCCGTGCAACCTGAGGTAGACAGTTCCGTTCGAGTTCACAACCCATGTCGCTATAGGTGCGTCTATCGAGACGAGTGTTAGGCCGAGGCTTCTGGCCCACTCGACCACTTCCTCGTTGAAGCACGACTCGTGCCTGAACTCGAGCGCAAACCTCTGCCCGAGCCCCGTCTTGTCGTAGAAGTTCCTCAGCCGGTCTAGGTTCTCCTCTTTACAGGTGAAGTTCGGGGGTAGTTGGAAGAGGTAGAACTCGACTATCCTGTCCATGGGCTGGAAGAGGTCTCTGAACTTCAGCCACACCTCGAAGGCCCTCTCACTCATCCTCCTCGCGTGCGTTATACTCTTGTGGACTTTGATAGCCCACTTGATCCCAGCGCCCTTCCTAGCCCAAGACAACACCTGGTTCCTGAAAGGGAACCTATAGAAGCTCGCGTTCAACTCCACCGTGTTTAAACCGCTCTCCTCGATGTACCAGTCTAAAGTGCCTTCCTCGTTCCAAATGTAAAGCCACCCACTCGTCCCAACGTATATCTCCAAGGTAATCCCTAAGTATAATATGGGCCCTCACGCCATTTATTAGTGGGTGGTTCCTTGGGCAGGATCTTGGAGCTACTCGGGAAAATGAGTGATAGAGAGCTAGCCTCGATGATCGACCACACGTTACTAAAGCCCCAGTCGGACTACAAGCAACTAGAGAAGTACGTGAACGACTACAAGAAGTACGGCTTCAAGGCGCTGGTGGTGCCGCTGAGCCTAGTCCCGAAGGCCGTTGAACTCGGAGGCACAGGTATTAGGGTAGCCACTGTAATAGGCTTCCCCTTGGGCAACACGTCGACGAGAGTCAAGGTTGCCGAGGTAGTTGAGGCTGCCGAGCTCGGTGCCAGAGAAGTAGACGTGGTGATGAACTTGAACGCCTTTAAGTCGGGCGACTACAACTACGTCCTCAACGAGCTGAAGAGGGTCGTGGGAGAGGCGAGGGACAGGGGGGTGGAGGTCGTCAAAGTCATAATAGAGACCGGTCTACTCACCGACGAAGAAAAAGTAAAAGCAGCGAGGCTGGTACTGGAGTCGGGTGCCGACTACGTTAAGACGAGCACCGGCTTCCTCGGCGAGGGGGCCACAGTACACGACGTGAGCTTGCTGTACAGGGCCGCCGAGGGGAGGATAGGTGTCAAGGCCTCGGGCGGTATCAGGCACGCCCTCGACGCGTTGGCCATGATAGACGCGGGGGCTACTAGGATCGGTACGAGCACGGGCGACAAGATAATCGAGGAGTTCCTCAAAATGAAGGTGGGGTGACGTGGTGGAGTTCGAGGGGTTAATCATACTAGAACCCGCAGGCAAGTACACCAGGCACGTGCTGAAGGTCAACAAAGTCTACGCGGTCGAGAAGACCCCGTACCAGGAGATCGCGTTCGTCGAGATAGAGGGGTTCGGGAAAGCCCTTGTCATCGACAACTTCATCCAGAGCACGGAGGCAGATGAGCACATATACCACGAGCTACTCGTCCAGCCCGCTATGGCACTACACCCCAAGCCCGAGAAAGTCCTGATAATCGGTGGCGGTGAAGGGGCGACCCTGAGGGAGGTGCTGAAGCACAGCACGGTGAAGAGGGCGGTCATGGTAGACATCGACAGAGACGTCGTGGAGTTCTCGAAGAAGTACCTAGAGGTGATGCACAAGGGTAGCTTCCACGACCCTAGAGCAGAGGTCGTGATCATGGACGGACTAGTGTACGTCGAGAAAGCCAGTGAAAGAGACTTCGACGTTGTTATACTAGACCTGACAGACCCGTACGCGGGCCCCGCCGCGAAGCCCCTCTATAGTTACGAGTTCTACAGTAAACTGAAGAACATAATGAAGAGGGACGGTGTTCTCGTCACGCAAGCCGGCTCTAGCTACTTCTACACGCAGGAGTACTTGTACGTGAAAGAGAACCTGTCTAGGGCTTTCAAGTACATCGGCGAGTACTGGACTTGGATACCTAGTTTCGCCGTTAATGTGAACTTCATTATAGCCTCAGACGCCTACAACCCGCTAGAACTAGAACCAGACGAGTTCGACAAGAGGATGAGGGAGAGGGGTGTGAAAAACGTCTACATTGACGGGAGGAGGTTCAAGGGGCTCATCCTAGTAGGCGTTATCTACCCGAGGGGGTTTACTCCTCAATAGAAGTTTTTTCGAACATGACCCCCGCTAACCACAACATCGCAGACCCTACTAACGCGAGCACTATGAGGTCGTTTACAGGGCTCATCGGGTAGAGGCCGACGTCGGCACCGGTGAGCCAGTACCTCACGCTGTGGACAGTATAGCTCAGCGGGTTGAACTGGGCAAACACCTTCATCCAGTCGGGCATCGTGGTGAACGGGTAGAACACGCCGCTCATGAACATCAGCGGCATCGTCAGTAGGTTGATCAACATCTGGAAGCCCTCCACACTTGTCAGCTTGAGGGCTATTATTACCCCGAGGGACGAGAAGGCTAGAGCCGAGATGAACAGGTAGACTATCGCTATGGGTATGCCGGTTAGTCTCAAGCCCCCCGCCAACGCAAGGCCGAGTAGCACCACGATCAGCCCCTGTAGCGTAGTTATGA
The DNA here is from genome assembly GCF_000264495.1 of Thermogladius calderae 1633. Classification (NCBI taxonomy): domain Archaea; kingdom Thermoproteati; phylum Thermoproteota; class Thermoprotei; order Desulfurococcales; family Desulfurococcaceae; genus Thermogladius; species Thermogladius calderae. The sequence goes on along the minus strand of NC_017954.1, from coordinate 865,217 downwards.
TAGCGTCGCCCAGTATCCTACCAGCTATCACGAGCTTCCTAGAGGCGGGGGCTACGAGCGTCTCCTTCAAGTAGCCGAACTGCTTGTCCCATATGACGCTTAACCCACCGATGAAGCTGCCCATGAACACAGTCATCGAAGCCATGCCGCTGACCATGAATGTGAGGTAGTCTACGCCGCCGAAGATGGTGTTGAAATACCTCTGGATCATGTCGGAGATCGAGAGGCCGGGTGGTACGGGTATCCCGGTCGGCAACCTGCTGAAACTCGTCCCCGAGAACACCGACCCCCAGCCGAGGCCCAAAAATATGATCCACACCAGCGGGTTCAGCACAGTGGAGACGAGCCTCGACCTGGCCCCCATCCACCTCTTGACCTGCCTGTACACCATTGCTACTAGAGGGGAGAGGTCCCTGTACACTACCTGTGCCACCTCCTCGCGACTGGTTGCGGGAATTCGAGACTGTCCCTCAGCTCTCTACCCGTCAGGTGGAGGAAGACCTCGTTGAGGCTCGGCTTCCTGTAGCTCACCTCTTGGAGGCTGAGCCCTCTCTCCACGACGACCTTCATGACCTCTGGTAGTAGCTTGTTTGCGTTCTCCACCACCAACTCGACCATACTGTCCTTCAGCAGTCTGCAGTCCTTGACACCGCTGAACTCTCGGCAGACGCTCTCCGTTACCGGCTGCGCGAACCTGAGGTAGATCACATCGCTGCCGAGCATGTTCTTCAGCTCGAGGCTCGTGCCCATCGCGACGATCTTCCCATGGTCCATGATCGCGATCCTGTCCGCGAGCTCGTCTGCCTCGTCTAGGTAGTGTGTGGTCATGAGTATTGTAATGCCGAGCTCGCTCCTAAGCCTCCTAATGTACTCCCATACCCTGGCTCTCGACTGCGGGTCGAGCCCTATCGTGGGCTCGTCGAGGATCAGGACGTCGGGGTTGCTGAGGAGACCCCTAGCGATCTCGAGCCTCCTCTTCATACCCCCACTGAAGTACTTGACCTGCTTATACGCGAACTCTTTAAGCTCTACGAAGTCGAGCATCTCCATTATCCTCTCGTGGAGCTCCCTACCCCTGAGCCCGTAGAGCCTGCCGTGGATGTACATGTTGTCGTAAGCAGTGAGCTGGTTGTCCAGGCTCGGCTCTTGGAACACAATCCCGATAAGCCTCCTCACCTTGCCAGGCTCCCTCGACACGTCGAACCCTTCTACGAGCACTTTTCCGGATGTCGGCTTGAGCAAGGTGGCGATCACGTGTATCGTAGTAGTCTTGCCAGCACCGTTCGGCCCCAGCAGAGCGAACACCTCACCCCTCTTAACCGTGAAGCTGACCCCGTTCACCGCTGTGACGTCCTTGTACTTCTTGACCAGGTTCTCTACAACGATTACCTCCACGTTTCCACCCTCTTGAGCCTCGATATCATCTCGTTCAACTCGGAGAACTTCGGCTTGAACTCGTTGAGCTTGTCGCTCGGTATCTCGTTGATGTGCCTGAACAGCCAGAAAAGGTTCTTGGCGAGCGCCAACAGCCCTATATCGCTGGCGATCTTCAGCTTCGCCGACAACTGGTCTAGTAACGTCACGAGGCTTGCGTGCTCTCTCAAGTACGAGACCCCCATATCCGTGACACTGTATACTTTCACGACCTTATCGCCTACACGCCTCTCCTCGACTGTGACGAGGCCCTCCAAGATCATCCTCCGCAAGAGCGGGTATATGGCGCCTGGGCTCGGCTTAAAACCGTAGGACTCCTCGATCCTGTTCATCAACGCGTAGCCGTGCAAGGGCTGCTCTGAGAGGCTTTTCAGTACGATCACCCTTAGCATCCCTCTGTATATGAGTCTATCCACCACCCTGCCACCGCTAAGTATATCACCAGATACATGCGTCTTTATAAGCGTTTCTGATCGAATATATTTATAACCTAAACAGTATATCTGCTGATATATCGGGTGTGATGGCCGTGAGCCAGCTGCTCGATAGGCTACTAGAGTACGCCGGAAGTATAGGTGACCCCCGCATCAGGCAAGTAGTACAGGACATGCTCAAGGACCCGGTGCTGACGTTCACTGACGCGAGGCCGCAAGTAACCCTCCACGAATCCCCAGCTGCGCCGCGCAAACACCACTTCTTCACGGGAGGCCTCCTACTCCACACGCTTGGCGTCGTCGAGCTAGCCGTCAGGATCAGGGACTACGTCGAGACCGTTTACGGACTAAAGGCGGACAGAGACCTCGTGATAGCCGCCGCTATACTCCACGACCTGTTCAAGTACTACCAGTACGAGAAGGACGAGGCCGAGGGCGGCTACAAGCCCCGAGGCGACTGGTATGTCTCCCACGACTACTCTCTCGTAGCCGAGCTCGCTAAGCGCGGCGCGCCCGACAGGCTTATCAGGGCTGTGGTAGAAGCACACGGCCTCCAGCCCTTCACTACGCTAGAGGGCCTGATAGTGCACATCGCGGACTCCGCAGACGCGAGGTTGGTTGACATACTACAGCAGGTCCTCGTAAACAACTTGAAGACTCTGGATAAAGAGGGGTGTAACCCTATTAAGGTTATTGACGAGAAGGCCAGGAGAGTAGGAGCTAACCGTGTATTCGAAAGCCTATTCGAGGATAGGGGGAAGCTCATCGAGTCTTTCAAACAGTACTGCGGTGGTGGTTCTTGAGCTATATAGTCGAGCTTAGGGACGTCTGGAAGATTTATAAGACCGGTGATATCGAGACCCCGGCTCTTAGAGGTGTGGATCTAAGAGTCGCGAGAGGGGAGTTCGTTGCCATAATGGGGCCCAGCGGCTCGGGTAAGTCCACGCTCTTGAACATGATCGGCCTACTAGACAAGCCCACTAGAGGAGACGTCGTACTCGCAGGGAAGGACGTCTCGAGGCTGTCTAGTAGGGAGATGGCCTTCTACAGGAACTACCTGATAGGGTTCGTCTTCCAGAGGTTTAACCTGATAGGGAGGCTCAGCGTAATGGAGAATGTAGAGCTACCCCTAGTGGCGAGGGGCGTACCGAGAGGCGAGAGGGAGAGAATGGTCGTGGAGGCTCTCAAAATGGTTGGTGGGGAGGAGGAGTGGCTGAGGAAGAAGCCGACGCAACTGAGCGGGGGGCAGCAACAGAGGGTCGCGATCGCTAGGGCGATAGTCGGCAAGCCCGCCATACTCCTAGCCGACGAGCCGACAGGTAACCTCGACAGGGCCTCCGCAAGAGTGGTCATGGAGACGTTCAAGACATTGAACGAGAAGGGCCTGACGGTTATAACGGTCACTCACGACCCCGAGGTAGCCAACTGTAGCCACGTGATATACGTGATCAGGGACGGCAGGATAGTAGACGTGAAGCCCCCCGTGAAGGAGAAGTGTATAGCGAACACTGGGACAGGGTGAGGCCCGTGCGCGCAGCCATAGCGATACTAGGGCTGGTCCTGGCTCTGCTCGCGCCCCTACCCAACGCGTCCTCGCCGGCGGGTGACTGGACGCTCCAGAGCGTGACGTTCGTCTCTAGGACCGGCGGGGACGTCTACCCCGGGAGCGCCGGTGCGTTGCTTACCGTGAGCATCCTGTACAGCTCTAACCAGTCGGCGTACAACCCGGTCGCGTGTATCAACCTCCCTCCTGGCTTCACTCTTAGGTCGCCGGGTTGCGTGGCGCCCTCCAACTACACGCTGGGGTACGCCGTTTCGTCTGGGTATCTGCTGGACTACCGCTACGTAGTAGACGTGAGCAAGTATGTCAGCCCAGGTGTCTACGTGTTCCAGCTCAATGTCTCGTACTTCAAGGAGGGCGTCTTAACCTACCAAGTCCTCTACGGTAACCTCACTGTAAGCCCTCTACCCCCACTCGACGTGAGGGTGCGAGACGTGTACTGGACGCCCGCGGGCTATCCCGGAGCCTACCCCACGAGCCTGGTCATAGAGGTCGAAAACAACGGTAACACTACGATAACGAGGCTTGACGCGGAGGTGGGCCTCCCGGACTTCATTAAGGCAGAGAGCAATAGGACGAGCATATCTACGCTACCACCTAACGGGGTCGGAACACTGGTCTACAACGGGCTGGCGATAAGCCCCTACGCAGCCCCCGGCGTGTACAAGGGGCTACTCCTGCTAAACGCCACCCTGATGACTAGCGACGGCGTGGAGTACAATGCCTCCGCCCAGCTGTCCTTCGAGTTCGATGTTGATAGGGCGCCTAATCTAACACTACAGGTCGTGGACTACCGCTTCACAGGGGACGTCGTGTTACCGGGGATGAACAACACGGGGGTCTCGGTGACGATCCGCAGCTTCACGACTTACACGATCAAGAACATCGTAGTCTACGCCATGGTTGAGAACGGGTACTTCAGCAACCTCTCGAGCGTCGAGGTAGTGGTGGTAGACGGGCCGGTCAACTACGGCGACGTCTTCACGTTGGTACTGAGAGGGGTTAACCTGTTCGAGAACGTGACCTTCGTCCGCTTGACCCTTGTACTCGATGCGGTGGTGGTCTACAGCGGCTCGAGCTTCCCCGCCACAGCTACGATCAACCTACTACTACCTGTCGTCAGCCCACCGATCGGTCTCTACGTGGAGGGGGTCCACTGGGCTAGAGGCGCGGCGTACCCGAATAGTGCCGGGAACACCCTCGTCTTCGAGTTGTACAACTCAATGAGCGCCTACATTAGGGACTCGACCATCGAACTACACCTGCCAGAGGCCTTTTACCCAGCGACACTAGTAGTCCACGGAATAAACATCCAGCCGCTGGCGACTACGAGAGTCGAGTTCGCAGACATACTGGTGAAGCCCGGCGCCAGACCCGGCTACTACCCGCTCAAGCTTTACGTGAGGGGCTTCCTGACAAACAACGACGGCTCGACTAAGCTAGTCGAGATCGCCTTGAGCACCGGCGTAGTAGTGAGCCCCCCAGACCGACTCGCGTCTAGTGTAGGCGAGCCCGTGGTCTCGAGCTACTTCTGGGGTTACAACACCCCGCAGTACGTCTACCCTGGCAACGCTATGGCCCCACTGACCATTATCGTGTACAATCCAGGTCCAGTGCCGCTAGGTACACTCATAGCTTCTCTCACACCTCTCGTGTCAGACCTCAGAGTGCTCAACAACAACGTCACCAACCAGGTGCCAGTCCAGCCCGGCACCACCGCGAGCCTGGTCTTCTACCTGGACCTCTCAAAGGCTTCGCCTGGACTAAAGAGGTTCAACCTGACGCTCATGTACGCGGCTGCCGGAGTAGGCACATACGAGTTGTTCACGACCAGTAGAGAGTTGGAGGTCCTGCTACCAGGTTGGGAGCCTGGTGCCGGTGTTTCACTGGTCTCCGCAAACTGGCTCAACGGCTACCCGGCCTACCCGAACTCCACTGGCGCTGTTTACACCGTGACCCTCGCCAACAGCCTGCCTTACCAGGTCAGCGGGGTGTGGCTGAAGCTCGTCGTCCCCGAGGGGCTCAGGAGCCACGACAACTACAGCCTCACTTACTACGTCCAGGGGCCGGTACCGCCCTTCCAGGTCTTCACCGCGTCGTTCACCCTCGACATCGGGGACGTTACCCCGGGTGTCTACAGCGGTACCCTCGAAGTGTCTTATGCTACTACAGCTGGAGGTTTAGCACAGGTGAGCAGACAGTTCTTCAAAGTACCCCTCACCATAAGCGACCCGTCGAAGGCGATAAGCGTCGTGTCCTACGGCTGGCTGACTGGCCAGCCGTACCCTGGGGAGAGGGGCGCCGTCTACTACGCTAGGATCCTGAACGCGGAGTTCCCCGCAATGAACGGCGTCTTAGTTGAGGCAGACCTCCCCTCGGGACTGGTCGACGCCTTTACGCTCACCCAGAAGGCCACAGGGTTTACAGGCAGTCTTCCCCAACTGATCGCCCAATACGCTCAGATAGCCCAGAGAGGGATTAGCCTGGCCGAACTGATAAGTCGGTTAACGAGCGCGCAGACAGGGGGCGTGGCGAAAGGTGCTTTCGTAGACGTCTTGTTCGTCCTAGACATAGCGAGCGAGCCCCTAGAGAACGCCACATTAGTCGCACGGGCCAGCTTCACCGACCACTGGGGTGAGAGGTACGAGTTGAATATCGCCCTCCCCCTCGTGGTCTCTCCTAGGCCACCTCTGCTCGGCGTGTACACAGACAGGGTAGCCGTGGAGTTCGCCAACAGCACGGGGTTGGCGAGATTATACCTGTCCAACGCGTACGACTACCCGGTCTACGACGTTTACGTGTTGCTAATACCGCAGAGCATGACGGCGGTACCCCTCGACAACGTGAGGTATATCGAGGTACTGCCACCAAAGAGCAACGCGACCCTGGCCTTCAGGTTGGTGTACAACCCTGTGAGCGTGTCCGTGGCACCCGGGGTGACGGCCTCGTCGCCTACCGCCGTCTTCCTTGTGACGGTCATCTACAAGGACGCGAGCGGCTTCGTGGAGACCCTCAACGAGACCGTGGCTTTCACGGTTAAACCGTTCGTGGACTTGGTATTGACCCCGGACACGAACGCGAAGGTCGTGGGAGGGACTCTAGTGGTCAACGGGATGATCATCAACACCGGCGTTTCTAGAGCGAGGAGTGTGACGGTGTACTGCGTATACGGCAACACCTCCTCTTACGAGTTCCTGGGCGATCTAGACGCGGCGTCTCAAACGGGGTTCAGAGTCGAAATGAGCGTGGGGCAGATAACCTTGGACAAGATCACGTTGAGGGTCACGTTTAAAGACGAGTACAACAACGTCTACGAGAAGGACTTCACTGTCCCGCTCACAGTGACTAACGCCACCCTCACCACGCCCGCCCCCGCATCGGAGCAGGGCGTCCAGCTGTACTACGCGTTGACGGTGGGCGCGGTGGCCTTGTTCCTCGCAGGCTTCTTTTACCTGTTCCACCGCAAGTTCTTCGCGAGGAGGAGCGCGCAGTAGATGATCAGGCTCTCCGACATAATCATGCTGAGCTACAAGGGGCTCACCGAGAAGAGGGCTAGGGCTCTCCTCACGATCATCGGGGTGGCAATAGGCCCGCTCGCTATCACCATGATATACGGGGTCACCTCGTCCTACAGCGACTACATCGTAAACCAGATCCAGGGCCTCGGCCAGAACCTCGTGATCGTCACGCCGAGTCAGGGGTACAAGCTGAGCGAGAGAGACCTCGACAGGATCAAGGGCCTCGACCACGTCGTCACCGCAGCCCCCTTCTACACTACACAGGGGTACTTGGGCGGCAGGCCGACCGACACGGTATTCGTCTACGCCGTAGACCCCGACTTCCTACTGAAGGCGATCACGTCGCTCGAGGTCTTGGAGGGCACGCCCCCGACACAGGCGGACGTCGGGAAGGGCATGATAGGGTACGACATCGCCTACGACGACAATGGTCACCGGGTCTACTCGCCTGGAGACGTCGTGTCCGTAACTGTCTACGTGTCCAACTCAAACGGCGTCTCCGCCAGGAGGTTGAACATCATGGTCTCCGCCGTCCTCGCGAAGTACGGTGGAGCGTTATTCCTAAACCCCGACAAGTCGATTTTCGTCCCGTTCAACTCGGCTAGGCTACTCATGGGTGCCAGCGACTGGAGCGGGATACTCGTGTTAGTCGACTCGCCGACCAACGTTGACGGGGTGGCGAGGAAGATCAGCGACTTACTCGGGAACAACGCCAACGTTATCTCGTTTGTCGGCATCGCCAGGATCGCGTCGTCTATCACCAGCGCTGTCAACTTCATGACTTTCGCGGCCAGCCTCTCGGCATTCGCCGTCGCAGTGGCTGGGATAGCGTCCACGATGATCACGAGCGTCATGGAGAGGACGCGGGAGATAGGCGTCATGAAGGCCATCGGCTTCACGGACACCCAGGTGGTCGTGTTGACGTTGTTCGAGGGTGTACTGATGAGCCTTATTGGAGGAGCCATCGGGATCGCGGGCGGAGTTGTTGGCGCGTTCCAGCTAGCGTCTAGAGGTCTAACGATATCCAGCGGCGAGTTCTTCAAGGTGACGATCAGGACGGCCCCCAAGTTCACTCCCGGTTTGATCGGAGGGGTGATCGGCCTGACAATCCTCGTGGGCGTCCTCGGGTCAATACTCCCGGCTTACAGGGCCGCCAAGATCCCGCCAGCCGAGGCCCTTAGGTACGAGTGACGCGTGCTCGGGCTTGTAAACGTTTTTTACTTTCCGTCATAGATAGTTTCATGGGTAGGTGTATGGGTTTTTGAGCAAGGACAGCGTAGAGGAGAGAGTTAACGAGTGGCTTATACAGGAGGGCTTTATTGTTAGGAAGCTGGAGGCGCCGCCTGAGGCTAGGATCACGTGGGGGCTCGACGTCAACACGCCACCACCGTTCCAGGTGAACTTCAAGGTCTTCAAGACGCTGGACAAGCCGGACAGGCTCGTTGTCCTGATAGGCGTGGTAGTCTCACCGGAGCACAGGAAGTACTTGACGTCGATGAGGCAAGAGGAGGTCCTGAGGTTCATGAGCAGGTTGACCAGGATCTTGCTGACCGCCTGTGTGGACTGCCAGCTCACGATCCAGCCCAGTATACTAGACCCGCAGACCCTGACAGTGGCGCTAGTCTTGTTTGACGACGAGGTAAGAGCTCAGGGTAAACAGGTTTTTCTGAAGACGGTAATGAGGGTTCTCAACGCGTACTCCATAATAGTCTCGCTCTTCAACGAGGCATACCCGATACTACCACAGCAGAGAGAGCAGAAGCACACGCAGATGTACGCCTGACTACATATATGTATACGTTTTTAAAGTATGTCCCATTCTAGTGTATCAGGGTGATGGAGACGATACTGATCGACAACGCACGTGTCCTAGACGTGAAAAAGGGTCGCATCGTCGAGAACGCTAGGTTGCTAGTCGAGGGCAAGTACATAGCCGACGTGGGCACTAGCGGCGAAGTCGACGCCTCCAGGGCGGACAAGGTCATTGACGCCGGCGGAAGGGTCGTTATGCCGGGGCTCATAGACGCCCACATGCACCTATCAGGCCTAAGGACGGGCGACGTGGTGAAAGAGCCCCTCTTCACGAGCTATGAGACACTCGTGGCTAGGGCTGTCAGGGACCTTGAGGCGCTAGCCGAAGCAGGGTTCACGACTGTCGTCGACGCCGGCGGATTGATCGCCCTCGGCCTGAAGCAGGCCGTAGAGGAGGGGACTGTCGTGGGGCCCAGGATAGTGGCGGCCGGCGCACCACTCTCGCAGACGTTCGGCCACGGAGACACACACTACCTCCCACTAGAGATTAGCGACGCAAGGTCGCCCCACAGGATAGGATCCTTTGCTTCCCTCATTTGTGACGGCGTAGACGAGTGTAGGAAGGCCGCTAGGTACGCGCTAAGGATGGGCTCGGACTTCATAAAGATCTTCACAACGGGTGGCGTGATGTCGCAGAGGGACAGGCCCGAGTACACGCAGTTCACCCTGGAGGAGATAAAGGCGATCGTCGAGGAGGCGAAGGCTGCTGGGAGGTTCGTCCACGCTCACGCCGAGGGGGACAAGGGGATAGTCAACGCGCTACTCGGTGGTGTGAAGGTCATCGCACACGCAGACATGATCGACGAGACGGGGATCCAGCTCGCGCTGGAAAAGGACGCCGTAGTGGTGCCGACGCTCGCCGTCTCCGAGCACATCCTCACGTACGGCAGGGAGTTGGGTCTCCCAGACTGGGCTCTTGAAAAAGAGGGCTTCCTCATCAAGTACCATGTCGAAAGGGCTAGGGCAGCGTGGAGGGCCGGCGTCAAGCTCGCTACGGGGACGGACTTCTGGGGCGGCGCGAGGGCGTTCAAGCACGGCGACAACGCGCTCGAGCTCGTTCTGTTCGTCGAGAAGATCGGAATGCCCCCAGCGGAGGCCTTGAGGGCCGCGACGATCAACGCCGCCGAGGTAGCTGGTCTACGAGACCAGACAGGCAGCCTCGAGAAGGGGAAGCTAGCAGACCTGATAATAGTCGACGGCAACCCCCTCGACGACCCCAAGATACTGCTGGACAAAAATAGGATCCTGTTAGTCATGAAGGCCGGGTCGATCCTGAAGAACAGGATCACTGGACTCTAACCCTAAGCTCTGAGCAAACGCGTTTTAGGCCAGTCTTACTTCTACACCCTCGCCGAGCAGTAGGCTTGTGGCCAGAGCGGATAGCCCGGAACCTACGAGGAACCCGCCTCCGACAGGAATAGACGCTACTGTGACAAACATCAGAACTGGCGATAGGGAGACGAGCCTTTCCTCGCGTATTTTCAACACCAGCACTCCTACGATCAAAGACAGCAACGACAACAGGAGGTTGAAGCTGGTGAACACGAGCCTGAGACCCTCGAAGTAGGACATCAGCGGTTTCATGAACGCGAGTAAGTCTAGTACGTAGGATAGGCCGACGTATAACGAAAAGGCCTCGGCACCGTAAAATACCCCGGAAACGATCGTCAGTGCCGATACCAGTACTCTATTGACCAACCGACCACCCCAGCACGGCTTCGCTATCACCTCCTATCTTGATAGCTCCGATAGTAGTTGAAAAGCCTTCCTACTGTCCTCCTCGCTCATGATCATTATCGTGTCCCTATGGCAGGACAACAACTGGAGGATGTTAATCCCGTGGAGAGAGAGGAGGGACGTGACCACTGATATGAAGCCGGGGGTGTTAATGACCTCGTCTGGGCTCACCATTATCACGGCCGACACGTTGTTCGCCGTGTAGAGGACATGCGCTCCCAGTCTCTCTATAAAGTGCCCCGCGTGCTCCCTGTCGATCACGATCGTGATAGACGACACGCTCTGAATGACGGAGAGGAACCTCGCCCTACCCCTTATCTCAGAGACAAGCTTCAGGACTTCAGGGTAAGCCCCCAGGTCGACGCTCAAGACGGCTAGGTCCGTCTTGAGCTCGAGGCTGGACTCCTCAAGGATGCGGGCGACTAGCCTCTCGTCAAAGCCCCTGAGCTCCCCAAGCCTATTGGAGAGCCTCCTCAGCTGCTTGACGCATTCACCAGTGCTCTCGAACTCTAGACCCTGCTCCGCTAGCACCTTACAGAGCTTCCTCGCCGAGAAGAACCCCTTGATCAAGCCGTAGGCTACGAAGGGGTTTAAGAGAACCTTCCTCTCTACCCCTCGGGGTTTGCCCTCCTCGCTCAACTCGTTCTTCCCCTAGACTGACGTGACGACCGTCTCGTTCGAGAGGAACATGTTACCCGACAAGTGTAGGATGACCTTGAGGTCGGGGCGGGGTGTGAGGTCGTCGTACGCCCGAGGGGTGTGGTGAGTGTAGACGACCTCCCCGATAAACAGCTCGTGGTCGCCGTAGAGCTTAGACTCCAGCACCCTGCACTCAAGGTTTGCTACCGCCTCGCGGATCACCGGGGCCTTCACGCGCCTCCCCCTCTCGAAGGTCAGCCTCAACTCGCGGAGCTTGGCGGGACCACTTAGGCTTCCAGCGAGCCATACCTCTCTCAACAACTCCCAGCTCGGAACCGCGACTACGAACTCCCCGTGTTTTTTCACCAGCCTGTAGGTGTACCTTTCCGGGGCGATCGACACCGCTACGTAGAAGGGCTGGGACGACACAACCGTCACCCAGTCGGCCGTCATGACGTTATACTCCTCCGGGTAGGAGCCAGAGGTAATGAGGTAGGTTCTGAGCGGGTAGAGTAGCCTGTACGGTCTAGCAGGCATCCCAGACCACGCCAGGGACTATCGGCAGAGTAGCTATTTAAGCCTGCTCACACAGCTCTCTCAGTATGGGTATCTCCAGGACTTTCTCCCTCGGTATCAGTCCGCAGTCGACTCTCGTGGGCCTCTGTCTCAACCCGCCGACCCTTATGAGGCGCGTAGGCGTCGATATGAGGTCGACCGTAAGGTCCCAGGGCATTAAGGGGATCGGGCTCTCGACTACTTGGAGGTCGTGAACAGTCGTCGCAACTATTGTGTTTTCGTCGACCAGCTTAAAGTGGGCGAGTATAGCGTACTCCAGCTCGCTGTACCCTTCCCCCTTACCTAGCCGGCCGCCACCGTGGTCCACGACCACCGAGCCCGCGACAAAGGCGTCTATTCTGGGCATGTCTCTCGGGTTTGCGGGCCTCCCGTACTTGAAGAGCCCGCTGATTGTGGAGGCCTCGCGAGCCTTTCCCTTGGGTGTTGCGGCTGGGTCGAGGAGGACGAAACCCCTTGATATCCTGGGGGTCGACACGTAGACCTTAACGCCCTCCTCGAGCAACATCCTCCTCACGGGTGCCTGGGGGGAGTCGGGGTTGACAAAGACAGCGCTAACACCCGTATCGAGTAGTACTCGTATAAGTCTCGACGCCGCCTGCTCTGCGCCGACGAAGTTCGGTATCCTGCCGTAGACAGGCCTGGGGAAAGCGGCTACACCCGCTTCTTCCAGCGCGCTCCAGACCCTCCTCCTCAGCGCGGACCTATATGCAAGCGCCTCCTCTGAGCTCTCGAAGGTGTTACGCAATACGCATCTTCCTAAAAGCTTTCTATTAAAACTCAGGTTGAAAAAGGCGCTACGGCTTGTCCACCACGACAAGTCTCCCGTCGGCGCCTACGTAGGCGACCAGGATCGCCTCAGTGTTGTACTTGACAACGAACCTACCCTCCCTGTCTACCGCTATAAACCCCATGTTCCCGGCTCCGTGCCTGCTTGTCGCCTCTCTTATTACTACCTCGGCCGCCTCGTTCAAGCCCAGCCCGCTCCCCACAAGCTCTTCCAGCCTGCGGCAGGGGATCTCTCTTATGATCACCTCCCCGTACCCGGTGGCGCTGCACGCAGTGTACTTTCCACTGTAGAAGCCAGCTCCTGGAATAGGGGAGTCCCCCACCCTCCCGGGGAGTTTCAGGGACACACCGCCGGTGCTGGTGGCCGCGGCTAGGACGCCCTTGCCGTCCACCGCGACTGCCCCTACAGTGTCCCCGAGAAGCAAAGACTCCGACAGCGACTTTTTCAGATTCTTCAAGGCGTCGAGCAAGGCGTAGATCTTGAGGTAGTAGGCGTCCCCGACAGACTTGCCGAGGAGCCTCGCCAGCGACTCCCTGTACCTCTCGAATACGTGTGGAGGAGGGGGTGGTAGCGGCTCCAGCCCGAGGAGGAGGCCCAGTTCGTCAGCCCTCTCGCCTGCGAGGAGGACGTGGGGGGTGTTCTCGGCTATAAACCTGGCTAGGAGTATCGGGTTCTTGACACGTCTGACGGCAGCCACTGCGCCCACGAGGCCCGTGCTGGTCATTAACCCGGCGTCTAGACTTCTCTCGCCCACCAGGTCTAGGACGCTCCCTACTCCTGCGTTCAAGTAGCCCGAGTCCTCCATGCACTTGACGGCCTCGACTACGGTCGCCAGGGCGTTGTCGGTACTCTCGAGGACTTCCCGCCCCAGTTTCGCGCAACGACCGATCGCCTCCACCGCCTTCGACTTCACTTTACTCTCGCGCCACGTGCCCGCCCCTCCGTGAAGGATTACGAAGCCCATGTAACCACCCCGAGCGTAGCTATCTTATTCGGGTCTAGGCGTTAAAAACACTATACGTCATCAAAAGCATGTTTACGAAAAGTTGGTATACCTAGCATGGCTTGATTCAAAATATTTATTAAGGTCTTAATTTAAAGATCATCATAGAGGATTGAGTTTTCACAATGGGGTGTTAGGTTGTCAAGTGAAGAGTATTGCTCTATTTACGACATAAGGTTTCTAATGAACAGGAAGATAGCGATAAGGCCAACACTAATGAAGACCCTGAAGACCGTTCTCGACCTGAAGAAGGTTACAGCCGACACAGTCTCGCAGAAAACCAACAGGCCTAGGACCATCGAGTCCAAGTACCTTTCGGAGCTAAACAGGATGGGTATCGTAGCTAAGGTCAGGGAGGGGCGTAAAGTCGTCTACATCGAGGCGGTTACCGCGGTTAAAGAGGCTATAGCGAGGTATGGGCCGGACGTCAACGTGGAGCAGCTTGCTCACCAGATAAGCATGCCCGCCGACATTGTGAGGTTTATTGTCGAAAAAGTCAAGACCGGGAAGCTCTAGCTACGCGAGCCTTATTATAACCTGCCTCTCGCTTTTTTCTTTGTCGCTTACCGAGTTGAAAAGGAGGACGAGTTTTATCTCCCTGAGCCTCCCCCTCTCCCCGCTAACACCGTTAGCGAAAGCCTCGACGAGCCTACTCAGGACAGCTGTCCGCGAAGGTAGGCCGTTGGCCATCAGGTACCTGTCAATAGTCGTTATAGCACTCTCGTCTACTCTGAGCGATATCACCTTCTTCCTCTGCTTTATGTCAAGGGTTATAATGTTGTGCTCGACAATAGGCTTCTGTGACTCGACGACAGTTACTGCCATCTTGTCCCCTCAGTAGTTGCAATCGCCTTGATGAGTCGCCATAGTAATTAAGAATTTAGCCGGGAGCCATGAGGGTGTCTAGGACATGAATTTAAATAGAACAGACAGAGACTTTAAGTGAGATCGGGTTTTCCATTACAAATTGTTTTCACGGGAACGTTTAAGAAGCTGTCCACCGATATTTTATTATCGGACCGGCCCTTGCCACACCCCCGTAGGCACGGGGCGGGATGAGCAAGGGTGACTCCCCTGGGCACCCGACCCTCCTTATATATGTTGCTGTAAGAGTAGTCTACTACAGGAGTCGCGGTTTGAGGAACATAGTCGACTCTTTACGAGAGGTACACCTCCAGGTAAGGGTAGTCGAACTCGGCGACGTGAAAGTCGTGGTGAAAGAGTACGGGAGGGAGCCAGGGATTTTGAAGTGGGCTTTCATAAAGGCGTCGACAATCCCCCTCCAGGTATACCCCTTCGAGGTCAAGCCCCTGAACAGGCTGGAGCGGGAGGTGAGAGCATTCAGGAAGCTGAGAGGCTTCTCCACACCTAGAGTAATCCTTGTCGACTACAGAGACGCCCTGATCGCCAGGGAGTTCGTCGAGGGAACGAACGACGTAGAGGTGGTTAGAAAACAGCTGGACAGGCTTGGAGAAGTGTTCAGTGAGACGCATAACTACGGCTACTCTCTAGGGGACACGAAGCTGGACAACATCGTCTACAGCGAGAGAGGGGACAAGTGGTACGTCATAGACTGCGAGCAAGCGGTCAGCCCAGCGAGACCCCAAGCGATGATATGGGACCTGTTAGTATTCATTACCTCCTACCTTTTCGCGACGTTGGAGAAGAACGTCTTCGCCCTGGCCGGCTTCAGGGAGCAAATGTCGGTGTTCCTCCGCTCCTATCTAGAGAGGTCGGAGAACCGGGCTGAAATCGCGAGGTCGGCCGGGACCTACCTCGTCAAACTCGTGTCTTCGCTAATGCTCCCCTACCCCTTGAGCAGGACCTTTATAGAGGCTTTGAGGTCTGGCAGTACCTGAAAACCCCGCCCTCGTAGGAGAAGCACTTCGACGTCTCGCGGACGCCCCCGTTCCTCAGCTCGTAGAGCCTGACGCATATGACCTGGCCCGAGACTTCGACATCGGCCATGCTGGGGATCATGGAAGCGTCCCCTCCTCCCCACACGCCCGTAAGAGAGCCGGGGTTTATGTGTAGGTACCTACCAGTGCTGTCGACTTCCACGAAAGGCGAGTGGGTGTGGCCGGAGAAGAGCACCGACACCCCGAGCCGCACCGCTATCTCGGTCAACTGCCTGATATCGCCTCTCGGGTACACCCGGTCACCGTGGTGTACGCCCAACTTAAACAAGCCGGCGTCGAAGACGGCCGTCTTCGGGAGGGGAAGGTAGTCCATATTACCTCTCACAACGTAGACGCTCCCGGCGAGCCTTTTAACCCACTCGAGTACCTCCCTTCCTGTCAAGTCGCCTGTGAAGACTACTATGTCCCAAGAACCCCGGTTTATGAGGTCGAGTAGCAGGGGTGGCACTCGGCTTGCCCTATCGGGTATATGAGTGTCTCCTATGGCTAGTATCCTCAAGTAAAAAGCCTCCCCCCTAGTATTTCGGCCGTTGCGGGTCGACAGTATACTACTTGTATGGTAACGCGATTATGTTCCTGGCGGAGACCCCGAGCTCGATAGTAGACCCTACCGAGACGTCGATGTAGTTTGGCAAGTACGCTAAGAGCGTGACCTTGCCCACCTTCACTCTCGCCTCGAGCTTATCGCCAACGAACATCTTGAAGTCCACTACACCCTTGAAGATAACGTCCGTGTCGCTCTTAGGGGACCCGACGACGATTACCTCTGGCCTTATCACTACTGCGACCTTTCCTTTCAGGCCTTTCTCGACTGGTGTTGCCGGGATGTCCTTGTCGAGCTCTACTACTTTCACCAGGACGTAGTCCCCTTTCTCCCCTACAATCTCGCCCTCGAAGATGTTGCTCCTCCCCAGGAACTCGGCTACGAACAGGTTTTTAGGCCTGAAGTAGACCTCGTCGGGACGGCCCACCTGCATTATCCTGCCGCTGTTCATGACTGCGATCCTGTCGCTCATACTCAACGCCTCCACCTGGTCGTGAGTCACGTAGACGGTGGTTATCTTCAAGCTCCTCTGTATCCTCTTCAGCTCCTCCCTCATCTCGATCCTGAGCTTGGCGTCCAGGTTACTGAGGGGCTCGTCGAGGAGGAGGATCCTCGGACTCACAACTAGTGCCCTGGCTAGGGCTACCCTCTGCTGCTGCCCTCCGCTCAATTGTAGGGGGTACCTCTTCTCCATCCCCTCGAGCCTTACAAGCTCCAGCGCCTGTTTAACCAGCTTCTTTATCTCGTCTTCACTCAGGTTATACCTCTTCTTCTTGACTCTCAGGCCGTAGGCGACGTTGTCGAAGACGGTCATGTGGGGCCACAACGCGTAGTTCTGGAAGACCATAGCCGTCTCCCTCTCGTAGGGCTTCTTGAACGTGACGTCCTCGTCGTCGAAGAAGACCCTCCCGCTGTCGGGCACTTCGAAGCCAGCGATTATCCTAAGGGTCGTAGACTTACCACAGCCGCTGGGGCCGAGTATCGTGAAGAACTCGCCCTTGTCGATCTTTAGGGAGACGTGGTCCACCGCGACGACGTTCCCGAAGTACTTGCTCACGTCGTCGAGCGTGACGCTTACAGGGTGGAGCTCCAGGCTCATCCTTACACCCCTATGAATGCATATCTTTGTTTGAACACCAAGATTATAATCATAACCGCTATCAACTGGATGAGAATGAGGAGGCTACCGATAGCAGCCGCCTCCTGTATCCCGGTTGCCGTGGCCTTCAACGTGTACATGTACAGCCAGAAGGTCACTGGCGCCTGGTCCTGTTTCAAGCCGCCCAGTGTTATACTGGTTGTGACCTCTGTCGCCATGTAGACAAACCCGAGGAGCGCGCCGCTCAAGACGTACGAGAGTATAAACGGGAAGACGACACCGAATATCACTCTCGTCCTGCTAGCCCCCAGGTTCAACGCGGCCTCTTCTAAGTTCTTGTGCACCTGCTGGAACCCCGCATAAACCGACCTCACAACGTAGGGGAGCCTCCTCACGCTGAAGGATATTATTAGGACGAGCCATAGCTGGAAGGCCCGTATGTCTAGGGGGTTGAGTATCGACAGTCTGGTGACCTCGGCTAGGTCTCTGAAGAAGAACCAGTACCCTAGTGCTATCACGAGGCCTGGTATAGCGATGGGCATCGTAGCCACGGAGTCGAGGAGGTTCGTCAACCACCTTATGTTGACCCTGCTCACGCTGTAGCCGACCATTACAGCGAGTATAACGCCTATCGCCACGGACGTAGCAGCGTACTTCAGCGTGTTGAGTATCCCGTTGAACACCTGGGGGTCTGCCGCGATCATCCTGAACGACTCTAGGTAAGTGGCCGGGTTAGAGTAGAGGACAAACGTCCAGCCGAAGGGCTGGAGCACCTTCATCGCGAGCAATATTACGGAGATCTGCGGTAGCGAAGTGAATATGATTAGGGGGAACACTCCCAGGTAGATGGCGAGACTCGCCAGGAGACCCGGCTTCCTAGCCCTCGAGACGAGCCTACCGCCCCTGCTGATCATAGCATACGACCTCATACTCACGTAGTTCCTGATGGCGAGGAAGCCCATTATCGCGAAGAACAGCATGACAACCCCCACCGCGGCCGCGGTCGGCGATATGATCGCCTGCTCGGTGAGGAAGTTGCTGAAAATGTAATAGCTCATCACTTTGTCGAACCTCCATATTATCGGAGCGCCCAGGTCCTCTAGGCTGAATATGTACACTAGTATGGCGCCAGCAGCAATGCCCGGGAGAGCCAGCGGCATCGTGACGTCCAGGAAGAGCCTCAGCCCCTTGGAGCCGAGGTTCTCGGCCTGCTCCTCCATAGAGGGGTCTATGTTTATCAGGCTAGCGTAAGTGTTCAGGTAGACGATGGGGTAGAACGTTATAACCTGCGTTATGATGACACCCGCCATGCCCGAGATCATCAGCTTGAACTTACCCCCCGTGAGGAGGTAGACCAACTGGGAGATCGGGCCCGAGTCGCTGAAGAGCAGCTTGATCGCGTAGGCGTTCACGAAGGGCGTCACGAACAGCGGTATGATCGCGATGATCCTCAGCAGGTCTTTGCCAGGGAAGTTGAACCTCGCTATCACGAAGGCGACTAGTACGCCTAGAACCGTCGCGAAAACGGTGACTATCGTGGCGATTATGAGGCTGTTCAAGACCGTCCCGTACCCGTAGTTCATGAAGTAGAAGTTGATCAGCGTCGTGTCCCCCATGGGGATGAGCTGGTAGGGCTGGGTATCGCCCGGGAGCAGGTAGGACCTCACGAAGCCCTGGCTGGGGTCCCTGAATATCGAGACGAAGTTCCCCAGCCAGCCGGCCTCTGACACGAAGGAGTACCTGAGCATGTATGCCAGCGGCAGTATCAGGAACACGGTGAGGTAGGCCACGCTGACCACTAGGAAAACCCAGATGATCGGGTCTAACTCGAAGAGGAGGGCCCTGAGCCTCCTCTCGAAGCCAGGTTTAGCGACCTCAGCTGACGGGGGCGCCTCTCTTTTGACGAAGCCTATAACGGCCGAGGCCGCCGTAGCAGACAGGAACGGCAGGAAGACCAGCGCTACCGCCATTGAGGGGCCTTCCAGGTCTGTGAGCGCGATTACAAAGACGTAGATGAACGCCACGATCGCTGCGAAGCTGAGCGTGGAGCTGAACCTGACTCTATCGTAGTCGAAGCCCAACCTCAGAGACGCCAACCCCACTGCTATGCCTACCAGCCACAATATCTCGGTGACGACGGTGCTGACCCCTACGAGAGTGAACACTGTGTAGTATATGGCGGCGAGGACTACGCCTACTACGAGCAAGTCACGCGTAGTAACCGTCGGCAACTTAATCCCCCTTACTATATATACACCTCTGTCTTGTAAGGTCTATTTAGAATAGGGAGGAGGGATTAAAAAGGTTAATTGGGTGTTCGAGATCACTTCCTGCGCATAAAGTAGACGACCAGTAGTATTACCAGTAGGGCGACAACGGCTATACTCACTACCGTAGCCACGTTGGACTGCGGGGCCTGGGCTGGCGTGGTCGCTGGCGGTGCTGTGGTAGTTGTCGTAGTAGTGGTCGTAGTGGCCATCTGCGTGGTCGTCGTATAGGCTGTCGTCGTGGTCGTAGTGGTTGTGGCTGTCGTTGTAGTCTGGGTAGTGATGCCCGACCACGGCGGTGGAGGTGGTGTCTGCCCTGCTAGTATGGCTTGTAGCTCCTGGTACACCCACTGGTATTTGGTAGTCGCGCCGCTAGTCCACTCGCTCATGAGCGCTTGGTAGACCCTCGTGTTGTTGACCAAGTAGCCGTTGATCTTCAGCGCGTAGTCGAGTGTGAATGTCGTGTACTGACCTGTCAACGGGTCTTTGAACGGGAAGAAGGATACTAGGTCGTCGACCAGCTTGTTGAACTGGTCCTTGGTTATCCTCCCGTTGAGGTAGGCCTGGGCTAGTGCCGCCCACGTCGACTGTAGTTGGTCGTGCGTGTTCACTAGCGTGGCCTTGAAGTAGTATATCACCGAGTAGACCCACATCGAGCTGAGAGTCTCGTTGAACTCTATAGGGCCGGCTTGAGCGGCAGCCACGTAGGCCTTCTTCAAGTCGGGCCTCTGGGCGCCCTGGGGAGTGTCGAACACGCGTGGGTTGGCTGGGAGCCTGTTTATGTTCGGGTCAAGCCACACCTGCTGCCCGCCGTACTCGCTCAGAACCCAAGCAACGAATGCGGCAGCCTGGACCTTGTGCGGTGCGTTCTTCACTATCGCTATCGGGTCGTAGTTCACAATGCTCTGGTTAGGCGGTATTATGTACTGGCAGTCCGGGTTCTGCTGCATCGCCGTGTAACCGTAGAAGTCGATGGTCGTGCCCGCAGCGATGGTCCCCCTAATGACTTCGTCCCTCACGTCGCTGGAGCCGCCGTAGATTATGGCGTTAGCCGCCATGGTTGTCAGCGCCCTCCAGCCCTTCTCCCACCCGTATACTTGCAGTATGATCTCGAACATCCTAGTATTGCTGGTGCTAGTTGTAGGGTCGGCAATGCCTACGAGGGGCTTCGCGGGTAGGTACTTGGCATAAACGGGGTCGCCGAGGTCAGACCATACCTGTGGAGCGGGGACGTTGTACTGGGCGAGGACCCTCCTGTTGATCGTGAAACCGAACGAGCTCAGGCTTGCCCCTATCCAGTGAACAAACCCGTCGCTACCGACTAAGTAGGACTGGACGCCGGCGTAGGTGGGGGGTATCTTAGAGAGCTCGTAGAGGACGGCGTTGAACTCCGGGTGCGACTTGTTGTCCAGCGGCTGGAGGAGACCCTGCTGGTCTAGCCAGTTGAATAGTGTGGGGCCGCCGCCCCATGCCACGTCGATCTCGCCCCTCTGTATGTAGGTCGGCCACTGAGCGCTACCAGGGTACACGAACACCACGTCGCTTATGCCGAGGGCCTTGGCGACAGGGCTGTTGAGGAACGCCACCCTAGCAGCGCTCTGAATAGTCTGCTCGTGCCTCGTTAAAACGTAGAGCGTAACACCTTCACTGTGGGGGAGGCTCTTCAAGTAGTTGAGCCACGGGAAGGGCTCGCTGGCGGAGCCCCACGGCCACTCGGCCTTCGCCGGAGGCGCGTAAACCATTAGCACTACTGTCAAGAACAGTAGGAGACCGGCGATCTTTATACTACGCAATTAGGTCACCCGGCCAGGTTAATAATGGTGTGGACGAGGCTAAAAAGCTTAAAAAAGGGTTCGAAGCCTACTTCTTCCCGGGTCTCCTAGCTAGCAGCACTCCCTCGATTATTATGATCAGTACAAGGACTCCGGCTACAACTCCCGTGGTAGTCCAGTCTACTGTGGTAGTTGTCGACGTGGTAGTGTAGGTGGTCGTGAAAGTCGTGGTCGACGTGACGGTCGTAGTAGCCGTGGTTGTGAAAGTCTCGGTAGAGGTCACGGTCGTGGTCACCCTAGACGTGACTATCGTGGCCAGCCAGGTGATGAAGTTCGTCACCCACCTGGGGCCGTCCAGTGGTATGCCGTAGTAGCTGGAGGCCCATGCAGGCTCGTAGTCGCCGTATATCGACTCGCCGGACAACACTATAATGACGTTCTTGTCGCCCCAGTACTCCGCCATGTAGCCCACGAACGTGTTCTCGTCTTTAGAGTACTTCACCGGGTCGTAGACCAGTGGCGCCCAGTTAGCGTAGTTTACGCCTATGTGAGCGTAGTGGAAGTAGACCAGCCTTATCAGGTCGGAGGTGATGTCTGTGACCGGGTCGTGGTAATTCCCGCTGGAATCAACCCATATGACGCAGGTGGGCCCGTGCATCAGTATCGGCTTGGATATACCGGCGGACAGTATCTGCGTGTACAGGTCCGGCCTGTTGTCCGGCTCCACGAAGGCCAGCATCCTGTAGTAGGCCTTCGCGATTACAGGCCAGTCGCTACCGCCGTAGGTGTAGGTCCCGTTGTAGTTGCTGTAGACAGCGCCCTGCTCCAGCCTGAGCTTAGACCCGATGGCCTCCATTAGGTTGTTGACTATCTGGATCGTCTGGTAGCCGTTGCCGTAGTCGCTGTCGCCGCCTACCCATAGGGCCTTGTTGCCCTTGCTAAGCCAGTCTATGATCGCGTTGATCTCGTCGGCGCTGAAGGCGACCGTGGGCTGCCCTATCAGGAGGATGTCGACGTCGGCCAACTTGTCGGGGGTTAACATGTCATTGTTCACTATCCACTTCACGAAGGTGATGTTACCCATGATGTAGTTCAGGTACTTGTCGCTCTCGCCGTGGGCCAGGTCGGCCATTACAGTGACGGTCCTCGTGGTCTGCGCGCTAGAGAGGGCTGGGGCTAGTACAGTTAGGGCGATGAAGAGGGAGAACACGATAGCCATTAGTAGGAGTGGTCCTTTGTTCAACCGTTTACACCCCTTCTTAGACTAATAGAGGGGGTCTAGGTAAAAAATGTTTTCGTGTATTCTGCCTTCTATTTTTTACCACGCAGTAGAAGGAGCGCTACCACTACTACTACGATCGCGGCGACCGCGACAAGAGTCAGCACAATTACTGACGAGGGTGCCCCTGGGCCCGTCGCCTGAGTTGGTGGGGGAGTAGTAGTGGTGGTCGTGGTGGTTGTCGTCGTGGTCGTAGTAGTTGTGGTTGTTGTAGTAGTCGTAGTAGTCGTGGTCGTCGTAGTAGTGGTTATGGGCACGATGGGCGTAGTGGTGGGTGTCTGGCCCTGTGGGTAGAAGTATATCACGAACGCGGCGTCGACCCTGTTACCAGCGTTGTCGTAGCCGGTAACGTTCAAGTAGGCGCTGGTTGGCTGCTCGCCGCTGGGTGATGGGAGTGTGAGCAGGTACGTGTAGGTGTCGAAGCTGTTAGCCAGGGTGCCGGGGCTACTGAGGGTGGGCTGTATGGTGACAGTGTTGCCGTCGTACGTGTAGGTCACCGTTATGTTCTTCGGGCCCCAGCCCTTGTCTGTCAGGTCGAGGTAGACTATTAGCTGCCTGCCCAGCGTTGGCACCTTCGGGACTGTGAGCTTTATACTGACCTGGGGAGGCTCCTCGTCAACCATGTTAGCCAGAGCGAACTCGAGGCCCGAGCCGTACGGGAGGCTTATGTTCAGGGCCACGAACAGCCTGTCTCCCACTAGCAACTTGTCGACAACCTGGACGCTCGCGCCGCCCGTCGCGTTCAGTAGCTTGAAGACAAAGTCCCCAGCCCACGGGAGGGACCAGACCACCACCCCGGACAAGTTGAGGTAGCTGAGGTTGTTGTAGGCCTTCACAATGTAGGCGCGGGGTGTCTGCAGGAGTACAGCTGGCACGAAGGACTGGTTCTCGACTCCGTAGTTGTTCCTAGGCGGGTATATTCCGATGGGTAGCGAGTTCATGGCGAGGTTGGGCTTGTACTTCTTTGCCAGGTCGCCCGTTATATTACTGAAACCGATGAACGTTGGCGGCTTAGCCAAGAACTGGAGGTCTCCCGTCTTCGTGTCCAGCCCGTAGTAGTCTATGCCGTCGTATATGGCTGAGCCCATACCGCTGGTGGTTATTGTCAAGAAGTACGTCGTGGTGTTAGTCCGGGTACTGACGTACTTGACGAACAAGTCCCTGTGGACGTGGCCGGCGAGGACGTAGGTTATGTTATAGTCCTCTATGAGCCTGAGCGTGTAGAAGAAGCTCGTCATGTTTCCGCTCCAGTAGCTACTGACGGGCGTCCACGGCCCTCCGGACACGTAGGGCCTCAACGTCTGTTGGTCGTCGCTGCTCGTTATCAGCTCCCCCTGGTAGTAGAACATCGGGTGGTGCATCAAGAGTATCTTGATGGGCACGTTCGAGAACTGCTTTAAGGTGCTCTCTAAGAAGACCAGCTGGTCCCAGTCCAGGTAGCCCGCTTCCCTCGTGTTAACCGCTACGATGAGCACTTTCCCGCCGATGACCCTATACCACTGGGTGTCGCCGAGGTACTTGTAGTACTGGTCGTTCGGCATGTCGTGGTTGCCCGGGTTGCCGAATATCGGGAAGCTGTATAGGAAGGCGTACTCGAAGCCCACGGCCTGCTCGTACTGTGGGGCCGAGGCGGTGTCGGCTACGTCTCCCGTGTCTATGACTAGGTCGGGGGAGAACAGGCCCGTGACGAGGTAGCTTGAGAACCTGTTCATGTCGCCTGTTATTATGTTGGGCTGCCCGGCCCCGTAGTGCTGGTCCGAGATGTGGACTATCCTGAGGACGTCGCCCAGAGTCTTGATGACCCACAGGCTTCTTGGCAGGTAGAGCGTCTGCCCACCCGTCAAAACGATGTCGTAGACGCCGCCCTCGGCCTCGTTAGGCACTTTTACAGACACGACGCCGCCACTTGATGTAGCTGCTATAGTGTAGTTGAACAGCTTTAGGGCGTTGCCCACGAGCTTCACAGTCCAGATGTAGCCGCCCGTAATGCTGACTCCCGCGTACTCGTCCTTCAGCTTGATGTAGACCGTGTCTCCGGGGAACGCTACAGCCGGTTTATTCATCGACACGTTTGTCGCAGGCGAGACCCAAGGCTTGTAGACCACGCCGGGTAGTACCGGGGCCTCACCTGCAGATACCGCTTGCATAGGTATAACTATTAATGTTAACACTAGTGTGAGGACAATGGTTGCGATAATGACTTTTTTGACCATGAGGTCCACCGGAACGGCATTTTTATACTCTCATACCCTAGTCAAATAAACTTAACGAGCGTGAGTAAGAGTTTGTCTAACAGGAAGAGGGGCTTCGCGCACGAGAGAGACCTTGCTAGGAGGCTTTGGGAGAAGGGCTTCGCTGTCATGAGAGCCCCGGCGAGCGGCTCGAAAGCCAAGAGGGTGGTATACCCCGACGTGGTCGCTATCATGAACGGCCATGTCTTCGCTTTCGAGGTCAAAACCACTAGAACGGGGGAAAAGACTCTGTACATTCACAGAGACCAAGTCCAAAAACTCGTAGAGTTTGTCAGGAGGTCGGGAGGGACCGCATTCATAGCGGTCAAGATCGTAGGGAAAGGGGGGTGGATGTTCGTACCCGTGAAGGAGCTTGTGGAGACGCCTGGAGGCAATTACAAGCTCTCACTCGGCGACATGCGGGAGGGCAGCTTTTTGAGGATAGACAACCTAGTGGCCATTGCACTAGGGGTTAGGCCTCTACGCGAGTTCCTGAAGAGCTAGGGCTACTCGAGCTTGACTCTTATGTTTACCTTGTACTTTTCCATGAGCTTCCTGAGCTTTCTCATGGACTTTACATACTTGTTGGCCGAGTCTCTGGGTATCGATATGACAACCCCGTCCTCTACCTCTTCGAGCCTGGCCCCGGGGAACAGCCTCTCGAGCTGGGCGTACAGCCTGTTATTTGCCTGCTTACCAAACTTCAGCTTCTTGACGGGGACGACCACCGTCTGCTCGCCGAAAGTGTATATCTCGTACTCCAGCTCGTCGGTCATGAAGTCCCTGACCTCTACTACGGGCCTTGAGAGCTCCGCCTCCTTTAACCCTGTCGGCAGCTTGACCGTCATCCTGACGTCGTAGACCTTCTCGACGAACCCGTTCCTTATGAAGATCACAGTGTCGACCAGGGAGGGTATCATACCAAGCTCGACCCTCCCGATGAACCTCTGGATAGCGTCTATTGGGCTGGTCGCGTGGACGACGCCTATCATCCCGATGCCCGCCAGCCGCAGGTCTGCGTATAGCTTGAAGTCCTCGTCGGTCCTCATCTCGTCGAAGACTGTGTAGTCCGGCCTGGAGAGGAGGAGTATGTCGTGCAGCTCCCTCGCGTCGGCGTACGTCTTGCTGTACTGGGTGACCTCCTCCGGAAGTACCATGTCTCTAGGGCTCTCGATAGTCTTCACGATCTTGCCCCTCCTGTAGTAGTACTCGGCGAGTGCCTGTGCGAAGGTCGTCTTCCCCATACCCGGTGCCCCGGCGATCAGTATGCCCTCAGCCCTCTCGTTAAGCCTGTTTACCAGCTTGGGCGGTAGGTTGTAGTCCTCGAGCCTGAGCTTCTTGAGTGGGCGCACTATGGTCAGCTCCCAGCCATCGCTCATCGGCGGCCTCGTCACGACAATCCTGTACAGGCCGAGCTGTATTATGGAGGACCCCGGCCTGTCGATCTCTATGAAGCTGTCCTCCCTCCTCCTCGCCTCTTCGACGATCTCGTTGACCATTTGCTCTATCTCGCTCCTCGTCAAGGCGCCGTCGGAGAGCCTGACGTAGCTCCAGTCGCCCGGCCTGCCCTTCTTGGCCACGGGCTGAGTGTTCTCCTTTATGTGGACGCTCATCGTGTTCTCGTCGAAGAACCTCTCGAAGGATAGGCGGACCCGGTTCTCGGGCTCGTATAAGAGGGCGTCGACGCCCATCGCCTCGGAGACCATTTTCGCGACCCTGCTCCCGGTCACGACTAAGCCCCCGACCTGCATGGCGTAGTCTCTCACAACCATGTTAAGGGCGCTCTCGTCGAGCTCCCTCGCCCTGTACGCCGACTCGTCGCCCGCGTACTCCAGCCTAATGAGCCCCCTCGCGCTGAGCTCTCTTAACCTCTTCAGCTCCTCCAGCCCCGCGTACCCTACTGCCTGGTCCCTCAGAGCGGCCTGCTCGAGGTAGGCGATTATCTCCTTCCTGACCACAACTCTACCCCTGAGCCGCCCCTCCTCCACCAGCTTAGAGACTATCCCCTGGACGATCGCCGTCAGGTCCGGCACAGCGACAGTCTCGCCGGCAAGCCTTATACCCACTACCTATCCACCATTACACTGCTTGCTAATTGGAAAACAGGTTTTAAAGCTCGCCTAGTCAAGCTAGTATCGGTGACGTGTAGTTGAGGCATGAGATAGCCGCGTTATTGCTGCTCCTGACGTTGACCACCGCCATGGGTGTACACGCCGAGGGAGCGCAGCCCCTCCAGCAGGCCACTTCTAGACCTCTCCCGCAGAACCTACCCTACTACGTGCTGGTCGTGTGGGGCGACAACAGACCCTCGTCTACCTCGGGCCCCTCCTCGCTGGTGTACCCAAATGTCTTCGTGGACATACTGAACGAAATCAGCTGGATATACCCCCAGGCGGTGATCGGTGGAGGCGACTTCGTGTCCTTTGGCACTCTCGACCAGTACAAGGCGTTCTACAACCTGTTGTCGCAGGCTAGAATCGACAACTTCATACCGGTCATTGGCAACCACGACGTGGCCTACGGCCCCGACTCCTGGAGCTACTACGCGGCGTACGTGGGGAACACGACCGTCGTCTTCGACGACATACCCGGGTGGAGGATCGCCTCGCTCAACGCTGAGGGGTCTCTCAGCGACCTCTATTACGGGCTCAACGCGACGCTGAGCGGTCTTGGCAACAGGTCGCTAATTTTGGCCTACCACAGGCCTATCTACCCCTACGTCGGTCACAACATGCAGGACGAGGAGCCAGACAAGGCCAGCGCGATACTGAACTTCTCATCCTCTCTCCCTGCCCCGCCGAGAATAGTCCTGCAGAGCCACTGGCACGGCTACGCCGAGAACGCGACGCCCAGCACACTCTGGCTCGTGACGGGCGGTGGAGGTGCGCCTCTCTACGGCTGCTCCTCGTCCAACGCTACATTCTGCTCGTCGACCCACAACTACGTCGTCCTAGTACTCTACCCGACCGGGGAGTACAGCTACATACCGTTGAAGGCGGGGCCGGGCTCGGGCAACGTGACAGTGAGAGTAGTCGACTCGGTCAGCTTCGTTGTGAACAACACCAAGCTGGATGTGTACGGGAACTACAGTGACGTGCCTGTCAGGCTGGTCTGGACGGCCGGTAGCACAGTCGTCTACCTCGTCGGCTTCGCTCCAGCCAACTCGGTGTCCTACGCCACGTACGACGAGTCGAGTAAGGCGATAAGGACAAACCTGACCAACGCCTACGTCTACGTGCAGAGCCTCGACAGGCCCTACGAGGCGACTGTGGTCGAGGTCAGAGCAGGGTTAGCAGACCTCTCCGCCTTAAACTTGTCTGGCGTCACCGCGGTCTCGCCACCTATGGTTGTACAGCCCACGCAGACCACGACCACTACGAGGACGACCACCACTACGAGGACCACGACGACTACGACTACTCTTACAACTACTACAACCACGACGACTACCACGATGGCACCATCTCCAGCCGCTACCTCTACTACGACAACCACGACAACGACGGCGCAGGTAACAACAGGGGCTCCCGAGGCGACTGTGGCTCGGGATGTCGTGACGGTAGTTGTAGTCCTACTGTTCGTGCTCGCCCTGGCCTACCTGTACCTCAGGAGGGCTAGGGCTAGAAAATGAATTTTTTACCGGCCCTCTCCAGGAACTTGTCTACAATGTCCTTGAAAGTGGGGCCCTCTACCACGCGCACCCTGAAGGACACGTGTAGAGCCGGCTTGTTCAGCTTAATAAGCTTGGTGAGGTCGCTGGGCGTAGCGAGTAAAACGGCGTCAGCCGGCACCGCGTTCAGGGTCTCCTCTAAGTCCCTCAACTGATCAGGGTTGTACCCCATACTGGGTACTACGGGCCCTATACTCCTGAACTCCTCGTACACCGCCTTCAGGGAGCCCCTCGCGTAGGGGCGCGGGTCGACTACCTCGAGCCCGTACTTCTTGGCCGCCACGTAGCCGGCTCCGTAACCGGCACCGCCGTGTGTTACAGTGGGGGCGTCCTCGACAACGACGACTCTCCTAACACCCTTCGGCTCGCCCTCCTCTATAAACACGTCGCTTACGGCTATGCTCACCTCGGCTCTCGGGTTCAGGGCCTTGACCCTCTCCACGAGGCTGTCCAGCACTTGCCTGGTCGCCTGGTCTGCCTTGTTTATGATCACGTTGTCGCAGGCAAGGAGGTTCACCATGCCCGGGAAAGCTGACGTCTCAATACCCGGCCTCATAGCATCTGCCACTGTGATGTAAAGGTCTGGCTTGTAGAACGGGAAGTCGTTGTTGCCCCCGTCCCATAGGATCACGTCGCTGCTCTTCTCGACCTCTCTCAGGATCATCCCGTAGTCTACGCCGGCGTAGACCGTGAACCCCAGTTTCAGGTAGTGCTCGTACTCCTCCCTCTCCTCTACTGTTATCTGGTACTTACTTAGGTCGTCGAACGTCTCGAACTTCTGAACCGGGTAGAAGACCTCGCTGTACGGCATAGGGTGCCTTACAACACCCACCCTTAAACCCCTAGACTTAAGCTCTAACGCGACCTCGCGTGAGACGCTGCTCTTCCCTACACCCGTCTTCACGCCCGTCACTGCTACAACGGGCTTAATGCTCTCCAGCATCGTGTCTTTGAAGCCGAGGATCCTGAAGCTGGCCCCCGTCTTGAGGACTCTGGAGACTACCTCGCCTAGCTCTTGGAACGTAAGGTCGCTGTAGGATAAGACCGCCTCTTCGAACCCGGGGTTCTCGGCGAGCTCCTCTAAGTACCCAATCCCGAGGACGGGTATCCCGTTCGGGTATAGCCTGCCAGCGAGCTCTGGAGGGTAGACCCTCGTCTTCAGCCCCTTTATCTGTGTCTGGAGGAATGCCACTACACGGTACTCGGGGTTGTCCCTGAAGTACACGTTGAAGTTGTGGAAGTCCCTACCGGAAGCGCCTACAATCACGACTCTCTTAGGCATATATACACCATGTAGAAGAATAAAGGGCATGAATAAAAAACTTTGGTTTGCCTAAAGGGGTTAGAGGTTCATCTTCTTCAGGATGGCGTCGAGCTTCTCGAGCATGATCTTTCTCTCGATGCTGGCGACGAGCCTCCTGGTCGATACGACCGCGTCGGGGTTAACGCTGATGCTGTCGATACCCAGCCTCACTAGGTACTCCGTGATCTCCGGGTAGACGCTGGGGGCCTGCCCGCAGATGCTGACAGTGGCGCCCTTGCTGTGAGCCTTCTCGATCAGCATTCTTATGGCCTCGAGAACCGCCGGGTCTCTCTCGTCGAAGTAGCCCATCTCGGCGAGTATCTGGCTGTCCCTGTCGGCGCCCAGGACTAGCTGTGTCAGGTCGTTGCTACCGATACTGAAGCCGTCCACGTACTCGGCGAACTTGTCCGCGAGTATCGCCACGCTGGGAACCTCCGCCATAGCCCAGACCTTGAAGTCCTTGCTCCTCTTGAGGCCCTCCTCTTCGAGTATCTTAACGACCCTCTGTACCTCCCACAGCGTCCTTACGAACGGGAACATGACCCAGACGTTTGTGAGACCCATCTCTTCTCTGACTTTCCTGATAGCCCTGACCTCCAGCCTGAAGCCCGCCTCGTACTTCGGGTGGATGTACCTGCTGACGCCTCTCCAGCCAATCATCGGGTTCCTCTCGTCCGGCTCGAACTTCTCACCGCCCTTCAAGCCCCTGAACTCGTTCGTCCTGAAGTCGCTGAACCTAACGACCACCGGCCTCGGGTATATCGCCTGGGCTACCTTGGCAACACCGGCAGCCAGCTTGTTGATGAAGAAGTCCTCCTGCTTCGTCTCTATCAGGTACATTGGGTGGTAGCCTATCCAGTCCGTGAAGATGAACTCTATCCTCATCAACCCTATGCCGTCGAACGGGAGGTCCTTGTACTTGTCGATCGCGTCGGGTTCTCCCAAGTTCATGTATATCTTCGTGGCTGTTACCGGGTAGAGTGGCAAGAGCTGCTCCGGGCTGATGCCCACAGCCGCGACAACGGCTCCGGCTACGGGCTGCTCTGGGGCGGCTGCCTTGGGCTTGACCAGCTCTTCAACTATACCCTCGTATATGACGCCTCTAGCGCCGTCGACAGTTACCTCCTGTCCGGACTGGATCGCCTTGGTGGCGTTACCAGTGCCAACCACTGCCGGAATACCGAGCTCCCTGCTCACGATAGCGGCGTGGCTTGTCATACCACCCTCGTCGGTCACAATAGCGGCAGCCTTCTTCATGAGTGGTACCCAGTCGGGGTCGGTCATCCTAGTGACGAGGATCTCGCCCTGCTTGAACTCCATGGCCTCCTTGCTCTTCGGGTCGAATATCACCTTCGCCACGCCTGCGCCGACGCCGGGGCTCGCCGGCAACCCCTTCGCGAGGATCTTGGCCTCTGCCAGCTTCACGGTCTTCTTGGCCTCCACGGCGCCCACCTTCTTCTCGGCCTCCTTGGCCTTCTTGACGCTCCACACCGTCTCGGGTCTTGCCTGGACTATGAACACGCTCTCGGGGAACTTCAGGTCCATGTCGACTGCCCACTCTATGTCCATGTGCCTGCCGTAGTGCTTCTGTATGAGCAGTCCTAGCTCTGCCAGCCTCTTGACCTCCTCCTCTGTGAGAGCGGTCTTGTCTGGCTGGGCCACTTTGGCTAGCGGGACGTCGACAACGCTACCCTCGTGTACCCAGGCCTTCTTGTTCTCGTCCCACCTAATGTCGATGTTCTTGCCCTTGCTAGGGTCGAAGGTGATAGCAAAGTTCTTGTTGTTGATCTTGGACTCTACGACCTTGAGCGAACCCTTGTCTACGACGAACTCATCGGGTGTGACTTTGCCTCCTACCACCGACTCGCCTAGGCCCCAGCTCCCCTCGATCACGATGACGTTCTCGTCGCCTGTCACGGGGTGTAGAGTGAACATGACTCCAGCAGACCTGCTGTTGACCATCTTCTGGACAGTGACGCTCATCAGCGCCTTCTCGTGAGGTATCCCCTGGGCTACACGGTAGAAGGTGGCCCTAGCCGTGAATAGGCTGGCCCAGCACCTCTTCACGTAGTAGACCACGTTGTCCTCGCCGTACACGTTCAGGTAGGTGTCCTGCTGGCCCGCGAAGCTAGCCTCGGGCATGTCCTCTGCTGTAGCGCTACTCCTCACAGCTACCCTGAGCCTGGAGGGCTCCATGTTGAGCCTCTTGGCTAGCTCCCTGTAGTACTTCTTGATCTCTGTCTCCACCTCCGGCGGCATGGGCTGCTCTAGGATCATCTGCCTTATCTTGGCGGTGGTCTCCTCCAACTCCTTCGTGTTGTTGACATCGAGCTTGTTCAACATCGAGTAGATCTTCTCGGCTAGCCCCGTCTTGTCGAGGAAGTACTTGAAGGCGTACGACGTGACGGCGAAGCCGGGCGGCACTGGTATACCTGCTGCGATCATCTCGCCCAGGTTCGCATTCTTGCCTCCCACTAACAGTGTGTCCTCCTTCCTTACCTCATCTAACCAGACAACGAACCTCTGTTCTTTCGGCTGACTCATAGACTCCACCATTCAGAGCGGCTCTACTCTGTGATACGCAAAGTAGGGTTTTAATAGTTTACCTTATCGGAGTTAAAAACATGTACGCGTCTATACTCGACCCTCGTAGACCCCGCAGAGCTACCGACCGGTCACCGCGTAAGCCAGGAGCAAGGAGTACCATGGGAATAGGGCTATGGCCAGTACGTTCAACGCCGTGGAGACCGCTAGGTAGACGGGGGTGGAGGAGACGCGTTGGGACCTACCAGTCCCTGATACCAGCGTAAACAACACGTTCAGTATTACTGGTATCAACGCTATCAACGCCAGCATAAACACTACGCCTAGTTCGGGGACGGCCTCCAACAGACCGACTGCTATGTAGAAGTCCCCCCAGAAGGACACGAATGGGGGCACCCCGAGTATTCCCAACAACGAGAGCGCTAGGTTAAGCTTCATCACCCCCCAACCAGAGGCCACACCCACCAAGTCCTGCACGCTGGAGTAACCGTAGTCTCTACGTAGACCCCCCGCCAGTATGAAGGCGGACGTCTTGGATAGCGAGTGTGCCAGGTAGTAAACGAGGGCCATAGAGATAGCGAGGCTGTTACTCGACGAGAACGCGAGGAGCATGGCGTTTGAGGAGAACATGCTAGAGTAGGCCAAGACTCTCCTAAGGTCGCTCTCCTTGTACATGTGTGCTACGCTGACTACCACACCGAGGGACGCCAGTATCGCTACGACCCTGCCTACTAAGGGGTCGGCGAGGACCGTCCTATAGAGCAGTATACTGGCGACACCAGTGGCAGCACTCGATATCACTGCTACCCCAGGCTCGGGGGCGGCCGCGTAGACGTCCGGTAGCCAGAATCCGAGAGGGAACAGAGAGGCCTCTACACCGACACCGACGAGCACGAGTAGTTTGGCTAGAGGCGAAGCCCCCGCTAGGCCGGCCAGGCTTGTGGTGCCTGTCTCGGCAAACGCGAGCGCAAAGCCTGTCAGGAGCAGTAGCGAGCCGGCTGAGCACGTGACCAAGTACTTGATTACCGCACTCGCACTCTCCTCCGACTTCGTGTAGCCCGCGGTGAACAGGACAGATAGGCTGAGGATCTCCCACGCGGTAAAGACGACCACGGCGTCGGTCGCGTACGCGAGTATCGTCGAGGACGAGCACGCCGCCAATACCAGTAGAGTGAACACGCTCCTACCCGCGTCCAGCAGGCCGAAGGCCGAGACTAAGGACGCAATCCCCACTATTGAGACTGTTAGGCCCACTAGCCCCGCGAGCGACCTCTCGAGGACAGACAAGTACAGTAGGGACGCCAGAGTAGCCGCTCCTATAACGAGGGCCGCCCAGTCCCTGACCCTCCTCGGGGCGATTTGTGTGAGGGATACGGCGACGACGCCTGCTAGGGACACGTACTCGGCGTACAAGGCGACCACCTAGTAAACGCCCAGTAGAACCATGAGGGCCACCAGTAGGAACCCCATGATCCACAGAGTCAAGACAGGCGGCTTAGTCCGTTTAAGGTATGCTACCGCTCCTACCAGGAACCTCGCCGAGTAAGAACTAGCCGTGACCAGAAGGGCGTCGAGGTAAAAGCCCTCTCTGGCAATAGCAGACAGACCCCGCAGCCCAACCCTTAGCGTGCCCAGTCTGCCCGAGTACCAGACCGAGTATGCTAGTATTACGCCCAATGCTAGGGCCGACAGGTCGAAGGGGTCGATCACGACCAAGTGAGGGCCGGTGCGGTTTAGAACGCGGTACACGTCCCACATGATAATAGGGCCGGCAAGGTTCGCGGCCGTGAGGGCCATCACGGTCACAGCCATTGGGGCGGGCTCGTAGACCTCGGGCACCCTTTGGGTTTTCCCAGTGTACACCCTGAAGAAAGCCCTGAAGATGTAGAGGGGCGATATGAGCGACACCAATAAGACGAAGAAGAGGCCCGTCCACCCGTGGTACTTCTCGAGGAATGACAAGAGTATGCCCGCCTTCGTGAAGAACCCGGGTAGAGGCGGTACCCCGGCCGTGCTTAGGGCTCCTACGAGGAAGCCAAAGCCGCTCCTCGCGTAGCCAGCCGACCACATACCGCCGAGCTCGTCGATACTCCTGGTCTTCGCACCCTTAGTCACCGTCCCGGACGACAGGAACAGTAGTGATTTGAAGAGTGCGTGGGATAGGAAGTGCAGCTGCGCCATAAGCCAGTTGCCCACGCTCAGGGCCAGGAACATAAGCCCGATGTTGTTTATTGTACTATACGCAAGCACTCGCTTTATGTCCACGGAGGCCAGTGCGGCTAAGCCTGACAGTATTATTGTGACCACTGACAGCGCGACCATTAGCTCGAGGACCACTCCACTGTAGGCGAAGAGAGGGTAGAACCTCGAAACCAAGTAGACACCGGCCTTGACCATCGTAGCCGAGTGGAGTAACGCGCTCACGGGCGTAGGCCCCTCCATCGCGTCGGGTAGCCATATGTGCAGGGGGAACTGCGCTGACTTGCCGACTGCCGCGAGCAGTAGGAGTAGGGATGCAGAATAGGCTTCGATAGGGCTTTGCGAGTAGTGGGATATGATGTCTGGTATAGCGAAGGAACCGAGCTTCAGGGCTACCGTGGACACGAAGGCTATCAGCCCCATGTCGCCTATCCTGGTCACCACAAAAGCCTTGACACCAGCGCTCCTCGCCCTGGGGTTCCACCAGTAATAGGCGATCAAGAGGGCGCTACACACACCCACCAGTTCCCAGGAGACGTATAGGACCACTATGTTTGTCGTAAGCAATAGGAGGTTCATGGAAGCTATGAAGAGTAACATGAGGGTGTAGTACCTCGTGTACTCCTCCTCGTCCGACATGTATCCAACGCTGTACGTCAAGATCAGGAGGCCTAGGAAGTTCAGGGTAACAGTGTACAGCCTACTCAGCCCGTCCGCGAAAAAGCCCAGACCTAGAAGGCCCCCACCATCACCTGTAATGGAGTAGAGGAGCGAGAACAACAGCGCTAAACCCGTTGCGGACACGCTCACCAGCTCTACAGCTCTCCTCCATTTGTGGAGTAGCAGGACCAGCATTATACCAGTGGCTAGGGTCAGTATTGTGAGGCTTGCGTACATCTCTCAGCCCCCGGCAGCCCTAGTGTCTAGAGTCCTAAGCCTAAACCAGTAGAGGAGGACGGCTGTCACGGTGGAGACCTCCACCACGGCTGTTACAACGCTGAGGAGTAGTACGATGTCCCTCGCCGAGAGGCCCGACTCTGAGAACGCGTACGACAGCAGTAAGAGACCTCCGAGAGACATTGCCTGCAGTCCTAGTATAACCTTGACGACGTTCCTTGTAGAGGCCACCGCCGCCAGGCCCACTAGAACCATGGAGAGGGAGATCAAGGTGAGAGCGTCGAACACCGTTAATCAGCCTCCTCCACGAACCATAGTCCGCCCGTCAGCGCGACTACGACTAAAACAGTTAAAAGCACGTAGTCTGTCCAGCTGACCCCTCTCGCGATTGGCCTCGGGCTGATCTCCGGCTCTACGAACCAAACGACGAGTGTAGCAGCTACGAGAGTCAACACCAGTAAGACAGCTGCTAGAACCGAGTATACGTCGGTCTTCGGGGTCTCCGGGGTCGAGACCATGAACCAGACCATTAGTAACACGATGAGCACGCTTACGTATAGCGACGCTATGATGAGTCCGCCCACGTGGCCCACTAGCTCGGACACGGACAGGCCTACGAAGACACTGGCCGCTGCCATGAGAACGATCGAGAATTGAGGCCTTCTGGCGAGCAGGCTCCAAAAGACGAGTACCAGGCCTACGAGAGCAAAGAGGACGGGTGTCATAAGGCATACCTCATTACGGTAGCTAAGACGAACTGGACAACAGCTAGCGGGTATAGGAAGCCCCAGAACCTCCTGGCCAATCCTACGACTCTAATCCTCCCAGTGGACGCGCTGACCACGGTGAGGAGCACGAGTACAACGTTCAACTTTAGGAAGAACAAGAGAAAGCCCTGCCAACCGCCGACCCCCAGAGGCCAGCCCGGGCCTCCGAGGTACATGTCCGCGATGATCGAGGAGCTCCAGACCATGCTAAGGTAGGAGTACAGCCTGACCAGTGCGAGGCTAGCGCCCGAGTACTCTGTCATCCACCCCGTCACGATCTCCTGTTTAGCGTGGGGTAGGTCGAAAGGCCTCTTCTCAAGTTTCGCTAGCAGGGCTATCACAGCCACTACGAAGCCCAGGGGCTGGTATAGGAGTATTGGGCCGTGGAGCTCCTGGTATTCGATGACCTGGTCGATGCCAACCGACCTAGTCTGTACGGCCACCGACGCCACTGCGAGCATGAACACTCCCTCGTACATTGTGTACTGTAGAATGTGCCTCCCGACGCCAATGACCGTGTAGGGCGTCAACACGGCGATCCCCATCAACACTACGGCAAAAGACTCGAGTATGAACAGGAACAACAAGAAGTAGACGTCTTCTCGGAAACCGAGTAGTGAGCGCGGGTCGGTTATAGGCAAAATAGTCATACCGAGTATAGGGATGGAGCACGCTACTATAGGGGACGCGACGTAGAGTAGCCTGTCCGTCGTACGGGGGACCAGCTCTTCCTTCAGCAAAAGCTTCACGAAGTCGGCTACCGGTTGTAGTGTCCCCTTAAAGCCCGTGTAGAGCGGCCCGACCCTCTTCTGTATACGGGCCGTGAGTTTTCTCTCGACGTACTCAAACCAGAAGGCTAGCAGGACCGTAAAGGCGAGCCCAGGGAATACGAGAGCATAGAACAGCACGTCTATCACTCGAAACCACCCTTCAACTCCATTACGAGCGCTACCACGAATAGGACTACTGACAAGAAGAGGACTACCGGTGTCTCGTATACGAGCGCAGCGAATACGACTATTTCGATCAAGAGGAAGATCAGCACAAACCTTAGTAGACTCGGCATGTAGTACTTCTCCCACCTACCATTGTACGTGCCTCCCCCAGCGAACGGCTCGTAGGCTACCGGCTGGTGGCGTCCCCGCGCCGAGACTGCTCTCGAGAGCAGGTAGATGGCTGTTAGTGCTACTAAAATAGAGACATAGGCCGCGAGTATCTTCAGTTCGTGCCCGAATACCAACGAAGCAGATATTAGGGAAGGAGCTTGCTCTAGAGCGTCTAGCGGCGTACCCTTGACCATGTCGATGGCCTTGACTGGGCAGACGTTCGAGCACAAACCACAGTATATACACTTGTAGTAGTTGAAGAAGGGGATCTTCTTGTCAACCTGCTTACCGCCGAGTACCTGCTTGCCCACGACTCTCATTGTTATGGCGTCCGAGGGACACGACCTAGCGCAAAGCGAGCAACCAATACACTTCTCCGGGTTAACCTTCGGGTAGCCTCGCAAGACCTCCCTTTCGACAGCCCTCGAAATGTCGACTGTTATGGGTCTCGAGACGGCGTTCCTCAGCGTAAGGGCGAACAAGCGGAGGCGGTCTCTCATGGACACCATGAGTCGCTCACATCCGCTTCCGGCCGATCTCCTCGGCCGATATTATCTTGGCACAACCAGCTCTCTCGTCGTAGACGAGGACGCGGTCCATGCAGCTGAAGCACGGGTCTATACTGGTGACTATCACCGGGAAGTCGGATAGCGTGGCACCCTCGAGAAGGTGTGCCGCCAACTGGATGTTCAGCAGGGTTGGCGTTCTCACTTTAACCCTGTACGGGTACGCGGTATTGTTGGAGTTCACGTAGTAGAAGAGCTCCCCTCTAGGGGCCTCTGTCCTAGCGTACGCCTCCCCCTCCTTGACGACGCCGAGGAACGGCTTCGGCGGCACTGGGTTACCCGAGGGTATTTTCTCGGCGATCTGTCTGATGATCCTGGCTGACTCCTTTATCTCGCCGAGCCTGAGGAGGACGAGGTTGTACACGTCTCCGGTCTTAGTGGTCCTCACCTCGAAGTCTAGCTCGCCGTAAGCACCGTATGGCTCTATCCTCCTAATGTCGTAGGGGTCGCCCGCAGCCCTTCTCACAGGGCCGACGGCAGAGAACGCCCTCGCCTCCTCGAGCGTGTACTTAGCTATCCCCTTAGACCTCTCAATGAACAGGTCTGAGGACATCACCGTCTCCATAACGCTGTCGATCTGTTTCTCAAACTCCGAGACTTTCGCAGCGGCCTTCTTTACTTTCTCGTCGCTTATGTCCATCCTAACACCACCGATCGTTATGAAGGACTTGTGAACCCTGTTACCAGTGAGCTCCTCGAACAGGTCCATTACCGTCTCTCTGAGCCCCCAGACCCACATGAACATGGACTCGAAGCCTATCCAGTAACCGATCAGACCGAGCCAAAGGGAGTGGGAGTGTATCCTCTCGAGCTCCGCTATTAGAGTCCTCAAGTACTGCGCTCTTGGCGGCGGATCCACGTTCAGGAGCTTCTCCACGGCCTCGACAAAGGTCCAGGCGTGGTGAGTACTGCAGATACCACACACTCTCTCAAACAGGAATATGTCCTTAATGTAAGTCCTGGACTCCGCGAGCTTCTCGATGCCCCTGTGGACGAAGCCTATTCTTACAAAAGCCTTTTTGATCCTCTCCCCCTCCACGACGAGACTAAAGAACTCGGGCTCCTTCAACGCAGGGTGGTATGGGCCTATAGGGACTAGAGCGCTCTCGGGCGACAACGGGGCGCTGAGGGTCAGCGCCTCGTAAGCGCAGGCCATCGGGTCCCCTATGTACTTCTTGAAGGTATCGGAGTCCACGTCCTTCAAAAGCGGGGGCGAGGCTTTCTCCGGGTAACACTCGGGTAGGAGGAGCCTCTTCTTGTCGAGCTCGTCGAAGCCCCAAAACTCTACACCGAAAAGGTCGTGTACCTCCCTCTCCAGAATCTTAGCACCAGGTTTGAGACTGGATATGTCGTCTACGACGGGGTCTCCCTTGGGGAGTTGCACGGATAGGTGTACCATACCCCCATGCTCGTCGCCCAAGTGGTATATCAACTCGATGTTGTCCTTCCGGTCCACACCTGTTATAGCCACGATGTTGCTGAACCCCTGCTCCATGAAGAGCCTTATGCTGTCCAGGAGGGCGTCACGCGAGACCTTGGTCTTCTCCTGGATTAGCTTACCCCCCATCCCGCTCAACACCTGCGAGCCTAGCAAGAGCTTTCAGGAACACGCCCGGGTGCGCGGGGCAACCCGGTATCTTTACGTCGACGGGTATGACCTTGTCTGCACCCCCGATCACGTTGTAGCCCCCAGCGAAGATGCCGCCTGTGCAAGCGCACGTCCCTAAAGCGATTACCTTCTTTGGCTCGGGTATTTGCTCGTAGATGTTCCTCAGAGCTCTAGCGGCCATCGTAGTTATAGGGCCTGTTACTACGAGGACGTCGGCGTGCCTGGGGCTCGACACGAGCTGAACCCCGAGCCTCTCCACGTCGTACTTAGGGGTGAGGGCGTCTACGAACTCGATATCGCAGCCGTTGCAACCGCCGGAGTTGAAGTGGTATACCCAAATACTCTTCTTCCTGAAGTAGCTCATGTAAAGCGCCTCCGTGTAAAAACTAGTTATGTACTCCATTATCGGAATATGTGAAAAGAGACGGTTATATCCCTCGCTTAAGGCTGGCTATCATTAAAGTGGTCTTCGTGTAAGTATTAGCAGGACCGAACACGAATACTTATACCTCGCTACTTTCTCCTAAGCCTGCTCCTCGTGAGGGTCCAGTACGTCCAGGCCCTCCTCTTGATCGACTCCACCCGGCTTTCGGGGAGTTTCTCCTTAACTAGCTTGCCCTTTAACGTCTTGCTGAACTCTGGTTTGACGACTGCCACTACAGCCGTCGCTAGGGCTTGGGTCGCTACCTCTTTCTCCACTTGCTTGAAGAGGTCCCCGAGACTCTGCTCAACGTAGGTGGTCGTGTACGTGGCGTCCCTGAAACTAGGGGAGTTGATGATGGCCTTCACGAACGGTATGTTTGTCTGTATCCCCTCGACCACGTACTCGTTCAACGACCTCAAGAGCCTCGAGACTGCTTCGTTTCTGTCTCTGCCGTAAGCGATGACCTTCGAGATAAGCGGGTTATAGTCTATGGGGACGTAGGACCCAGCCGTTACACCCGAGTCGACCCGCACGCCCGGGCCCGCTGGCTCTATGTAGCGTGTAATGTAGCCTGTCGAAGGAGAAAGGTCGAGGGGGTTCTGCGCCTCTATCCTCGCCTCGATCGCGTGCCCTCTGTAAGCCACTTCGTTCTGTCTGAGGTCTAGTGAGCCCTCGAACGCTACTTTAATCTGCCTCTTCACAATGTCTATACCCGTGATCATCTCGGTAACAGGGTGCTCGACCTGGATCCGAGCGTTCACCTCCATGACGTAGAACTTACCTGTCTTAACGTCGTATATGAACTCCACCGTCCCCGCGTTGTCGTACCTCATGCTCTTCATGAGCTCTACAGCTACATCGGTCAGCGCCCTTCTAGTCTCCGGTGTTATAGAGGGTGAGGGTGCCTCTTCAACGATCTTCTGGTACCTGAACTGGACCGAGCACTCCCTCTCGTACAGGTGGACAACGTTGTCGCCGTCGCCTATTATCTGTACCTCTATGTGCTTACCCATCTCGATGAAAGGCTCAACGTAGATCCTGCGGTCCTTGAAAGCTCTCTCGGCCTCCATGACGGACTCCGAGACCTTTGACTCAGCCTCCCTCTCGCTACGTACCACCCTCATGCCGATACCTCCTCCGCCGCCTGCCGCCTTCAGCAGTACCGGGTATCCATAATCCCTCGCGAACTCCAGGACGTCCTCGGGGTCTTCGACTCTCTGGTAGGGGAGAGTGGGCAGTCCTAGTTTGAGAACTATCTCCTTCAACCCCAACTTGTCCCCAGCCCTGTCGATGACTTCGGGGCGGGGGCCAATCCATACGAGCCCCTTGGCGATCACTCTCCTGGCAAACTCGCTGTTCTCGCTCAAGAACCCGTAGCCGGGGTGGACTGCGTCTGCGCCCAGCTGGATGGCTGCCTCAATGATGTCGTCCATGTCCAAGTAGCTGGAGACCTCCGAGTCCTCGATCACAAACCTCCTGTGTAGGCTGTTCTTGTCCACAGACGTGTAGACACCTAGTGGAGTATAGCCCAGTTCGCTGACGCTCCTCGCAACCCTTATCGCGATCTCGCCCCTGTTAGAGATGAGGACTCTGATAGGCATTACCACCCGACCACTGAACAGCCGTGAACAGCCGTGTCACAGAGTCTAAGATGTCGTGTGCGGTCTTAAAGTGTTATCTACTTGTCCCGGGGGAAAGCCTGTAGACCAGATCCACGTAGGTCTCGGCAACCTTGACGATGTCCGCGAGCTTGACGTACTCGTTGACCTTGTGGGCCATCCCGACCTCTCCTGGGCCGTAGGCTACCGCCTGTATGTTCTTCGCCGCGTAGTAGCGTAGGTCTAAGCCGCCAACACAAATCGTCTTCCTCGGCTTAAGGTTGAGGGTTCCAGTGATGGAGTCCTCGAGGACTCTCACGAGGTGGGAGCCAGGGTCTGTCAGGGCGGGGTCCGACTTCTCCATCACCTCGAGCTCCGCCCTCACTCCGAGCCTCGCAGAGGCGTTTTCAAGGAACCTCCTCAGTTCTTCGACTACTTCGTCTGCTCTCTCCTCTACGATCAACCTCCTGTCTACACTGAAC
This sequence comes from Thermogladius calderae 1633, assembly GCF_000264495.1. Classification (NCBI taxonomy): domain Archaea; kingdom Thermoproteati; phylum Thermoproteota; class Thermoprotei; order Desulfurococcales; family Desulfurococcaceae; genus Thermogladius; species Thermogladius calderae. The sequence goes on along the minus strand of NC_017954.1, from coordinate 823,440 downwards.
CCGACAATACCGGGCACGATGTTTATTGACCCTGGGGCCACCAGCTTACCGCCCAACGTCAGGGTAGGATTTGAGGCCTCCGGCATCTCGTACTCGAATCTGCTCCTACGTTGCGCCAGGCTAGGCTTGTACTCCTCTATGAACAGCTTGGCCAGGTAAACCATCTTCTCGAAGGCGTTGTCACCTAGCCAGGGAGTCGAGCCGTGAGCCTGAACCCCGTAGACCTTAACCATCGCCCAGACACCGCCTCTGTGACCGATATAGATGTTGTCGATACCGCTGGGCTCCGCTATCACCACCCAGTCAGGCCTACTACCCAGAACGTTGACCAGGTAGCCGGTGCCTGTCAACCCCCCTATTTCCTCGTCGGGTACGAGGGCCGCCTCGACGACTATCTCCGGCTCTTTTCCAGAGGCCACGTAAGCGAGCGCGCCTACAACGGAGGCTATGCCGCCCTTCATGTCCGTTGCCCCTCTACCGTAGACAAGGCCGTCCTTTACAACGGGCTGGAAGGGGGGTGTCTCCCAGCCCTCCCCGGCCGCTACCACGTCGTAGTGCCCGTTGAACTGGAGGACTCTCTCACCGCTGCCGACGCGGGCTAGGAGTATGTATCTAGGCTTGTCGGGGTTGTACTCTCGCGGCAGGTGCTTCCTGACGTAGTCGTCGTCGACTCTGTGAACCGTTACGTGAACGCCGTGGCTACTAAGCACCTCCCTGTAGTAGTCGACCATTGCCTCGTAGCTCTCGCCGAGGACTGTGGGGAACCGTATGCTGTCGACCAGGGTCTTCTCAATTAGTTTTTCAACCCACTCGGGGATGGCCGTAGCCGCACACCCTTAAAAGGGCGTCTATTAAGAGCAGGCCAGGGTTAAAAAATACGGCGTTTTTTACTCGGCCTTCGTCACGTGAATGATCTGGACCGGGCAGGCAGCGGCAGCGTCCTCAACACAGCTCTTCAAGTCCTCGGGCACGATGCCCACAGCAATGTTCGCCTTGTCAGCTCTGTACTTCTCCACTATCTGCGACTTGTTGTCCTCAGGGCTCATCTCGAACACGTCAGGGCATATCGACACACAGACCATGTCCGATATACAGTTCTCTCTAGGGTTGATCTCGACCTTGTACTTGGCCATACATAGCACCATGGTTATTCTAGAGAGGCTGAAAATAAAAACGTTATCACGATATCGGAGGGCTTCAGCTATGCGGGGCCCTCTACACCAGGAGACAGCCCAGGATTCCTCATCATCACTTTAAACCGTAGTACTGTGCAGGTTTAAACCCTTGCCTTCCTCACGCCGCCTAATCGGCTTTAATACCCTAGTGTAGCCCTGGCCACGTCTCTGACCTCCTTGAAAACCCACTCCAGGTCTCTACTCCCGTGCGCCAAGAACTTCCTTACGCGGTATTGGAACGTCACCACCTCTCGGCCCACGTTTATAAAGACCTCGTTTCTCCCTCTTCGATGGCGTGCGTATATGAGGTCGCCTGTCAACTCGGTGCAAACGTAGTTGTGATGGGTGTAGAAGTCGACGAGAGCCGAGCGCAGCCTGGTCTTAACTCCCTCGTCGAGGGAGGCAGGTAGCCTTAGCTGGCACTCGTGTCTGTCGTAGCCCTTTGTCCTACAGGTAACCGCTACCCCCTCGACCACGTCTGACTTTGTGTCGGGGTATTGCTTGGTGAGGTAGTAAAAGAATATAGAGCCCGGGCTCGCCGCAAGCATAACGAGGCCGGCTACCGCCAGCAAGTTATGGACCCACGTGAACCGCGCGCCGCTCACGCTTACGTTGAAGTAGTCCAGCGGCACCTCGCTCACGAGAGATATGTTATAGAGCCCGCTAGAGCCCTTGAAGAGGACGGTGAACGAGGTTGTGTCCCAGAATACGTCGGTGTAGTTGTAGCCCCCGCCCGTGATACTGAAGGTGCCGTTCGACAGCTTGGGTAAAGCCACGGTCACTTGGTCGTTGGTGTCGAGCCAAATTATCGTCCAACCCTCCCCTGAACCGTTGACTCCGACCGTGGAAACCATCTTAAGGCCAAACTCGCGGGGGAGACTGAAAGACAGGACTATCAATGCGAAAGCCACGGACGCTAAAATCAGAGCCAACTTGTAGACCCTCTCCAAACCACCCCGCACCTCGCACTCGACGTATTCTCACTAGGGGTTTAAAGGATTAGAGAGTGTGGAGGAAAGTGAGGGAGGAGAAGAGAAGAAAAAACGTTCGGCTCACACAGTCCTCTCTTCTCTGAAGTAGATCCTGCCGAGGCTCTTGGGTGGTGCGAGTATCCTCCTGAGAGGTGTTGCCATGTATATTGTCATAGCCGCTATCGCGACGATGAACGGTAGAGAGTACGATAGCTCTCTGGAGATGTTGAACCACGCTACGAACTGGAGGCTCGAGTGTACTAGAATGGAGAATACGAAGGCCGTTAGCAACACCACTAGTGGGTGTCTACCCCCGCTCAATGCCACAGCGAACGCCAGCCACCCGTAGCCGCTTAGTATGATCGACCTCTCGTCCCACAACCTCACGTAGAAGTTCATGTAGGCTGCGCCACCCAGCCCTATCATGGCAAACCCGATCGCTGCCGCTATGAGCCTGGACGCCAGCACGTTGACACCGAGAGACTCGGCGGCAGCCGGGTCTTCGCCCGACGCCTTGATGGAGACGCCGAGCTTGGTCTTCTCTATTAGCCAGTACGTGATCAGGCCTAATACAAGCATCACCAGGTAACCGGCGACCCTCTCCTCTTCAGTTAGGGCTACACCTGGCGAGAAGTTGGGTAGCGAGGCCTGGACAATCCTCGGCCCGTACCCTATTATGCTCGCGAGGCCGTACATTAGGAACATCAGCGATAGGCCGACCGCGCCGTGGCTAACGGGGAACTTCGTCAGTGTGAAGGACATGAACAGCCCGAACAGCATTGCGACGACAGCCGGTACAAGGAAGGATAGCAGTAGGTTGTTGTCGTAGTACACGTCCATGAAGAAGGCCAGCGTAGCCGTTAGCGCGAAGGTACCGTCTATCGCCAGGTTCAGTATCCCGCTCTTCTCGACCACTGAGTGCCCGAGCGCCATCAGGTAGAACGCTATGAAGAGCCCTCCCGAGGCAATTATTAGGTCTGCGAGGGTGGCAATAGAGGGGTCGAACATGGTCTCACCACACGATCTTTATCTTGTACTCCGATATCGTTATCAACAGCGCGTACATGAGCAGTACGCTGCCTATGAAGACGTTCGTCACGCCGGCTGTAATACCCGCTTGCTGCATGCCCTTCATCGCCATGAGGGTGAAGCCCGCGTTGTACAAGCTGCTGACGACGTAGGCCGCTATCGGCACGGCGAAGAGCTCCAGCATTGACAGCCATGTAACAAGTATCCCGAGGTAGCCGAAGCCGGAGGTGCTGGTCTCGACCGGTATCCTGATACTCGGAGTGACGCCGCAGAGGTAAACCACGCCGGCCAGCCCTATGAAGCCGCCCGAGAGCGCTAGGGCTACGGCTGCTGTTAGAGGCACGCTGTAACCGGCGCTCCTCAGCAACTTCACGTTGCTGCCGTGTATCTTTATGGTGAGCCCGAGCTTTGTGTAGTCGAGTAGGAGCCACACGATAACCCCTGCCAGGATCGTGACCACTATCATCTCCACCGATACCGTGGAGCCTGGCAGTATGGAGTACTGGAGACTCTGGGGTAGAGACCTCGTCTTAGCGTACCCGTAGACGTCTCTCCAGGGCATGCCTGGTATCATGACGAACCAGTCGATTAGGTTGTAGGCGACGTAGTTCATCATCAGAGTCAGCGGGACTTCGTCTACGCCGATGAAGCCTCTCAATAGGCCTGCCACTAGAGCCCAAGCGAATCCTGCGGCGAACCCTATTAATAGAACTAGTACTTTAGAGACCAGTGGCGTCCCCGACGTCAAGTAGGGCGTCGTGAAGACCAGGTACACCATGACCCAGGCGGCGATCCAGAACTGCCCTTCACCGCCGATGTTGTAGACGCCGCCCTTGAAGCTCAGAGCCAGCGAGAACCCTATAATCGTTAACAATAGGAAGATATTGGCGATCACGTTAGGGTGTGTGAGCCCGTCCCATATAGAGTTGAGCACGTCAGTAGGCCACACCATGTATCCTGTCAGGAAGAAGAGTATGGCCATGCTGACTACTATTCCTATCACTAGCGCGGTTATCGGCACGACGAAGTATGGTATCGGCTTGACCCTCCTTACTACAACTATGCTGACCAACTCTAAGTCACCATTAAGCGCTCTACTTCAACTCTGTCGGCCGACTTGGCCTCAAATAGACCTACAATCTTGCCCTCGTTTATAACGGCTATCCTGTCGCTCACCTGGAATATCTCGTCTAGGTCTTCGCTGACCATCAAGACTCCTATGTTCTCCTCGACCACCTTTTCCTTGATGACCCTCCTGACCTTGATACTGGTCACCTCGTCTAGACCCCTAGTCGGGTTGTAGGCCACCAGGAGGTGTTTCGACAAGTCCAGCTCTCTCGCCACAAGGCTCTTCATCAAGTTGCCGCCGCTGAGGAACTTCAGCGGGGTCTTAGCACCAGGGGTGACGATCGAGAACTCCTCAATGAACTTCTTCGCCAGGTGCGTCAGCCTACCCCAGTTGATCACAGCACCAGTGTACCCTGGCATCACAGCGATGTTCTCTCTAAGACCGAAGTCTATCGACACACCGTGCGACAGCGGCTCGTCGGGGATGTAGCCGACACCCAGCTCTCTCAGCGTCTTGGTGTCGGGCATTACATACTTCCTGCCCTTGACATTGATCGCGACTGTTCCTCTCTCTACGTTGCGCAACCCCATTATCGCCTGGACAAGCTCCGCCTGCCCGTTACCTACTATGCCGGCTATGCCTAGTACCTCTCCTCGGTTCACGGTTAGCGAGACCCCCTTGAGGGCGTAAGTCCCGTAGTCGTTCTTAACCCACAAGTCCTTGACCTCCAGCACCGGCTCTGAGGGTTTACCGTCCATGAGCCTCTCGTAGGTGATTTCCTTAGCCCTCTCAGCAAACATCATCTCCCTAACCCTCTCGATGTCGACTTCGCCGGTCCTCACAGTCCCAACGAGCTTACCGCGCCTGAGGACCGTTATCCTGTTTGACACCTCGAAGGCCTCCAATAGTTTGTGGGTTATCAATACCACTGTGCCGCCTTGCTGTGTGAACTCCTTGAGGTACTTGTAGAACTTCCTCCTCTCCTCCAGCGGGAGGTATGTGAGGGCCTCGTCCAGTATTATCACCTTCGACCTCAGTATCAACGCCCTAGCTATCTCCACCAATTGCTTCTGAGTGTAGGTCAGCTTCCAGACCTCTTCTTCGGGGTCTACCTTGATCCCGATCTTGTTCGCGACCTCCTCGAAGTACTTCCTGATCTTCTTTGGCGACTCGAAGACGCCGAGCTGCTTCATGCCTAGAACTAGGTTCTCTGCGACTGTGAGCCTGCCTATCAGTACAGGGCTCTGGGATACCATGGCTATTCCGAGACTCAGCGCCTTCATCGGGTTCTCTATTGTGACTCTCTCGCCCTTGTAGTAGATCGTGCCATGATCCGGCGTGTATATCCCTGCTAGGATCTTGACTAGTGTAGACTTGCCGGCGCCGTTCTCACCCAGGACTGCGTGTATTTCGCCCTCGCTGAACTCCACTGTGACCTTCTCTAGGGCTACTGAGCCTGGGAACCTCTTGGTTATGTTCTCCATTCTAACGATAGGGGTTTGAGGAGAGGGGATTGGGGAAAAAACCTTATTACCTGTCTTCTCCACCCAGCTCCACCTCGCCGCCTCTACTGTGTTACCGCTATATTGCACCTACTCTATGCACGATGGGGTATAAGTAGTATTGCATCGACCACAGGTCGTCGTGCCCTAGCCTTACTCCCGCCGGCACATTAATGAGCTGGCTGGGGTTGGAGATGTTCCAGAACGTCAGCGGGCCTGTGAACGGGTCGAACACTGAGGCCACGTTCCAACTCCACTCGGTCGCGGGCTCGGAGACGCCTGGTTTGGCGGGAGGTATCTTCAGTCCTACAACAGTCTCGTACTCGTGGGTGTTGGCCTGCTCCTGTATGTTCTCTAGTAGAGGCGCCTCCTGGAACTCCCTCATCCTCTCCATGAACAGGTCGTAGACGCTCATCTTCATACCGGTCACTTTGTCGGTCACCATGATGCTCTTAAGCGTGTCGATGAACTTCGGGTTGATGTACATGATGGAGCCGTTGGAGTAGATATGAGCGCCGGCGTCGACCGCGCCAGTGTTCATCAAGTACCAGTAGTCAACGTTCTGTAGGTTGTAGGGGGTGTAGACGCCGGCCTTGATCTTGGCTAGGATGTCGACGTAGATGACCTCCCAGTGGACGATCTGCCCTGACACGACTACATCAGTACCGTAGGTGTAGCCCGGTGAGTAGTGGCTGAAGACGTAGAGTTGCTTCCCTGTACTCTTGTACAGCTGCTCGACGGTCTGTATAACGGTGGGCGTGTCCTCCGTGAAGGCAAAGGTGTCAACGTTGTAAGTCTGGAACAGGGTCTGTACTGCCTGCCTGGCCTTGTCGGGGGCGACCCACCCGCCGATCACGATCACGTGAACCGTTATGTTCTTACCCAGCTGCTGGGCCACCTCTTGAGCGCCGATGGCGAAGGCGTTGATGTGCCTAACCACCTCGGGGATCTCGACTGCTGCCACGTAGCCTATCTGGCCGGTCTTGGTCAGAGCACCGGCTAACAGTCCGTTGAGGTAGTAGGCCTGGTACAAGTCAGCGAAGTAGGTCCCTACGTTGGGAGCCCTCATGTATCCAGAGCAGTGGAAGAATATGACGTTCGGGTACTTCTGAGCAGACTTTATAGTGTTCTCCATGAAGTCGAAGCTCGTGGTGAATATCACGTTGTAGCCCTGGGAGACGAGGTTGTCTATCACCGAGGGTATCTGGTCAGCAGTCACGCTCTCCAAGTAAGTGGTCTGTAACCAGTCCTTGAAGAGCTGCTGAGCAACCCTCCTACCAACGTCATGCGCGTAAGTCCAGCCGAAGTCTCCTATTGGCCCCACGTACACCCAGGCCGCCTTGATAGTCGAGGGCGGGGTCCACGTAGGTGTCTGGGTTACCGTTGTCGTTGCTACACCACCCGCCCCCACAGTCTGGGTCACAGTCTTCGCAGGTGCCATAGATGTACCAGCATAGAACGCGGCTACACCGACTATTATTATGATGATTACGAAGATCGTTGTCAATACTTTAGGACTCATAGACTTCCACCGTCTTGATATAGTTATTTTCCACAAGCGTAATATATAAAGCTAACGTATGTATATAGACGTAAAACGGTTTGACCACACAGTTCTTCTTTTGAGCCTACTTATACTTACTTGTAAACGCTTACGATATAGCCGTAGACCCCCTTCGCTATCATGTCGACAGCCACGCTGGCAATTATAATCGACATGAACCTGCCGAGCGCTCTCACAGTACTGACTCTCAGGAACCTGACTAGCGTATCGGAGAACTTGAGTATTAAGTAAGTGGTCGCAACAGCGACCAGTTCGGCGACTACGATGAGAGCCATGTTCGTAAGAGTCCTCTCCGAGCTTGTCAGCAGCAGGATGGTAGTGAGGGTGCCGGGCCCCACAATGAGCGGTGTGGCAATTGGCACTACTGCCATGTCTGTTGGCTCGACCCTCTTCGTCCTCGGCATCTCGCCGAGCATGTCGACGGCTAGTACCATTAAGACGATCCCACCCCCTATTCGGAGGCTGGCTAACGATATGTTGAATACCTCGAGTATGGTACTCCCGAGGAACGTGAAAACGAGCATTATCGTCAGCATCGCCCAAAATGCCCTCCTCACAATCCTCTCCCGCTCTTCCTTACTGAGCCTCTCGGTGAGCGAGATATAGGTAGGCAGGGCAGAGAACGGGTTCATAATAGCGAGTAACTGCACGTAGTACTGAGTGAGCAGCACTGGTAGGTCTACCATGAACTCCCCAGTCAATAACTCGAGTAAGACTGGGTATTAAGCAAAGGGACTACGTGGCGCTTCTCACTCTCCCTTCCTTAGTCTCCTCGCGAGGAGGCCCACGTAGACCCCGTGCCCAGGCTTCCCCACCAGCTCGCCCTTCTCTATGATCGGCACGCCGTTGACAAGCAAGTGCAACGGGTGCCCCTTGAGCTCAAGCCCCTCCCAGGGCGTCCAGTCCACTTTGTGGTGGTGTGTCGATGCCGATATCCTACGAGGCTTCCTCGTCTCGAGTACAACCAAGTCCGCGTCTGAGCCTAAGGCTATCTCGCCCTTTACCGGGTAGACCCCGAGTATCCGGGCCGGGTTCCTCGAGGTCACGTCGATGAACGTCTCCACGGAGATCCTCCTCCCCTCTACGCCGAACGTGTAGAGGAATGGCATCATTATCTCTAGGTTGGGGACGCCTCCCCAAGCGCTCCACGCGTCCTTCTCCTTCTCGGACCTGGGCGCAGGCGCGTTGTCGCTCGCGTATACGTCTATTTCGCCTGACTCCAGACCCCTCCAGAGCGCGTCCCTGTCCGCCTGGGTCTTCAGGGTGGGTGCGACCTTGATGTAGTTGCCGAGCCTGAGGGTGTCGTCTCGCGTGAAGTAGAGGAAGTGCGGGCACGTCTCGACTGTCACCCTGCTGTAGTAGCGCCTTAGGAACTCGATCGCCTGCAGCCCCTTGGCACTGCTGAGATGGGCTATGTGGAGAGACACGTTTGTCTCAAGCGCGTAGAACCCGACCTTCAAGATCGCGGCGGCCTCGGCGTTGTCTGTCCTGTGCAAGTGGTAGTAGGACGGGTCGTCCAAAGACTTGTACCTCTTCTCGCCGAGCTCTATGAGGGGGTCGTCCTCTGCGTGGACGACGACTACGCCGTTGACGTTGGCTACTTGCTCGAATACTTCGATTATATCGTAGTCCTCGGCCTTGAAGGGCCTCGCGGTGAAGACCTTAAATGTCTTGACGCCCTCCCGTGCGAGGTCCGGTATGGAGTCCTTGTTCTCCCCGTTCATAAAGCCCGCTGTAATACCGTAGTTCAGGTAAGAGTTCTTCTTGGCCTCCTCGACCTTCAGCCTGAGCACGTCTAGGTTGTCCACGTACACCCTGAGCGGCATGTCGATCAGGGTGGTGAGTCCGCCGAAAGCGCCGGCTAGGCTACCCGACTTCCAGTCCTCGTTCTGCGTGTACTGGGGGTCGTAAACGTGGGCGTGGATGTCTATTCCGCCTGGGACCACTGGTTGCCCCTCTGCGTTGATCACCTTCTCGGCGGGGAAGTCCTTTTTACCCAGCGCCGCTATCTTGCCATCTTCTACCAAGATGTTGCCCTCAACGAACTCTTTACCGATGAGGACCTTGGCGTTCTTGATGAGAACGCTACCGACACTCATGGTTGAACCCCTGGATTCAATATGTCAAATAAAATTAAAAACATCTCAATAAAATTAAAATTTCTCTCACAGCCCAGGAGTGTCGCGGACTACCTGTGAACAAAACACTTACTCGCGCTCGGCTTCGTGAGGCAAACTCTACGACTCGAACAGGACGAACAAGCCCGGCTTCCCGGGGAGCGCTTTCTCGGCTTTGGATAACCCCATGGAGAGAGCCTCTTCCTCTTCCACGACTTTGACCTCAGCGCCCGTTTTCCTCCCTATGTACTCGGACAGCCTCCTCAGAGTATCAAGTTCTAGGCTGTGATCGACCTTCACCGCCTCTTTGTCTAGCTGCCCCGACTTCCACACCCTGTACACCTCGGACACCAGCCTCTCCTTACCAGCGCCGACCGTCCTCGACACCTCTCTTATCACCTCCCTTAGCTCCAAGCCCTTCATTGCCAACTCTAAGACCCTCCTCTTCCACTGGGACGCGACTATCACATAGACCTCGCGTGGCTTCCTCCCCACGGCTCCTAGAATGTTCTTTACGTCCTCGACGACCCTCTCCACCTCGTTGACTAGTGCTTCAGCGGTATCGTCGAAATAGGCCTCGTAGCCGCTGGGCCAGCTACTAGTCGACAGGAACCCGTTACCCCCCATCCTGCTCCACAGCTCCTCCGTCAAGTGCGGGATAACAGGGTTGAGAACCTTAAGCCAGTCCTGTAGTACCCCTTTCACGTCGCAGGGTAGGAACCCTCTCATATCCCTGTATCTGTCTATTAGGTTTACCACGTTGAAGAACACGTTCTGGACATAGTCCCTAACCTGGTAGGCCTCGACCGCCTCTTCGCCGGCTTTCACGAGCCTGTAGAACCTGCTCCTAAACCACCTCGACAGTACGTCCTCGCCTACGTCGACACACCTCCCCTCTATCAGGTCGAGCGCGAGCCTGGTGAACTTCTGTAGGAGGTCCGCAGTGGCCGACACGTCCTTCTCCCTCCAGTCCAAGACCGTGTCTAGGCTGGCTGCCCAGGCGATGTAGAGCCTGAAGAGGTCGGAGGAGTACTTCTCCGATATGTCTCTCAGGTTGATCACGTTCCCCTTGCTCTTGCTCATCTTTGCGCCCTCTCTAATGACGGGCTCGTTCAGCGTTATCGCGCGGGGCCAGTACTTCTCCGGGAAGATCACGGCGTGGTGGATCAGGTAGAACGAGAGGTGGTTCGATATGTGGGGCGTCGACGTGTGCCTCAGGTCAACGGGGTACCAGTACTCGAACTCCCTCCTCAGCTCGTCGAGGAACTCCGGTCTAAGCCCCGTCTCAGCGGCTACTTCCTCCCTCTCGCCTAGACCCAGGAAGACGTAGTCGAAGAACGCCGGTTTCAGGTTCTCCGGCTTGACCCCGGCTTGCCTCAGCTTGTGGACAATGGTGTAGAAGGCCATGTATATCGTCGAGTCGCTCAGGCTCTCGATGATCCACTCCTCGTCGAAGGGCAGCCTCGTGCCAATACCCCTCTTCCTGGCACAGGGCCTCTTCTCGAGCCAGTTTATCGCGTCAACGAACGCCTTCTTGTACTTCTCCGGCTTGACAACGAGCCTGTTCTCGATGTAGTCGAGCATGGTCTTCTTGAGGTTCTCGCTAGTGTAGTCCAGGAACCACTGGTCTACGATCTTGGCTACAATGATCTCGCCGCCGGCCCTACACCTAGCCTTCCTATTAAGCTCCAGGAACCTTATTGCGTCGCCCCTCCCGATCAGCGACTGCTTAACAATATCCCTCGCTTCTCTGACCGGCTTCCCCTCCACGAGCGGGTCTTTGACAAGCATACGGCCCTTGTAGAACTCCTCCTTGTAGACTATGCTCGTCGCCTCCTCGAGCCTCTCGTCATACTGGTCCTTTATCCCCATCGACTCGACGACCACTTGTGCGTAGTGCCCGTCCACACCTGGGACGTCTATGATCTTGATCGGGTTTATCGAGTCGACCAGTGAGGGGTCTAGGCCGTACTTGGCCAGATGGCTCTTGTCCTTCTTCAGGTCGTTCAAGGCGACGTAGTCGTAGGGGGCGTCGCTCGGCTCGGAGTACACAACGCCTGTCCCGAGGTCGGGGTCCACGAACCACGCTGGCAAGACCACGAGCTCGTGCCCAAGGGGACTCCTAGCCTTCCGGCCCAGGAGCCTACTCCCCGGTAGCTCCTCGATGACCTCGAACTCCAGCTCGGGGTGCTGGTGTCTTAGCTTCACGAACGCCTTCTCGGAGGTGATGAAGACCTCCCCGCCCATCCTGAACCTCACGTACTTAGCCTCCGGGTTGACCCATAAGTTGGTCGCGCCGTAAAGGGTCTCGGGTCTAAGCGTGGCTGCCAAGAGCACGTCCCCGCCGTCCACCAGCCTGAACTTGACACCGGTATACTCCACTATCTCCACGGGGTTCACGTCGGCGTCCTCTATATCGTCCTCTCCTTCCGGCTGCTTGTGTAGTAAGCAGTAGGTGACGTAGTGGCTCCCCCGTGTCAAGAGCCCCTTTTCCGAGAGCTTCACGTACTGCCACGCCACGAACTTGTTGTAGAGCGGCTCGCCGGTGTGGAACCTCCTCCTCCAGTCTATGCTGTAGCCCAGAGCGTCGAAGTCAACGTGGACGTTCTCTGCGAAGAACTCCGCCAGCTTAAGCGGGTCTTTGAACGACTCGAGGGTCTCCTTCACCTTCTCTTCGTCGTTGAGGTACATCCTTATGTAAGACTCGTACCTAGCTATCACCTTCTTGTCCCCCCTCGAGATCATCTCGGATATAGCTACGATAGGTGTGCCCGTTATGTGGAAGGCCATGGGGAACAGGACGTTGAAGCCGCGGAGACGCTTGTACCTGGCTACGATGTCGCCTATCGTGTAAGTCCTACCGTGGCCTATGTGGAGAGGGGCGTTAGTGTACGGGTAGGGAACGGTTATGAAGAACTTAGGCTTGGATGGGTCTGGCTCAGGCTCGAAGACGTGGCTCTCACGCCACAGCTTCTGCCACTTCCTCTCGACACCCCTTAGCCACTCCAAGAACTCGTTAGAGCCATGCTGCAAGCCTAACACCGTACTTGGCTAAGGTAATTATATGAGCCTTATCAGGAAATATAATTGTAGTGCCTTGGCAAACCGGTAGTCAGGTATGAAGGTTTCGATCATAGTCCCCACGTACAACGAGAGAGACAACATACCGGAGCTCCTGAGAAGGATCGACGGGGCGATGAGGCCTCACGGGTGGGATTACGAGGTCGTAATTGTAGACGACAACTCGCCTGACGGCACGGCGGAGCTTGCCCGGCAGCTCAGCGGCCTCTACCCGGTCAAGGTCGTGGAGAGGCCCGGGAGGCTGGGGCTCGCCTCCGCGGTCGTCGAGGGGGTGAAGCACGCGGACGGGGACTTCGTCGTCGTCATGGACGCTGACCTGCAGCACCCACCCGAGGTGATACCTCTGATCGTCGAGAAGCTCTCCCGGTGCGACGTCGTAGTAGCGTCGAGGTACGTGGAGGGAGGAGGCGTTTCGGGCTTCCCGTGGTACAGAAGGTTGATGTCCAGAGGCGCTGCTGTTATCGCCTGGCTACTCTTACCCGAGTCGCGCAAGACAAGCGACCCGATGTCGGGTTTCTTCGGGTTTAAAAGACGAGTGATCGGGGACTTTGACACGGTTGAGCCGAGGGGCTACAAGGTTCTCCTGGATCTACTGCGGAGGGCCCGGCAAGCGAGGGTGTGCGACCAGCCCTACGTGTTCGTTTCGAGAGAGAAGGGGGAGTCTAAGCTAGGCCTCAGAGTGGTCTTGGCGCATATCCGCCATATCTTGAAGCTAGCCTTCTTCAAACTGTAGGCGTTGAGTCAGGTACTTTATGTCGCTCACGAGCTCCACTATGTCCAAGAGGTAGCCCCTGACCCTGTAGAGGTTATCGTAGATAAAGAAGTAGTTCGGGTTAGAGGCGATCATGCGCCGGCTAGTCTCCTCTGCCTTCTTCACGTTCTCGTACTCCACGTTCAACAGGCTGGAGAAGTCCTTCCCGCTCTTGGAGGCGTAGAGGTTCATAACCTTGTCGCAGAAGTCTGCGAGCGTGTTGATGTGGTTCAGTGTCGCCTCCCTCACCCTCTCGTCTAGCCTGCCGTCGAGGTCGCCCAGGTCTCTCGCAAGGATAGCGACGTGGTCTACAGTCCTCTCGAGGTTTCTTAGGATGTTGTAGTACACGTTCACCTCCGCAAACGACTTGAACCCGACGTCCTTCGGCAAGATCTCGCCCATGAACACCTTGTTGAACACCCTCAGCCCGTAGAGGGTCAGCTTGTCTACTAAGCTGTCTCTCTCGGCGATCTCCCGGTAGACGTCTCTCCCCGCTTCTTTGGCGAGCGCGTTGGAGAGGTCTTGGAGCATCATCTTCAGTATTCTGAAGACTCTTAGGATTATCTCGTCGACGCCTATGCTGAAGTCTCCCGCCACGTTCTTGACCACGTACTCGAACTGGCTCGTCTCGACTATCTCTAACCCGATCGTCTTGTTGATAAGCTCTCTTACCACACTCCTCGCGTAGTCGGCTGAGCACCTGCCGCAGTTGATCTTTACTTCGTCGTAACCCGCGAGGTAGGCTGATACCAGTTGTATCATGTCGTAGGCGCGGAGGCCGCTCAAGTAGAAGGTGTAGGACTTTTCAAAGCTCCTCCTAGACTGCACTGGGCTGATCTTCAAGCTCAAGTCTGGCAGTATCTCAATGACAACCTCGTCGTGTTGCTTGAGGTTGTGTAGCCTAGCCCAGTCCTTGGGTAGCGATACCATGTAGGTAGAGCCGCTCATCACCTGTATTCTTCTCTTGAACAACGCCCTCGATAAAGTATAGCGGTAGAGGGTTAAATACTTTAAAGGGCATTTAAAGGTTAACAAGGCTAAACATATTAACAGCAAAGACTATATGCTCAAACCATGAATGTAAAGAAGAAGATCTCGATCACAATTGCCCTACTGTTAGGCTTCGAGGCTCTCTTGTTCTTACTCATAGTTGTAACTAAATAGCGTCGAGTACTTATTCTCTACTAAAGACGTCGTACTCTCTTTGTACAAACTTTAAAGTTTGTTCCTAGCTTTAAAGGTTATTGTATATGCATTAAAAAACACGCATCTGGTTATACAATCCCAGTGAGGTCGTTATGAACAAAAAAGTTATCTTGCCTATACTTGTTATCGCCATTATCGTATTGGGTGTAGCCTGGTACTACATGGCGGGTAGGACGTATCCGGGAGCACCGCAGACCAGTCAAACATCTCCTTCGCCCACGTACACGTCTCCGACCCCGACCTCTCCCCCTCTGAACGTCGTACTCAACGGTGGGGGCTCTACGCTTCAGGCGCCGCTAGTCCAGTACTGGGCTAGACTTTTCCAGGAGGAGACGGGTGTCCAGGTGAACTACCAGGGTGTCGGCAGTGGTGCTGGGATCAGCATGTTCTTGGCTGGGACAACCGACTTCGCGGGAAGCGACGTACCCCTCCCGCACGACGTCTACAAGAACTACGAGGGTAGAGTCCTACAGCTCCCGATCACAGTAGGTGTAGTCGTCGTGGTCTACAACCTCCCGGAGCTACCTAAAGAGGTCCACCTGAACATCACTGGGTGCCTACTAGCCGAGATCCTTGGAGGCAACGTGACGAGGTGGGACGACCCGGCTATCAAGAGCCTTAACCCAGCTGTAGCCGACAAGCTCCCCGATAAGGATATCGTTGTCGTGTATAGGAGCGACAAGAGTGGGACAACCAATATCCTGACCACGTATCTCTCGCGGTCCTGTCCCTCACTGTGGCCCAGTAACCTCGTGGGTTTGTCTATGCCTACCTTCGTCACCGAGTCCAGCAGGGCTATCGGGGCGAAGGGTAGCGACGGCCTCACTCTCGCGGTGAAAAACAACCCGTACACGATTGGCTACGTGGAGGTCCAGTACGCCCTGTCCTCGGGACTACAGTACGCCGCATTACAGAATAGAGAGGGCTTCTTCGTCCTGCCCACCCCTAATGGCGTATCAGCCGCCGTGGAGAGCGTAATCGACAAGCTCCCCTCATCTGTCAGAGCGGACTGGAGCCAGTCCTCTAGCGAGGTGATCTACGCGCCTGGCAACAACTCCTACCCATTAGTTACCTTCACCTACCAGTTGTTCTGGACGTCCTACTCCGACAAGAGCAAGCAGGAGGCAGTCAACCTGTGGATACGCTTCGTACTCACGAAGGGACAGGAGAAAACGATCGAGGGGTTCCACCCGCTCCCCCAGAGGCTCGTTAGCGAGCTATTGAACAGCCTCACACAGGGTGCTTGAGATGAAGATAAGAGTTTTTTCAGGTGACAAATTCGTTTACCTGGCGGGTTTGAACCTGGCAATTCTCGTCGTGTTGTTCGTTTTGGTCGTGTATGTTTTAGCCGTTAAGTCAGCACCGTCGATCTCCTCGCTTGGGGTAGGCCTGTTAGGCTCCGTGTGGAACACGGACGAGGGTAGGTTCGGTCTCCTCGCACCCCTCCTGGGTTCTGTTCTCGTGACTGTTTACTCGGTACCCCTAATTCTCGTGTTTTCCATACCCTTAGTGGTCTTCGCAGAGGAGTACCTCAGGGGTTTAGCAGGCAAACTAGTCAACCTCGTGATCGACCTGTCTGCGGGCCTCCCCACGGTGATCTACGCGTACATAGGCCTAGCTTTCATGTCCAACGTATTGAAGGACTTCTTGGAGAAGCCCTTGCACGAGCTACTCGGCTTCATTCCCCTGTTCGCCTGTAGGCCCCTGACAGGCCAGAACCTCATGACAGCCACCGTGATCCTCTCGATCTCCGCAGTCCCGTACATGGCCGCCCTGGTCAGAGAGTCTCTTAGGATGATACCAAAGACCTACGTAGAGGCGTCCTACAGCATAGGGCTCTACAAGGAGGAGGTTATACTGATGAAGCTGTCAATGGTAAGACCGGCAATAGTCTCAGCCCTACTACTATCGTCCAGCAGGGTCCTGACCGAGACTACTATAGTTTCACTAGTCGCGGGCAACCAGTACGTGATAACCCCCTGCGCCCTCTCGCCGGTGTCGACCATCCCCTCGCTCATAGTGAACAACTTCGGCTACTCCGTCATGTACCCCCTACTCGACAGCGTGTTGTTTGCCTCCTCCCTGATACTCTTCGTTTTATCCCTGTTGTTGAATGCAGCTGGTCTCTACCTCAACAAGAGGTTCAGGGTGGTGGTAAGTGAGTAGAAGGCGGTCTCTCAAGGTCGCTCTCGTCAAGGCCTCCATACTGGCCTCCGCACTCATGTCCCTGTCCCTCATACTCTTAGTACATATCGTAGTAATCATGTACGGCCTCCCACTAGCACTACTCAACGGGCTGAGCCTGCTCTACGCTACTCCACCCCTCCCCAACCAAGAAGCCCCGGTCGGGGGTGTGGGTCCCAGCCTAGTAGGGACTCTCGTGTCATCGGGTATCGCCGTCGCGTTAGCGACCCCCGTGGCCCTCATTGCCGCGTTCACTATGGTCGAGTACAAGGGGAGGAAGTTCGTCGACTTCTTGAGAGTGGTCTTCACGAGCCTGTATGGGCTGCCGACGATCACGATTTCTGTCATAGTGTACAGCCTACTAGTCATACCAATGAGGACACAGAGCCTCTTGGCCGGCTCCCTTTCACTGACTCTAGTGGCGCTCCCGGTTGAGATATCGTACCTAGAGGGCGTCTTTTCGAGTATTCCCCAGACTTACCGGGAGGCCGGCTACGCGATCGGGCTCACGAGGTGGTTGGTATTGAGGAGAGTACTGATAGGGATCGGGAAGTCGGGGGTGGCATCCACTGTGGCACTGACCCTGGCGAGGGTGATGGGGGAGACAGCACCGCTCCTCTTCACGATAGGCAACGCTATGAACACCTACCCCTCATCGCTCTACAGCCTACTCCAGCCGTCGTCCACTATCACGACGCTAATTTTCACTCTCTCGAGCTCCCCGTTCCCCTCACAGTTCCAGTTCGCATGGGCCGCGTCATTAGTCCTCTACGTCGTATACACTGCTCTATTCGCGTTGTCTCGGATGGTGAGGGGTGTGGAGCTGTGAGGTGCCATATACGTTCCATAGACTTCCGCTTGTGGATAAACAACGTGGAGATCCTCAAAGGAGTCGAGTTCTGCGCACCCAAGAACTCGATCTCCGTTATAGTCGGGCCGAGTGGCTCGGGTAAGTCGACGTTCCTTAAGAGCATAAACAGGATAGTCGAGCTTAATACCAACGTGAGATGGCAGGGAGACATACTCCTGAACGGTGTAAGCCTCTTCGACATGGACCCCGTGGAAGTGAGGAGGCGTATAGCCATGGTGTTCCAGACACCCAACCCGTTCCCCCACTTGACCGTCTTTGAAAACGTGGCACTCCCGGCAAAGGTCAACGGCGTGGCCAAGGACAAGGGGGCTTTAAGAGAGCTGGTTAAGTGGGCCCTGGAGAAAGCCATGTTGTGGGACGAGGTGAAAGACAAACTCGAGAAGCACCCCAACGTGTTGAGCGGGGGCCAGAGACAGAGGCTGTGTATAGCGAGGGCTCTCGCGATGAAGCCAGAGGTGCTACTTCTAGACGAGCCCACGGCGAACATCGACGTTATAAACGCGAAGAAGATCGAGGAGACCCTCAGAGAACTGAAGAACGAGATGACGATCATCATGGTGACACACAACCCGAACCAGGCCCTCAGGATCGGGGACTACATAAACGTCATGTTCGACGGCAAGATGATCGAGAGCGGGCCCGTGGGTGATATCGTCTTGAAGACCAGGAACGAGCTCGCCATAAAGCTCTTGAGCGAGGGGTGGTGACGGGTGGAGGCTAGTAAGACTGTAACAAAGATCGTCGAGTCGATCTCCGAGGAGACCTTTAAGTCCCTCGACATAATCATGTCGTCTCTTAAGACCGGGTCGATAACCGACGGCGACTACATAGAGCTGTACCAATCGACTCTGAGACAACAAATGCTGAGACGCGAGCTGTACACGTACGTGTTCGAGTCGATCGCGAGGTATAGGCCCGTGGGTAGGCTGCTCTGGTACTACACCGTGCTCCTCGACGCCGCCTACGACCTGTACAGGATCTCCAGGTACTCGTGGGAGATCGCTAGGGTTGTGAAGATCTTTGGAACAGTTGACGTTGGGAGGGACGTATACGAGTCGCTATCCGAGGCCGTGAAGGAGCTGAAAGCCTTCGTGAACAAACTACTGAGAGGCGAGACCGACACTATCAACGTGGACAGACTTCTAGAACTTGAGAAGGAGAGCGATGAGAGGTACCTCGCAGCGCTTAAGGCCGCGGCATCGAAGGGATCGTTTTCCAGAGAAGAGGTGGCCCGGCTACTAATACTCAGGCACGTCGAGAGGATGTTGGACCACGTTGAGTACCTGGCCTCCAGGATCACGCACTAGGGGGATTTTCCTCCAGGGCAGAAAACCTCACCCTCTGAATGCATGTTTTTGGAAGATCGGGTAGGAGCAAGAGACGCGGCTGGTGGTCTCTTCGCGGCCTCCAGCTCGCGGAGGGAGCTAGTATTGCCCTCGAGTCCTACGAGGTTAATTAATTAAATGTTCGACCACATTGTGTATTGGGTTGGTGAGCGTCATGTTCGTTACACACTTGAAGTGTAGTAAGTGTGGGAGGGTGTACAAGCTAGAGGAGAAGCCTGTCACGTGCGTCAACAAGGACTTGGGGAGGCTCGATGTCTACTACGACTACGAGGCGATCGCCTCAAGTGTAAGCAGGGAGGAGCTGGCCAAGAGGCCTTTCTACATGTGGAGGTACAAGGAGTTCCTGCCGGTCCCCAGCGAGGAGTACATTGTCACGCTCGGGGAGGGCGGGACACCGCTACTAAAGGCTAAGAGGCTCGGCGAGAGGCTCGGCCTGAAGAACCTCTACTTGAAGGACGAGACCAGGAACCCCACCGGTAGCTTCAAGGACAGAGCAATGAGCGTCTCGGTCTCGATGGCAAAGTACTTCGGGTTCAAGAGAGCGGTTATTGCGAGTAGCGGTAACGCCGCTGCTTCACTGGCCGCCTACGGCGCTAAGGCGGGCATCGAAGTATACGCATTCGTGCCCGACTTCGCCGGCTTCGGCAAGATAGCCCAGCTCCTGTACTACGGGGCCAAGGTCTTCAAGGTAAAGTGGACTGAGGCAGAGGACCCCACCGTTAAAATGATGAGAGTACTCAGCGAGAGGTACGGCTTCTATCCCAGCCCCAGCTTCGGGGTCTTCAACCCCTACCAGATAGAAGGCCCGAAGACCATCTCCATGGAGATCGTCGAGCAGTTGGGCTGGAGACTACCAGACCAGGTATTCGTTCCCACAGGTGCCGCAAGCCTCCTCACAGGCGTCTTCAACGGCTTCAGGGACTGGAACCAGGTCGGCTGGATAACCGGGTACCCGAGGCTAGTGGCTGTTCAGCCGGAGGGCAACTACCCGTTCGTTAGGGCGTGGATGGAGAGGGCCGACCCCAACAAGATAAGGCCGTGGGAGAAGCCGCCAGAGACGATTGCTACAGGGTTAGAAGACACATTCCCGTGGGATGGAGACGCCGGCCTCAGAGCCCTTTACAAGACTAACGGTTACGGTGTCGTTGTGAAAGACGACGAGATCGTAGAGGCGATGAAGCTGCTTGCCAGCCTTGAAGGGGTCTTCGCCGAGCCCAGTGGAGCGGCGGGGTTAGCAGGCCTGATCAAGGCGATTGAGGACAGGCAGGTCGACAAGGACGAGACAGTAGTCGTGTTAGTGACCGGACACGGCCTGAAAGACCCCGACATAGTCAAGAAAACAGCAGGCGACGTACCCTTAATCAACCCCGCCGAAGAAGAGTTCTTCGCAGCCGCAAGAAAGTACTACGGGTCGGAGTTCTGAATTTAATCGCCTGTTTAAATCCTTCTATTAGCCCTTCTCTTAAACTAGTTTTATAATTTAAAAAAGCGTATAAACTACCAAGGAGGGGGTTGAATGGTCGAGCTCAAGCTATCGAAGTTCTTCGAAAGCATTCACCACACGAGAGAGGGCAGGCCCTACTTCAAGGCCTACGCTGCTGGTGAGTGGGTCGAGTCCGCCGAGTGGACCCCGGTCTACTCCCCAATAGACGACTCGGTCATCGGCTATGTACCCAAACTGACTTACGGGGACGTCGACAAGGTAGTGGGCAGGGTCTACGAGCAGGGGAGGTGGAGTATCAGGAACACCCCGGGTTACAAGCGTGTCTCCCTCATGTTTAGGATAGCCGACCTCTTAGAGAAGTACTCCGAGGACTTCGTTCAGGCTCTCGTCCTGAACACTGGCAAGACTTATCCCCAGGCTAAGGGGGAGCTGAACGCGAGTATCAGTAGGTTAAGGGACTCGACACTCGACGCCAGGAAAGTACCCGGCGAGTACATAGCTGGTGACTGGGACCAGTCGACGCTGGAAACCGAGGCCATCGTGAGGAAGGAGCCGTTCGGCGTAGTCCTCGCTATAATTCCCTTCAACTACCCACTGTTCGACTCTGTTACCAAGTTCGTCTACAGCGCTATCAGCGGTAACGCGGTGATCATAAAGCCGCCCAGCGCAGACCCTCTACCCGTCTTGATGTTCGCCAAGGTCGTAGAGGAGTCTGGCTTCCCGAGAGACTCCTTTGCTGTATTAACGCTACCGGGCAAGGAGACAGACCCACTCGTCGCCGACAAGAGGATCTCCGTGGTAAGCCTCACCGGGAGCTCGTCGACGGGTAGGCACGTCCTCGCCGTGGGGGGTGTAAAGCAGTACATTATGGAGCTGGGTGGAGGCGACCCTGCTATAGTCCTCGCGGACGCTGACCTAGACCAGGCAGCGAAGGCCGTGGCAGCAGGAATTTACAGCTACGCAGGCCAGAGGTGCGACGCTATCAAGCTTATACTGGTCGAAGAAAAAGTGTACGAGGAGTTCAAGAAGAGGCTCGTCGAAGAGCTTAAGAAAGTGAAAGTAGGCGATCCCCGCGACTCCTCGACGGTTATGGGACCTCTGATTAGCCGGGACGCCGTCGAGAACATGATGGGCGCGATTAAAGACGCCCTAGCGAAAGGCGGTGTTCTACTCTACGGCGGAAGGCACTTAGGCGGCAACTACGTAGAGCCCACGCTTGTCGAGATCTCCTCCCACGAAAAACTAGCTGAGATGAGGCTCTACAAGGAGGAGGTCTTCGCACCCGTAGCCCTGATAACGTCGTTCAGAGACCTCGATGAGGCGATAAAGATCGCCAACGGAAGGGAATACGGACTAGACGCCGCCGTCTTCGGGAAGGATGTAGACCGGATCAGGAAAGTGATCAGGTACCTCGAGGTGGGTGCCGTTTACGTTAACGACATGCCGAGGCACGGCATCGGCTACTATCCCTTTGGTGGTAGGAAGAGTAGCGGCATTGGTAGAGAGGGCATCGGCTATAGCGTAGAGTATGTGATGACAACTAAGACCGTCATATTCAACTTCAAGGGCAAGGGAGTGTACAACTACCTCATCTAAAGCCGACTCATATTTTTCTCCCTTCCCCCGTTCTCTCATTTAAGGTGCCCGACTCTTGTCTCTAGTGCTCGTTAGGAGTAGGAGGAGGATTATAGCGAACTACAGGCCCCTAGTAGTTGCCGAGTCTCTCGTCCTATACGGGGAGACGGTTGTAGCCGTCGGTAATTACGAGGACATGAAGAATGCACTAGCAGGGTCAGACTACACCGAGTTGGAGTCCGAGTACGTGCTCGCCCCAGGGTTCGTGGACGCCCACGCACACCCGGACTCGCTGGGCTACAACCTGGTTCTCGGGGGAAAGATGGAGACTTCGAGCGTTAAGGACGTCCTGGAGAAGCTCGGAGAGAGCAGAGTCGTCGCAGGCTGGGTGGTACCCCCGAGAATAGACCCCTCCAGCCTCCGAGAGGGTAGAATGCCGTACTACTGGGAGATAGACGCCTACGTTCGCGACAAACCGGTTTTGATACAGCACATATCGGGCCACATGGCCTCCCTCAACAGTGTTGGGATAGCCCTGGCTAGAGAGGTGCTAGGCCAGATCAGGTTCGGTGACTTGGAAAAGGGCTGGCTCTACGAGGAAGACCTGTGGAGGCTCCTGACACACATCAGGTCGTCGATGCGAGAACCAGAACTAGAAGAAGCCCTGCTACTCGGACTGAGGGAGTTCGAGTCTAAAGGTGTGACTGCGGTCGGGGCCGCAGGCCTCTCCTTCAGGGAGGTGGAGGCGCTTAAGCGGCTTGACAAGGAGGGTAAACTCCCTATCAGGGTTTACGGCTACGTGATATACACTGGAGGGCCAGACTTCGACTACGACTACGTCGAGAAACTATTGTACGAGACTTGGGGAGACCGCTCGAGCAGGTTCAGGATCAACGGTTTAAAGGTGATCCTAGACGGTGCGCTAGGGCCGCGAACGGCTTACCTGTCCAGCGACTACTCTGACGAACCAGGGAGACGAGGCTTCTTGAACTACAACGAAGAGGAGCTCGAGAAGGTCTTCGCCGAGGCGAGCCGTAGGAATCTCCAGGTCGCTGTTCACGTGATCGGAGACGCCGCTTTAGAGGTCGCACTAAGAGTCGCGAGGAGAGTCAGGGACCTCTATCTGAGGTTGGAGCACGTCTCCCTTGTCAGAGACGACCAACTCGGATACATCAAGGAGCTCGGGCCGGTACTCGTAGTACAACCACACTTTGTAATCTCAGACAAGTGGATGACCCAGAGAGTGGGGTGTGATAGGATCCGGTGGGTCTACAGGTTCAAGGAGCTTGCGGACGTAGCGGTCACAGCGTACTCGACGGACGCCCCCGTGGAGCCAGTAGACCCGTTCGAGACGGTCTACGCCGCCGTCACGAGAGGTCTGTACGACGACGTGGACTACGCTCGTGCGTCTCTTAGGAACGCGGTCACGGTAGCCGAGGCGCTCGCACACTACACGGTAGACGCTGGGCTCGCCCTCGGAGACCCGAGACTCGGATGCCTGCTACCAGGGTGCTACGCAGACATAGTCGAGCTGAGCGACGACCCTCTTCTCCAGTACGACCCTGTTAAAGTCCGTGGTCTAAAGGCTAGTGTTGTCAAGTTGATAAAGGGGTCTAAGTAAACAAAATCTTGATAGAACATGAGCGTCTACAAGCCGAAGAAATTGGGGAAGAAGGACGTACTGAGCGAGGGTTTAAAAGACCTTAGCCCAAACTTGAAAGAACACGTCAAGAAGACGCTTAGCGATAAGAAGTAGACTTCTAGCTCAAGTTCTTTACCAGCCTGTACTCTCTCCCGCTGTGGAGTATTACTAGCGCTTCGCGCCTGAGCTCCTCGAAAAGCGCTCTCTCTACGGGGTCCAGTCTCTCCACCTCGTCCACCGGTAAGGGGAACTTCTTAGCGAACTCGGCTAGAAACCTCCTCTCGACGACCAGGTTTCCTACTTGGACCACCACGCCTTCGATCCTCCACTGCTCTAGCATACCCGGGTACTGGGCTAGGGCCTCCTGGACGCTCATCACCGGTTTCGGCGGCCTAGGCAATTGTTTACCCCGTTCAACATCGCCTCTAGGAGGCTCGGGTACTCCGCTCTGCCCTCCGGTCTTAACAAACTTCGCCACGATCTCCTCGACCCTCCTCAGCCTCTCCTCGAGGTTCCTGATCCTCTCCTCGAGCGCTCTACACCTGTCCTCGCCTGGCATCTCCGCAGCACTCGGCTCGCTTACCCGTGCTTCAGCTGGTGGTTCCACTACTTGCTCCTTCCCCGCCTCCTCGACTCTACTAGTTTTCGCCCTCGATAGTAACCACTCGCCTCTCGGAGTGATGTAGAAGCCCCTACCCTCCTTTCTTACAAGGCCCTTGTCTCTCAACTTCTGGAGCACGTTCCTGGCAAGGTTGGGGGAGATAGCGAGGTACTCTGCTACGTCTTTGGCCGACACGCCCGGGTTCTCCATCACGAACCTGAGGATCTTGGCGGTTAAGGTCTCATCCTTGCTCAAATCGTGCATCACGCTGTGATCTCTATTGTTTTGACACCTAAATATATAAAGCAATTTTATCGTCTTAGTTAGGTAGGCAGAACGGTGTTGCTTATGTCTTCCCACCTATTCGACGAGGAGACAGAGCAGGCTCTGAAAGAGATATTCAAGACGTTCAGCAGGCCTGTCAAGGACTACTTGGTCGTACTGTCGTTGAAGGAGGCCATGGAGCACACCCACGAGCACGAGCATGAGCACGAGCACCACCACCATCACCACCACGCCCACTTTAGCCTGAAACCAGCTGTGGTAGAGGAGTGCCCGACTTGCGGCGAGGCATGGATGCTCGCGACAGAGCTGTCCAAGATCAGCAACGGGGCGCTCAGCTTCGAGATCGTCGAGAAACAGAACGCGAAGGAGCTGAGGCCTAGGTACCTACCCGCCTTTATCTACGGGACCAACGGGCTTAATATCAGGTACTACGGGCTACCGAGCGGGCAGGAGTTCGCCCCGTTCATATACGTACACCAGTACATCGCGACGGGAGAGGTGAAGCTCTCCGCCAAAGTAAAGGAGGTCGTGGAGAGTATTGACACCCCACTCCACGTCAAGATCTTCGTCACACCCGAGTGCCCCTACTGCCCGATCGTCGTCGACTACTTCAATCAAATAGCCCTGTTAAACAAGCAGATATGGGTTGAGACAATAGAGGCTCTAGAACTACCCTACGAGGCCGACATGTACGGTGTCCAGGCCGTACCCTACGTCACGATAAACAAGATGGAGGACTACGACGAATACGGTGCAGAACCCGTCGAGGTAATACCCGGCTACGTGCCCCCGGAGCAGGCCTCGAAGGTGCTAGCGAGAGCGGAGAGGAAGCTCAAGAGAGGGGATACTAGTGGAAAGAAGTAGGGCTGCGAGTAACCCGACCGCTCGTGCCGAGGACTACCTAGAGGCAATCTACATACTGTCTCTGAAAGGTAAGCCGAGGGTCAGGGAGCTCGCTAGAAGGCTCTGCGTATCGCCGAGTAGCGTTGTGGAGTTTCTTAGAAGGCTGGCTGAGCAGGGTTACATCACCTACAAGAAGGGTGGCGAGATAAAGCTGACGGAGAAGGGGCTAGAGGTAGCCAAGAGGATATACGAGAGACACCAAGTCTTGACAGAGTTCCTGACGTTCATCGGGGTACCCCGGGACATAGCCGAGATAGACGCCTGTAAAATCGAGCACCTGCTACACGACGAGACGGTAGAGAGGATAACCGAGTTCGTGAAGAAGCTGTCTCGAGAGCAGGGGTAGGTCACGCGAGTAGGGTCATTAGCTTAGCGCTTTTAACACCCTTAACCTTCCTCAACTCCTCGAAGAGCTTGGCCACCTCCCCGCCTTTCCCCCGGACGAATATGGCGAGGAGGCAGTTCCTCTCGTCTAGGTGGATGTGGGTGGCGGAGATTACCAGTCCTAGGTAGTGGTGCTGTATGTCTGTCAAGATTACGTCGACATGGTCCAAGCTGTGGTCGTAGACGAGCCCAATAATAGCAATGACGTTGTCGCTCCTCAGGAACTCCTCTTCGGCCAGGTAGTTGTAGAGGGCGAGCTGTACGATCCTGCTGAGGCTTAGGCCTTTTTCATCCTTCACCTTAATCAGCTTCTCGGCTATGTCCTCAGGGAGGTAGACGCCGATTTTCAAGGCCGTAGAAACGACACCCCTTGGCATACCAAATGTTTATAGAATCAAGTATTTCAACTTAAGAGTGGAGATGACCGGAGCCCTCCTACCTGAGATGTGATGACTTCACGGACCGGGGGATCCACGTTCACCTGTAACTAGCCGGATGAAGAGGGCGATAACGGCTACGAGTAAGACGAGGACCAGGAGAACCGTCCACCTGAACTGTGCCCCGGGCGGGGCGTATGTTGTTGGTGTTGTCGTCTCCTCCGTGGGCGACGTCACCGGACTTGTGAACACCGGCGTCAGGCTCCCGCAGAGCTTAGTGAAGTTCCGTACCGTCGGGTAGAGGGGGTCGAGGACGTTCAAGAGCGAGGTGTTGGAGGCGTAGACCACGTAGCCCTCGAGAGCTACGACGGGTGGTGGACTCTTCGCCCCCGTGGCGTTCGAGGCTAAAACTACGAAACTCCTAGGGCTAATGAGCGTCTTGACTTCGAAGTACCTCGAGGAGTTGATGAGAACCACCTTGAGTAGCCTGTAGTCTATGTCCAAGACTAGTGTGACGTTAAGCTTACTGCCGCTAAGTGTGCTCATGTAGTACCAGTTGTTCTGGTCCCCGGCCATCGCGTAAACCCCTATGCCCTCTCCTGGGGGTTTCATTAAGATGACCCCGTAGGCTTCCACGCCCTTCTCGGTGAAAAACATGGCCAGCACGCCGTAGTCTCCGAAGAAGTTGATGTCCAGGTCGACGTAGGCCAGGTAGCTCTCCCCTAACGTGTTTAACTGGCAAGAAGCCAGCGTTACAGGAGAACTGCTTGTGGCGACCGGGAGAAGATGTAACACAAACAGGAGTGAGACAAGGATTCCTAGAAGTGGATGAGGGCCCGCAAAACTCATGAAGCCACCTTTTCTCTGGGCCACCACCTAGAGTATACCGTCTCCGTGACTAAATAGCTTGCTATGACGTCTACAACCTCCTCCTCGATTTCGCCGCCGGGCTTGAGAGCGACGCCGTTTACCATGAGTACGTCCTCGCTGCCAGTGTAGAAGTAGACCAGGTCAACGCTATACCCTTTCGCTACCAGCACTTCGACGATCGAGTTGAGCGTGCTCACCAACCGCTCTAGGTCCCTCGTGGGCGATAGGGTCACGGATATGGTTACGTGCCTCACCACGACACCGTAAATCAAGTCCCGTTAATCCGCCTTTATATCGGAAACCCGATTAATATCGGGATATTATTCTGTTAATCCTATTTCAAGCCGCTTTAAAAGAGTCCAGCGTGGATTCAAGCATGGTGCTACGCGTTGATTAGCATAGCCAGGATGCACCTCGTCGAGAGGTGGAGAGAGCTACTCAGGCACATGGATCTCTACTACCTCAGGCTCCTGGAGGACGCCATCGAGAAGGAGGCGGAGATCAACAGTAAAGGCGAGTTGACAGCCGAGGACAAGCTGACCCTAATCTACATAGAGGTTGTTAAGAGGATCGTAGCCGAGGAGCTGAGGGTCAACTACAACTCAAGCCTGGGTCTGGACGTAGACGAGTCCTTGCTGAGCAAGCTAGGGGCTTACGCCGAGCCCGTTTGACCTAGAGGCTGTTTTTAAGACTCTTAAACCATTAAGGGAAATCGGCTTGGCAGCATAGTGGTGGTTTTTACCTTGGACAACGTCATAGAGGGTATTAGCAGTTTTGTTAAAAACGTCAGCTTTCCCGCTATAGTGCCCGTTAACTTCATACCCTGGAACGCGGCCACGGTCACGGGCCGGCTCGCCGAGGAGCTAGGTGTAGACGGGTTTATCTTCCTGACGAGGTGGGAGGTAGCGAACATAGTAGAGGAGAGCCTCCAGCACATACAGAAGGAGATAAACATCAAGTACATAGGGGACTACAAGTTCCAGAAGTCGTTGCTGAAGGACGACATCTTCGAGAACTCCTTCCTCATCAGGAACGTCCTCGAGGTCGTGCGCTGGCACAACAAGGAGAGAGCGGTAGTTGACCTGACCATGACGACCGGAGAGTTAGCCTCCGCTACTTACTACGCTCTTAAAGACCTCCAGCTAGACAACGGTCCGACTTACCTGACAGTAGTTACTACAATCCCGCTCCAGGGAGTCCCAGCGTATCCGGGGAACCCTAGGTGGCTCCACAAGGTCCACGTCTACGGGTCTAACAGAGCGGGCTGGAGTGGAGTGGAGGTAGTCACAGACCCGCCGAAAATCATAGAGTGGAAGGGTACTAGGGGGATATACATCGCGATATCCAAGTTGATAAACTCACTCTCAGACAGGAGGATAGTGGAGGTCTTCGACGGGCACAAGAAGGAGAGCCCTCAGAGAGACCCAGACGTCGTGGAGTTCTACGTACAGGACGAGATCGAGAACGAGAGGAAGAGGCTGGTCAGCGTAGAGACGTCGGTTGGACCAGACGAGGAGACGTCGAAACTCCTTTACAACTCCTGGAGAACCATCTACGACGTGGTGTCCACGAAAGTCAGGGAGGAGGGGGAGGCAAGGTCTATTGAGAGGATCCTTAAGCAGCTGCAGAGACTGACGGGCTCGGCTGATTTAGTGGTTTCTAACATCATGAGCCAAGAGCTCGGTCTAGATAGCTACAAGAGGACTAAACTCCACGTGTTTATCAGACACCTCAGGGAGGAGTACGGGAACGTGGCCGTCATACCGGACACCAACATGTTCTACCAGGGCCTCCACATGAGCTTGCTCAAGGCGAGCATTAGGAACAGCAGCCCGTGGAGCCCCATATCCAACGTAGATGTGTACATCCCCATATGCGCGGAGGCGGAGGTGAACGGGAAGATAGCCGCCACATCCTCGACCTCCGAGACGCTCGTGGAGAGGTTCTCGTACATAATGGCGCTCATGGCGAACAGGGTTCTACAGGAGACCAAGTACCACTACAAAGCGAAGACTCTACCAGCTATATCCCAGCCCTGCGAGGCCTCGGTAGCAGTCGAGTCGTCCAACCTCCAACAGAAGGTCGTACTACTCCTCACAGCAGACAGGAAGGCGTTCAACGCGTGGCAGACCTTCAACGTGTGCCGTGGCAACATAGTGTGCGGGTACGTCGACCACGACGACTCGCCCCTCAACACGAACACTCTCTACTCGAAGTTCTACGCGAGCATAGTGCTGGCAAACGTGGTATTCACCACATCCTTGTTCACGAGAGTAGTCGTCAGGTCTAAGAAGGGCTCTGTCGTATTAAACGTTAACAAGCTACGGGGGGCTACAGCACCCTCGATAGCGATAAATAGACTCGAAATCAAAACTTGAAAAGAGGTGCCTGGATGGGCAACCTACTCGAGAAGGCCCGTGAGAACCCGTGGCAACTCGCCCTTGAGTGCAGGGCTGGGGGCTGTGACATAGTAGAGGCTGGTAGGGCCCTTAGACACCTCCTGCTGAATGATACGAGCCGAGGACTCGAGCTCCTTAGAGCTCTCAAGTCCAACCTAGACCCATTCATCTTCCTGGAGCTACTCTCCAACGCTGTCGACCCAGAGCTCCTCGACTGGGTTGAGGCGAGTGTCAGGAGCGAGGTGATCGTTGACAGCCTTAGACAGGGTAGGCTCAACGACGTCTACGGGTATGTGTCGTTGCTAGAGCTAATGCCGTTTCTGGGGATGGGCGAGGAAGCGGCAGGCATAACGTCCGACTTGTTGAAGAAGGCTTGCGAGTTGTCAAACGCCGACGAGACAAGGGCTGCCGAGCTGGTCAGGCTTGTCGCCAACGGGCCCATGACCACTCTAGGACTCGACAGAGTCGCACAGGTGATCTCGGCCGTTGAGCCCGAGGGCTGCCACGTGTGTTGTCTAGAGGTCATCGTCGAGATGCTGAATTCGATCGTCCTCTCCTACCCTCCGAAGAGCGTCTTCGCTCACAGGACTCTGCTCACCCGGGTGGGCGAGCTACTTAACAAGGTGCTAGACACAGCGCTTAAGACAGTGGAGTCGGACAAGGAGGCGCCTACCAGGGTCTTCAGGGGGGTAAGCGCGTTCCTTTCACAGCTCCGCTCTCTTGCGAGCGATTCGAAGAGTCACGAGGAGTTCTCTGCCATGAGGTCTAGTGTGATAGAGAGGCTGGGGGAGCTGGGTGAAAAACTAGGGCTAGACCGGGAACTCGGCTCACTTGATCGAGCTCTTTAAGTACTCTACTCCGAGACCGAGGTACGCCAGTACTTCGATGAACCCCAGCATCTCGGAGGCGCTCCCAAACGTCTTTTTAATAGTGTAAGCGTCCAATCTCTCGGCCCCCGTCATCTCGGCTACATCAGCCACTAGGTTGTCCCTGAACTTCACCGCGAGAGTATAGGGGGGCTGGAGGAATAATTTGAACTCGTGCTTACTCTTCAACCTGTCAACAGCCGTCCTCAGGCCCTTGTCGAGCTCCTCTAGCACTCTACTCAGCGACGGGTAGACCGCCGCGTACCGGGAGAGCCCCTTCTTCAGCTCGACGAAGACGATGTTCGTGGAATAGGTCTCTACTTCGCTCCTCAAGTGAGCGTCGCCCGCTACTAGGATGACTGGGACACCCTTCTCCCTCGCGTAGAGGGAGTTTATCAAAAACTCGCTGGCCTTGACCCCGTTAACGTACACCTCGTAGAAGACTCTTCCACTCATGGTGTGGTCTAGAAAGCCCCTCGTTGTCCCGGCTGCTGAGTGGTAGCCTATGAACATGGTCGCGCTAAAGCTCCCGTCTAGCATGGTCAACATCGAGTAGGGTCGCGGGTAGCCCTGAACAAGGTAAACACCGTCGGGGACCGCAGCGTAGTCTATGTTCGTCATAAGCCCGTGGCTATCTGCCAAGTACACCTCGGTGAACCCCAGGTCGAGTAGTCTCTTTGCGACAAACTCGGATATCCTAGTTATGACCTTGACAGCTATCGAGAACTGCGTCTTATCAGGCGTAGTCATAGTGGTCGAGGCGATGCCAGGCAACCCCTCTAGGTCTATCGATACGTATGCCTTCATACACACCACGTTTTAACTCTTATTAGTTGTCTACAATATATAGGGTAAAAACAGACCTCGCGTTCACTCAGGAGGATGAGCTTTGTCTAGCGGTTTGTTTGAGGAAGCTTTAGACGTAGTAGTCCTAGACGTCGACAACGAAGACATCTCGCCTATCGAGATCTACAGCGCGCTCTCGAGGATCGCAGTGGCCAGGAAAAACAAGAGGTTTAACTTGGTCTTCCTGACCAAGCTTGACCACGTCAAGTTCTACGAGCGCTACCGCGACATAATTTTGAGCAACATATCCCTCACGTTATCGATTAAGAGTGTGAGAGTCGAGAGCTGCGAGGACGCTCTAAAGAACCTCGGCACGCTTATAACTGGCGTAAAGATACCTATCATTGTGGCTAGCGAAAAGTGCGCTGACCTACTTAAGGGCCTCTACAACGCCGAAGTCGAGGTGGTCTAGTGGGCTACGACGTGGTCCTCACAACAGACAGAACTATGATGACCAACCACCACGGCAAAGAGTTCCTGGGGTTCGTGGCGACCGGCCCCCCGATAGCTTTACCGGAGAAGGTGTGGCTCTGGATAACGGCGCCGAGACCTAAAGTCGACGAGGAGGGCAAGCCACTAGAGGCACCTTACGGGATGAGGAAGATCGAGGCCAAACTCGTCGAAGCCGGGTTTAAAGCCGCCATTATCGACCCCGACTACCTGGGGAAGCACCTAGACTCCATGAAGGTCCTCATGTTCAGCCACCACGACTACTTCGCATACGGCCCTCCGAGCAGCGAGTGGTGGAGTATTACCGGCCTAGAGCCGGTGAACAGGAGGAGTTTTAAGCGCCTCATGGAGAGCCCGCCTGTGAGGAAGGCTAAAGAGAAGGGAGTCAAGTTCATTGTCGGCGGGCCCGCCGCCTGGCAATGGCTATGGGAGCTCGAGCTTTGGAAGAAGTGGGGCGTCGACACGGTGATCGACGGGGAGGGGGAGAGGGTTGTTGTAAAGCTGGTCGAGAAGGCTCTGAACAACGAGGAGCTACCGGGGTACGTCTACGTAGGCCCTTCCGACGCCCCTAGCCTCGACGAGATCCCGGTCATAAAGGCCCCCAGCGTGAATGGCCTCGTGGAGATAATGAGGGGCTGTCCACGTGGATGCAAGTTCTGTAGCGTCACTTTGCGGCCCCTGAGGTTCATCCCACTGGACAAGATACTGGCCGAGGTCGAGGTCAACGTCAGGAACGGAGTGAAGGGCGTTATACTCCACAGCGAAGACGTCCTACTGTACCAAGCAGACGGCGTTAAGCCTAGGCCGGAGCCCCTTATCAAGCTCCACAAGGCAGTGCTCGAGAAAGTGGGTGACGGCAGCTTCGCCTGGTCTCACGCTAGCCTGGCGGCTATCAAGTACGCCGAGGAAGAGCACCGCTTGATCTCGAGGCTCATGAACGATTACGTGCTGACCAACGGCAGGAAGTTCCTCGGCGTAGAGGTTGGGATAGAGACCGGTAGCGTCAATTTAGCAAGGAAGATAATGATAGGCAAGTCCGCCCCGTACCCGCCGGAGATGTGGCCCGATATAGTCGAGGACGCGTTCCGCATAATGCACGAGAACAACATAATCCCTGCCGCGACCCTGATACTGGGGCTCCCAGAGGAGACGCCCGACGACGTCGTCAAGACCTCCGAGCTACTAGACAAACTGAGGTCCTACAGGAGCATCATAGTCCCCATGTTCTTCGTACCGATGGGCGCCCTCAAGAAGGGCGACTGGTTCTTGAAAGACCACGTAAAGAGGGAGCACATAGAGGTGCTCTACAAGACCTTGAAGCACACTACGTACTGGGCGAGGGAGATCATGAACAAGTACTACCTCTCCTCGCCCGTCCACGCGCCTCTGCGCTTCATACTCAGATACTTCGTGTGGTACGTGAACAGGAGGGCCGACAAGTTCATTAAGAGCCTAGAGTATCAGTTAAAAAGCTAATTTCGTCGATATCTATCACAAACATCAATTACAAGGCAACGGTGGAGTAGATGGAGAGATTGTACATCACCACGCCGATATACTACCCTAACGCCCCCCCTCACATAGGGCACGCCTACACGACCGTTTACGCGGACGTCCTTGCCAGGTACAACAGGTTGGTGGGTAGGAAAGTCTTCTTCTTGACGGGCAACGACGAGCACGGCCTCAAAATACAGAGAGCGGCCGAGAAGGAGGGTATTACCCCGAAGGAGTTCGTGGACAAGATGGCCGGTGTCTACAGGCAGTACTGGGTTATGCTCAACATAAGCTACGACCACTTCATAAGGACAACGGACAGCTACCACGAAAAGGTCGTGTCGGAGGCCTTCAAGAGGCTCCACGAGAAGGGGTTGATCTACAAGGCCAAGTACGCCGGCTGGTACTGCGTGGACTGCGAGAGGTACTACTCGCCCGGCGAGTATGTACTGGTCGACGACAAGCCGCACTGCCCAATACACAACAAGCCCCTAGAGTGGCTGGAGGAGGAGACGTACTACTTCAAGCTGAGCGAGTTCAAAGACTACGTTACTAAGACTCTGTCCGAGACCGACATCGTCTATCCGCCGTCCTACGCCAAGGAGGTTTTGAACCGCGTCCAGGCCGAGGGCCTAAGAGACGTCTCCGTGGCCAGGCCGAAAGACAGGGTCGCGTGGGGTATACCGGTACCCTTCGACCCGGACTACACCATATACGTGTGGTTCGACGCGCTTCTCAACTACGTCAGCGGGATAGGCTACTTGACAGACGACGCCCGGTTCCAGGAGTACTGGCCAAATGTACACCACGTCATAGGGAAGGACATACTGTGGTTCCACACAGTGGTGTGGTTCTCTCTCCTAAAGGCCCTCGACATATCCCCGCCTAGGAGGCTAATCGTACACTCCTTCCTGATAAACAGAGGCCTAAAGATCGGGAAGAGCGCCGGCAACGTGATCCCCATCGAGTTCCTCGTGGAGAGGTACAACGGGAGCGACGGCGCCAGGTACGTGCTGATGAAGTTGTTCAACTTAGACAAGGACGTTGAGGTCACAATAGACCTAATGGACTCAATATACAACTCCGAGCTTGCCGACACCTACGGCAACCTCGTTAGGAGAGTGGGCGTCCTAGCGGCCAAGAAGGTTAAGGGGAAGGTGTACAGGAGGGACGTGGACAAGAAGATAGAGGAGAGCATCGAGACAGCCCTAGGCAAGTACGTTGAAGACATGGAGTCCCTCGAGGTGTCCAAAGCGCTCTCGGAAGTCCAGGAGCTCGGTAAGGCCCTGAACACCTACATAAACGAGGTCAAGCCCTGGGAGAAGAGCGACCCTAGCAAGGAGCTTTACAGCCTCCTAGAGGGCATAAGAGCCGTGACCGTCATGCTTTCACCCGTAACGCCGAGGGCTTCGACAGTGATATCCGAGAGCTTCGGCTTCAAGCTGGTATCCCCACGTGACTTCAAGGTGGGCAGCGTGGAGAGGTACAACATAGTCGAAGCCCCCATACTGTTCAGGAAAGTCCAGGCTAGAAGGGAGTCTCAAAGTGGCGAGGAGAGTCCACCTAGCAGTTGACGTAGGGGCGACATGGACTAGGCTTGCTGTCGCTGTTGACGAAGTTTTTGTCAAAAAGGTAGTAGTCAGGACCCCCCGCGAGGGCGGCAGGCTGGCAGTCGCGGAGGAGGTCGCCCGGACGTTCGAAAAGGAGTTCAAGGAGTACCGCGAGAGGGTTGAGGCAATAGGCATCGGCACCATCGGCCCACTAGACATGAGGCGGGGCGTTGTCGTGAACACCCCAAACCTCCCCCTGGGGACGTTCGAGCTTAAGAAGCCGCTCGAAGACTTCTTTAATAGGCCGGTCTATGTAGTGAACGACGCAGTGGCTGGTGTCCTGGCCGAAAAGTACTACGGAGAGGGCGTGGGCTACAACAACCTCGTCTACGTCACCATCAGCACTGGTGTGGGGGGAGGGGTCATAGTGGACGGCCGCGTCATACTAGGGAAGGACGGTAACGCCCACGAGATCGGGCACATAGTAGTAAAATACGACTCGGACCTCAGGTGCGGCTGCGGCGGCTACGGCCACTGGGAGGCGTATGCTGGAGGGGCCAACATACCCAGACTCGCAAAGTACGTTGCCGAGAGAAACCCCTCGATCTCAAAGGTATCTGTCATAGGCGAGAGGGCCTTAAACGGGTCGCTAGAGCCGCGTGAGGTCTTCAAGGCGGCCAAGAGAGGTGACCCTCTGGGCCGGCTGATCGTCGACGAGATAGTCAAGGCGAACGCTGCGGGCCTCGCCAGCGTGATAAACGCTTACGACCCGGAGTTCGTATCGATCGGGGGGAGCGTATTCCTGTACAACACCGACCTTCTCTACCAGCCCGTCGTTGAGATCGTTAAAAAGAACATTGTGGTGAGACCTCCTGTCATAGTCCCCACGAAGTTGGGAGACGACGTAGTACTGTACGGCGCCTTAGCACTCGCTGTCTACAGGCCCGTCTAGGCTTGACTCCGGGTTCGCCTAGTGTAGGCGGCTCGCTATCAAGGACGTCTCTACGGCGGCTGCCGCCAGCAGGACAAGCGAGCCCACCACGATGGTCTTCCATGGAGAGCCTTTCCCGCTCGCAAGTTGAGCTGACGCCACGGTGAACACGGCGTAGCCGAGTAGCTCTACGGGCGTGTGTGGCATTATGAAAAGTAGCGGTGTGGCCTCGCCGCTGGCTAGTAGAGCCCCGTATATTACGCCGCTGTTGGACAGGCCGTAACCCACTACGAGGGGGCCTAGTAGGGGAGGAGCGGAGGACAAGGCTATGGAGAAGTTGTTGAAGAAAATGTAAAAGAGGATGCCGAGAGCGCCGAGTTTGTAGGCCTCACTCGCCGACGACTCGAAGAGCTTTGCCAAATTTGTATACGTCGTATAGCCGGCAAACCCCACGAGCGTGGAAAACGCGAACCCTAGGTAGACAAGGCCGTAGCTAACCGCGAGCCCTCTAATGGGCTTGTCCGAGAGCTTCAACCCCGTGTAGGACAATGCTAGCCCGAGTACTACCGCGAAGTGGACATGGGCGTACAGGCCTAACCACGCTAAGAGGGCGTCTAGCCCGCCCACTGCTAGAACAACCCCGAGGACACCGCTCAGCGTTAAGTCCGGGTGGTCTACCCCTAATAGCCCCCTCCTTGAGGGCGGGTTGGGATGCTGACCGTGAATTTCCTCAACGTGCTCGTTGTAGAGAGAGACGACTCTCCACGCCCAGTAGGAGAGGTATAGCCCGAGCGTCGCTACCGTTAAAAAGACGTCTCTCACGAGGTCTCCAGGGCCGGCGGGCTCGATCGTCCACACCCCGAACAAGGCCTTCTCTTCAACTCTAATGTGCTCTCTAATACTCTTCTCCACGTAGTATAGGATCGCTATGTAGCCTATCCCGCCGACTAGTAAGTTGAGGAGTAAACCGGTTACAGGGGAGGGCAGACTCCTAACCTCCCTCCTCTCCTGTAGGTAATTAAGCACGTTCTCGAAGTTCTCCTTTCTAGACCAGTAGTAGACAACTACAGCGCTGTCGTAGAAGTGTAGAGAGGCTTTCTTTAGCAGCGTGTAAGACGCGACGGCTGACGACACGAGGAAGCCGGAGAACATGACTGTGAGGGCTCCCAGGACTAGCCAAGGCACAGGGCTCAAGGTAATCAAATAGGCTAGCTCGGCGATCAATCCCAGGGAGGCGGGGAATAGGAGTAGCCCCGGTAGCACGAACAGGCCCTTGTTGATCTTCTCGAACTTCATACTCCTTATGTACTCATCGACCAACGAGTAGTCGCGAACAGTCTCAGTCATGGAACTCCCGCTCGGTCTTGACATGATTTTGGCTGGAAAACTAATATAGTTTAAACCGTGCAGCCTGTGCCGCAGACCTTGGTCAAATAAACGACCAGCTTTTTGTCATCGGACGACATGTACCTTAAGTACTCGTCTACGAACCCCATGAAGTCGATTAAGAAGTCGCGGTAATTTTTTCTCCTGTAATTCGATATCACGTCGCTAAGTGCGTCCAGGAACTCCGCGTGCCTCTTCAAATGGGAGTCGTAGCTGTGTTTGTCGTAACGGAAGTAACCGTACTTTACCATGAGGGCTTCTTCCAACTTGAAGTGCCTGTTCCTCGTGTGGTCGACCAGCGCCTGGAGATCTCTGCCGGCACCTTCTATGTCCCCCTCCACGATTTTGTCGAAAACGTCTCTAATCAGCCTGAACATCTCTGTGTGAACCTCGTCTAAGACCCTTAGTCCTAAAGCAAACAACTGCTCGTGGCTTGTAAATGGGGGCCTGGCATTGTAAACCATCAACTCCTTCAGCCCCTCACTACATAATTCCTCGCTTAGCCCCTCGACGAGTACCTTGTCGTCTGTACTCAACATGTATGCTGTGTGACCACTTTGTTTCACGACTAAGAGGGTGTTCGGCTCCTCGTTCACTATGTGCTCGATCAACTCAGTGTTCTGCGTCTTGACCAACTTCCTCAAACTGATCTCGTAGAACTGGACAAGTTCCTCGACGCTCAAAAACGGGGTAACAACCCGCTTTCTAAACCTTATACAGGACATAGAGGGCACCGCTTGTATGAAAGGGGTGTAGAGCTTCCTTTTTAAAGTTTTTTAGTCTAGGCTTAATACGCTTCTAGTCATCACATATCTAAGGTGTTGAGATGAGTGAGCACGGGACCGGGAAGAGGAGGGTCGACGTAATAAAGTTGAAGATAGTGGACCACGCTCTTAAAGTCCTCGAGACGGTAGTAGCTCTCGAGACCCTCTTCTCCGCCTCGCTGGCGGGCTCTCCCGAGCTAGACAGCCTGTTCGAGAAAGTCTACAGACTTGAGAGGGAGGCCGATAAGCTGAAGAGGGAGATAATCTCCGAGCTCAGGATGGCGTACGTACACCCGATCGATAGGGAGGACCTGTTGAAGATGGTCACGCTCGTCGACGACATAGCCGGCTTCAGCAAGTCCGCCTCCAAGAGGATACTAGCCTACACGAAGGGAGGCCTGAGGGTGGACGAGCCCTACTCTAGCGATATTAAGACGATCATTGAGGCCTCTCGTAAGGCGGTGAACGAGCTGGTTGACACGATTAAGTCGGTGATCGAGGGGTCGATAAGCTCGCTCGAGAGGTTGGGCAATGTAGAGAAGCTCGAGAAAGAGGTCGACGACTTGAGGTTGAAAATACTCGAGGAGCTCTACAAAGAGTGTGTGGCATCCCTGACGCCGAAGTGTGTGATACTCCCCGGGCTGGTCGACGACCTTGAGTCTATTACGGACGTGTGCGAGGACGTGGGGGTAATACTGAAGTTGATGTTCAGCAGGAGGCTCTAGAATTCGCAAGGTCGTGCCGGAACTATGTACGTTGCTCTCATCACGGCTGCCGGGGAGAGCACTAGGTTCCCCGGGAACAAGTTGCTGTACAGGTACTCTGGCGACCCCCTCATAGTGAGGTCTGTTAGGTCCGCGCTCGACAGTAGAGTCGAGAAAGTAGTCGTAGTAGTAGGGTACATGAGGGAGGCTGTAGCAGAGCTCCTAAAGGACTACTTCAGCTCTACCAGTAGAGTCGAAGTGGTCGAGAACCCCTTCTACAAGGAGGGGATGAGCCGTAGTATCAAGGCTGGGCTTGAGTACGCCCTCCGTAAATACGGGAGCCTGAGAGCCGTTCTAGTGTCGCCTGGCGACGCTGCTTGGATCCCTGGGGTGGTCTACGACATCCTGGTAGACAAGCACGAGGAGTTCGGCTGGAAGATAGTAGTCCCGACGCACCTGAAGAGGAGGGGGCACCCAATACTGTTCTCCTCGCACATGATACCCTTCCTCATGAGTATCGACGAGGAGACCCGGGGGCTTAAGAGAGTGGTGAGGGACTTCTGGTTCGATGTCAGGGAAGTCGAGCTCCCATACCCCTCTGTACTGCTAGATTTGGACACTATAACAGACCTCAACAGGGTTAAAGAGCAGGCGTGGGTCTAACTTTAATGTGGTGACTTGAGACGTACTAAATAGAGGTCCTGGGCCGCCATGCCCTCGCCTGTGGACGCGAGGATTAAGCTGCTATACGAGAGGTCCGCCAGCTCGAAGAAGGTCGTAGAGTCTATAAGAGAGGAGGCCTCTAGGGTGGGGCGAGAAGTAAGGATCATGAACTTCTGCGGGACGCACGAGTGGACTATCACCCACTACGGTATAAGGAGCCTCATGCCCGAGAACGTCAAGCTCATAGCGGGGCCGGGCTGCCCCGTTTGCATAACTCCGGGGTACTACGTCGACACGCTCGTCAAGTTAGCCCTCGAGGGCTACCACGTCCTGACCTACGGCGACAGCTTCAGGTTGCCTGGTTCGAGTCTCAAACAACCGAGGAGTCTCTACGACGCCAAGGCGTACGGCGGCAAGGTCACAGTAGTCTACGGCTTCAACGACGCTATCGAGTTGGCTTCCCGGAACAAGGGTGAGACCTTCGTTTTCTTCGCGGTAGGCTTCGAGACTACAATGCCCTCGACCGCTGTACCGCTCGTTCGGGGTAACCTACCGGAGAACCTGCTCATTTTCCCAGCCTACAGGCTTACACCGCCCGTTATGAGGTTCTTACTAGAAAAACATCCCGAGGCCCGTATAGACGGCGTCATCGCGCCTGGGCACGTCTCGTCTGTGATCGGCTGGAGAAGCTGGTCGTTTCTAGCCGAGGAGTTCGGCGTCCCCACCGTGGTGGCGGGCTTCGAGCCCCTCGACGTGCTACTCGCCGTCCTTTTAATCCTGAAGATGATTAACGCTGGGAAGCCCAGTATAGTAAACGAGTACACGAGGGTGGTCAAGCCGGAGGGGAACGTTGGGGCTAAAGAGGCTATGTCGCGGGCCTACAAGGTGGTAGACGCCTACTGGCGGGGGATAGGAGTTATCCCCTCGAGCGGTGCTGTCCACAGAGAAGAGTTCAAGAAGCACGACGCCTACACGAGGCTCGGGCTGGAAGATAGGGTTGTGGACGACAAGCTACCTGGGTGCAAGTGCCCCGAGGTGACGCTGGGGCTCGCAACACCTCTAGACTGCCCTCTGTTCATGAAGGCGTGTAAGCCGAGCAATCCGTACGGACCATGCATGGTGAGTGTAGAGGGAACGTGCAGGATCTGGGCCGAGAACGTGCCGGTAATAAGTAGCACGCTGCTTAAAAACAAGTAGAGAGATTCGCGAGAGCCTTGTACTATTGGGTGTTCCGAGCCAAAGATGGCAGACCGGGCAACTAGAAGGGTCTTGAAAACGATTCCCCCTCGCTGGACGAGCTAAGCTTCTTTAGGTCATAGCCCCCTCGTACTCCGATAGAAGTGCTTCCCATACTAGTCCAATCGGTTGCGTCGCAGCATAACTCTGCTACGAGCAAGTCGACTACTAGCGTGGCTGTCCCTGGTTAAGCTTATTTTCACCACCAGCTTGTGTGATATTTGTGGACGTGGTCTCAATGTCCCCTGACCCAATAGGGCAGTTCTACGAACTGATCACTGGAATCTTCTCCAGGGTCACGGGCTACCTGCCCAATGCCCTCGTCTTCCTCGCTGTCGCTGTGATCGGCTACCTGGTAGGTTACTTCTTGAAAGTCGTAGTTAGTCTAGCGATCGACTTCTACGTGAAGTGGAAAATGAGGAAGTACCCCTTGTTCAACAGGCTGTACGAGAGCGGTGGTAGCGTAGGTCATTTCATTGGATGGTTGCTGTTCTCTGTAGTCTTCACCTATAGTATTTACTACGGGCTACTCGTCTCTGGGAGCCAGCACCCGCTCGTCATCGGCTCGGAGGCCGTGATGCTCGCGATCAGCCGGGTCCTCGCCGGCCTACTCGTCATCGTGACTCTGATGACCGTCCTCGTCGGCGTGTACTCGGTGGCATCGTGGGTTGTGAGCAGGGTTCAGACGAAGTACGGGGTACTGGCGCAGATTGTCTTGTACACCGGGATGTTCTTCATCGCTGTACCGATAGTCGGGTTGGGCGTGGACATCGCGGGAGGCGGTACGGTAGTCTTGGACTCCTTCCAGACTTACCTCCCCCTAGCGCTACTACTGGCCACGGTGACCATTGCGGGGTCCTTTCTCGCACTACTCTTGAGCGACTACGTAACGTCGTACACGGAGTGGAGAGGCGAGATCAAGACTTCCGTGACGCTGGCCCTCAAGGTTCTCGTCACGCTCTTATCCTTTTCGGCCGGAGTCTACCTAGCGAGTTCGTCTTACCCTGTTCTCTCCACTATATCCGACGTCATCACCAGGGTAGCCGTCTCGCTTACCATAGCGGCTGTGGGCTTGGTCTTCTCTGTGTATGTTAAGAGCAAGATCTCGGCGCTCAAAGGCGCCACATCGATACCCCTCGAGTTGGCAGACGTCTACATGGTAGTACCAGTCCTTGTCGCGTTTATCGTGGTAGCACTAGACTTCCTAGGTATCAGGGCGGAGGTGGTTATGGCGGTCACCGTGGGGTCTATACTCCTGCTCTTTGGGCTATCTCTCACAAACTGGGTCTACAACCTGCTTGTCAAAGAAGGAGTACCGACAGAGCTCTCCCTGCTCTTCACTGCGCTGACCACCCTACTATTCGTAGCCCTCTCTGCCGCAGCCTACCTCGCCATCTTCCCAGAGGCCGCCAAGACGGTGGGGCTAGTGGCGATCGCCGTGGGGCTAGCCGTAGTCGGTGTCACGGCGGTCTACTACCTGAGGAGGCGGTGAACAAGAGGATAGATAGGTTACTCGACCAAGTATTTAGGCCGCCTAGAAGCCCTCAAGCGGTCTCTCGTTAGACCTGGCCGGCCGTCTTCATGTCCGTGTAGCCTTTGCTCTCGCACTTCAAGCACTCGACCCTCAGCTCGCCCTCGCTAGACTCGTCGATAATGATCTCGGGTGGCTCGCCGATCAGGTTGTGCTTCATCGCTAGCATGTCCTGGTAAGCGCCGGTGTCTAGGAAGGCGATGTAGTAGTCCTCCCCGCTCGAGGGCAGGTGTAGCGGTATGCCCCCCAGCTTAACCTTAACCCCGGGCACAGCCATTAGTCTACTGTCCATGCCTGTGAAGGCCTGCCTCTTGTCGTAGACCCTCGAGACGTAGGAGTAGTACTCCCTGTACTCCCCCATACTGTCGCACGTCAAGTCGCTCAGCGAGGCTAGTACGTGGGGCTTCTCGTTCAAGCGTGTGAGGGGCACCACCTGGAAGTACTGGTTGACTATCGTCTTGTCAGGTATATCGGCGAAAAGGCTGTAGGAGACGATGAACCTCTTACTCGGCGAGGTCACGATCTTGAACAGGGTCGGGTACTTGAGGACCTCGCTCAACTCCAAGGGGTTGTCGAGCACCATCCTCATCACTTTCGAAACAACGCTGTTGATCATCCTGGCTCTCGTGGTCTCAATGATATGCTTGGCCCGTATACCCCACTCCTCCTTACCCTCCATCTTAGCAAGCACCTCTCTGAACTCGACCAGGCTTCTCTCAAGCTCCTTCATGTCCTTCGCTCTCTCGATGAAGTCCAAGTCCAGGCTCTCCTCGTACTCCTCTGGGCCGTACTCCCTAGTCTCGAGCACCTTCGCAACTACGATCCTGTGGGCGCTGGTTATGATGCGCCCGTTCTCGAAGACGAGGTCTGGGTGTCTCTTGCTCTTCCTGAACGCGCTCAGTACCGCTTTGAAGTAGTCTCTCACCGTGTAGTTGGGGGACTCGTGAGACCCGTCTCTCAAATCCAAGTAAGGGTAGGCCAGACCTCCGCCCAGGTCTATGACGTTCAGGTTCTCGAAGCCCAACTCGCGTAAGTCCTCCAGTATGCTGACAGCCTCGTGCGCCAGCCTGGCAACCGCCTTTATGTCCGT
This sequence comes from Thermogladius calderae 1633, assembly GCF_000264495.1. Taxonomy (NCBI): domain Archaea; kingdom Thermoproteati; phylum Thermoproteota; class Thermoprotei; order Desulfurococcales; family Desulfurococcaceae; genus Thermogladius; species Thermogladius calderae. The sequence goes on along the minus strand of NC_017954.1, from coordinate 780,583 downwards.
TATCTGCGACCCCCCGTGTACGTGTATTGTGGTCAACGCCTTCTTCAAGAACGGGAAGTCCTTGACCATCATCATGAGGTGGTTTAGCGTCATCCCGAACTTCGACGCGAAGCCCATCGTGAAGCTCCACTTGCTACCTGTACGAGTCATAGGCTTCAGCCTGACACCGACCTCGATCGAGTCGAGGAACCTCCCAGCCAGCTCTGCCTCTCTCTCGCTCTCGATTGTGAGTATGACCCGCCAGCCCCTCTCAGCATGCTTCTTCAGAGCCTCGAGCTCCTCGCTGGTCTTGAAGCCGTCTACTACGAGGACGCCCGTCTCCTCGCTCAGGTACTTCTCGATGCTCTTCAACTCCTGGAGAGTCCCTACCTCGAAGCCCCAGTTGTAGCGGCGCCCGTGCCTCCAAATCGTCTCAACGACCACAGGGTTGGCGTCTACCTTCAGCGGGTAGACGGGTATGAGCCTCCCTCTGTACTGGGCCTCCTCTGAGGTCTCCAGGTAGGCCCTCACCACCTGGTCCATTGCCCAGCGGATCGCGGGGAGTACACGAACGTAGGCGTTTGACAACCCGAACTTCTTCATGAGGTCGAGTAGCCTGGCCCTGTAACCGTTGACTTTTACCACCAGAAAGCCCTCGTCGTCGACGTCGATGAATTCCTGTCTCATGTAGTTGTTCAATCCGTATAGCTCCCTAGCCAGCTCAACGCTCCACTCGCTATCTGACATCTCTCAGGGGTTCCCCTCCCAGCCGCCAAAACCCCACGTGCTTTACCAACCACTACGTATGTTAGACTAGTTTATAAAGATGACCCAATTGTAATACTGGGATATTACCGTGTCTACTAATTAATCAGTATGCTAGCCTGGATCACTATAGTGGTGCCTCGCTTTGGAGGAGCGTGTGAGAGCGTACGTGCTGAACGTCGAGAAGGCGATAAGCACTCTCAGCAGTATGAGCCTAGACGAGGAGTCCCGGGGGATAGTCGAGCTCGCGAGGGCGTACCTGAGCGACTCTAAGTACTACCTCGAGAAGGGTGACGTATTCACGAGCCTGGCTTGCATAGCGTATGCCGAGGGTCTCCTAGACGCACTGAAGAGGCTCGGCAAGGCCGAATTCGGGTGGGAGCCGTTGTCCAAGCTACTGGCGAGGCCCAAGGTACTCGTAGCAGGCGCCTTCGAGATACTGCACCCGGGTCATCTCCACTTACTGAAGAAGGCCTGGGAGCTGGGTAGAGTCCACGTAATAGTCGCGAGGGACAGTAGTATAAGAAGAATTAAGGGGAGAGAGCCGGTGGTACCCGAGCAACAGAGACTGGAGGTAGTCAGCGCGGTCAAGTACGTGGACACAGCCGTCCTCGGAGACGAGGAGGACTTCCTCAAGCCCGTCGAGCACATAAAACCCGACATCATACTACTAGGGCCCGACCAGTGGATAACACCAGAAGGGCTTAGCGACAAACTAGAGGGGAGGGGAATACGCGGGGTGAGAGTAATGAGGTTGCCCGAGCGGATAGGGGACGACCTCTATAGTACAAGCGGCATTATAAGGAGGGTCTGTAGCCAGATAGGTGGTGTTAAAAAACAAGAGCTGTGAAGAGGGTGGGCCGGCACAGACATAGCTCTTTGACCGGGCGGCCTCGGTGATGTGCTCTAGTCGGCCGTTAAGGCATCCGAGGTGAGATGTGGTTGTTCGAGACTTGAATTTTCCGAGAGGGCACTACCAGCAAGAAGTGGAGTGGCAGGCTTATAAGATGGCTGTGTATCCCTCATTAACATGACAAGCGTACACGCGGGTCGCCAAGACTCACCCATTTATGAGAGCAGGGGAATCGTCAGACTCCTACCGATATACCTATTGGTAATCTCTGTTTCGATATCTTCGGCGAGTATTCTCGTCATACTTTCTGGTCTTAGCGCAAGCTCGGCGGCTTTCTGGCGACTTTTTATCGCCACGGTATTTTTGTTGCTCTCGAGAAGGAAGTTTGTTAGACCCAGCGGTTTTAGAGCTCTCGTGGTCTCGGCGCTATCAGGTGTTTTCCTGGGGCTACACTTCGCCTTGTGGATGGAGAGCCTGTTCCTCGTACCTGTCTTCGAGAGCACGCTACTGGTCGACACTTACCCGCTTCTATTGCTCGTGATGGAGAGGCTAGCCCTTGGCGGCCAAGTCAGGGCTAGGGAGGTAGCCGGCCTCTTGTCCGGTGGGGTGTTCCTGTACCTCTTCTTGGGCGGCCCCGGTCTCAAACTGTCAGAGGGAGACGTCTACGCTATGATATCGAGCCTCTTCGTCGCCTCGTACTTCCTGCTCGGTAGGGTCGCGAGGTCTAGGTTCGGCCTCGGTACAGTGGAGTACGTGATACCCACGTACGCCACGGCCTCTCTCACCGCGCTCCTCTACAGCCTGGTAAGGGGCTCTTTCCAAGTACCTGATACTCCTCACAAAATCCTGTTCGCCCTACTCCTGGCCCTGGTGCCGATGATCGGCGGTCACACGCTCATGAACTACCTGCTCGGGTTCTTCAAGTCGAACATCGTAACGAGCATAGTCTTCACAGAGCCGATCGGGGCCTCGGTCCTCGCGTACTTAGTGCTGGGCCAGGTGTTAGAGCCGTACAAGGTCTTACTGGGGCTGGGCGTGATCGCGAGCATCGTGTTGGTGTGGGTGTGACGCCCTACTACTCCAGCTCCTCGACTCTCAGCCCGAGTAGCTCCCCGGCTAGTGACAGCTCATTGGACCAGTCTCCTAGTATCAGCGCGTAGTGGTTCCCAATGCTCTCCCTGACGATCCTCTCAGCCCCCTTCATCTCTACCAGCACTTGCGTCCTACACAAATTGCTCCGCCAAGACCACTGCTTTATCCTCCCCACGCCGACCCTGATGGTCTCGAGGTCGGGGGTAAGCCTGTACACGGTCACGTTTGCTCCGACTGGGTAGTCAACGCTGACCCCCACGCCGAGGCCTGACTCGAAGTGCGTCATCAGCCTAAAAGAGGAGACCAGTGGTGCTGTACAGTGGGCTATCAGCACCTCGTCTCTCCTCACGACCGCCGGGTTCCCCATGAAGACGGGCTGCCCGGTCACGAGTTCCCCTAGGGCCATGGACAGGAGTAGCGGGACGTCTCCTTCACAGGCCGCGGGGAATAGCCGGGTGTTGAATAGCGCCAGAGGCAGACAGGCCGTGACCCTCCTCAGCGTGATCAGGTCGAAGCACTTCACGGTTAACCCGCATAGCCTGTGCCGTTTAGCGAGGCTCTCGAGAGCACTGTAGAGGCGGAGGGCCTTCCTGACCTCACTACTGTCCACTAGCACCTCTCTCGCCTCTTTCAACACTGACTCTTCAGCTGGGGGTGGCGACTCGTCGAACTCCTTCAACAGCTCCTCCATGGGTATGTAGACGACCTCGGAGCCCAGCTTTTTCTTGACCACCTCGGGGTCGACGCGGCTGTAGACAAGCCAGTCGCTGACACCCCCGATAACGCCGAGCCTACACCCCCTCAGGGTGTGTACGCCGTCGACGACTCTCACGACTCTCTCGACGAGCCCTGCGGCGTCCACGGGGCTCCTGTACTCGCTGAGCCAGACCCTCCTTCCACGCCTCCTGAGGAGTGCCGCGGCTTCTAGCGTGGCTGGGAGGCTGTTGTAGGCGTCGTGGTACAATACATACGCTACCTGGCACGTCTCGCCGAGGGCCACGATGAGCTCTTCGGTGCCGCCCGTGGCCACGACCACGACACCCACGTCGCAGTCGGTCAGCCTACTAACATGCTCGGTCTCTGTTACCAGTCCGGCGAACAGGCTCCCGAGCCCCCTTGATGCAAGCTCCCGCTCCACGTCCTTCGACAAACCCATGCCAAACTCGAGCCCCAGCTTAGAGGAGGCGACGACAACTTTGACCACGAGGCACCTCCCCGGGTCTCAAGAGTCTCCTCTAAGCCCAAGAGATAAATACCTTACCACGCCTACACGACGCAGACTAGTCACGGCCATGGGTCCTACGGTGCCACAGCTACGTGGAGGAGCGGTTCTGACGTGAGGCGTATAATGTATTATCCTCATATTCGATTTCTGTTGACAGGTGACCCTGGTGAGCCTCTACCAGGTACTCGCCTCCCTAGTCTCGGGGCTGATAGTCGGATTCTCTTTGGGACTGATAGGGGGAGGAGGATCCATCCTAGCCGTCCCACTATTACTTTACTTCGTGGGGCTCGAGAACGCCCCCGACGCGGCGCACGTAGCGATAGGTACAACAGCTCTTGCTGTGGGTGTGAACGCCTACATCAACTCCTTCATGCAACTACGGAAGAAGAACGTGTCGCCTTGTATAGGCCTCGTGTTCGCCGGGGTGGGTTTGTTCGGCTCTCTGACGGGCGCCTACCTGGGGAGGATCACGCCGGGGAAAAGCCTGTTGACGTACTTCGCTATAGCGATGATCACGCTCGGTGTTTACATGGCCGCGAGGAGGGAAGCCCCGAGGGCTGGGACTATCCACGAGGTCGACAGGGTGGTCAAGGCGTTCGAGGAGTGCCGGAGGATAACGAAGGGTACAACCGTCAAGGTAGGGTTTTTCGGCTTCCTCGTAGGATTGCTCAGCGGATACTTCGGGATTGGGGGAGGGTTCCTAATAGTCCCAAGCCTGATGTTCTCGGCCGGTCTCTGCATAACCAGGGCCATCGGTACTAGCCTGATAAGCGTGGGCACGTTCGGCGTAGCCAGCGGGGTCGAGTACGCGTTAACCGGCCACGTTATACCCAGCATAGCCTTCCTTTACGTTCTAGGTGGTGTAGTCGGGGGCTACCTCGGGACAAACCTCTCGGTCAAGGCCCCTAGAGACAAGCTGAGGGTTCTATACGGTCTCATCACCGTGTCTGTGGGGTTTTACATGCTTGCCAAAGTACAAGGCCTGATATGATAAAAAACTCTCGTCTTTTACTAGGATAGCGCGGTGTTTACGGCCCTGCTTAACCGTATTCAACGGGCTTGTTGAGTAATGTACACTGACCTCAAGTAGTCTATAGGCACGTCTGGCTTGTACCAGACCCCGCTTCCCCTCCTGGCGAGTAGGGTTGCTCGCACCACGTTTAGACCTACGTTGTAGGCGTCTCTAACGGCTTGCTCGTCCTCGAGCGGGTCGACGCTGTGCGTGTAGGCTATAGCCCATGGGGGTATTAGTACTCCCATACTGTTCATAACGATCACCATGTAGGAGAGCGCTGTCATAACCCCGCTGTCAGCTCCCACTGCTATAAAGCCCGCCACCTTGCCGTCCAGGAGGCTTCTACCCACGTGGAATATCATGTTCTCCAGGCTCGTGAGGCGATCGATAAAGTTCTTTAACACTCCGCTCGGCGCGTACCAGTAGACTGGAGTAGCCAAGATGAACCCGTCCGAGTCGATGAGCTTCTTCGCCACATAGTTGAAGTCGTCGTTATATGCTGGGCAGGGGAAGTAGCACTTCTTTACATCCTCGCTCACGCAACCCATACAGGGGTTTATCCTGTACGAGTACAGCCGGACCTCCTCGACCTTCCCCCCTGCGTCCTCGACGCCCCTGGCAGCCACCCTGGCCAACTTGCTGGTTGCCCCGTTTTCGTGTGGGCTACCGTTTACAATAACAATCTTAACCATAAGGGCCACACCTCTATCTTGAGAGCCAAGAGAGCAGGTAACAGTGCTTGATTTAAGCCGGAAGAGCTCTTTTATATCTTTCCGAGAACCCTCCCGATCAGGTCCATCACCGACTTGATCATGTACTCCAGCTTGCCCTCCTCTATGGGCTCGAATATAACCTCGACCACGGGGTCTGTCCTCGAGAACCTGAGGTAGACCCAGCCAACCCCCTCATCGAATATCTTTAGCCCGTCTATCATCTCGATCTCCCTCATGTCTAAGGCCCTCGTCAGCTCCCTGGCAAACAAGCCTCGCTTCTCGAACGGGAGGTAGATCTCCTTGACCACCCTGTGTATCAGAGGGAGTCTCGAGACTGCCTCGTTGATGTCGAACCTGCTCGCGAACACCAGGAGCCTCATGGCCGTGAATATCGCGTCCGGGCCGTAGTGGAACTCCGGGTAGATTATAGAGCCCCTCTCGTCCGCCGCCAGAGCGTAGGAGGTGTTAATCTTCTCCGATAGACCCATGAGCCCCGTCTCGGCCAGCTCTACTCTACCGCCGAGCCTTTCCACGAACTCGACTATGGCCCTAGGCGTCGTCTCTGGGAGGAGTATCCTGCTCCCAGGCCTCTCGGCCAGGACCACCTGCGCCATTAATGCTACGAGCTTGTCGCCGGCGACCAAGCCGTGCCTGTCAGTGACCAGCGTCAGCTTGTCCCCGTCGCTATCGAAGATGAACCCTAGTCTGAACCCCGTGCCCTTCACTATAGCGATGCTGGAATCGACCAGCTCCGTGAAGGCCTGTCTCCTAATAGCCCTCGGCGTCCTCACATCTGTACAGTTCGAGTAGTACAGGGGGAGCTTCGTCTTGAAGAAGACGTCCGCTATAACCTTGGAGACCACGCCTCCGCCGCAGTCCACTAGGACTTTCGAGAGCTTACTACCATCAACCTCCTCTAGGTCGAGTAGAGTGGACGCCTCCTCCGCGTACAGCTTTTCGAGCCCGTTCTCCTCGACGAGGAAGCCGGCGTCTATCTCGGCAGACCTCCTCAACTGCTCGCGGAAGAAGACGTCCTCGATCTTCCTCGCCAGGTTCTTGGACAGGAACTTGCCCTCCCTGTCGAAGACCTTGACGCGGATCTTTGCGTACTCGCCTTGTAGAGTGTTCACGTAGACCCCGCCGCTCGTCTTCAGCCACTTCACGCCGAACGCAATGAAGGGGAGGGGCGTGTAACCGGCGTACCTCACCCCGACCCCGACAGACATGAACCCGGCTATCATGCTCTGTAAACCTACGTGGCTGGCCGGCGAGATGTCGCTGCCCGCTATCACGCTCTCGCCCTCCCTCATTATACTGCCGATAGCCGAGCCCAGCTTCACGAGGAACTCCGGCGTTATGTCGATATTCAGTATACCGGTCAAGCCCCAGGGCTCGAAGAGTACCCTACTCCACCTCACGCCCCACCTAATGTCGGAGGAGACAGTTGTGTACGGGTCGATGATCTTCATAGGCCAGATCTTGACCCTCGCTTTTAGGCTTGCCCCCCTACCTACGCGTGTCTCGTCGCCTATAACAACCCCCTCCGACACGACGACGTGGTCTCCGAGGGTGACCTTCTCGCCGATCACCGCCCCCTCTACAACGCTCGCGCTACCTATGTAGGCGTTGTCGAAAACGATCGAGTTCTCGACTCTACTGCCCTCCTCTACCACAACGTTGCTACCTATAACAGTATAGGGGCCCAACGTGGAGGATATGATCTTGGAGTTGTTACCGACCACCACAGGCGGTATGACCCTCTCGACGTCGACGTGCGCGTTCCTGCCGATGAAAACGCCCGGCCTGACTTCTCGCCCCTCTACCCCGCCCGGTAAAGCGAGCCTCCGGGACAAGAGGTCCGCGTGTGTGGCCCTGTACTGCTCTATGTCCCCTATGTCGCTCCAGTAGTAGTCGTCCACTCTCATGGCGAAGACCCTGAAGTTGTCTGCGAGGAGCCGGGGAATCACGTCGGAGGCGAAGTCTATGCTACGCTTGGACTCCAACTTCTTGAAAACGTGGGGTTCGATAACGTAGATACCCGTGTTTACGATGTCGCTGAAGACTTCGTTCGGCGACGGCTTTTCTTTAAACCTCAGCACCCTCCCCCTCTCGTCTAGCGCCACGATACCGAACCTCGTGACATCCGTCTCCCTCCTGACGGCCATGGTCAAGTCAGCACGGTTATCGAAGTGGAACTCGACCAGCCTCTTCAAGTCGATGTTCGTGACGACGTCGCCGCTGATCACTAGTATAGTGTCGTCCCAGCCCTCTGCCTCGACGAGGTTCTTGACACCCCCTGCCGTCCCCAGCGGCTTCTCCTCTACAGCGTAGTGAAGCCTAACCCCTAGGTCTGCCCCGTCGTTGAGGTGGGACATTATTACGTTGGGTAGATAGTGAAGGGTGATGCCTATGTCGCTGATGCCCGTGTTCTCCTTCAAGTGCTTGATCAGCCTTACAATAATCGGCGTGTTTGCCAGAGGGATCATCGGCTTAGGCCTTGTCACTGTCAGGGGTCTGAGGCGAGAGCCCTCTCCTCCAGCCATTATAACTGCCTTGACCAAACAGGTTGCACCTCAGCAACGCCAACCGTCTTCATGGCAAAAAGCTCTGACACGGGTTCGCTCATCACGTGCAGGGCCCAGATAGGATTATTTGCTCCACGGTATAAAAGCGTGACAACACAGTTAATAAGAGCCGTTTCCAATCCTAGGAGTTGGGTGTTTCGAACAGTGCTAAAGAGCATAGACTGGGGCGAAGTGAAGAGGAAGAGGGAGGAGTTCTGGAACAGCAGCCCGGCGTACAGGGCTATCTACGAGAGAATGGTCAAGCAGGGCTACCACTTCATAGGCACTATAGGAGTTGTTAAGAGGTGCCACTGGAGCAAAGAGGCCGTCCTGAGGAACAGGTTCTGCTACAAGTGCCTCTGGTACGGTATCGAGAGCCACAGGTGTATCCAGATGTCCCCTGTTGCCGCGTGGTGCTGGAACAGGTGCCTCCACTGCTGGAGGATACAGCCCGAGGACATAGGCCTCCACTGGGACGAGACGAGAGTCCCAGTGGTCGACGACCCGGAGGTCCTCGTAGAGGAGAGCATCAAGGTACACAGAGAGATAATGGCGGGCTTCAAGGGCAACCCCAAGGCAGACCAGAAGAGGGTGGAGGAGGCCATGAACCCGAAGCACGCCGCCATAAGTTTGACGGGGGAACCCCTCCTTTACCCACGGCTGGGCGAGCTCATTAAGGAGTACCACAAGCGGGGGATAACAACCTTCCTCGTCACCCACGGTACGAGACCCGACGTGCTAGCAAACCTAGAGGAGGAGCCGACCCAGCTCTACATCAGTATCGAGTCGTGGGACAAGAAGTCCTACGAGGAGTTCAACAGGCCGCTCGTCCCGAGAGCCTGGGAGCTATTCCAGGAGACGCTCGAGATAGTGAGGAGCTTCAGATCTCCCACAGTGTTCAGGTTCACGATAGTCAAAGGGTATAACGACCACGAGGAGGCTCTGAGGAGCTTCGCTAAGATGGTTGAGAGAGGCAACCCGACCTACATCGAGGTCAAGGCCTACATGTTCCTCGGTGGTAGCAGGGGTAGGCTAACTCTCGCGAACATGCCCGAACACGAGGACATAAGGAGGGTCGCCCAGAGGCTGAGCGAGCTGACGGGGTACAAGGTACTCAGCGAGAGCATACCGAGCAGGATTGTGCTGTTGAGCAGAATCGACAAGCCTATTAGGCACGGGAAGGGCTGCCCCGACGGAGTAGAGCACCCCGAGAAGTGGTGCCCAGTACTAACTAAGGAGTACGAGGAGAGAGAGGACTAAAAATCACATACTGAGTAGAATGATAGCAGCGAACATCAGCGCCGCCGCAACGGCTTTCTTCAAGGTCAACGACTCTCTCAGCAGAATAACGGACATCGCGACGACGAAGAGGAGACTCGACTTGTCTACAACGACGACCGGGGTAGTAGGCCCTTTCTGGAGCGCCATGAAGTAGAGAAGCCAGGAGAGCGCGCCGGCTACACCGCTCAACACGATGAAGACTACGTCTCTAGAGGTCAGGGTCCTCAGTAGCCCTGGGCCCTGGACCACCAACATGAACCCCACTGTGAACAACATCATGACAACAGACCTCACGGCAGTCGCCGTTATAGAGTCTACACCAGACAGCCCTACTTTCGCCAAGATCGTCGCGAGCGCGGCCATGAAAGCATCTAGGAGTGCGTAGACAAGCCAATCCTCCATTTAGGGCACCGTTGACAAAGCCCAGTATGTGTGTATTGACTATAAAAGGCTTGGGTGTTCAGAACAAGTCCTCGTCCTGGACGTAGTCCTTCCCCGTCTTGAGCGCAATCCATGCCTTCTGTAGTTCGCTACCCAAGTAGACAGCGTGGTCTAGTAACTCTATTAGACCCCTCCTGGCTATCTCCCTACCAATAGACACCGGTTCACTACCGCAGAAGACGTGATCGGGCCTGCTCTCACCTGTCTTGTAGTGCTCTACAACGATACAGCCGAGCCCCCTGTCCACCCAGACCTTGAAAAAGCCCCGGGGGTCGAGCCTCACGGGCTCTAGTAACTCAACCCTCACGGCGTCTTCGGGAAGAGTGCCCTTCACCTCCCGGCTCCTCTTGCTCTTCAAGTAGAGGAGGTTCACGCTGTAATCCTTGGGGGGCTTCCCCTCGTAGCGTGCCATGGACGCGAGCCTGGCCGCCTTGACGAGCTCGCCTACGCAACCCCTCGTCTTGGTACTCCCCTCGGTTGTGAGCAGTAGCTCCACCCCTAGCTCCACTGCTATCGAGGCGAGGATCGCGTTGACCCCGTGGCAGTCGGCGTCGATGAACTCTGTTACGTTGCCCACCCCCATCATTAGAGGGGTGTCTGGGAACCTCTCTCTGAAGTCGATGTACGATTTAATGCTTTCCAACAACCCCATGAGGGGTGGGTGAAGGACGGGGTCCGCGATTACTTTAGCGAAGCCTTCTCTTCTCAGCTCGCTCACTAGCCCTCCGAGCCCTTCGATGGGTGTCTGCCCGCCCGGTTTCAAAGCTGCTGGCGTGACCACGATTGCCGTGTCACAAGGTACGAGCAACTTTACCAGCCTTAGAACCTCCTCGTTGGACACGAAAACGAGGTCGACGCCTTCCTTAAGCGCCACTTCCACCTCGCTGGGGTGGTACGCGTCTACCCCTACTGGGACGCCTAGCCCACCCCGGAGCCTTCTTAGGATGGACCCGATTTTTTCCGGCCTATCCTCTCCCGCTTCTCCACCGACGACTACCACGTCAGCGCCGCTCTCGACGAATCTCTTAGCTGTGGCAACGGCTTCCTCCTCGCTTAGCTCCACAGCGTTGCTGACCTCGGCTACCACGAGTGGCCTTACACGCGACACCGGTTTTGCGGTAGGGCCAGACCCTATGGTGAAAACACGGCTCTCCCACGAGCTCTCCTCGACTCTCCTAACCAAGTCCCTTTCGCGTAGAGACCTATACCCCTCAAGTAGCGTGTCTGCGGGGTCTACGGGTGAGAACCTCACGCCTTCCCTGAGGGCCTTAATAAACAGCGGTATGTCCTGGAGGAACCGAGGCCCCTTGACTATGCTCACACCGAGCTCGCGGGCAACCTGGGATAGGTCGCCTCGTGTGAAGCCGGGGACTACAACTAGGTCGAAGCCCCGGAGGAGGTCTCTGCGGGACTCGAGTACCCGCTTTACATAGGACGCTGTCATGAAGGCTGCCACGTCTATATCGGCCACTAAGACGTCGTACTCGCTGGGGTTCAAGCCACTTTCGTGGAGCACCCTCTTTAGCATCTCACTAGCCAGCCTACCCGTCACAAAAAGCGTCTTCAAGCGTAGACACCTCTCTCCCTGAGAACGTCGAGAACGCGGTTTGGGTTCTCGAGGACTCTCACACCCGGTATCTCGGTTAACCTGTTTATGATACCCACGTAGTAGGGGTGGGGATTGACCCTTATCTCGACGTTCAACTTTATAGCACCGTACGGGCACGCTTCAACGCACAAACCGCATAGGACGCACTTCAACAAGTCTACCCGTACTTTGAACACTTGGTCTCTACTCATTGCCCCTGTGGGGCAGGCCGTGCTTGCGACGCAACTACTGCAGGACTCGCACACGTCTCGGTCTACTAGTAGTGGTATCCTCGAGGTCGTCTCAACCAGGTCAGAGGGGACCACGAGAACAGGCGTACCCGTCTTTATCGCGTGGCTTACGAGGTTCGACACCAGCGAGTCCGCTATCCCGTGGACTATCTTAGCCACCGTGTTGGTCGTAGCCGGGGAAACTACCACGAAGCTGTACACACCCTTGTACAACCTACCGGTCTTCGGGAAGCTGTGACCCTCGTCCCTCTCGTACACTACCTCGTTCGGGTACTCGCCACGCACGAGCTCCTCTAGCAACCTGATCATACCGTACATCTTCAAGACCTCTTCGCCTGCCCTCGAGACGAACACGGTAACCGGGACGTTCCTACTCCTGAGGGCCCGTATGGCTTGTAGCGACTCGTTGATGAAGACCCCGGACCCGGTTATAGCCCACGCTACGCCCTTCAACTCACACCTCCTCGATGTCCTCGATGTAGGCGAGGTTGAAGTCGAGCTCTTCAACACGCCTAAGCCTGGCCCTTACCACGAACCTACCGTACCTCACCTCTACTAGGACGTCGAGGTCGCTTGTCTTAAGGGTGCTATAGTCGTAGGGGTCTTCGGGCTTGTGGTCGAACCTCCTCTTTATCGCGACTTTCGCCCTTGTCCTGTACGGCTGCGACAAGATCGACCTCTCGATCAGCCTTTCCAGCATCTCTGCGTCCTCGTTGCTCCTCAGTGGTATACCCGTAAACTGGTGGACCACCATGCCCAGTGCAAGGCCTGCTTCGAACACCGCACGGTCTCTCTCCGTCGCCTTGGTGGTGAAGTACTTGGCTGCCCGGTCAGTCATAGAACCGACCACTGAGTTTAATTACCTAGGCTCAACGTATAATCACATGTATGGTGTAGCATATTGATAAAAGTGGTTTACCCGGAGGCCAGGTACTTCAAGGAGATTGTAGACGCTTTGAGTAAGATAGTCGATGAAGTGGCTTTCCAGTTTCAACAAGATAAGCTCAGGATCACGGCAATGGACATAAGCAATATCGCGCTGATAGACATAGAGTTGCCCGCGGAAGCATTCAGCGAGTACAACGTAGAGGCCCCACTCAACATTGGAGTCTCGGTGTCCAACCTGGACAAGCTGTTCAAAAAGGCGAAGAAAGGGGACAGGCTCAACATCGAAGGCGACGAGGAGTACGTCGAGCTGACGCTAGTCTCTGCGACGAAGAGGCTCTACAAGTTCAGGAACCTCGACGTTAAGCCGCCCGAGATATCTCTCGCGAACCTGGAGTTTAAAGTGGACGCCAGGCTTATAGCGGGCGGCCTCAAGGAGGCAGTTAAAGACGTGGAAAGCGTCTCGGAGAAGATAGAGTTCGAGGCAACCGAGGAGGAGCTAATAGTGAGGGGGAAGGGCACCGGGACCGTCGAGGCCAAGTACCAAGTCGGGTCACCTGCTCTCGTGTCCCTCGAGGTAAAGGAGAGGAGCAAGGCTAGCTACCAAGTCTCCTACGTCTCCTCGGTGATCGGGCTCAGCAAAATATCCGACACAATAGCCGTCAGGTTCAGTACCGACTCCCCACTCCAGCTAGAGTTCTCACTTGGGGTAGGGAAGATAGTGTACCTACTAGCCCCCGCACTGTAGATGGACCGGCATGACGAGCAGGGTTCTAGAGGAGACGCTCAGGCTCGTCGAGGGGATTGGGAGAGAGCTGAGAAGGCTTGGAGTGAACTACGTCGTCCTAGACGACTTAGCCACCGGACTCTACGGGCTTGTCCAACCCCTACAAGAGGCGAGGGTGCTCGTCGACGCGGGTAGAGAAGACGACGTTATTCAAGCCGTGACTTCTGCGACACAGATGGGTTATATACAAGCAAAGCTGAGGACGTCGTTGAGAGAAAAGGGTGTTGCCGCTGTAAACCTTGTCACACTCCCTCTCTTAGTGATCGAGACGGCCGTGACTGGGCTTGACGTCGAACTACTTAGAGAGTCTTTCGCGTATAACCTGCTCGGGTTCGAGGTCAGGCTTCCCCCACTAGAGGGGTTGATCGCGAAGTTGGTCGCGAGAGGTCAGTACCCCTACACTGCGAAGGGGTTAGCGCTCATGATGGCGTGGGCGGACAGCCTGTCCAGAGACCGCCTCAAGAAGTCTCTTGAGAAGAGTGGAGCCGACCCAGCAGTCTTGAAAGCGCTGCTAGCAGAGGCGTGGAAGCTGGCCTCTGGCTTAACCCCTCTACGGCTCAAGGAGAGTGCTGTCCACGATTTGCTCGAAAACTTATAATGGCTATTTACTAGAATCCTGTTAACTAGGCTGTGTTTTCATCAGCCCCGCGAGGGAAAACTGTATGGGTGAGTTGTTCAAGAGCTTGAAACCCCAGACGCCGGGCCAGGAGGAGATGCAGATAGCGCTGTCCAACAAGAAGTACGAGATCGTAGGGCTCTTCGGACCGACAGGGTCTGGTAAAAGCCTCTTCAGCCTGCTCTACGGTGTAGACGCCGTGCTTAGCGGGGAGTACAGGAGGTTCGTTATCTCGAGGCCCGTAGTCGACGTAACGACTGGACGGGAGCTCTCGATGGTCGAGCTTGGAGAGATGTACTACGATGTCGCCTCGAACTACATGGGCGACGTCTTGTCGGGCTATATCGAAGTAGAGAAGATAAAGGAGCTGATCAAGCAGGGCAGGATCGTCATAGCCGACACCCACTACTTGAGGGGTAGGACGTTCGACGACTCGATCATATTCCTAGACGACGTCCACAGCGTGTCAGTCGAGAGCGCTGTGGAGCTGATAACTAGGATAGGCAGGAACAGTCGTCTCATCGTGGCCGGAGACCCGGTCTTCCAGAGAGAGCACGGTAGTAAAGATAGCGCGTCGCTACTGAGAGAGGTGCTCCTGGGCGAAGAGTCGGCGAGAGTAGTCGACCTCGGGCTCAAAGACATAGTCAGGCCCGGCGCGCGCAGAGGGGTGAAGCTGATACTAGAGACCAAGCTGAGGACGAGGAAGCTGAAGGACAGCGAGAAGATGATCATCGACGCCACAAAGATCAGGGCCCCCGACGCCGAGGTGATCACCGCTGTCGAGTTCATCGACGAGAAGAAGTCTGTTGGGCTAAAGACGGAGACCCTGCCCGACGCACTCATAGTAGTCAAAGAAGGCTACATCGGGAGGTTGATAGGGAAGGGTGGTGAGAGGATAACCGCTGTCGAGAGCGATACAGGCCTTAAACTCCGCGCCGTGGAGCTGACTCTGGACCTGAAGCCGCTGGTGAGGTCGATACACCCCATTGGCTGGATCCACAAGCACATCATCGACGCCGACTTCGCGGGCCCAGACCTCCTAGTCAAGGTGAGCTCGGACGCCTACCCTGCCTTCGTGGGACAGAAGGGAAGCCACGTCAGGTTCATCGACGCGGTTATGAGGAGGCTAATGGGGGTCGGGGTCAGAGTCATAGAGGTCGAGGCCCCTAAAGAGAGGCGTGGAGAGGAGAGGAAGAGCGGTAAGTAGATTATCTCAGGCTATTTTTCCGTTGATCAGCCTTATCGTCTTCTTCGCCGAGTTCAACAACCCCTCGTACAGGAAGTGTGTCGAGACGAGGACGGCCTTCGTATTAGAGAGCTCCCTCAGCACCGATAGGAGCCTGGACACGTTGGACGAGTCTAGACTATTGAACGGCTCGTCCAGCGCGTAGACCTCCGCCTTAACAGACAGGGCTCTTATCAACGAGCATATCTTTGCCTGCCCCGCGCTCAGCTCCCACGACTTCCTTTCAAGTAACTTCTCCACTCTGAAGAGCTCGACCAGGCGCTTCATGAAGTCCTCGTCGACTCTACCCGACAGCCTGCCCCCCATCGTCAGGTTGTACCTGAAGGTCCCTCGTAGCAGAATAGGCTTGTCGTGGGAGTAGACAAACCTGCTCTTTAACTCGGCGAACTCCTTCTTACTGGTGTTCCAGGCGTCCACGCCGTCGACGGTTACGCGCCCTCGGCTGGGTCTCAGGTTGAGCGAGACTATCTTCAGCAAAGTGGTCTTCCCCGACCCGTTGGGCCCCACGACGAGGTACATCCCCGGGCCATCGATAGACAGGTCGATCTCCTCGAGAGCGTACTCCTTACCGTTGTACGTGTGGCTCACGCCTTCTAGAACGACCTCCAAAGCTTCTCACCCACAGCCTTCAACGCTAATGTTATCAGGGCGGTGATCGAGATCAGGACCAGCCCGACGCTGATGGCGTCCTCGTAGTTTCCTATAGACGTCTCGAGGGCTATAGCCGTCGTCAGCACGTTCGTGTACCCCTGAATCCCGCCACCCGCAATGAGGGCTACCCCTAGCTCTCCAATGGCCCTCGAGAACCCCACCAGATACGACGTGAAGAGGTCGGGTATGACCTCCCTCGCCACCAACCCGAGGAGGTCTCCACCTGTTAGACCCAGCGATGCTGCCAGTTCTCCTACCACGCTAAGGCTCCTCTTGACAGACCTGTACAGGACGACCGTCGAGACCGGTAGGGCCACGAGGCTCTCGCCTATCACGATAGCCCAAGGCGTGTAGAGCAACTTCAATGGGGCGAGAGGGCCTTTAGGGTAGAGTAGCATATAGGTCAGAAGGCCTATGACAGTCGTAGGGACGCCAACTAGCGACTCGATAAAGCCTGCGACGACGTTGCCCACGCTCTCCCGGGTGCGGGCCAGGGAAAACGACAAAGCCAGGGCTCCCATGAAGGACACGAGTGAAGCCAGCCCGGATATCCACAGGCTTCTCAGCGTGATGTCGAGGAGGCTCTCCAAGGCTCAACACCAGGGTGGAAAAATGCTTCTCGTGGGATATAGGCGTGGCCGCGTCAGGCAAGCTTACTTAGCTCGAGCCAGGCGGACTCAATAGTTGTCAGGTTCTGGAGGGCTGGGCTGAAGAGGTCCTTATACTTTGAGGCTATTAACTGCTGCCCTCTCGTGTTCAAGTACTCGGCGAGTAGGAGTGCCAGGTTACTCACGTCCTTGCTCCTGCAGCTCTGGCTGGACGAGACGTAGAAGCTGTAGACGTTGATAAGTAGCTTGGGGTCTCTAAGGAGCACGACCAGGTTGCTGATCTTGCCCTGTGATACGAGGCTCTGGAGCGTCCCGACGTCGGTTAGGGTATACGCCCCAGTGTTGTCGGCCATTAGAAGCGTCTGAGCCATGCCCTGCCCCGAGACCAGGTACCAGGTCTTCTTGCTGGGGTCTAGCCCAGCGAGCTTCCAGAGCTGTAACTCCCTCACGTGAGTCCCCGAGTTGTCGCCCCTACTCACGAACTTGGCTAAGCCCTTCTCACCCGCATCGTAGATCTTCTTGAAGGCGTCGACAGCCGATGTGGCGTTGGAGACCCCCGCTGGGTCGTCCCTGGGGCCCACTATCACGAACTCGTTGTAAGCGAAGATGCTCAACCTGACGATGCTACCGTTGAGAATGTACTTCAGCTCGAGTGAGGGGGCGTGAGTGAAGCCCAGACAAGCCGAGCCGTCGCTCAACAGTCTTAGCGCCTCGCCACTCCCCTTGGCGAGGACGCTGAACTCGGCGCTCAACCCAGTCGTGTTCTTGAAGTCTGCCAGCAGGTCGTCTAGCAGGTGGGTCTGGTATAAGCTTGTCGTCGTCGACACCGTAATTCTAATAGTCTGTGCTTGCGCCCCGGTCGGCTTACTCGTGAAGTTGAACAAGTAGCCGCCCGCGAAGCCGGCTAGGAAGGTGGCGAGGAGTGCGACCGCGATTACAGTCTTGCTCACAGTGAACACCCCGCTTTATACTTCGCATTTGCATTCAATTAAAAACTTTTCACTTCGACGTCGAGTACGACCTGGTAAACTCGCGGCCCGACCATCCTGACGACCCTCTTGTTCGCGACGTTAAACCATTGTACGCCTATCTCACCAAGCCTCCGGCTTAGGAGGGAGGCGGCCTTCTCGAAGTGGTCCTCGCCCTTAGCCGCCTTAACGTGGAGGTATACGTGTACGACTCCTCTGCCGTCACGTAAGGCCATGATGGCGTAGGGGAGGTGGTCTAAGGCGATGTCCGGGTAGGGCATTAAGACCCTGTCGCTTGAGCCGGCGAGCCTCTCTTGGATCACCCTTACGGCGTCCCCTAGAATAGGCTCTACCACTCCTTCGACCTTGTTTAGCCTGACATTCTCCACCATGTACTTGTACGCGTCCGGGTTGATATCGACGCTGTAGACTTTGGACGGTCTACTATGCTTTGCGATTATGATGCTGAACAAGCCGGCACCCGCGTACATGTTTAGAACTACTTCACCCGGGCGGACGAGGCCAGCGACTCTCTTGTGCTCGTAGCCTAGGACAGGGGACACGTACACCTTCGTGATGTCCACTTTGAAGAGGCAGCCGTGCTCCTTGTAAACAGTCTCGCTCCTCGGCTCGCCGGCCAGGTGAACGTACTTCCGGAGCCTGTACTCCCCTTGGACACCAGGGTGGCCGCCCCACACGCTCTTGACGTACTTGAACTCCTCCAAGATCCTCTCGGCGAGCTGCTTGAGCGCGTCAGCCTCTATACCGGGCGGTATCCTGATCAGAGCTATGTCACCGACGAACTCGATCCGCCCCCACAGCTTGCTCGCCAACTCCTCGCCCAGTGTCTCGCTAGCCAGCTTCCTCAGTATCTTACCCCTGGACAATGTTACCCCCACGATTACGCTGTTTCCTGACTACTGTTGACGGAGACCCCTGGACTTATAGTACTCGCAAAACTCTTTGATAGGGCACTCGTGGCACAGGGGCTTCCTGGCTTTACAAATTGCCCTGCCGTGTTGGATTAGAAGGAGGTGGGTCTCCAGGTACTTGTCTGGTGGGAGGCAGCTTTGCCAGAAGCCGGATACCTTCTTGTACGAGCCTCCCTTCACGAAGCCTAGCCGTGTGGTTATCCTCTTGATGTGCGTGTCGACCGGGAAAGCCGGTTTCCCGAAGTAGACCAGTAGTACTACGTCAGCTGTCTTGTCGCCTACCCCTGGCAAGTTCATCAACACCTCCCTGGCCTCGAGCACGTCCATTCTTCTGACCTCCGACTCGAACTCCTCGAGCCGGTCTCTTAGGTAACTCGCCAACTCCACGATCCTCCTAGCGCGTTGAAGGTGTAGACCAGCAGGCTTTATCAACTGCGCTAGCTCGCCTACGTCCAGCGAAAGGACCTTCTCGGGGGTGAGTTTGCCGAGCCTGCTTTTCAAGTTAGAAAGCGCTCTGATAGCGTTCTTGTCGTTGGTGTTCTGGCTCAGTAGAACGGCAACGAGGTGCTCGAAGAGGTTTCTCCTCGCAACTAGTCCGACGAACTCTCCCTCTCTTATCTCGTACCTCCTAGACAACAGTTCGTAGATACGTGTGCAGACCTCCCTCAAAAACGGACCCTGAACCAGCTAGATCCCGGGTTCACACTAATAACGTTAAAAAGTAGTACAGGAGGGCGGATACGAGGTAAGCTGTGCCCATTAACAGGAGTACTGCGAGGGCCGTGAGCTTGACGCTTCTCGTCTCGCTGTATATGGTAGAGAGAGTGGCTAGACACGGAACGTAGAGTGTCGTGAAGACACCTATCGCGATGAGTTGAGCATCTGTCAAGCCCATCACCGAGACCGCCTCGGCCATACTGGGAGTCCCAGTTATCGTGAGAATGCTCGTCACGAAGACCTCCTTCGCGACGAACCCCATGAGTAGCCCGAACACCACCATCCAGGCGTTTTCCCCTGCGACGTGGAACGGGTAGACCGCGGGGATGAGGAGCCTGGACACCTCTGCCGCTATACTGTTAGACGGGTTATCGGTGTACGTGAGCGCGGGAGTAAACGACGACATAGCCCACACGGCGACACTGGACACGAATATTATCGTGCCCGCTTTCTCTAGGAAGTGCTTTACGTTGTTCCACGTCATCCACCACACGACTTTACCGAGCGGCTTATGGTAAGCAGGGATCTCTAGGAGCATCTCGGGGATGGGCTCCCTTTTCCTCGAAAGCCTGTACAAGGCGTAGTTCAACACTATGAACGCCGAGAAAGCCGCCACGTAGCCAGTGAACACCATCACCCAACCACCTAGAGTCTTCAACGCCGTAGCTAGAGCTAGTAAGACGACGAGCCTGGCCTGGCAGGGGATTAACGGTAATGTCAGTATCTGTCTAATCCTCTCACCTGCCGTCAGGCTTGCCCTTGCTCCCATTATACCGGGAACATTGCACCCAAGCGATACAGTTATCGGGAACAGCGCGTT
The DNA here is from genome assembly GCF_000264495.1 of Thermogladius calderae 1633. NCBI lineage: Archaea > Thermoproteati > Thermoproteota > Thermoprotei > Desulfurococcales > Desulfurococcaceae > Thermogladius > Thermogladius calderae. The sequence goes on along the minus strand of NC_017954.1, from coordinate 760,586 downwards.
ACCTGACAAGCCTATCTTTGTTGTTAACGCCGAGACCCCCACGGCCATCCTCGGGAGTAAGCCCGCGTCCTCTACCACGGACAGGACAAACATTACAACGAATATCAGTGGTAGGAAAGTGAGTATCGAGGCTACCCCGCCTATGACGCCGTCGGCTACAAAACTCGCCAACAGCGGGTTAGCTATAGAAGACCTCGCAATGTCCATAAGCCAGCCCAGACCTTTCCCCAACATACCTGACAGACTGTACTCCTCAACGACCGCTGCTAGGTTTTCCTGCCCCAGTAAAGACAATACGACGTTCAAGGGGAACCCTGTGTTGACTATGAAGACTAGCATGAAGATCGACAGTAACAGAGTTAAGCTGAGCGCTGTTCCTATGGCAGGGTGGTAGAAGATGCTTCTCGCCTTCCTCTCGGGGGTCCTGGCTCTGACTACCGCCTCGCGCGTTAGGCTCATAATGAAGCTAAACCTCTTCGCCGAGGCGAACATGGATACGTCCTTCCCTACGACCTTACGTGCCTCATCCCTCGCCTCCTCAAATGCCCGGTACACCTCGCTACCGCATTTACTAGACAGCATTTCGGCCAGTTCCTCGTCTCCCTCGAGTAGCCTTATTGCAAGCCACCTTGAGGGGTACTCTCTCAAGCCTTCGCACTTCTTCAGCTCTCGCTCAACGCTTTCTATGAAAGGCTCTAGCTCTCCGTAGTCGATTCTCAAGTAGTCTCTTCTACCGCCCTTCTCTGCTACTTCTATTACTTTGTCCAAGAGGTACTCTATACCGTAGCCTGTCGCCGCGGACACAGGCACTACTGGGACACCGAGCCGTTTCTCCAACGTGTCGAAGTTTATGTGTATACCCATCTCGTGTGCCATGTCGTACTTTGTGTAGGCTATCACGACGTTCTTGTATGCCTCTAGGATCTGGATAGGCAGGTACAGCGTCCTCTCGGGTATAGTCGTGTCCACGAGTGCTATTATGACGTCGGCTTCCCCTCCGAGAATGTAGCTTCTCGAAATCCTCTCCTCTAAAGTCAACGCGGAGAGGCCGTAGACTCCCGGCAGGTCCACTAGTTTGATGCGGTACCCTCTGTGTTCTAGAGACCCCTCGTGTTTCTCGACTGTGACACCCGGCCAGTTGGCGACCAAGACCCTGTTCTTAGTCAGCAGGTTGAAGAAGGTAGACTTGCCGACATTGGGCTGTCCTGCTACTGCTACGGTGATCTCCTTCAGCTCTCCTTCACCTCTTCAACGTAGATCCTTCTGGCGATCCCCCTGCCGACAGCGACCTCGGCACCCATCACCCTCAGTACTACAGGTCCAGCACCGTAGTTTGACACGATCTCCACTATACTACCGGGTAGGAGACCCATCTGGTAAAGCCGCTGAACCCAACCTCTCCCGTCCATGCTCACAATCCTAAGCCTCGCACCAGGTCTCGCCTTATCGAGTGTAAGCATACTCCCCCCTTTGTTAGGTTATCCTAACACTAAATCCTATTATGCTATAACGCTGATACGCCTTTTTAAAGGTGTGTAGCCCGGTATGTCGACCCGCGATATCCACGACGAGAGGCCAGCGCATGAGATCTACATAGACTTCGTCGGTATAGGGTGGATGAGGTTGCCCCCGTTTACATGGGGGCGTATAACGCTTGTCCCGGTGCTGAAGGCCTACGTGGACCTACCACCCTACATGCGGGGTGTTCACTTGTCGAGGAGCTACAAAGCCGTGAGGTCCATGACGAGCGAGCAGGTTTACAGAGAGCCAGAGGTCCTCGCTGAAAGGCTGCTGTCCCGCCACGAGTACTCCGGTAAGGCTCTCGTGGTGCTGAAGGCCAGCGGTCTCGTGAGAGAGGAGGACGACTACAGGTCTTTCGAAGCCTCCAAGAGAGTGCTGTACGCGAGGGGGGTAGGCGTGATTAGGAGGGTCTGGAGCTACAGGTTCACCACCTCGAACGCCTGTCCTTGTGCTCTCCAGACCTCTCTCGAGTTGACTGGGAGGCCGCTGACCCACATGCAGCGTGTGGTCGTCGAGGTGACCCTGAGAGCCGGGAGCGGCCACGTGGAGGTCGACGAGGAGGCGTTGATAAGCGGTCTTTCGAGCGTTGTCCAGCCCTCGTTGAAAGGGTACTTGAGTAGGGTCGAGGAAGTCGAGCTAATAAAGGGGCTTGTCGAGAGGCCTATGTTCGTCGAGGACGTGGTAAGGGAGGTAGCGAGCTGGATAAGAGGCAACCTGAAGTGGTTCAAGGGCTATGCTACCGTCAGAGCCCTCTCATTCGAGTCCATACACGAGTACAACGTCGAGGCGATACTGAGAGTGGAGCTACGCTAGGTGGGCCAGGCGTTGACGTGGGTCGTAGACAGGAGCGAGTGGACGGTGCTCTACAGCGTGATCAAGTCCAAGTTGCCCCTGTCCTTCGATAGAGACCAGTACGCAACAGACGTACTGAGCGGCCTGATCTCGGCTCACAAAGGGAAGACCACGCTCGAACAGTTACCAAGGCTTATGGGCTCCGTAGTGGTCTTCGGCTGCGGCAAGAACCTGGAGAAGGACGTCAGGCTCTACATAGAGAAGTACAGCCACCTACCCGTTATAGCAGCAGACGGCTCCACGAGGTACCTGCTCGAGGAGGGCGTCCAACCACTAATAGTGGTGACAGACCTCGACGGCGACGTTAGGTACATAAATGCAGCGGCCCAGAGGGGTTCTATCGTAGTGGTCCACGCCCACGGGGACAACGTGGAGAGGCTTAGAGCAGTAGTGCCGAGGCTGGACGGGATGCTCATAGGCTCGACCCAGGTGGAGCCGAGGCCCTTTGTCTATAACTTCGGGGGGTTCACAGACGGCGACAGATCCGTATTCCTCGCCAGGGCTCTCGGGAGTAGTCGCGTAATACTCGCGGGGTTCGACCTAGACACCCCACATTACTGCCCCTCCGACATCGTAAAGGACTTAGGTGTGAAGAAACTCAAGCTCGAGGTGGCTAGGATGCTCTTGAAGTACCTCGAGGGGAAGGGTGTCAGAGTCGAGTTTATTCAGTAGAGCTTGAGAGGCTTAACACCCAGCTCGTCCATCACCACCCTCAGGTCTCGGAGGAAGGAGTTGAACTCGCTTATAGAGACGAGCACGACGCTACCCGAGTAGACCCTGAATAGAGGCCTTACCAGCGTGAGTATGACACCGGCGACCTTGACAGCTCTCTTCACGACCGGATAGCGGGCCACCACAAAGCTACGGTACCTCCTCATCTTCTCGAGCCTCTCGAGGTGTCTCTGGGCTGCTGCCGTTAGAGAGACCCTCGTGTTCCTACTCCAGTGCTTACAGTCGACGGCTAAGGCTATACCCGATACCGTGTCAACACCTAAGACGTCTATCTGGAACCTCACGGGACTAGTCAGCAAGAGGTTTGTGACCGTCTCGTACGAATTCTTGGAGAGGATCTCCGCGGAGAACTCCTCGAAGTCCCTCCACGAGATCAGTTCGCTGACTCTGGTGGGGCTCATACCCCGCTGTAAAAGCCTTAAGGCTATGTCTACCGGGTTGACGACCCTGACCAACTCGCCCTCGACGCGTAGAGCTGTGCCGTGGTCTCTTACCACCCTCTCTAGGACTTCGCGGGAGTAACCCGACAACCTCGACAACTCCTCAAACGTTAAAACGCGGTACTTTAGTAGGAGCTCCAGCGGGTTTATTATCATCGCTGAACCCTGTTGCCGTGCGTTCTCAAGTACTCGTTGATCGAGTTAAATAGGTATTTTAGCCGAACAGCGATAAGAAACATGAGCACGACCAATTTGCATCGGACCGAGGCGTTCGCCGATGTCGGACTTTGTAGAGAGCGCCAGGGCGGACATTCTAGTAGAGAGTATCTCAGACTACAGAGTCTCACACGAGATGACCGTATGCGATCTCGTCGAAGCTTTTGGTATGTCCCACGGTTTCATGGCCGCCCACGTCTACAACGCCTCCCGGGTACTGGCCGCTATGTTGAAGGACGCTGAGGTCCTCAAGATCTTCTCCTTCACGGGGAACCTCGTGGCGACCGGCCTGAGAGGCGTTATCACTCAGCTTATAAGGGAGGGCTTCGCCGACGTGGTTATAACGACGTGTGGAGCCGTAGACCACGACATAGCGAGGGCTACTGGCTCGAGGTACTATAAGGGCGACTGGCTGTACGACGACGCGTTCTTGAGGAGCGTGGAGGTGCACAGGCTCGGGAACGTGCTAATACCCTGGGAGGGCTACGGTATATCGATCGAGAAGTTCACGAGGAGCCTCTTGGACGAGCTTGTGAAAGTCAAGAAGGAGTGGAGCGGCGTGGAGCTACTCGCGGAGGTCGGGAAGAGGTTGAGAGACGAGAACAGCTTCCTGAGAGCAGCCTACGAGAAGGGCGTCCCCGTAGTAGTCCCAGGCCTACTCGACGGGGCGTTCGGGACGAACATAGTCTTCCACAGTACTATGAGCGGACTGAGACTAGACCTCCTGGCGGACGAGAAGCTCCTGGCGGAGAAAGTGTTCTCGGCGAGGAAAGTTGGGGGGCTAATAGTGGGTGGTGGCATATCAAAGCACCACGCCCTGTGGTGGTCTCAGTTCAAAGAGGGGATGGAGTACAGCGTCTACATAACCACGGCGGTCGAGTACGACGGCAGCCTTAGCGGGGCCCACCTGAGGGAGGCCATAACGTGGGGGAAAGTGAAGCCCAGCGGGAAGAGCGTGGTGGTCTACGGTGACGCTACAGTCCTCCTGCCAATAATTATAGTGGGGGCAAAGTGCTTCATGAAGCGTGGGTAATTTGCTAGTACACGTGGGGATAGACGACTTCGACTCCCATACCGGCGGGTGTACCACACACCTGGCTGTCAAAATAGCGTGGGAGCTAACAGGTAGGAAGGCTAGGCTGGTCGACTACCCCAACCTAGTAAGGCTCAACCCGGCAGTGCCCTGGAAGACGAGGGGGAACGGTGCTGTAGCCCTGAGACTCGAGACGGAGAGGAGCGCTAGGGAGCTACTCGACATAGTCGAGGTGATAGCAGAGGACTACGCTAGGGAGTTCGACAACCCGAAGCACCAGCCTGCGATCGTCGTGCTCGAAGGAGAGATACCCGAGTACTTGAAGAGGGTCGGCACGAGAGCGGTAGGGGACCTGATCCCCCTACAGGTCGTGGAGAGGGTCATAGAGAAGTCGGGGGCTCTGGCAAAATCTGTTAAGGGGAAAAGAGGGCTTGTAGGGGCTACAGCCGCGATAGGCGTAGACCTCCTCGAAGGCGACTTCACGTACGAGGCGATTTTATATAGAGTGAGGGATAACATCGGCAAGCCGAGGCTGGTAGACGCTGAATCTGTCAAAGACGCCGAGCTGAGGTCTAAGGGAGCTCTCTTCCTCAACTACGACCACGATACGGGCAGGCTGTTGGCGACACCGAGAGGCCCGGACCCCGTTCTAATGGGGGTCAGAGGAGAGAGCCCGGAGCACATTGTGGCGGCGTTGAGGTCGATAAGAGTGTTCGAGGAAGTAGAGGCAGTGGTGTTGTTCAGGACTAACCAGCACACAGACCAGCACCTCCAGGAGGTGGAGTCGGTCTGCGAAGCATACCCCTACAGGTGTGTAAGAGTCAGGGGCTTCGTCACGAGAGCCCCACGGAGGATCCAGGGCGGGCACGTCGTGTTCGGTGTGTCCGACGGACACTGTTCGATCGACGTCGCGGCCTACGAGCCCACCAAGGAGTTCAGGGACGTCGTCTCCGAGCTTGCGGTCGGGGACGAGGTCGAGGTGATGGGGTGCGTGAGGCCCGGCTCTACGACCCACCCGCCGACCCTCAACCTCGAGAAATTGCTGGTGGTGAGGCTTACTGAGGTCTATAGGTTCGAGAACCCGTTATGCCCCAGGTGTGGGGCTAGGATGACTAGTGCAGGGTATGGAAAGGGGTTCAAGTGCCCTAAGTGCGGCTACCGATCAACGGAGTTGGGGAAGGTAAAGATAAGGGTCGAGAGGAGTATAGCTCCAGGTCTCTACCAGCCTCCGAAGCACGCCTTCAAGCACTTGATGAAGCCCATTGAGAGGTTTGGTGTACCTCCGAAGAAGTTCATCTACCAGCCAGTAGACCCGTTTATTAAACCACCGTTGGGAGCTCCCTAGGGGTGGAGTCTCGTCACGACTCAGCATTGAAGTCTTCGGTCATCCGGGTAACTTATAATGTCCTTGGACCTTTAAAACTGCTCTACAACCGAGACTTCGTACAGTATTACGTATTTGAGTTTTGCCATAGCGATCTGCTTATCGAAGCTCAGCCACTCGACCTGGCTAGCCTCGCCCCTGCTTCTCCCCATTACGACTGTTGGGTAGTTGTAATAGGGTATCGAGACGATGTGCGACAGCCAGTTGCCCTTAACGCCGAAAACCGTGTCGATGCGAACCCACCCCCAGGGTGGCAGGAAAGCGACCGCCCACGCATGTCCTCCTCCACCGATCATGGTTATGTTGAGCATCCCGTTGTTTTCCACAGACTCTAAGCGGAAATCGCTGGACAAATAGACCATACCGTACTCCTGGTAGCTGGGTATCCCGAGCCCTCTGAGGACTGTCACGAGGAGGTTGGACTGGTCATCACAGTCGCCTTCCATGAAGAGGAGTGTCTCCCACGGCTCTCTCGGAGGCATCCTGATCGAGTAGACAATGTTGATGTCCACGTATTCTACGACAGCCCTCACGAGGTCTACGGGCTTGTCAGAGTCGGCAGTAGACGATATGTACCTGACGAGTAACTGGAGTAGTGGGTTGGTGTAGTTCCACCCGCTCGTAGCGGACACGTACTGCTTCAAGGTCGAGTTCAACGCTATAGGCTGGGACTCCTCTTCCAGTCTACTAGTGTTTCCTGTTATGTACGCGTTCGAGAAGTCTATTATGCCTTTGAACCTGGACAAAGTATCTACTTCGACCAAGTACACCACCCACGCCTCAGCCCTAGTACCCGGTGTCAGATTCGTCCACGAGCTTGGGGCGATGAACCTGATGTAGGGTTCGTCACCCCCGTAGACAGCATAACTAACATTCACCCCGTTAAACCACGCCTCGACACGAACTATCCTCTGAGTTGGGTCTTCGAGGGGGTAGTTGAACTCCGTGAGCCCCGTTCTGGAAAGGGCGACTGGTGCAGTCCCCGTGTTCACGACTTCGTTATATATCTTGACGTAGACCTGTTGTAGGGTAGGCGTGAAGTCCTGCCCTAGGGTAATTGGCGCGACCGAAAGGCTAATGACTAAGACTATTACTGCGACTAGAATAGCCCTCGACATGGCTCTCTCAAAGGGTAATCATCTAAAAAATGGACTTATATACGAGTGGGGCCGGGGCGTAGTCAGTACACGACTAGCTGAGCACCGTGTAAGCTCTCGAGTACCTCTACGAGGGGTTCGACTATGTCCTCGAGAGGCATGTTTACCTCGCTACTGATGGTGTTCGCTACGTCCTCCACGGTGTGCTCGCCGTCGCACAACAACCAGATGTAGTACGCTAGTGGCGACAGCTCGTACACCTCTTCCTCGCTCTTCGCGACGTAGAACTTCTCGCCCTCTTCCCCGAGGAAGGTTCCCTGCCTCAGCGGCTTAAGCGCCCTTATCTCCTCGTAACGGCTCTTAGCCCCTGTGTCCGCAGTGTGCTCCTCGCTCATTACCCTCGCCTCGGCCTGAACCCGCCGCGCCTCCGGCCCTGGAAACTAGGGCGTCGCTCCTCCTCCGGCGCTGTTGGCGAGTCGGCCGGTACCTCGCTCGGCTGGGGGACTTCGGCGTCGGATACCTCCTTTACCTCGCTTGACCTTCCAACGTTCAGCTGGACCTTGCCCCGGAAGCTCGTCGTCCAGGCACCGTTTATCTCGACCGCTTGCCCTTCCTTAATGGTGCCCGCCTTCTCGCCCCAGAATGTCGTCTCTACCCTACCGGTCGAGTCGCCAATTACAGCGTTGCTGATCGTACGCGGACCCTTCTTCGTCTGGATCACTTTGGGAGGACCGGCTTCTAGAACTCTGCCCTTGATCTTCACGTGTTCCATTCCGGGTTTTAGATCTATTATATTAACGGGGTTTCCCCCCGACTCCTCTTCCGACTCACGTTCCATTACGATTTCGACTCCGATACGTTGCTAACCCCTAAGCTAAGGGGCTCTAATAAACTTGACGGTCACACCGAGCCCGCCAAGCGTCCTCGAGACTCTCTCCAGACACTCGGGGATGCTCCACTGGCACCTGAACATGTGCGATACTGCGGCCGGGTCATCGCTAGACCCGAACCCTTTCACAGGCTCGAACACCTCTGAGAGCAAAGTTGAGAGAACGTACTCCCGAATACCCTTGCCGGTCACCGCAAAGTAGCCTAAGACCCTCGCTCCCGGGTTAGACGTGACGTAGTCTATGTGCCAGAAGAGCCTCTTCGACTTGGAGATGTGCCTCCTCACTCTCGACTCCACGCCGCCGGGGCCTCTGGCTGAGCCAACGTAGAAGTAGACACCCCTAGGCAGGTCGAAGACCCTCCCTCCACGTGTAACAACCCTCAAGTCCTCGCCGAGAGCGAGCACCAGTACGTAGAGCCCTTTCACCAAACGTGACGACCAGCCTTTTATCACCGTGTTGAGTGATTTTAAAGTAGTGATGACCCTCGGTTTCAGCTGAGACCTGATGAGGAGTTACTCAGCTGACCACCACCGGCTCGTATACATGTTGTGCGACGGCGAGTCCGGCTAGTTGTTGGACTGGACTCTCGAGTACTCTAATGGGAAATGTCACAAGAGGGCTAGGTCGTAGTCAGGACTCGGGCTCCCGAGGCCGATGATTGAGTGGGAGAGTCCCAACGGAGATGTCTGGGATGCGAGTACGTTTCTAGGTGCCAGCACTGTCCGAAAAATGCCGGTGGACGGGAGGACCGGCTAGTCTACCCGGTCGACCTCAACTTAAATGGCGAGGGGAAGAGGTCTCTTAGGTTCGCGACGACAGTCTTACCCGTCTTCACGCTGTGCATAACCACCTCTGCTTCACTGTTGAACTCCGCTATCACCTGCCTACAAGCTCCGCAGGGAGGGATAGGCTCGTCCATGTCTGTTACGATGGCGATCGCCACTGGGCGCCTCTCCCCAGCTGTTACCATGGCGGATATCGCCGACCTCTCGGCGCATATCGTGAGCCCGTAACTACTGTTCTCCACGTTAACGCCACGGTAGATGTTACCCTTGTCGGTCAGGACAGCAGCGGCGACGTGGACCCCACTGTAGGGTGCGTAGGAGTGTGGTAGGACCCGTTTAGCCTCCTCTATGAGGAGCCTCATAGTCTTATCGTCCAACTCTCCTCACCATTATGACGAACACGTCTCCACCTATGTCCCACTCCCTAGTGTAGCCGTCTAGCTCAGGGATGGTGTCCACGAGCTCGACTTTCACAGACCCTGTCTCGTTCTTCACGTAGTCTTGGTACCAGGCGAGTAGGCTCTTCTTGTCGGCTGGGGCGACGATGTACGTCTCGATCTTCTCGTCGAGCTCTAGGTTCATCATCTTTCTCATCACCTGGATCCTCCTGACAACGTCCCTGGCTAGTCCCTCCGCGACCTCTCTCTCCGTCAACCTCTTGTCGACCGCTATCGTCCCGAGCTCGCTTACCTCAACTGCGTAGCCCTCTACGTAACCTACGACGACCTCGAAGTCGCCTTGTTCTAGTCTCACAGTCCTCCCCTCGATCTCGAGGTCGAAGTAGCCCTTTGTCAGGAGCCCGTGTGCGACCTCGCTCTCTCTACCCTTGACGTACTCTATCACTCTGCCAGCGAGCTCCTTGAACTTGGGTCCGAGCTTCTTGTAGACTGGCCTCAGAGTGTAGACTACTATCTCCTCGACGCTTTTTGCGTCCTTCACCTCCACTGCTTTCGAATTGAACACCTTCTTTAAGAGCTCCGAGTGCTTTTCCACGACCTCGGCGACTTCCTTCTTGTCCGTGTATACTATCACGCTTTTGACTGGCTGCCGTAGCTTGATCCCGGCTTTCATCCTGGCCGCCGCGACCCGGTCTGCGAGTGTCCTGACGACCTCCATCTCCTTCTCGACCGAGTCGTCTAGGAGCGAGTGGTCTGGCTGTGGCCAGTCGGAGAGGTGAATAGACTCTAAGCCTTCGACGGGCCTGAAGACCTTCTGGTACACGTACTCCGCGAAGAAGGGTATGAAGGGGGCAGCTACCACTAGCATGTTCTTCAAGACGTAGTAGAGCACCGCGTACGCTGCTAGCTTGTCCTCGGTCTCCTCTTCCACCCATATCCTCGGTCTAACGATCCTGAGATACCAGTGGCTGAGGTCTTCCACGACAAACCTCCTCCACTCCCTGACGGCCTCGTGTATCCTGTAGTTCTCGAGGCTCTCGGTTATCCTGATTAAGGTCCTTGTGAAACGGCTCAACAGCCATTTGTCCTCGAACTTCAGCTTGCCGACAAACTTCTCCAAGCCGTTCCTCGAGGGTTCGAACTTGTCCAGGTTCATGTAGGTGGAGGCGAACAGGTAGACGTTCCAAGCCACTTGCAGGTCGCTCGCTACTTCTTCGATGCTTTTCCAGGAGAACCTCAGGTCTTCCCACACAGTGTTGCTCAACAACCATAGCCTGAGCGGGTCTCTACCAGCCCTGTTTATCGCCTCGTCGGCTCCAACGTAGTTGCCCAGACTCTTGTGCATCTCCCTCCCTTTCTCGTCGAGGGCGAAACCGTGAACCAAGACAGTCTTGTACGGGCTGACACCGAAGCCTATGACACCCGACCTCAGGAGCGAGAAGAACCATCCTCTCGTCTGGTCGTGCCCCTCCACGATGAAGTCTACGACTACCTCCCCTCCCTTGAGGTCCAGCGGGCGCCCCCTGGCAGCGTAGAAGGCTATACCGCTGTCCAACCAAACGTCCACGACGTCTTCGACCCTCCTCATACTCCTGCCACAAACGGGGCACTTGAGCTCGACCCTGTCGATCCATGGTCTGTGGAGGTCCGGTGGGACCTCGCCGCCCAGCCTCCTGATGTCGTCTACGCCCCCCACTACGACGTAGTGTCCATTCTCGCAAACCCAGACCGGTAGCGGCGTCCCCCAGTAGCGCTGCCTCGACACCACCCAGTCCTGGACGTTCTCGAGCATGTGTAGCATCCTCTGCAACGCCCACTCGGGTATCCACTTGACAGACTTTGCCTCCTGTACTAGCCTATCCTTTAACCTAGATACTCTGATAACCCACTGCTTCGTTGCACGCAGGACGACGGGTGTCTTACACCTCCAGCACACCGGGTACTTGTGGATGATAGAACCCTCGTACACGAGATAGCCCCTCTCTCTCAGGTCCTCGATGATCGCTCTGTTAGCGTCGCGTACGAACATACCCTTGTACTTACCAGCCTCCTCCGTGAAGACGCCCTCGTCGTTGACAGGGCTCACAACCAGGTCAATACCGCTCTTCTTGGCGACCTCGAAGTCCTCGAAGCCGTGGCCGGGAGCCGCGTGTACAAGGCCCGTACCCTCGTAAAGGCTTACGTACTCCTCCGAGGGGAGGACGACGTGGTACTTGCTCAGCTTCTTCTGGGCTTCGACCAGGTCTTCGAGGGGGTGTTTGTACTTTAAACCCACGAGTTTCTCGCCTGGGAACTCCTCGATGATAGAGTAGTCCTCGACCCCCGCTAGTTCCATGACTTCCCCGAGGCGCGGCTTAGCGAGTATCCAGACCTCATCGCCCACCCCCACCCTAACATAGGTGCCCTTGGGGTTAACCATGATGAACGTATTGGCTGGGAGAGTCCACGGAGTTGTAGTCCAGACCAATAGGAAAGTCTTCGGCTCCCCCTCCACCGGCATCTTCACTACTATACTCGGGCTCTCGAGGTCGTGGTACTCTACCTCGTACTCAGCGAGAGTGGTCTGGCACCGGGGACACCAGTGGACGACTCTGTAGTCCTTGTCTAACAAGCCCGACTCGTGAGCCCGCTTAATCAGCCACCACGCCGACTCTATGTACTTGTTATCTAGGGTGTAGTAGGGGCTTTCCCAGTCCATGGCTACGCCGATTTCCTCGAACCACTTCGTCATAGAGGCCGCGTTTGTGAGGGCGAGCCTCCTACACTCCTCAACGAACTTGTCTACCCCTATCTTCTCCTCTATCTCTCGCTTGCTTCTCAAGCCGAGTCTCTGCTCGACTTTCACCTCTATGGGTAGCCCGTGGCAGTCGTAACCGGGCTTGTCGAAGACGCGGAAGCCCCTCATCCTCTTGAAGCGGAGAACCACGTCTTTCAACGTCTTGTTCCACAACGTGCCTATGTGGGGTACGTCGCCGGAGGGGTAAGGTGGGCCGTCTATGAAGACGAACACGTTTGGCGAGCGCTGAGCTTTCTCTCTCATCTTCCGGTATATCTCCACCTCCGCCCAGTAACTCTTGACAGCGTCCTCAACAATTCTCCAATCGTACTGTCCCGTCAGCTTACCTGGTATGGGCAAGTAGTAGCCCACCTAGGTCTGGTCAAATAGCAGTGATAACACTAGTAATAAATCCTAACGTTTTTAACTCAACTGATGCCCGCCTTTTAAGTTCACCTAGGTGCAATTAGAGCGTGGTGGTTTATTGCTCGAAGAGCTAGTCTTGAGCGTAGTACGCGAGTACAAGCCGTCCCGGAGTACCCTCCACTCCATTGTTTACTTGAAGAACGGGGTGTTACTGAAGGACTGGACACTGACCATAACCGGTGTGTACAGTGAGAGGCTTGAAAGAGTCGTAGAGGAGCTGATAAACTCCGGCTCTATCAGGGTGTGCAACAATGGTAGACTGACAACGGACACGTGCCCTTCAGACAACAAGGACTTGAGTAGTATAGTAGACGAGGCTATAAGGAGGTTCGTGAGAGAGTCCTTCAGCTCGTCTCCGGTGCTTCAGCTATCCTAGCCTTGACCAAATCGCTTATAACGTTCGCAACGATCTCTTTGGCCTCCGCGACTTCGTCCTCGTCGAGCATCCTGTACTTGCGTCTCTCTAGGTAGACCGAGACCAGAGCTTCTGGTACTAGCCCGTGTCTCTCAGCGAAACTGTTGAAGAAGACCTCCTTGTAGCCGATAACCTTGGAGTCCTTCAGAGATACGACGAGGAGGTGTTTGACTATCTCGCTACCAGCGGAGGGGAACACGTCGACTTTGTTGTATAGGGTGAGCACGTCCTCGTCTGAGAGCTGTAGCTTACTGAACCTGTTGTTGAGCTCGCTGACGATCTCGCTCTTTATCTTGTTCTTTATGTCCCTGCTAAACCTCGTGGAGAACAGTACCCTGGCGTCCTCTAGCTTGAGGACCTCTCTGCTGAGGAGCTTCCATATGGGTTTCCTCGTAACAAAGAGGCTCTCGAGGGCCCTCTTAGCGAAGTCTTTGTCCTCGCACTCGAGCTCAGACGCCGGCTGGTATAGTAAGGACTGGAGCATCCCGTAGATGCTGAAATCGTTCAAGAGTACGTACTTGGACCACTCGTTTCTGTCCAGCATGTCTTCGAGGATGCTGGTGATTTTGCTCTTGACGCACTTCAGTAATCGCCCTACAGTCTCTACGAACGCTATGTTCACGTGGTGGAAGTACACGTTCTTGTACATCAGCTTCCTCGCCTCCAGTAGCCTTACGAGGTCGTCGATCGCCTTGCCAGACACGGCGGGCTTCAGTCGGCCATCGTGCTCTATTATGAACGTGTTCCTCAGGAGCCACTCCTCGTTTATCTCCCCTATAGCGAGGCCCGTGTAGTAAGAGTCTCGCTTGAGGTAGTCCATTATATCGCTTGTAAAGATGTAGTCCCTCACAACGAGCCTAACGATCGTGCTCAGAGCCTTGTCAAGGGTTGGAACGAAGTAGTCCTCGGGCTTGATATGCCCCTTCTTAAGGAGCTCCGTGTGGTCCTTCATACCAAGTGGCGGCTTCAATCCGTCGTCCAGCATGCTCAGAGTGTACTCGGGGTCTACCCCGAGCACCTTGTAGTTATCCTTGAGGGCTTGCTCGATGAGGCGGCGGACGTTCTCCCTATAAATAAGGTACCCGAGGATCTCGTGATTGCCGATGACGTACGGTAGGAAGTCCCTCGTCTTGTAAACGTACTCGTCGAAGGCATGACTAAATGGTCCATGCCCAATGTCGTGTAGCAACCCGAGCAGTCTTGTAGCGAGCGAGATCTCTTTGAGCCTCGACGAGAGCTCGTTGTAGTGCTTAGACTGCGAGAGGTACTCTAAGCTCCCCTTGAGGAGGTACGTGATGTACTTGTACGAAACGTGCATCACGCCGAGGCTGTGGTTGAACCTCGTGTGGGTGGCACTAGGGTATACGAAGTGGGCCATCTGGAGTTGTAGAATGTACCTTAGCCTCTGAAGGGGCCAGCTGTCCATTACAATATCTTCGACGCCTTTGATGTAGTCTATGTAGTTGTAGATCACGTCCCTGACCTGGGCGTTAAAGGGGAGCATCCACGGGAAGGGGCTTCGGCTCGACTCCAACTCGATCACTACGAGTACTATTTTCCTTCAACAAAATATACTTGCGATCTTAATAAATATTACTTCCCAGACTTCATCTTTTCCATCAACGCCTTATAGGGCGACTCGAGGAAAAACCCGTTCCCGCACACGGGGCACACAACTAGAACGGGGCGGCTCCTCTCTTCTGGGACGGTCTTCGAGTCCGCTACGTACAGGACCGACTCATAAACGAAGTAGAAGTCACTCGGTTTACCTCTGAACCCACAGAACGGGCATTCTAACTCCATTGCTACAACCGATCAGAGGTTGGCTGGGAACCCTATTAAATTTTGATGTTAGAAACGCTCCTTATCGAATTAGTTTCAGAAACCAAAAAGTTTATAAATCGAACCCCTAGATATAGTAATCTCAGGTGGGAAAGTGCCCGGAATGATACCTCTGATTGGCGAAAAGCTCCCTGAAATGACTGTTATGACAACACACGGCCCGAAGAAACTGCCAGACGACTACCTAGGGAAGTACCTCGTCTTGTTCAGCCACCCCGCGGACTTCACACCTGTATGTACAACCGAGTTCATAGGCTTCGCGGTTAGGTACGAGGACTTCAAGAAGCTGAACGCCGAACTCCTTGGGCTCAGTGTTGACAGCACCTTCTCCCACATCAAGTGGGTCGAGTGGATTAAGGAGAAGTTCAAAATCGAGATACCATTCCCAATAATCGCGGACCCGACAGGCGAGGTCGCCAGGAAGCTGGGCATGCTACACGCCCAGTCCGCTACGCACACTGTGAGGGCAGTCATCATCGTGGACGACAAGGGTATTGTCAGGGCAGTCCTCTACTACCCGCAGGAGACTGGTAGAAACCTCGACGAGATACTAAGGCTCATCAAGGCTCTCCAGGTCAACGACAAGTACAACAGGGCTCTGCCAGCCAACTGGCCTAACAACGCCCTGATCGGAGACGCTGTTATAGTGCCGCCCGCTGCCACAATACAGGAGGCTGCTGAGAGGCTCCAGAAGTACAAGTGCTTCGACTGGTGGTTCTGCATCGAGGAAGGCAAGGTACCCGCGGAAGAAGTCAACCAGGTCAGGTCGTGGCTTGAAAGAGCGGCGAAGCCCTGGAAGCTACAAGTCCCTGAGAAGTAGCCCAACCCTTTTTTCTACATACACCTCCGCACATCTCCTAACCTGATAGGATTTTCTGGTTGCAATTATATAGAACATTCACATTTTTATTTAAGCTTATATACAACTCCCACCTCTATTACTCTCCTACAAGGTGAGCAACTGGTTGAAGTCGACTCCAGCGAGTTTGGCCTTCCTACTGATAGGACTCGTATTGGGGTTCCCGCTAGGATACGTAGCCAGCACTATAATCTCCCCCCAGTCGACCAGCGCCCCGCAAACGGGGCAGGTTAGGGAGTACCGTATAGGCGTTACCCTGCCGTTATCAGGGGAACTGTCGTCTATCGGCAAGATATGGGAGAAAGTCGTCTACCTCGCCTTTGACGACCTCAATGAAGAGGTCAAGACCTACGGTTTCAACGTTAACTTCAAGCCCGTAATACTGGACGACGGTACGCAGGACGACAAGGCCCTCGCCAACGTGCAGAGCTTTGCCCAGATGGGTATAAAGGTCGTCATAGGCCCGGCCGCCAGCTCACAGGTCAAGGCTGTCAAGTCGTTCGCGGACGCCAACCACATCGTCATCATATCCCCTTCATCGACGGCGCCTACCCTCGCGATACCGAACGACTTCATATTCAGAACCGTGGGTAGCGACGCAAAGCAAGCTAAGGCCCTCGCTACTCTAGCGTACACGCAGGGCGCCCGTACAGTGGTCGTCTTCCACCGTAACGACGAGTACGGCAACGCCTTCGCCGAATTCTTCACGAGGTACTTCTCCCAGTTCAACAACACGAAGGTCTACGACCTGCCGTACCAGACAGGCCTAAGCGACTACACCTCCGAGGTCAACGCTCTCGCCTCCAAGGTGCAGTCCACAGGCGCGGACTCCGTGGTCTTGATCGCATTTGACACAGACGCCGCGAACATCCTAGCCCATGCCGCCGGCAACAGTGTTCTTTCCAGTGTTAGGTGGTTCTTGTCCGAGGGGCCACACGGGGCCCAGGAACTCCTCTCCCCGACTATAGGGCAGTTCGCGCAGAAGGTCAGGCTACTCGGCACAAGGCCCCTCTTCGTCCACAACCCGCTCTACGACGAGTTTGCTAAAAAGCTGAAGGAGAAGTACGGTGTGGAGCCCACCGTCTTCTGCGACACGCTCTACGACGCAATACAGCTCGCTGGCTGGGCTATCCTCAGAGCCGGCAAGTACGACGGCGACGCGATAAGGGCTTCCCTCGTCGAGGTGGCTAAGCACTACTACGGCCCGAGCGGTTGGACCATGTTCGACGAAAACGGTGACAAGGCCTTCCAGGACTACGGCGTGTGGGCGATCGTCAAGACGGACCAAGGATACCAGTTCATGGACGTCGGCGTGGTCCAGGGCGACTCTGTGATCTTCACCACGACGCCGTACAGGTGACGAGCCTTGCTGATAGCCCAAGACCTAGTCGGTTTTTTCCAATTCTCTCTTCTATACCTCACCGTGTCCATACCCCTCGTCCTCGCTTACCGAGTTACCAAAGTGATCAATTTCACCGTCGCAAACTACATAACCTACGGGGCCTACACGGCGGTTCTACTGGACTACTACATGAGGAGCAGTTTCGGGCACAACTCGCTCTTGCTAACAGTACTCCTCTCGTTTATGCTTACGGGCTCGATCGCCGTCTTGTCGAATTTAGCCGTGTTCAAGCCTCTCACCGAGATGAGAGTGAAGGGGGACGTCCTCATGATCGCCTCCATGGGGCTGTGGATCGTCCTTAAGTACGTTCTCTACATCGTGTCCGATATCGCGAGCTCCGCTTGCAGGACGAACCTAGTCTCGTACTCCCAGATCCACTACGATGACATCTCCCTGTTGACGGCGAGAACCGGGCTCGTAGGCGTACAACAGAGCCTTGTAGTCTTCCCACTACTCGCACTAACGTCCATGGCAATCCTATACCTGGTCTTAAACGCGACTAGAGTAGGCAGGGCTGTGCTCGCGGTTGCGGACAACAGCTTGTTAGCGTCGCTCTCGGGTATCGCGGTCGGAAGAGTTGTCAACCTCACCTGGTTTCTCACAGCCGGGCTCATATCACTGGCAGGTGTCATGTGGACTACGTACAGTGGGGCAATAACGCCCGAGGTAGGAGACTCGCTCATACTACAGGTTTTCACTATCGCTTTCATAGGTGGTCTCGCATCACTAACGCGGACAGCCGCTGGCGCACTGCTGATAAGCGGAGTGGAGAACTTTGGCACAGACCTTTTGAGCACGTACTTGGGCCTGCCGACGAGCATTAAGCCCATGCTAACGTTTATCGTGTTACTCGCGACTCTAATCGCGAGCCCCCCACTCGGGGTCGCGGGTGGAGTGCCGTACAGGTTTACGAGGGGTGTTAGACGTTGATCGATGTGGTAGGGTTCCTGACCACCCTAACCACATATATCGGCATCTACTTGGTTCTTTCACTGACTCTCACTCTCGAGGTGTCAAGCGGGATCACGAACTTCGGCAAGGTGGCGTTCTACGGCCTAGGAGCCTACACGGGCGCACTCATAGGAACCTACTTGCCCCTAGTAATTAGTGGCAGCAGAGCGTCTCCTTTCGACGTGAACGGGATACAGCTCTTGTACACGATATCGAAGAGCAACCCCGTACTCGACCTGTCCGTTTTCTTGTTGTCCCTCGCCGCCGGATTCGCTGTCTCAGCTCTTTTTGGCCTGCTGTTGACGTACCCTATTCACAGGGTCGGAAGCGCTTTAGTCGGGTTCACACTCTTGAGCACGAGCGAAGTGTTGAGGCTCTTCTACCTGAACACGGAGCCGCTAGGCGAGAGCAAGGGGTTCATGGGTATACCAAACCCCTTCGCGTGGCTTCCACAAGCCAGAGTGGCCGAGGCGTTGTACCTCACTGTAGTGTGGTGCTTCGTAGGCCTCACGTACTTCACTGTGAGCAGGATAATGAACTCGCCCCTCGGCAGGATTCTGAAGGGGATACGCGACGACGAGCTTGTCGCCCTGTACGCGGGCTGGTCTACACCACTGGTCAAGTCCAAGGTACTGGCCCTTACGTCCGGCTTAACGGGTGTAGCGGGAGTCCTCTGGGCCTACTACTTCACGAGTATAAACCCGAACATGTTCACCCCCTCGCTCACATTCAACATATGGGCAATGGTGATCCTCGGCGGCATAGACAGCATTGTGGGCGGTGTGCTGGGCACCGTTCTACTCGCCTCCGTGGACTACGCTACGAGGTTCGTCATACCCTTCATTGGCACGACGCTTGTGACCCCCGACTACCTCCGCTGGATCATTGTAGGGTTGGTAATGCTCGTCGTCTTACTGAAGAAGCCGGAGGGTCTCGCACCTAGACGAGGGGGCGTGTCAACGCCGCGGGGAGGGTAGATGAGCATGGGTGCTAAACTTATTGTCGAGAAGGTCACCAAGAGGTTTGGCGGAGTCGTGGCGTTAAATAGAGTCTCGATAAACGTGCCCTCCTCACTCATAGTGGGATTAATAGGTCCAAACGGGTCGGGTAAGACGACGCTGTTCAACGTGGTTACGGGCTACTACACGCCCGATGAGGGGCAGGTGCTGATCGAGGGCTCCAGTAGAGTAGTCGACATCACTGGGTGGAACCCTGACAGAATCTCGAGGCTAGGTGTCGCGAGAACCTTCCAGATACCGCGGCTCATACCCTCGCTAACCGTACTAGAGAACATGTTACTGTTCTACGACTACGGCTCGTGCGCATCGATCACCTGCAGCCTCCGCAGGAAGTGGGTCGACGTCGAGGAGGCAGCTATAGCGAGAGCAATGAGCATCCTGAGAGAGTTCGGCCTCGAGAGCATAGCACGCAAAAGACCGGCCGAGCTATCCGCAGGACACCTTAAACTGGTAGAGACGTTGAGGGGTCTCATGTCCGACGCGAAGCTGTTCATGCTCGACGAGCCTTTCGCAGGAGTGGAGAGCTGGATGGCGCGCAAGTTGACCGAGACCATAAGGAAGATTAACAGGGAGAAGGGCTCGACGTTCGTGATCATAGAGCACAGGATAACCGAGCTACTGGAGGGTGTTGACTACGTCTATGTGCTTCACAACGGTAGCCTACTCGCTGAGGGGAAACCCGGCGAGGTGGTTTCGGACGAGAGAGTGATAAAGGCGTACTTGGGGAAGTGAGGATGCTGGAGGTCGTGGGTCTAGTCGCCGGTTACGGGAAGCTGAAAGTCTTAGACAGCGTGTCCTTGAGGGTTGGGGATAGAGAGGTAGTCTCTGTAGTGGGTCCGAACGGGGCTGGCAAGACAACGCTACTAAACTCGATCATGGGGTTGGCCGAGGTCTACAGTGGGAAGGTCTACTTCGACGGCGCCGACATAACCGGGTTAAAGACGGAGAAGAGAGTAGCGCTCGGTTTGAGCTACTCTCCGCAGACCAACAACGTCTTCCCCAACCTTAGCGTCCTGGAAAACCTGCTACTCGGGGCCTACACGAGGCGCCACGACAGGTTGAGAGACGACGTCGAGGAGGTCTTCAGGCTCTTCCCCGAGCTAGCCGGTAGGGCGAAG
Organism: Thermogladius calderae 1633; assembly: GCF_000264495.1. Taxonomy (NCBI): domain Archaea; kingdom Thermoproteati; phylum Thermoproteota; class Thermoprotei; order Desulfurococcales; family Desulfurococcaceae; genus Thermogladius; species Thermogladius calderae. The sequence goes on along the minus strand of NC_017954.1, from coordinate 740,430 downwards.
AGCAAGGCGAAGAACTTGAGCGGGGGGGAACGGCAAATGTTAGCGATCGCGAGAGCCCTTATGTCCAAGCCGAGACTACTCCTACTAGACGAGCCGACTACGGGCCTGTCTCCCAAGGCCAGTAAAAGCCTACTCAATAAGCTCCTAGAGATCAAGAGTATGGGGGTGTCGATCCTCCTGGTCGAGCAAAACGTCGACTATGCGATGAGCGTAGCAGATAGGGTCTACCACCTCGTTGAGGGGAAGATAGTTGGGGAGTACCTCCCAGGGTCTCCCGAGGCGAGGACGCTTATAGAGACCTTCTTGACGGGGCGTAGGGTATCGTAGGGCACCCAAGACACGATACCCCAGCTCAACGGGTAAAACTTAATTAGTGAGACCCTGAATCATTCCCCACAGTACTCAGCGAGGTGAATAGTATCGAGCTTCTACGAGATAAAGACACCCAGGCTCGTACTGAAGATATCGGTAGAGGACCTGGATAAACTCCACATACACGAGGAGATAATACCCAGCATACTTGAGTGGCTTGTAGAAAAAATAAGGAGCGACAAGGTGTTTAAAGACCCCATCCTAGTCGACGAGAAAACGCTGGTTGTGCTAGACGGGATGCACAGGGTGGCTGCGGCTAAGGAGATAGGCTTCAAGTACATACCCGTCTGCCTCGTGGACTACGACAACGAGTCGATAGAACTGCACGCTTGGGGCAGGGTCTTCGTAGGCGGCGACTGGAGACAGCTTGTAGACGCCATCAAAAGCATCGGGTTCCACGTCGGGGAACTGCGTAGCATGGAGGAGGGTCAACGGCTCCTAAGCGAGAGGAAGGCTGTTGGCGTGCTCGTCACGCCCTCAGACATCTATGTAGTGTCCTCTGGAGAAAACGACATCAAGAGGATTTACGACCAAGTCAAGGAGGTCGAGTCCGCACTAGAGGGCAGGGGCTTCAAGATCAGTTACATGACTGAAAAAGACTCGATAGACGCGGTGAAATCCGGTAAAGCTACCGCCTCGCTGATACCCCCCGTGATAACAAAAGACGAGGTGAGGAGAGTCGCCTTGAGGGGTGAAGTCTTCACGCACAAGGCTACGAGACACGTCATACCAGCGAGGCCCATGAACATCAACGTCCCCCTCGAGTGGTTAACGGGCGAAATGCCGAAAGACGAGGTCAACAGGCGGGTGAAGGGGCTTTTGTCTAGTAAAAGGATAATGAGGTTGCCGCCGGGCACTGTACTAGACAGGAGATACGAGGAGGAACTATACGTTTTTGAGTGAAAAAGTTTTTGTCCACTCTATATGCTACCTACACACCTTCTTCAGACCCTACTTCCTCACTAGAATGTGCACAGGCTCGCCCAGCATCAGGAGAGCTATCTCACGAAGGGCCTCTCCCACCGTTAAGTGCGGGTAGGGGAGTTGAGAGACGTCCTCGAACATCATCTTCCCGATCACGACGGGGATAAAGGCCGAAATGACCTCCGAGGCGTTCGGCGCGACTATGTGGACCCCGTAGACCTTCGAAGAGTCCTCGCTGACCAGTATTTTTATGAACGAGTATGACCCGTCCTTTATTTTCACAGCCGAGAGGAAGTTCAATGGTACCTTGTACCTGACGTACTTTATACCCAGCTTAGTGAGCTCTTTCTCCGTGTAACCCACGTAGGCTACTTCTAGGCCTGTGAAAATCGTCAACGGGACCAGCCTGTAGTCGATGTTGTGGGCCTCCATCCCCGTGATGTTCTTCGACGCGATCATGCTCTCCACCATCGCCTTGTGAGCGAGCAGGGGGCCGCCGACTACGTCTCCAGCAGCGTAGATACTGGGGACGCTGGTCTCCAGCCTAGGCGAGACCTTGATGAAACCAGCGTTGTCGAGCTCGACCCCTACGTTCTCCAAGTTAACTCCGGACGTCTTAGGCACACGCCCTACGGCAACAAGCACTTCATCCACCGCTATCTCCTTCCCGTCACTCAGTTTCAGGCGAACACCGCTCTCTCCCCTCTCCACCCCAGCGACCTCGACACCCTCTAGTACGTTGACTCCACGACGCCTCAAGTGGCCTTTAACTGCCTGTGCTACATCACTGTCGAGGAACGACAGGATCTGGTTAGACCTCTCCACAACAGTTACCTCTACGCCGAGATTGACGAAGGCATTGGCGACCTCGACTCCGATCACACCCCCACCCACAATAGCCAGAGAACCGGGGCGCTCCCTCATCTGGAAGATCTCTCTGTTACTTACAATGAGCTTCCCGTCGAACTCGAGACCCGGCAAGGGCCTTGGGTCTGTACCGAGGGCGAGAAGGACCTTCTCCGTCTCTATCTCGACGTTCTCGCCGTTCTTGACCCTCACTCGTTTGTTTTCCTTGATGACCCCCTTCCCGTTGTAGACTTTAACACCATAAGACTCGAACAGGTACTCTATGCCTTGCCGAGCGGCCTCGACCATGGAGTTGGACCACTCTACTATTGACTCCCAAGACAGCTCCGCACTTCCCCCGACCTTTTTCACCGTTCTAGCGGCTTCAGCAATGTGGTAGAAGGCCTTGCTGGGTACGCATCCGTAGTTTGTACACTCGCCCCCGAGGTAGTGCTCCTCGACGACTGCGACCTTGAGGCCCCTCCTGGCCAGCATAATCGCCGCCGGGTAGCCTGCTACACCGCTCCCCACAACTACAACGTCGTGCTTCACGATAGCTCACCTCTCTGCTTTCTCACGTAAACCCTCCACGTAGGTGCTAGCGTCCTGGGGTGGTCCCCCTTCACGTAGTCGATGATCTTGACGCTGGTATTAATAGGCCACTTCTTCGCCTCGTCGGGGTTCTCGTAGGCCACCCTACTGATCTCCTTCAGCCTCTCAGCATACCTCTCTATGTTCTCTATAGTCTCGCTCTCGGTGAACTCCACCTGTAGCGCCTCTTTCACTATTAGGGGGAAATAGACCGTGGGCGCGTAAAAGCCGGCGTCGAGCAACCCCTTCGCAACGTCCATAGCAGTAACACCAGTCTCCTCTGCGAGAGGCCTCGCGCTCAACACGACCTCGTTCTTCCTGAACCTGCCTTTACCGTATGGTATCTCGAAGCCTCTCACTCCTTCGATGAGCTTGATAAAGTAGTTTGTGGCCAGGACGGCATGCTCGGACACTCTCCTTAGCCCCTGCGGCCCTAGAGATGCTATGTATACATAAGCCCACACCAGCGGTACGACGTTGCCGAAGAAGGACTTTATCAGGCCGACACTATGAGGACCAGGGTGCTTCAGCCTGTATATGCCCTTTTCCTCGTCGTAAACCACTAGGTAACCTGGTAAGAGGTCGCTTAGTCTGATGTTCCTGGTCTCGTCTACCACTCTGTCCTTTACGCAGACCGGCCCTGCCCCGGGGCCACCCCCACCGTGGGGGGAGCTAAACGTCTTGTGTAGGTTTAGGTGGGCGATGTCGAAGCCCATGTCACCGGGCCTAGCGTACCCTAAGATGCCGTTCAGGTTGGCACCATCGTAGTAGAGTAGAGCGTCGTACTCGTGCACCAGCTTCACTATGTCCCCTATCCTCTCCTCGAACAATCCGAGGGTACTCGGGTTGGTGATCATCAGCCCAGCTGTCCTCTTCCCGACGACCGCCCTGAGGGCCTCCATGTCGATATTTCCGTCTTCACCCGTTGGGACGGTGACGGTGACGAAACCAGCCATTGAGGCGCTGGCCGGGTTAGTCCCGTGAGCACTATCTGGAACTATGATCTCCCTCTTCAAGTCGGCCCTCCCTTTCACCTCGTGATACCTCCGGATCGTCAGTACGCCCGCCAGCTCCCCGTGCGCGCCCGCCGCGGGGTGGAGAGTGCAGACGTCCATGCCCGTGATGTTGGCAAGCCACTTCTGTAGCTCGAAGAGTATCTCCAGTAGTCCCTGCACTGTCCTCTCGTCTTGGAGCGGGTGGAGGTTCGCGATCCTCTCGTCGAATGCGATCTCCCAGGCTATCCTCGGGTTGTACTTCATGGTGCAGGATCCTAGTGGTACCGGCCCGTTGTCGACCCCGTAGGACATCTGAGAGAGCCGTGTATAGTGCCTGACCACCTCGACCTCGGGGAGACCGGGTATGCTAGGAGGGGTTTCTCGGAGGACGCCCTTTGGTATTTTAATCTCGCCCACGGCCCTAGACGTGCTGTCGCTGTAGGAGTCTAGGCTGAGCCCCGTGAAGCCCTTGTCAGGGTTCTCTAGAATTATTGGCTCGTTCCACTTGGCCTGCCTGAACATCTCACGGCACCCCCCTTTCCCCTCTTAGGATTTCACTCAGTGTGCCCGCTAGGAGGTCGATGTCGTCCTTTGAGTGCACTTCCGTGAAGGCGAACAAGGCCGTCTCGCCTAGTTCGGGGTAGTAGTCCCCGACGTACAGCCCGCCGTGTATTCTCCTCGCCAGCAACCCCTCGTGGACTTCCCTGTACCTCAAGCCGACCCCGTTGAAGGAAACAGGGAACTCGTTGAAGAAGTCTGACTCGAAGACCTTGGTGTCTAGGCCGGCCTCGGACAGCTTCATCTGAGCGTAGTGGGCGTTGTAGTAGTTGATCTCGGAGAGCCTCCTCAAGCCGGTACCTCCCAGGAGCGACATATACACCGCGGCGGCGATCGCCATTAGAGCCTCGTTTGTGCATATATTGCTGGTCGCCTTCTCGCGCCTGATGTGCTGCTCCCTTGTCTGGAGGACCATCGAGAACGCCCTCTCGCTCCCGTCCCTCGTGGTTGTGAGGCCTATTAGCCTGCCGGGCATCTGCCTGATCAGCTTCATGTCGTACCTGACAGCGAATATCCCCAGGTGGGGTCCTCCATAGTTCATTCCGAGACCCAGGGACTGGCCTTCGCCCACCGCGATATCGGCTCCGAGCTCGCCCGGTGGCTTGAGCAAGCCGAGGGATACCGGGTATACCCCGGCGACTGTCAATGCCCCTCTCTCGTGTGCTAGCTCGAACACCTCCTTCACACCGCTCTCGATCACCCCGAAGAAGTTCGGGTATTGGACGTAGACGCCGGCCGTCTCGCTGTCTAATTTGCTTTTGACGTCCTCTAAGTCGACTTCACCGGTTACCCTGTCGTACCCTACTTCCACGAGCCTAATACCGTGGGGCCTGGTGTATGCTTCTACCACTCTCTTGTGGAACGGGTTCGTGTTCTTCGGTATGAGGAACTTACTCCTCCCTTTATTGACTCTAGCGACCATTAGAACGGCTTCGGCCAGTGCCGAGCCCCAGTCGTACATCGACGCGTTCACTACGTCCATTTCTAGAAGCTCGGCCATGAGGCTCTGGTACTCGAAGATAGCCTGCATAAGCCCCTGCGATATCTCGGCTTGGTAGGGTGTGTAAGCTGTTAGGAACTCGCCCCTCGATATTGTGTACTTCACTACGGGTGGTACGTAGTGAGGGTAGACGCCCCCGCCCATGAACGGGGGTGTTCTCAGAACCGTGTTCTTACTAAGCTTTTCGTCCATTAACCTCTTTAGCTCAACCTCGGACAAGGGCCTGCCGAACCCTATGTCCAGTCTCAACCAGTCTTCGAACTTCAACCTGTACGTCTCCGGTATGTCGCTGAACAGCTCCTCTACGCTCTTGACGCCGATCGTCTTCAGCATTTTTTCTACGTCTTTGCCGTTGAGTGTGGATATCCACGGCTGCGAATGTCCTGGGGTCATTCCGTTCATCCGTGATAATGAATGTCGCGTGAGTTTATATTTACTTAGAGGAATCATATCTGTACAGTTGATAAGACGGAGATCGAGACTATGCCTAAAATCCAGCTTCTAGACTTCTACATAGAAAAACTAGGCGCCGAGCCGGGCACGTTCGGCGAGTGGGAGGTGCCTTACAGGTTCAGCGGCGCCATAGAAGAACACCTCGAAGTGAGAAGGAGGGCGGCTTTCTTCGACGTCTCCCACATGGGGAGGCTTCTAGTGAGGGGCGGCGACGCCTTCGAGTTCTTGCAGTACGTCTACACGAAGGACTTAGGCAAGGTCAAAACAGGGTTCATGAGCGGCCCCACCCTGTCCTTGAACCAGTTTGCGAGAGTGAAGGACGACGAGATGCTATACAAGCTGAGCGACGAGGAGTGGCTGATAGTCACGAACGCCCTAGCCACGGAGAAGATGAAGAGCTTCTTCGCGTCCGTCAAGACTGAAAAAGGCTCCAAAGTCGAGATCTCGGACTTGACGAGCGAGTACTCCATGCTAGCGCTACAGGGTCCAGAGAGCGTTAGGGTCATGGAGGCTCTCGGCGCGGGCTGGGCCTCAGGGCTCAGGCCACTCGAGTTCAGGCAGAACGAGGTAATCGGCAACGCCAGCGTCTACCTCGTGAGTAGGAGTGGTTGGACTGGAGAGGACGGTTTCGAGATATGGGCTAGACCGACCGAGGCGGTTAAGCTGGTCGAGCAACTCGTGAAGCTGGGGGTTAAGCCGGCGGGCCTCATAGCAAGGGACACTCTCAGGATCGAGGCTGGTTTCGTGTTGGGAGGGAACGAGTACGGCGAAGACCCCTCGAGGTTCCCCTGCGCTGTCGGGCTACGGTACGGGATGGGCGCCGTATCTTGGAGTAAACGAGGGTTCTTCGGAGAAGAGGCTCTCAGGGCTTGTCGCAAGGAGGGGCCTAGGTGGGTGAGGTACGGCCTGAAGTTCTCGAAAGAAGCCGGGAGAATCGTGCCCAGGAACGGAGACGCCGTCTACGTCGAGGACGTCAGGGTTGGATGGGTCACTAGCGGGATGTACTCGCCTATCCTAGAGAGGCCTATAGCGCAAGCCTACATAGACACCAGGTACGCCATACTGGGAGAAGAGGTTGAAGTAGAAGTCAGAGGCAAGAGGCACGAGGCCAAGATAGTCGACTTCCCATTCATCGTCAAGAAGTAAGGGGGTTAAACCGCTTTTTTCACCATATACTGACCGTAGTCTACTAGCACTCTGTAGTAGCCCCTGAGCTTGCTGTCAACCTCCTCGTCTCCAGTGTAGACCCTTAAGTAGTCCAGCTCGCGGATCTTGGACAGAGTCGCGACCACGATGATATTCTCCCTTGGTATAAGCCTCAGTATGTTCGGCGAGATCTGCTGGTTACCCCTACCGAATATAAAGCCCTGTCTCCCAATCGGTGTGACGACAACGTACGTCTTCGTACCTCTACCGACTATGTCCAGCAGAGGCCTCTCCCAAGTATCCTTCAATACAACTCTCTTGTTGAGTACCACGTCTACTCCCAATTGCGTGAGGTCGTCCTGTAAGAACTCCCCTATAGCCTTCACCGTACTACCAGGGCCCAGTATGTAGTAAGCGCCGTCCTCCATTGTCTCGTACAGGTACCTAGCTATCGCTCTCTTGTTCTCTTCGTCGTCGGGAGCTACCACAGTGCCTTTGCTAGGCTGGAGTAGGCCCTCAACCCTCACAGTCTTGACGTACCCGTAAACTCTTAGGCTTAGTTTATCCGACCGGAACAACTCCTCGTCTACGTCCACGACCTCCGCCTCGACGACAGACCCGCTACCACGCAAGTAGGCCTCGAGAATCCCGGCTGCGTCACGTGGTGTGTACGCGAAAGCCCCGCTGTAGACTTTAACCCCGCTGGGCACGCCCAAGACTGGCACCGAGGCTCCGACTACGCTGTAAACGTCCTTTAGAGTGCCGTCGCCCCCCACGAAGACGATAATGTCGACTCCCGCACGAAGCATTTCAGTGGCTGACGCAATAGTGTCCTCCCTGGTCGTAGAAACTTTTCTCTCCCCAACGACTTTTTCCACGAGCTCGCTAAGACCCGCCTCGGCTATCTCCTCCTCGCCCATTAGGCCCGCTGCCGTCACTATTCTAAACTCCCTCGAACGCATGCTCCGGAGGAACTCGAGCGCACGCCTAGGGGCGATCAGCTGGTATCCCAGCGAGAGAGCCCTTGCTACGGCCTTCTCGTCGGTCCCCTTGCTACCTATAACGCCCCCAAGCCCTGCATACGGGTTGACTATGAAGCCGACTCTCATTACTACCACTGGCTCTCTGTTATCCTTATATACGTGTATAAACAATAAGAAGGTGAAGGGGTCTAATGCTAGAGGACCTACTATCAAAGTACCCCGATCTAAAGCACGTATACGACCTTACGACCACCCATACCAGGTACAGGAAGAGGGAGACGATCAACCTAATAGCGAGCGAGAACGTGATGTCGCCGCTCGCGATGCTACTGTACTTGAACGACATGATGCACAGGTACGCCGAAGGCAAGCCGTTCAAGAGGTTCTACCAGGGGCTGAAGTACGTCGACGAACTGGAGGTGAAGGCCTCAGAACTCATGGGCCAACTGCTCAACACCAAGTTCGTTGACTTAAGACCGGTCAGCGGTACTACAGCCAACGCTGCTGCTTTCAGGACCTTCACCAAGCCCGGGGACAAGGCTGTAGTGGCGCCAGTCCAAGCAGGGGCGCACGTTAGCCACACACGCTACGGCACACTAGGCGCTCTCGGGATAGAGCAGATAGACATGCCGTTCTCTCTCGAGGAGTGGAATATAGATGTGGACAAGGCGGTTAAACTGATCGAAGAAGTCAAGCCCAAGATCGTCACGCTCGGGGGCTCACTCTACATATTCCCCCACCCCACTAGACCGATCGCTGAGGCCGCGCACAGCGTTGGTGCCAAGGTGATACACGACGTCGCACACGTACTAGGCCTCATCGTGGGGGGAGTCTGGCCCAACCCCCTCACCGAGGGAGCCGACGTCATAACGTCCTCGACGCACAAGACGTTTCCGGGACCACAAGGAGGCCTGTTCGCAACGAGACTAGAGGAGGACTACAAGGAGATAGGTAAAGTCATATTCCCCATGTTCGTCTCCAACCACCACTTACACAGACTAGCCGCCACCGCGATCACGGCCCTCGAGATGAGAGAGTTCGGGAGGGACTACGCAAGCCAGGTTGTGAAGAACGCCAAGGCCCTCGCTCAGGCTCTAGCGAGTAGGGGGATCAAGGTCGTGATGGAGGAGAAGGGCTACACCGAGAGCCACCAGGTAGTCTTAGACGTCTCGAGGCACGGCAGGGGTACAAAGGTGGCAACAGCCCTCGAAGAAGCGAACATAATAGTCAACAAGAACATGTTGCCGTGGGACAGGCCGGAGGACGTGAAAGACCCCTCGGGTATCAGGATAGGCGTGCAGGAGGTCACGAGGTGGGGGATGAGAGAGGGGGAGATGGACGAGATAGCCGAGCTCATCAAGCAGGTAGTCGTGGACAAGAGGGACCCAGCGGAGGTCAGGCGAAAAGTAATCGAGTTCAGGAAGGAGTTCCTCGAGGTCCAGTACTGCTTCAAGATCTCGAGAGAGGACGAGGTAAAGTTATTGTCTCTCCTACTGCATCCATAACACCGGGTAGGTGGGTAGTGTGTCTAGCGGGGAGATAGTGGTAGAAGTGGGGAAAAAGAAGTACGTGGTGAAGACGGACAGGCTCTACACCGAGAGCGACGAGTGGATTAAGGTCGAGGGCAACAAAGGCATTGTAGGTGTAACAGACTACGCTCAGAAAGAGCTCAGAGACATAGTCGGCGTCGAGCTACCGGAGGTTGGCACAGAGGTGAAGAAGGGGAAGGCGGTGGGGAGTCTAGACTCTGTGAAGGCGACCTCCCACTACTACGCACCTGTGTCAGGTGTAGTTACCAGGGTCAACGAGAAGCTCACCGATACACCTGAGCTGATAAACAAAGACCCATACGGCGAGGGCTGGATATTCGAGCTGGAGATCAAGGACCTGAACGAACTCAACAGCCTGTTGAAACCCGAGGCCTACGCCGAGAAGATCAGGAGACATGCCCACTGACCTTTACTAGGCGAGCTCCCTGATTAGAAGCCCGAGCTTTTTAATACCGTCCTCGATCTCGTCTGCTTTAACCATTGTAAAGTTGAGCCTGATGCTACTCCTCCCGGAGTCGTCGAGGTAGAATGGTTTTGCGGGGACTACCGCCACGCTGTACTTCTCCAGTAACCTGTCGGCGAAGACCTCCGAGTCTACGTCTACGGGGAGTTTCAGCAGTATGAACATGCCACCGCGCGGCCTATTGTACACGGCTCCCTGGACGTACTCGTCCAGTGCGGACATCATAGTGTCACGCTTTCTCGCGTACTCCTCCACGGCCCTCCTCTTTATCTGGTCGTATAGGCCCTCTCTTAAGACCCGGTCTACCAGAAGTTGCATCGGGACTGGAGCGCACATGTCGCTGGGGCCTTTAATCGCCTTTACGACTTCCACTATTTCGGAGGAGGCATTGAGCCAGCCTATGCGTAGACCCGTCCCGAGCACCTTGCTGAAGCTTCCGACGTAGACAACCCTCCCCTCCTTGTCGTAGTGGGAGAGCGGCTTGTAGCTACCCTCGTAGACCAAGTGATTGTACGCGGCGTCCTCGACGACCAGGAGGTCGTACCTCGACGCGATCTCGACTAAATGCTTTCTCCTATCCTCGCTCATGACGACCCCGGCAGGGTTGTGTCCTGTGGGTATCGTGTAGACGAGTTTTACCCTTCTACCCTCCGATAGAAGTCTCTTCACGACAGCCTCGAGGTTCTGGGTATCAACCCCTTCAGCATCGACGCCGACACCGACAAGCCGTGCCCCGTAGAACTCCCAGTCGACCATCGTGTTAACATAGCTGGGGTTTTCGAGGATCACGTGATCCCCAGGGTCTATAAAGAGCTTGCCTAGTAGGTCGATCGCCTGACTCCCACCAACCGTCACCAGTACGTTGTCCTCGCTGGTCTTAACGCCCTCGTACCTCCACATGAAATCAGCAATAGATTTCCTGAGCGAGGGGAGCCCCTCAGTTGGAGAGTAGTTGCAGGACTTGGCCTCCTCGTGGAGGACCTTGCCGAGAATAGTAGAGTAGAGGTCTCTCGGTATTACGTTGGGGTCCGGCTCGCCGGCCGCAAACGATACAACTTTTCTCGTAGCGGAGATCGCCGATATCTTTGAGACGAGAGTCCTTATCGGGGATGGTTTAACGAAGTTTACCCGGTAGGAGAACTTGTAAGCCGCTGACATCAACACCACACAATTGCATAATGGGTTTCGCTAGAGAATAAATTCTTAGCGTTAGTTCAGTGGACAGGTAAGCACTTACCTCTTCCTCCTCGCCTTCAACTCGTTTCCCCGAGACCTCTCGCCCTCCGTAACCCTTTCAAACGTGACCTCCGGGTGGAATCTGACGTCTACGTGGTATACCGTGTCGTAGAGCTCGACCACTCTCTTGACTATCTTCCTCCTCAATTTGAAAGCGTCTCTTATCGTGGTGAGGGGGTCGATGTACACCTCGACGCTGATCACGTAGAACGACGTGAGCTTCCTTGCTTCAACAGACTTAACGCGGGCCCCCGCAGTAGCCAGAAGGTCTTGGATGCTGTTCATTACTGCGAGGCTCATCTTGTAGTCGAGGTTCTCGCCCCTTATCAGGGACACGCTGTCGCTGACTATGCCCTGTACGCTGTGGAGTATGAACATCATCAACACGACCGTGAACAGTACTTCTAGAGCCGTACTCCTTGTTATAGATGTGACTAGTATCCCCGCGGTGGCTGTTACACCTGCCAGTACGTCAACTAGCGCGTGCGTGGACTCGTACCTAAGAGTCTCTACATTGTACTTCTCGAACCCTTTCTTCAACGTGGTGTACGCCAAGACGGTAAGAGCGGTCCCGGCGATCGTGGCAATACTGGAGTATACGTTAACAGCAGCCTCTTCACTCGCGTATAGAAGGCCGTTCAAGAAGTCGTAGAAGACGTAGAAGTAGACGCCGACCACGGTTAGAGCTATTAACAGGCCCAGTGTCGACTCCAGGACCACAACACCCATAGGGTACCTCCTACTCAGGCGGCTCGCGAAGTATAGCCCAAGTAGCAGGGTTAGCTCTAGGAGCGAGTCCGTGACCCAGTGTATCAAGTCTGTGAACAGTATTATGTTGTTCAGGAAGACAACGAACACCGAGTCGATTAAAACGCCGAGTAACCCGAGTGCAAACGTGTACGTTAGGACTCTACTAGCCCATTTAAGCCTCAAGGTAAGGTTGGCCATTTCACTTCACCCGAAACAACTCTCGAGTGAAGGCGGCAACCTAGATGAGAGTAGTTCCCTGTTCAAAAGTAGTACGTAGCTCCTCTTTTGCGTGATATTATGCGCCTCTTATATACCTTTTTCATCGTTGGGGAGTTACTTTGGCAAGTTCCCGGACACGAAGTCGACTATGTACCTGGCGAGCTCGAGCTTATGCATAAAGCCGAGTTCTCTAACCCCGCTGGGGGTTATCAGGACGGAGTCCAGGTAGCTCTCAGAGAAGCCGGCACCCCTTGTCAGTACGTTGTGTGCAACCATTAGGTCTGCCTGGTACTCGGCGAGCTTGGCCGTACCTCTCTCGACGAGTTCTCTACCGGAAGACGTCTCTGCCGCGAAGGCCACTACTACCTTCGGCCTCTTCGTCACAGAGGCTATGACTTTCTCTGTGGGGACTAAAGTGAGAGTGAGCCTTTCGGTTTTCGAAGTCGGTATTTTGGTTGGGCTTGTCTCCACCGGCTTGTAATCCGCTGGTGCGGCCGCGAATACCGCCGCGTCGTATACGTGTGTCGCGGTTAGCTCCTTAACTATACTCGCCATGTCGCTTGTCTCCTCAGCGTAGTACTTGTTAACGTTGTACGGGGGCGGCAGGCTCATTCTCCCATAGACCAGGTCGACGACAGCGCCCCTGCAGGCCGCCTCCCTAGCCACAAGGACACCCATCAGACCGCTACTAGGGTTAGTAATGACCCTTACCGGGTCAATCCTTTGGACTGTGGCACCAGCTGTCACCAGGACTCTTCTACCCTCTAGATCCGCCCCCCTGTTGACGGTTGCCTCGACGCAGTGGACGAGATCCGGGAGCGGGGGGTACTTGGCCTTACCCTCTTCTATCATTGGCCTTATTATGACAGCGCCGTAGGACCTAAGGGTCTCTTCTACCCTCTTGTACTGCGGGGAGTTGTATAACCTAAGGTTCATGGCTGGCACGAAAACCACTCGCTTTCCGTCCCCCATCATGGTGGCAGCGGTCAAGTGGAGCAACTCGTCGAGGACTCCGCTTGCTATCTTCCCCATCGTGTTTAGAGTGGCAGGGGCTACCACCATCGCATCACCCCACTTAGCTAGGTCGATGTGCTCTGTCCTCCCCGTAGACTCAATGAACGGTTCCCATCCCGTGGCCCAGTAGACTAGATCGGGCCCTATCAGCCTCGTGGAGGCCTTCGTCATGACCGCCCTGACGCTAGCGCCCAGCCTCATAAGCTCTCTAGCAAGGTCTATCGACCTGTAAACCGCGCTACTCGCCGTCAAGCCGAGAACGATCTTTTTCTCTCTTAGTGGCGTCACTTCCCTGGGCTTGATCTCCTCAGGCAAACTCAACTATGTCACCGTAAAATAGATTATTCGCCAGAGCATATATAACGTCCTGGTGGACGACTTGAAAACAGAGACTAAGAGGCCCAGCATAGAAGAGATACTTGAAGAGGCCAAGAAGAGGTTGGCCGCTGAAGCAGCCGACTACACAATTAGGCCGGCGACGAGGGAGGACATAAAGAGCGTCATCGAGATAAACATGGTGTCGCTTCCAGAGCACTACCCAGACGAGTTCTTCTACGAGCTTTACGAGCACTACGGTAAAGCCTTCTACGTTGCCGTAGACCCAAGCGGCAGGGTCGTGGGATACATAATGAACAGAGTGGAGTGGAAGCCCGGGTTCTTCAGGCACTTCATAATTAGGAGCGGGCACGTAGTAAGCATAGCGGTACTAAAGGAGCACAGGGGTAAGAGCCTAGGCTTCGCCTTGATGGCGCATGGAATACACAGTATGAAGAACAACTACAAGTGCGAGGAGACCTACCTAGAGGTCAGGGTCTCCAACCAGCCCGCGATAAACTTGTACAGGAAGCTAGGTTACGAAGTCGTCAAGGTGGCCAGGGGCTACTACCTAGACGGGGAAGACGCCTACGTGATGGCAAGGCCTCTATAGACGCCCCCGACGGGTCTCGACGGGCATAACGTACCGTGTTCCCAAAGTTTAATGCGGCAACCTGTTTATATTGACCTATGGCTTATCATGGTGTCGGGGGGCGTGGATGTTCTTCCATCAGATCAGCGAGCTACTAAGCGACGATATGGCGGGTAAGAGGGTTTGTCTAAGGGGTTGGATTTACCGTAGGAGTGTGGTAGGAGGCAAGGCTTTTGTCAGGGTAAGGGACTCGACAGGAGTAATCCAAGTAGTAGTAGACGAGGCTGTCCTGGGGGAGGAGCTCGTCAAGACGCTAAAGGACATAGGTTTAGAGGCTAGCGTCGAGGCGTGTGGTACTGTAACAAAGCAGCCTAGGGCGCCAACAGGGTATGAGGTCGTAGCAGACTCCTTCAGAATACTGGGCTACAGCAGGGACTTCCCTATAAAGGGTGGTGAGGGGGTCGAGTACCTCCTAGACAACAGGCACCTCGTCATTAGGAGCCCGAAGTACACCGCGATATGGAAGATCAAGCACACGATACTCGACGCGGGTAGGGAGTGGTTCAAGAAGGACGGCTGGTGGGAGGTGACCCCACCCATACTCACCGCCTCGGCTTGCGAGGGCGGTGCTACTCTATTCCCAGTCCAGTACTTCGAAAAGCAGGCCTATTTGAGCCAGAGCGCTCAGCTGTACCTCGAGGTCATGATATTCAGCTTGGAGAAGGTCTGGAGCCTCACCCCTAGTTTCAGGGCCGAGCAGAGTAGGACTAGGCGCCACCTCGCAGAGTACTGGCACCTGGAGGCCGAAGCCGCGTGGTACGACATGGAGGACATGATGAGAGTAGTAGAAAACCTCGTCTCCCACATCGTCGACAGGGTTCTAGAGGAGAGGAGGAGAGAGCTGGACGCGCTTGGCAGGAACGTGGACTTCTTGAAGACCGCCGTGGAGACACCCTACCCTAGGGTAAAGTACGACGAGGCGATCGAGATACTCCAAAAGAAGGGTGTGGATATAAAGTGGGGTAGCGACCTGGGCGCGGACGAGGAAAGGCTACTCACGCAGGAGTTCGACAGACCGTTCTTCGTGACGCACTTCCCCAAGGAGGTCAAGAGCTTCTACATGAAGCTAGACCCGGAGGATCCGAGAGTCGTCTTAGGCTTCGACCTGCTTGCCCCCGAGGGTTACGGGGAGGTAGTCGGGGGTAGCCAGCGTGAAGACGACTACGACAAGCTGCTGCAGAGGATAATCGAGAACGGGTACAACGTAGACGACTACAAGTGGTACCTGGACCTCAGGAAGTACGGAACCGTAGTCCACAGCGGTTTCGGGCTGGGGATCGAGAGGCTACTGATGTGGATCGCTGGGCTCGACCACATAAGGGACGCCATACCGTTCCCGAGGTTCAGGGGTAGGATATACCCCTAGAGACCGATGGGCGAGTTTTATTTAACTACCCGTTGATTCTAAAATGTGAGCCTGACAGGTGGTTGCTTGCCAGCTAAAGGTACAGCAGAGAACATTGGTGTCGTGGCTTCCCTGATAGCTTTGTCCGTGATACTCCACTTATTCAACATCCCCTTCCCCCCAGCACAGTACTTGTTATTCGACCTCACTGGCATACCCTTAGCCATCTCGATGTTCTTTAACCCCCGTCTCACCGTGCTCGCCGGGTTACCGGTCTTCTACATAGGGCTCCTCCTGTACAAGCCCCAAGACCCGATAGGGCCGTTCATGAAAGTCGCTGCCGAGGGCTTCACTATACTGCCTTTCTACATCCTCTATCAGAGGAGGTGGTTCGCAGCGAAGTCCCGCGCCGTGTTGGCCACAGCTTTAATAGCTACGTCGCGCACGGTCAGCATGCTCGTGTTAAACCTCGCCATAGACCCCTTCTACTTCGTCCTGTTCAAGTGGGTCGAGAGCTACGGTCAGGGGCTCCAGCTAACCCTGATGGCCCTACCATACGTCTGCGTCTTCAACGTCATCATAGCAGTCTACGTGACGTGGCTCTCGCTACCGATCGTCAGGGAGCTTGAGAAAGTGGGTGTTTTACCTCATGTCAAAAGTTCTCAGGGTGAAGGGTCTTAGAGTCAGGTACCCTGGTGGAGACTGGGTTCTAAAAGGCCTCGACCTAGAGGTCGGTAAGGGAGAAGTCGCTCTGATAGTGGGCGGGGCGGGCTCTGGCAAGACCACTTTTGTTAGGGCGATCACGAGCGTCGCGAGCCAACTCTACCACGCAGACGTAGAGGGCGTCATCGAGATAGGAGGGGTCAAACTGACAGACAAAAGCTGGGAGTACGTGAAGGACAGGGTCAAGGTTGTCCCGCAAAACCCGAGAGCTGCGCTTGTCTACCCAGTCGTGTACGAGGACCTAATGTCCTACGCGCACCAGGTCTACAGGTCGAAGTTCCTCGCCGAGAAGGCCATCTCCAATGTCAGCAAGGTCTTCAAGATCTCGCACCTCCTAGACAGGCACGTCGACCAGCTTTCGGGGGGAGAGCTGAGGAGGGTGAGCATCGCGAAGTCTATGATCTCAAGCCCCGACATCGTAGTACTCGACGAGCCACTAATGTGGCTTGACGACAACGGTGTTCGGGAGGTTAGGAACGCCATAGAGATACTCAAACTCTACGACGTAGCTGTCGTCGTGCTG
The DNA here is from genome assembly GCF_000264495.1 of Thermogladius calderae 1633. NCBI lineage: Archaea > Thermoproteati > Thermoproteota > Thermoprotei > Desulfurococcales > Desulfurococcaceae > Thermogladius > Thermogladius calderae. The sequence continues at coordinate 723,772 of NC_017954.1, read as the reverse complement.
GAACACAGGTTCAAGAGGCTGCTCGACCTAGCAGACAAAGTCCTGTTACTGAAGAACGGTGTTCTGAGCCAAGTGGACGATGTAAATACAAGCGAAGACACTGCGGGGGTGGGCGTAATTCCCGAGAAGCCTGCGTTCGGGGAGAGGGACGTGCTACTCGAGCTCAGAGACGTCTCACTCCACGTAGGTTCCTTGAGTCTCAACAGACTCAATTTGACGGTCGGGAGAGGGGACAAGGTAGTGGTATACGGCTTAAACGGGTCGGGTAAGACCACGTTGTTCAAGCTAATAGCGGGCGTGTTAAGACCCGAGAAAGGGAGGGTCGTTAGAAGAGCCGAAACGCTCTACCTACCCCAGATACCCTACCTCTACTTCACCGAGGGGAGTCTCTCGGAGGAAGTTAAAGCCGTAGGGGCCGGCCACGCCTCGCTAGGCCTTCACTTAGTGCGTGCTCTGTCTCAGGACAGGTCCCCTTTCACGCTGTCGTGGGGTGAGGCCGTCCGTTTCATCGTAGAGCTCTCCCTTAACTCGAGGCACGAGCTCCTGCTACTCGATGAGCCCTTCTCGGGCTTGACGTACCAAGATAGGGAGGAGATCGGACGGAGGCTGGCCGAGACGTCTAAGACCATATTAGTCGCCGCTAGCAGTACCGAGCATCTAGTCTACCTCAAGGGCTTCAGACTTGTAGAGCTCCGTGACGGCACTCTCACAGAAAAGGGGTTCGTAGGGTGAGAACTTGCTAAGGAGTTTTTCGGAGATTCTCAGATACGGTAAAAGCCTCGAAGCATCTCTCGCCAGCCGCGTCGCTATGACCATGTCACTATTTGTCACCATTGTGCTTGCCTCTCTCTCCCAACCCAAGCCGTCTAGCTGGCTCGTAGCAGCGGTAGTCGCAGTCGTGGAACTATCCATACTCAAGGTCGCGAGTGGTATGAGGACGCTACTTAGGGCGGTCGCAGTAATAGGGATCTTCGTGACCATTAGCTTGGTCATGAGGCTTGTCGGGATTTTCCTCTTCTACAACCTGTTGAGCGCCGAGTTCACACTCTACTCGACCGTCCTACTAGTCGAGGCTTTCCTGGCGATCAGCGTCTTTCTGCAGACAGTCAGGCCTGGAGAGCTCGTTTGGCTTGCTGACAAGGTTGGATTAAAGAGGGCGGGACGTATGCTAGCCCTGGTTATGACGCACATTGGCAGCATAGTCTCGGCATACTCAGAGGTACTGGTTGTGGTGAGACTGAAGAAGACTAAGACCGTCCTAGCGCTCAGGCCGCTCTTGCTATACACCGTCGAGTACGGCATACAGGTAAACGAAGCTGTCTACTTGTACGGCTTACCCGACCCCGTCCCCGATTGGGGGAGGACAGGAGCCAAACACATAAACGACCTGCTTTTCTTCTCGATATCTCTTATCACGCCCTTTACCGGGTTTCTACTCCTATACCTAATCTAGGAGCTCGATCCACGTTTAATCAATCGATGAAACAACAACATATGCTAAATATTGTTTCATGTTTTTAAGCTATGATGTTCAAGTAAAGAAGTGTCAAGGTGGTATAGTCTTGAAAAGAGAGGAAGTACTAGGACTTACAATAATTGTAGTACTCGTGTACTCGCTGATAACATTCTTAACAGTATCCCCTATACACGTAAGTGCGCAGGAACCCGTGACCGTTGACGGTGTGGGCTTCGACTGGCCTTACGCCTCATGTCACGCGCTCGACCCGGCTGGCGACCTCTTAGACGGTGTACCCGATTGGTCTACTAGCAGAGACCTCCTCGCATGGTACTACACGGTTGGCACATCCTACGTCTTCATGAGGCTCGACTTCCTAGACCTCTCGTACGGGGCCGAGACTGCTAGTTATGGTAGTGTCAACGACGCGCTCAACATTTACATCTTGATAGGGTGGACTGGTGCACCAGGGTACCAAGAGTGGGTGCCAGACTATGTACAGTACCAGGGCTACGGGATCCACCTACCCGACTACAACTGGGTCCTGGCGGTCGCCATATACGACTCCACTCACTACACGGTCTACGACTACAAGTGGAACAAGGTGTTGGTCAACACCGGGTTAAGCGTGTCCTTCAATAGCCAGTGGGACCTCGTGGAGGTCGCTATTCCTACAAGCCTACTAGCCCAGTACGGCTGGACCTCGACCACGAGGGTGTGGGCCAAGATCGCCACGGTCGTGGTCTACAACGGCGTGAGTAAGGTCTCCGACGTGATACCCAACACCATAAGCGTCGGGAGCGGTAGAGCGGAGTGGAGCGGTGCTGTTTTCAGCGACCAGTACTGCGGGACCGCCAAGGTCGTCTTCGTCCACCACGGCAACCAGCACCTGACCGATAACAGGGCCCTGAACAACCCGTCCAGCATCAACAGCTACGGCTACATCTTGTACGTCCACGACTACTTGACCAACAGGACTGGACGCAGGATACCCGTGACCATACACATGAGCGGGACGCTCATGGCCAGCTATCTCTGGTGGGACCCTGGCTTCATTAGCTACATCAAAGGTCTGATCTCCAGAGGAGTAGCCGTCCCCATAGGCGGTGTGTGGGCTGAGCACATAACCGCCTACTTCTACGACAACTTCAACGACCCTTCCGCAAACTTCACTAAGTGGTACACCCAGCAGGTGTTTGGCTACACCCCGCTGACGGCTTGGGTGCCCGAGAGGACGTGGGACGACGAGAGGACTGGTATCGCATACACTATCAGCAAGTACTACTACGCCGTGATCTTGGACGGTAACACGCACCACGACGAGTGGAGCCCCGGCACCAACAAGTACAAGCCCCACCAGTACGACACCACGAAGACAGCGGGTAGAACACTCTACGTCCTGTTCATAGACTGGGACACCCAGCAACTATTACTCTCGAACACGGACGGCGGGCTAAACATCGACCTGAGGAAGAAGTACGTCTGGGCTGCGACTAATAGCGACCAGCAGATGATATTCGTGTACGCTGACGACTGGGAGAAGGCTGCGGGCATAGCTGGGTGGGACCCCTACAACCCTGGCAGGTATAATAACAGCCTTACCTGGATAGCTATGCACCCGTGGATCCAGGTGGTGACAACAGACGACGTTGTCAACTGGTTGAGAAACGGGTACTGGACCCCCGTCACTGGTTTCTACTGCGGGTACGACACCTACGCGCTCCTGAAGACGTGGGTGCACAACTACCCGTACGACTACAGGAGGGCCTACGACGGCTGGTACTGGGGGACCTCGACCGAGAAGAGCTTCGCGTGGTATGGTAGTGGGCAGACTTCTCCCAACTACGTTCTACCCGACACCACCATGCCTTTTGGAGACGTCTTCGGCAAGACCAGTTTCAACGGGTCGCCGAACAACACTGTGATCTACAGACTACTGGCTCCAGGAGGGCTATTCGACTCCACTCCTAAGAACGAGCTGTGGTGGCTCGCAATAGCTGTAGCCAATGCCATGCTATACGAGACAGCGTGGCACGACGGGGGCGACTGGGACAAGGACGGTATGTACGACGTCGCGGGCTGGGGTCTCAACGTGTGGAACCACCTACGGCTCGTCAACGTCCTACTGCAGGCGGCTAAGTGGCTGGACTCGACCAGGAGGGGCCTAGTAACCCAGGCCTCCTACATGATCGGCGACTTCGACTGGGACGGGAGGAACGAGACGATAATATACAACCCGTACATCTTCGCCTTCATAGACGACAAGGGCGGTGCCGCGCCCTACGTGTTCATGTACAACAAGACCAGTAACAAGGTCTTCATGGGGATAGGTGCCCCCGCAGTCTACTGGGGTACCTGGAGCGACATGTGGTACGGTGACAGCCATGTCGGGCTGTTCGCCGACGACTACTTTGCGGCGACGGGGAAGAACTACTACAACGCCGTCTACACGATCGCGTACGCTTACTACGACTCCGTTAACGGGAGAGTCGTGGTCAGGCTCAACGCCCCCGACCTCGACGGCGACGGCTACCCCGACTTCTACAAGTACTACGTCTTGTACAACACTGCTAACTACATATACGTGGACTACCTTGGAGTCAAGAAGAACGGGACTCTGTACACGGCTATCGGCTACTCCGTGGACTTCTTCAACAACCTCTTATACGGTAATTCTCTAAGCCAGGTCAACTCCCCGACCTCCACTTACACGTTCGGGTACAAGAACCTCAGGACAGGGGCGTACGTATATGTTACGCCAATACAGGGGATGACCTGGACTGGCTCGCAAGACCTCGTCAAGTACACGATGCAGTACAGGGCGAAGATCGCCGTGTCTGTTAACACGGCTGTCTGGGCTTACGCAAAGGTCACCCTGGGATACAACTGATTTTTCCCCAAACCCAATACACCTTCACCCCTAATTACGTCGGCTTAGTACACCGACTTTGAACGGGGGCCAAACGTAGCTCAGACACAGCACTGCGTTGAGACACTAACGGGGGGTATTCTACACGTCTACCCGGCCCTTTCGGCTATTACTATCCGAAGCCGGGCCTCTGTGTTACGACCAGCGTTTATTAGTCCCCTATCGGGAAATCTGTTATTAAAAGAGTGTGGGACTTTGAAACCGCTTGTTCTAGGGGGCAGAAACGGGGACTACCTCGCAGTGGAGATAGCCTCGCTAAAAGGCTTTGAACTGGGGACTGTGGAGGTAAAGAAGTTCCCCGACGGCGAGACCTACATACGTGTACTGAGCGACGTGCAGGGGAGGGACGTGGTTTACGTCAACTCGCTTCAGAGGGAGCCCAACGAGGCTGTTATCGAGACCCTCTACACACTCGACACTCTCAGAGACCTGGGTGCGCGGAGGGTGGTCGCCGTCATCCCCTACATGAGCTACGCCCGGCAGGACAGCAGGTTCAACCCAGGCGAGGCGGTGAGCATACAGATCCTTGCCAAGCTGTTCAAAACGGTCAGCGTCGACCACATCGTGACCGTGGACATGCACCTCCACAGGATCAGCGACCCGAGCTCTCTGTTCGGAGCCAACTTCCACAACATAACCGGTGTCAGGGAGTTGGGCAAGTACTTGAAGAAACACTACTCCCTGACAAATGCCGTGGTGATAGGCCCGGACGAGGAGGCGGAGCAGTGGGCGAAGGTGATGGCGGAGGAGCTCGGCGGCCTGGAGTACAGCGTGCTGGAGAAGACCAGGCTGACAGCCGAAAAGGTCGTAGTAGAGGCGAGGGGTGTCAAAGTCGAGGGTAAGGACGTGGTGATAGTCGACGACATAATCAGCACTGGAGGGACGATCGTCGAAGCCGTCAAAGCCCTCAGAAGCCTAGGGGCTAGAGACTTCTACGTCGCGGCCGTCCACCCTCTCCTGATAGGAGACGCCTACAGCAAGTTGATGAGACTCGGCCTAAAAGAGCTCGTGGGCACGAACACCGTTCTAAGCCCTATCAGCAGAGTCAGCATAGCACCCGCTATCGTTGAGGCCCTGGACAGGATCCTCTAGAGATTTTTTACTCCCCAAATCGACAACCCTACTGGCAACCCCCGCCAGCTCTGGAGGGGGCTCGTGCGAGGCCAGGAGCACACCGGAACCACTCCTCACAGCCTCCTTAACGACACACGCGACTCTCTCCCGCGCCCTACGCGAGAGCCCTTCAAAGGGCTCGTCTAGTAGGAGTATCTTAGGCCTGTACGAGATGACGGAGGCGAGGGCGACCAACTTCTTCTCGCCGTAGCTGAGCTCTTGAACCCTCCTGTTCAAGAACGTCTCCGGCAGCCCAACGGTCCTGATCGAGTCTCTGGCCACCTTGTCGATCCAGCTCTTGTCCCTGCTGAGCTGCCTTGGTACAAACGTGACCTCGTCGTAGACGGTTGGGTTGAACAACATGACCTCCGGGTTCTGGAACAGAAGCCCGATGTGCCTCCTAGCCTCGGGTAGCTGCTTTTTCAACGGCCTGCCCTCGAACTCGACAGACCCCTTCTGCGGCTCGAGGAGGCCGGCCGCGATCAATAGCACAGTGGTCTTACCCGAGCCGTTTGGACCCGTCAACAACACTAACTCGCCACCACCTACTTCGAGGCTGAAGTCTTCGAGGACGTAGGTCTTCGAACCCGGGTACTTGAACCAGACGCCGGACAGCCTCAGCAATTCTCAACACACCTGGACTCGTACGCCTTGACCAGGTCTCTTGATACCACTGTGAACTTCCCTATTATGTCTGCGATCGTCATAGCTAGGGCTCTCCAAAGGGTAGACCTCGCCCTCAACACGACCCTCGACTCGCGTGCAGCTAGGTAGTCCGCAAAGACTACCGTGAGGTACTTGGTGTTGAGTAGGAAGAAGTCGACCTTGCTAACATACCTGCTGAGTACTCTACTACCTCGGAGGCTCGCCGATATGCTGGCCCAGCCAAACCCTGTGAGGGAGACTATTAATGGCATCGGAGACAGAGCGACGCGAGCCACGAAAAACGCGAAAACCTGCGTCCGCGACTCCAATGACACAGGGTACTTCAGCGCATCAAACCCCGTGAAAAGAATGGGTACACCGGGTACCAGCGCTAATAGGAGCGTTATAGAGGTTATACTCAGCAAAGGCTTCAGCCGGGGCCTCAGTACAATACCCCACGTGATGGAGTAGAGACCACTTGCTATCCAGAGAACGGGCGAGTTGAGGACGGCCGACGTGAAGGAGAGTGCCAGGGACATTAAGAAAAAAGCTCCCGGGTGAGGGAAAGACTTGTCCGTGCCCGCGTACGCCTCGTCGAGAACCCTCGACGCGGCTTTCAAGAACTCGGATAGCAAGCTCACGCTACTTCTTCCTCTCTGCTACTTTACGTAGCAGCAGCCCTATAGAGTAGATCAAGGCGACTCCGAGCACTCCGGAGACTACGTAACCAAGCCATTCGGGCAGGCCTGGTACTGTGTAGTCCTTTAGGAAGGTCCAGTTGATCTCGTCAGAGATGTCTGTCAAGTTCAGTTTTTCGCCCGCGATGTCCAGGGGTTCATGGTACCCCACCATGTTAGCCAGGTAAACACCGAATACCGGCGATAACAGCAGTAGCACTACCAGTAGTACTACCGATTTCTTCACGACTTGATCACCTCGGGGTGCCTGAGTTTCAGGTAGTAGACGACCAGCCCTGTTATAACCCCCTCGACAACCCCCAGGGCAGCGTGCCAGCCGCCCATTATCGGTACGGTTATGAATACGCCGTAGGGGAACGACGGTGAGAGCCCGATCTCCACACCGCAGGCACTACCCGCGAGCGTCAGGCCGAGCCAGCCGCCTATAAGCCCTCCGACGAACCCGGACTTGGCGTCGCCTAGCTTGGGCGAGAGGGCCTTGTACGCTAGCCTGTAGACCAGGTAGCCGGCCCAAACGTCTATTATAGCCATGTTGATGATGTTGGCCCCCAAGGCAGTTATACCACCATCGTGGAAGACAAGGCACTGGACTAGGAGGACTATTGCGATGACCAGGCTGCCTTTGAAAGGCCCGAGAATAATACCGGCTAGGGCCCCTCCAACGAAGTGGAGGCTGGTACCTCCTGGTATCGGCCAGTTCAGCATCTGCGCGACGAAGATGAGCGCTGCCAACGCCGTCGCCTCGGAGACCTCGCTGGGGGAGAGCCTGAGCTTTCCGAGCTTGGTGGAAGCAATGAAGTATATGCCCGCTAACGCGTAAGTCGCTAGACTAGACCACAAGTCCAAGTAGCCGTCGGGTATGTGCATCTGAGTGCACCAAATAACGGGATTGAGTGCACCTTTAAAAACGGTGCGGTAAGTAGACCTAACAGTCTTCTTCTCGGACAGGCCACACTACTACACGGGGGAGTCCGCCCCCTCCCGTGCTTTGTGGACTATGGGAGAGGGCACAGTCGAGCCCGCGAGATCGCCGCCCCACCCGTCTCCACGTGGTACGAGGGCCGTGTACGTTTTCGTAGCCGCGGGCGCTGGGGGGCTGGTTCAAGCCGACTTGTACTATGTTGCGGGCGGGGGCCTGCTAGTACCTCGTCTCGACCCCGAACTTCAAGAAGTGCTTCTCGACAAGCCTTGAAGCTAGGAGTGATAGGAGTAGGTATGATATGACGGCCGGTACAGTCATTGACACGAGTAGGTTAGTAGAGATCGTGTTAGACCCGAAGGAGGCTCTGAGCAGCTCCACCGCCACGAGGCCCGGGACTAGGAGTGCCATGTACTGTTCAGGCAGGTATCTTGGGGGTAAAAAGAGGACTACTACGAACAATATTTGTATGATCTGACTCAAAACTCTCGCAAGCGGGTTTTTCAAGTAGAGCAGGCCGATCAACGAGGCCATTAGTAGGCCCGAGGCCATTAAGACGGGTATAGATAGTGCGAAGAGCGCCGCGTTCAGCCTGAACAGCCACGTGGGTGCTATACCTAGGTACCATGATAGAAGGAGGGCTGAGAGCAGGAACGGCGCGAAGCCGACTACCAGGAAGTCAAAGGGGAAGGTGGCAGCCACGTATTTCCATAGCGTGAGGTTTGCCAGTCTTAGGTCGTCTAGCTCCCCGCCCTCGCTCAACCACGTGACGTACTCCTGGCTCAGCCCTATACTCAACAGCACGATGTTCACCCCAATAACGGGAGGGGTCAAATAGAGCAATGCTGAAAGCGGGTCGCTACTGAAGACCACGGAGGGTGCCAAGAACAACGTCAGCCAGAGGAGCGCGTTTAGCGTGGAAGACAGGTAGCTCGTCAAGTGCATCCTAAACATCCCGTAGCCCACAAGCAGAGACCTTCTAACTTCTCTGACGAGGCTCATTTCCTGACAACCCTGTCCACGCTATTTATCGCGAGAACGGAGACCGTCACGTAGAGCGCGTAGATGGCAGTTAGGAAGAACAGGTACTGGGCTATCCTCGACTCGTTGAAGAGCAGCGTGATCCACTGTAGTGTCTCGACAACAAAAGGCACTGGCGTGATGTAGCCTACGACTCTCAAAGCCAGCGGTATCATGTGGACAGGTATGTAGACACCGCTCGAGGCGAGTATGACTGGCGGTAACAGCTGCGCAATAGACCACGGCCTTCTGACGTCGACAAAGTATATCACTGACAGCCCGACTATACTAGCCAGAAGACCGAGCGTCACCCCGGCAGGGACAAGTATCATAACCACCACGAGATACGTGATCAGTCCACTGGCTCCTTTCAACGCCCCGAGAACTGGGAGGAGGTATATCGAGGATAGCAGGGTGTTTACGATGGACCTCACCACGGCGTTCACCACGATGTAGTGCGTCAGACCAGTGGCCTCAAAGATCAGCACTGTAGACTCCGCGATCTTGAACTCGTAGTAGAGGGTGCCCACCACGTCTCCAATGATTATTGCGACGACGCCCAGCAACGCCGACAAGACCATCGAGAATACGAGCAGGTCTGTGAAGGCCGGCTTTACCCCGAAAAGCTCCCCCGCCTTCGATACCACGCTCTGCGAACCGTAGATGTAAGCGGGCGTCATTAACACGCCGACGGCGAAGCCGACCTGGGTCAACCACAGACCTAGGTAGTCGGAGAAGTACCTCTTAAACCACAGAGCCTCCCTGTATACCGTGGCTTTAAAGAGGTTCAGGACCGTGGCCGATCGCCCCCGACTACCGCTAGGTATGCGTCCTCCAACGAGGGCTCTGCGATAGAGAAGTCGATTAGTGGACGGGGGTCCTCGCCGAGGATCCTCGTAATGGTCTCCATAATCTTATCTCTCGGGTCTCTAACGTAGACCCTGACGGCCACTTCCCCGCTACTCCTCGAGACCTCCGTCCTAGCCACCTGCAGGCTCGACTCTATGTGGGTAAGGTACTTGCCAGAGCCCTCTTCACGGAGTTTTAGGTACAGGATGTTGACGAGGCCCAGCGACCTCTTCAAGTCCTGGATACCGCCTTGAGCGACGACGACCCCCCTGTTTATTATTGTAACCTCCTCGGCTATCTCCTCGATCTCTCTCATGTTGTGCCCCGTGACCAGTATCGTCTTCCCCGCCCTCGCCGACTCGACCAGCATATTCCTGACCTCCATAGCGCTAGGCACGTCCAGGCCTAGTGTGGGCTCGTCCAGCAACAAGACTTCCGGGTCTGTGTACAGCGCCTTCGCCAGGCTCAGCTTAGCCCTCATACCCAGGCTGTACGAGAAATAGGGTTTCTTGAAAGCGCTCTGCTCATCTAAGCCGACCAGCTCGATCACCTCTCTCGCCCTCTTTCGCGCGTCCTCCATTGAGAAACCCTTCAACAGACCGTAGAAGACGAGGTTCTGGAAGCCCGTGAGAGACCCGTAGAACCCCTTACTCACGTCTAGGACTACCCCGATGATCTCCCTTACCCGACTAGCCTCCTTAACGGCGTCGTACCCACCCACGTATACAGCCCCGCTGTCAGGGGCTAGTAGGGTGGCTACGATCTTGATTAACGTTGTTTTACCTGCCCCGTTGGGGCCTAATAGAGCGTGAATCGTGCCTTTGCGAACCCTGAGGGTCACCCCCTTCAACGCCTCGACAACAGACCTACTCCGCAACCCCACTCTCGGGCGGTAGGTCTTCCTCACGTCGAGGACTTCGATAGCGTACTTAACCATAATGTGCTCCGAGAAGGGGTTATCGACCGAGCGAGTTAAATACATAGCTCACAGTACGTGAGCCTAGACAAAGGAATATTGCTACGTTTGATGGATGGGAATTATGTGGGGTGTTTGCCTAAACGGGTAAGGTTTTTAAGCCGCAGCATAAGTAGTCTCTCTAAACGCTTAGCGAGGTGAAACGTAGTGCACCCTACGTGTGTGATCGTGAAGCCGTAGTCAAGTCGCCTGGTTCTATAGCAAACCTTGGCCCCGGGTTTGACGTACTCGCCGTGGCGTTGTCGGGGCTACACGACCTCGTCCACGTCAAGGCCTCGCCTGGTACCGGTTTAGTGCGGGTATACTCGGACGTACCGGTGCTCACCGGCAGTAGCAACAACGCCCACGCTGTCGCCGTAAAGTCTCTCGAGAAGTTCAAGTGGCTCAGTTCATGCGACATCGAGATCTACGTGAGGAAGGGCGTCCCCGTCTCAGTTGGCCTGGGGAGCTCCGGAGCCACTGCGGCCGGAGCCGCGTTCGCGTTGTCTCTCATCGCCGGCTCTGTAGACGAGGAGACGGTACTGAGTCTAGCCGGTGAAGGAGAGAGGTTTGTCTCGGGGGTCGCCCACTACGACAACGTGGCAGCTAGCCTGCTGGGGGGTGTCGTCATAGTCGACACGAAGTACAAAAAGGCCTACAAGATCGAGATTCCGAAAGAGATACACGTAGGTGTGGTGATCCCAGAGACCGGGGCGAGGACTGAGAAAAAGACCTACGTAGCAAGGAGTATCCTACCCGGCAAAATCGACCTAGAGACACACGTACAGCAGTCCTCTAGCCTCGCCAAGCTAGTCTACGGCTTGATCAAGGGCGACCTAAGGTTGGTAGGCAGGGCTATATCAGAGGACGAGATCTGCGAGCCAAGCCGGTCAAAGCTCATCCCCTTGTACAGGGAGATGAAGGATATAGCGCTCCGCGAGGGAGCCTACGGCTTCAACATTGCGGGGGCTGGACCGTCCGTGTTCTACATACACGACGACCTGGACGAGATCACCAGAATAGGCGGTGTTATACTTGACTTTCTGAAGTCTAAAGGCGTGAAGGCTTCTCTCCTGGCCTCGAGATTCTCAAACCAGGGGGTAGAGGTGGTGTCGGGTGGCTGAACAGAGGGTCGTCATTGTAGGGTTCGGCAACGTTGGTAGAGGCCTAGTGAAGACGTTGCTCTTCAAGAGCAGTAAGCTGGCCAAGCACGGCGTCAACATCGTAGTCGTAGGCGTGGTCGACTCGAAGGGTATGGTCTACAAACCCGAAGGCCTTAGACCAGTCGAACTACTTAAAATGCTGGAGACCCCAAGGTCCGGTCTAAGGAGTCTAGAAGTTGCCAAACAGTACGTCGACCTGAAGGAGCTCTACGAGAAGACCAAGCCAGACATACACGTCGAGCTCACACCAGCCAACTACGAGACCGGCGAGCCGGGGCTCAGCAACATAAGGTTCGCGCTCAACGAGGGAGCCCATGTTGCGACAGCTAACAAGTCCCCTCTGGTGTTCGACTTTAAAGGGCTGACAGAGCTGGCCAGGTCCCGTGGCCTCGTCCTGAAGTACACGGCTACCGTTATGGGTGCCTCCTCTTTCTTGTCTCTGCTTGATCACATGAAGCTACAGGACGTGTACAGCGTGAGAGGGATACTCAACACGACGAGTAACATCGTTTTGAGCTTAGCCCACGAGAAGTTGGTCGAGGTAGAGAGGGCGGTCGAGGAGGCGATCGTACTAGGTATAGCCGAGAGAGACCCCTCTATCGACATAGACGGGTATGACGCCGCCGCAAAGCTGACGATAATCTCCAACGTCATCGGAAAGCCTGTGGACTTCAAGAGCATTGAGAGGGTCAGCCTGAGGGGGTTAAGCCTGAGAGAAGTCGTGATGGCGATAAAGGAGGGGAAAGCCTGGAAGCAGGTCAGCTCTATAGACTACAGGAGTCAGAAAGCCCGTGTTGCCCTAGAGAAAGTAGAGCCGGGCGACCTGTTGTACCATGTGAGGGGGGCTATGAACGGTGTTGTAATCGAGACTGACACGGGAAGCTACTTCTTCATGGGGAAGGGTGGGGGCGGCGTAGAGACAGCTCACACCGTGGCAAACGACATCTTAGCCATCGCGTTGAGGGAGGTGTGAGGGGTGCGTGCCCTCGTCGTAGTAAAAATCGGCGGGTCGAACCTGTCGAACATCGACAGCTACGTTAGAGCCGCCGGCTATGTTAGACAGTTGTACGAGGCCGGGCTACTACCTATTGTCGTCGTGTCCGCGGCTAAGGGTGTCACAGACAAGCTCCTGGTTACCTTACAAGGGGACATAAACGCTTTCCACGAGGTAGTAGAGCTTTACTCCGAGCTAGCTCGCGGAATAGGAGGCGAGAAGCTCGAGCAAGAGGTAAGAGGGCTGGCAGAGGTGCCTCTCAAAGCGATAAAGGCGGGTCTCGAGCGACCAGTACTCGGCGACATAGTTCTCTCCTACGGTGAGAAAGCCAGTAAGCTGGTCCTCTCGAGCGCGATTGAGACAGAGGTGGGGAGGGTGGTGAGGGTAGACGCGGAGGAGGTCATCAAGACTGACTCCAGACACGGAGACGCCTCGATCATCTACGAGAATACCGAGCCAAGGGTAGAGTGGCTCGTCAAAACGGCCTCCGAGAACAACGTGGTAATAGTCATCGAGGGTTTCATCGGGAGCGGCGAGAAGGGTGTGACTACAACACTTGGCCGAGGCGGGTCGGACCTGACCGCTACTGCCATAGCAGCGCTGGGCGGTATAGGAGAGGTAAGACTAATAACGAACGTTAAGGGGGTGTACTCGGTTGACCCGGAGTTAGGCGTTAAACCAAGAGTAGTGAAGTGCCTAAGCTACCGTGAAGCAGACGAAGCGGCTAGACACGGCGTCAAAAGGTTTAACGCGAAGACGTTCGAGCCCCTCCTCTTCTTCCCGGGGCCCGTTGTTAGAATAGGCGACTACGAGCACCTTGGCTCATCAGTAATGAGAGAGCTGGAGGAGGGGGACAAGGGGCCTAAAATCATACACGCGTCCCTCAGCCCCCACCCACGGGTCGTGGTAATAGGTGAGGACGGCAGTAGGCTCAGGACTATTAGGAGGGTGGTGGAGGTCCTTGAAAGCGAAGACGTCGAAATCCAAGGTCTCGAGGCCGGAGTAGGTAGACACTCGGTGGTCGTATATATTCCTAAAGATTATATTCCCAGAGCTGTTAGATTACTCCACAAGAACCTGATAGGTGAGGCGGGATCGTGAAGAAGGCCGCGATTCTAGGGGCTACGGGGCTCGTCGGGCAGAGGTTCGTATCCTTGCTGGCAGACCACCCATGGTTTGAGATCACACTATTACAGTCCTCGGGCAAGAGCGCCGGCAAGAGGTACGGTGAGAGCGTGAAGTGGGTTCTAGACTCCCAACTCCCTGATAAAGTAGCTGACCTACCAGTGGAGCCCCTAGACCTGGCTTCGATCGCCCGCGAAGGCGTGGACATCGTGTTCTCAGCTCTCCCCGCCGAAGTCTCGGTCGACGTGGAGCTAGAGCTCGCCAGGAGAGGGCTGGTCGTGGTCTCTAACGCCAGCCCTATGAGGATGGAGCCGGACATACCCCTTCTACTACCCGAAGTCAACGCCGACCACGTGGAGGTGTTAGAGCTACAGAGGAGGCGTAGAGGCTGGAGTGGTGGTATAGTAAAGGTGCCCAACTGTACTACGTCTATACTGACCCTCTCCCTCAAGCCCCTGCTAGACGAGTTCGGCCTAAGGAGAGTCGTCGCATCCTCTATGCAGGCCATATCGGGGGCAGGCCTGACAGGTCTACCGTCTATGTTGATAATGGACAACCTGATACCCTTCATCGAGGGAGAGGAGGAGAAAGTGGAGGAGGAGACACTCAAACTGCTGGGTAGCGTCGGAGGCGAGGGAGTGACGCTCAACAACAGCTTCGCGGTAACCGCCAGCTGTCACAGGGTTATGGTGCTCGAAGGCCACACGATCGCTGTGTTCGCCGAACTTGAAAAGAGGAGTATAGATGTGGAAGAGGTCATTAAAGCCATGGAGGAGTTCAAGGGGAACAAGATAAAGGGCCTGAACCTGCCCTCGCAGCCCGAGAAGCCGTTGGTAGTGAAGAGAGAGCCCGATAGACCACAGCCACGCCTCGACAGGGAGGCCGGCAAAGGGATGAGCATCGTAGTTGGGCGTGTCAGGCCGGACAAAGTAATGGGCGGGGTTAAGTACGTGGTGCTGGGCCACAACACGATTAGAGGTGCTGCCGGTAACGGTGTCTTAATCGCAGAGCTACTGGTGAAGAAGGGCCTCGTCTAAAAGTTTTCCCGTTTTCAGGCTAGAGCCTGGTCTATGTCCTCTATAAGGTCGTTCACGTCTTCGAGACCCACCGACAACCTGACCAGGTTCTCGGTTATCTTGAGTCTCCTCCGGAGGTCTTCGGGCAGGTACATACTGCCCGCTTTGGCTGGTAGTACCGCAAGCGACTCGGTCCCCCCGAGACTTGGCGCCCTCTTTATCACCCTTAACTTCTTCATGAACCTCAGTGCCCCCTCGTAGCCTCCTTTGACCCTGAAACTCAGAACGCCCCCGTAGTTGCCTGTCGCGAAGAGCCTCCTGGCGATCGGGTGGTACTCGTCCTTGTCGAGCCCCGGGTAGTGGACTCCCTCCACTTTACTGTGCTCCGCCAAGAACTCGGCTATTGCCTTAGCGGACTTGGACACTCTCTCGAATCGGACCTCGAGAGTCTTCGCGCCCCTGTACACGAGGTACGCCTCAAATGGTGGCATTATTGACCCTGTCATACGCCGCCAATCCCACAGCTCAGATATCTCTTTCTTGGTACCCAGTAGAGCGCCTCCGACTACGTCGTTGTGGCCCGCAATGTACTTGGTCAAGCTATGGACGACAAACCTGGCCCCCAGCTTAAACGGCTTTACGTTGAGAGGGGTCGCGAATGTGTTGTCGACTACTAGAGTGGAGCCCGTGTCCTTCAATCCCTCTGCCAGCTCTACGAGGTCGACGACCTTCAACGTCGGGTTTGTGACGGTCTCCACGAACACGACTGCGGGCTCCCTGCCCACGGACTCGAGTATTTCCCTCGCCGATGGGAATACGAGGTCCAGCTTCGCCCCTACCTTCTCAACCAGGTTGCGGACAGTGAGGTAGGTCGTACTGTAGACTTCCGCCGACATCACCACCCTGATACCGGGCTTCATGAGGTAGAGGAACAGCGTAGTCTCGGCAGCCATTCCGCTGTTAAACGCCAGGGCGTCCTCCGTCTCCTCTAGCGAGCTCAGGAGCCTCTCGAGGACTCTGACCGTAGGGTTCTCCTCCCTACCGTATCTAACGTAGGTCCCCCGGTCCGTGTACTTCGCTAGGCCTTGCTCGTAGTCGACGTACTCGTACACTGCGCTCAAGTAAACTGGTGGTATGTGAGACCCGTACGGGTCGTTCAATCCCTCGACGTCTACAAGTCTAGTGCCCGTCCTCATACTCCCACCTAAGAGGGTTGATAGATTATCGACGGAAAAGTCTTGTCTAATAAGCCGTCTTCAGAACCTTACCTCGGGGTCTTTCAGCGCGTGACCTGTGGCTACGAGCACAGTGGTCTCGTCCTGCCCTATCAGCCCCTGCTCGAGCGCAACTCTATACCCTGCTAATGGTGCTGCCGAGGCGGGCTCTACGCCGATCCCCTCGCTCCTCGCGAGTGTCTTGAGCGCCTCCAAGATAGTGGCATCGCTGACCGATAACATGAAGCCGTTCGACTCCCTAACGGCAGTGAGGGCCTTTAGCCAGTTCACGGGTCTCCCGATCTTTATTGCTGTAGCCACCGTATACGGTCTCTCAACGGGTAATAGCTCGTCGGCTTTTGCGAGCCATGTCTTGAAGACGGGTGAGGCGCCTTCGGCCTGAACGCCTATCATCCTAGGTGCTCTGTCAGTAACCCCAACCTCGCGGAGCTCCCTGAACCCCTTCCATATAGCGTATATATTGCCGGCGTTACCGACGGGTACGACCACGTTTTCGGGTACGAACCCTAGTTGTTGGTATATCTCGAACGCTATGGTCTTCTGCCCCTCGAGCCTCCAGGGGTTTACTGAGTTTAGAGGGTATACGTGCCCTTGGGTATTGTCGACATACCTCGCAATAACCTCTTCTAGAGCCTCGTCGAAGTTCCCGTCCACCTCGACCACCTTGGCACCGTGTAGTAGGGCTTGGAAGAGCTTGCCTCTAGCCACTGAGCCCCTGGGTAAGTAGACCAGGCACTCGAGCCCAGCCTTTGCCGCGTACGCGGCCGCCGATGCCGAGGTGTTACCGGTGCTAGCGACCACGACGCTTTTAGCACCGATGTACTTTGCGATCGTGACAGCTAGGGTCATACCCCTGTCCTTGAAGCTTCCCGTGGGGTTTGCGCCCTCGAATTTCACAAACAGCCGCTTGTGGCTCTTCAAGGGTATGAGAGGGGTGTCGCCCTCACCGAGCGATACAGGCTCGACTTCCTTCTTCACCGGCAACATCAGCTTGTACTTCCACACACCCCTCGCACTTGATGTCTCGAACCGCAACCCCTTGATGACAACCTCGAGAGGCACACCACACCTCGGACACTTGAAGAGGCGGGGGTCGCCCCTATAGACGGCCCCGCACTTGATACATCTTAAGAAGACGTCTTCCCTTATCGGGTTTAACTCGTTTCCAAGCTAACACCCGTTCCAAGCATTGAAGGACGTATATTACGACGAGGAGGATTTAACTGTTTTCACTCGAGAGGTTCTTCAGTACCGCGTCTCCCACTTCGCTAGTGTGGTACTTACCCCCCAGGTCTGGTGTGACCGCTCCCTGCTCCTGGACTGCTCTCCTAATAGCGCCCTCTAAAGCCTTGCTCCACTTCAACAAGCTACTGTCACCCCTCGACCACCCGAGGTACTTCAAGAGAAGTCTCGTCGCCTCCAGCATGCCGTAGGGGTTTGCGAGGTTCTTACCCGCTATATCGAAGGCTACCCCGTGAACCGGCTCGAAAACGGCTGTCCGAGGCCCGATCTGGGCTGACCCGCAAAGGCCTAGCCCCCCAACAAGTGCGGCGGCTAGGTCGGACAAGATGTCACCGTAGAGGTTGGGGGTCAAGATCACCCTGAACGAGGAGGGTTCCCTGACTAGCTTGTACGCCGATGTGTCGACGAGCACTTCCTCGGCCCTGATATCCGGGTAATCCTTGGCGACCGCAAAGAATGTCTCGCGTAGTAGCCCGTCAGTGTACTTCAAGATGTTGGCCTTGTGCACCAGCGTCACTTTCTCGAGCCCCTCGCGTCTAGCGTACTCGAACGCGAACCGCGATACGCGCTCGGCCTCTTGTCTCGAGGTGAACCTGACCGAGACCGCTACACCCCCCACCTCGCCCTCAACGCCAACGTAGAGGTCTTCGAGGTTTTCGCGGACGATCGTGAAGTCGAACCTACCCAGGGACAAGCCCTCGTAGCTCTTGAAGGGCCTGACGTTTGCGTAGAGGTCGAGCTCTCTACGTATCAGGTAGTTCAAGCTCCTAAAGTCCCGCCTGTCCCAAGGGGTGTTGAGCGGGCCTTTCAAAACCGCGTCCAGACCCCTCGCAACGTCGAAGAAGTCTCGTTGGTAGAGCTCGCCGTGTCTACTCATGTAGGTGTACCCTATACCCAGCTCCACGAACTCGAAGTTGCCGATGAAGGACAAAACCCTCAGCGCCTGTTCGACGACTTCGGGGCCTATACCGTCTCCTCTAACGACCCCTATCTTGTAGACCACGGTAAGCCACCTCTCTTCTTTATGTACTCCACAATACCCCCCTCCGAGATCACCTCCAGGAACTCGGGAGGGTAGGGGGGCACTTTCTCCTCCACACCCTTAGTGATGTCGCGTACGATCCCTCTCGCCAGGTCGACCTCGATTACGTCGCCCGACTCGGCCGTGTCCGGTATGACTTTCGCCTTGACGACCGGGAGACCGATGTTCACGCTGTTCCGGTAGAATATGAAGCCGAAGCTCTTAGCTACAACGGCACTTATGCCGACCATCTTGAGGAGCCTGGGCGCGTGCTCTCTACTAGAACCCTTACCGAAGTTCCTCCCAGCTACTATGATGTCCCCTTTACTGACCTTCTTGTAGAACTCGGGTATCACGTCCTCTAGCACGTGGGGTATCATCTTGGATATGTCGTCTATGAACTCGAACTTATACTTACCGGATATTATGTGGTCTGTAGAGATGTCGTCTCCTAGCTTGATAGCTCTCCCCCTTATGATCATGCGAACACCCTCGGGTCGGTTATTCTCCCGGTCAGAGCGGAAGCCATGGCCGTAGCAGGCGAGGCGAGATAGACCTCGCTTTTCCTATGTCCCATTCTACCAGGGAAGTTCCTGTTGGTAGTAGACACGGCGACCTCGCCCTCTGCTAGTAGCCCCATGTGGGCTCCTACGCAGGGACCGCATGTCGGGGGCGACAGTATACACCCCGCCTTTAAGAGAATATCAATGTAGCCTCTATCAAGAGACTCTAACAAGACCTTCCTCGAGGCCGGTGCGACTATACACCTCACACCACTCTTAACCCTCCTCCCTCTGGCGATCTTCGCGGCTACCTCCATGTCCTCCAACCTGCCGTTCGTACACGAGCCTATGAACACCTGGTCGACCTCGACGCCCTCAACTGAGCTCACTGGAGCTACGTTGAACACGTCGGGCGGCCTCGCGACCATGGGTTCTACTTCGTCTAGTTGAACGCTGATCTCGTCCACGTAATCACTACCCATCCACGATCCATTGGTCTGCTCGCGTAGACCCTCGGGGGGTACTACTGAGGTCACTGCCATCATCTCCGTGGACATGTTGGTCAGCGTCGCAAGACCATCGAGTCCGATCGCCTGTAGGTCTCCGGCGTACTCGATTACCCTCCCGTGAAACTTCTCCACGTCCTTCAACCCGAGAAGCCAAAGTGCGACGTCCTTACCCATCACCATGTGTTTGAGGGTGCCCATCAACACCACCTCGACGGTCTCGGGAACCGTGAACCACGTGTACCCGTAGGATAGGGCAACCGCGACGTCTGTACTGCCGAGACCCAAGGCTAGGGCTCCTGTGACGCCTACCGTGGGCGTGTGGCTGTCTGCTCCTACCACTATTTCGCCTGGGCCGGCCAGGCCGCTCTCGATCACGAGCTGGTGGCTGATCCCTTCGCCGGCGTCAAAGAGGCCTATCCCGAACCTCGACGCGAACTCCCTCATCTTCTTGTGAACAGACGCGGCAGCCAGTGTCGGAGCGGGGGACGCGTGGTCTATGAAGAAGAAGGCCTTGTTACGCGCGAGCCTCTTCTCCAGCTTGAGCTCGTTGACTACAACTTCTATGACGAGGGGGGCGGTACCGTCGTGCGCGTAGACAAGGTCAACGGGTACAAAGACCATGTCTCCCGGAGAGACCTCTTTGCCGAGCCTTTTCGACAAAAGTCTCTCGATAAACGGCAATTAAATCACCGCTTTTCCCTCAACTTTGGGTAGTACTTCGACGCGATCTCGAGCATCTCCTCGTCTGTAAGGGGCTGTGTCCTACCAGTCTTCTCGAAGAGCTGGACTACCTCGTCGAAGATCTGCTGTATTGCCTGGCTGTCCTTCGAGATAGAGTCCTCGCCCAGTACTTGCTTTAACCAGAGAGCCACGGCGGCCCTCCCCGAGTGGGGGGTGATCTCGACGCCCACGGGGATGCCCAAGAGGTAGTAGGGGTCGAAGGGCAGGTAAACCTCAGGGTTCTTGAGCAGACCGTCCGCGTGGATCCCGGCCTTGGTCTTGAAGGCGTTCTTGCCAAGTATGGGCAGATGATCTGGCACCCTGTACCCCATCTTCTCGAATAGCTCCCTGACCCTCCCCAGGGGCTTAAGGTTAATGTCCGACAACCCCTTTATGCCAGCGTAGTGGATCGCCATGACCTCCAGGGGGCAATTGCCCGCCCTCTCCCCTATACCCAGAAGTGTGACGTTGGAGGACGCCGCGCCGTAAAACCAGGCTGCAAGGTGGTTCGCTACAGCTAGCCCCAGGTCGTTGTGCCCGTGGAACTCGATGTCCTCCTCTGGTAGGCCCG
Organism: Thermogladius calderae 1633; assembly: GCF_000264495.1. Lineage (NCBI taxonomy): Archaea > Thermoproteati > Thermoproteota > Thermoprotei > Desulfurococcales > Desulfurococcaceae > Thermogladius > Thermogladius calderae. The sequence continues at coordinate 703,089 of NC_017954.1, read as the reverse complement.
TCTTCTCCCTGATGCGTGTGACGAGGGCTGGTATACCCCGTGGCGGCGGAACGAACTCGAAAGGCATCCCCACGCCGAGTGTGTCAGGTAGCTTGACTTTCAGCTGAACTCCGTACTTCTCGCTCAGGTTGATCAACTTCTGGAGGAAGGGTATCACCACGTTGTCCAGGTCCGCCCTGGTCACGTCCTCTAGAGACGCTTTGACCTTAATACCCCTCTTGAAGGCTTCCTCAGCTACGCTAATGTATTTACCGATAACCACGTCTCTAGTCGAGTTAAACTTGTAGACTATGTGGTAGTCCGATATCGACATCAAAACGACGGCCTCGTCTAGACCTGTCTCGGACACCAGGTTGAGGTCCTGGAGACTAGCCCTGATCCACGCCACCGGCTTGGGGTACTCGTAGCCCTTCTCCATTATAGCCTTTGCGAGAGCCCTGTCACGCCCCGTGTAGAGGAAGACCTCTGTTGAGCGTATAGACCCCTTGCCCCCGATCTCGTGGAGTAACTCGTAGATCTCGAGCCCTTCTTCTACACTGAGGTACTTCCACCCCTGCTGCCCGTCTCTAAGTGTCGTGTCGGTCAAGTAGATCTTGGAGAGGACAGTCTTAGCCCAGTTAACGACTTTGACCCTGGGAGGCTCGGTAAACGGGAAAACGTCCCTAAACAGCCGATCCATGGCTTATCGTGGAATACATAGAGAATCAGCCCATATATAAACGTTAACTTTTGACATATAAAGAAAACGGTGAAAGACCGAACTTGTACACTTCCGATTATGCATGCTCGTTTAAGTATAGACAGCCCTTGACCATTAGAAACCCGTCTCTACCACCATAGTAACCTTTGAGTACGCGTACTACACGGTAACCACTCTTTGTGTAGAGCCTTAGTGCCCTCTCGTTGTCTACAGCGACCTCTAGCACAAAGCACGCCGCTCCGAGCCCCCTCAACTTCTCCTCGAGTTTCTCGAGAAGGAGTGACCCGACCCCTTTCCCCTGCCAGCTGGGAGCCACAGCAATCGAGACTACGTGCCCATAACCCTCCTCGACGACCCCAGCCGCGTACCCAATGACTCTTCCACCTACTTCGGCTACTAGTACAACCCCGTTAATAATCGTAAATAGCTCCTCGAAGACCGACCTGTCGTAAGCCAGGTCTGGTGGGAAACACTCCCGTTCGATCTCCAGTAGTGTGGGGATGTCTTCCTCCCTAGACGCTCTTATCTCGACTCCGGCCACCGCCATCTACACGACCAGAATTCATGCGATCTCTTTGACTCCTAATATTTTGGCTTACTCGAACAGTCTATCTAGTTGTGTTGATTTTTGGGGTTTTTGTAATAAAGCATATAAAAAAAGACTACGTTTATTTATTCCAACCAAGGAAATATATAACAATAGGCGAGTGGTATGAGTAAGAGCTTGTTGGTAGCAATTATAGTTATAATAGCTGTTGTTGCAGGTCTTGTAGGCTACTACGTCGCCAATGTCACGCGACCAGCTACAACGGTCACGACACCGATGCAGGTTGCGATGGCGTTCATTTTTCCTGGAAGTATAACAGATACGGCGTGGAACGAGGCCGGATACCAGTCAATGTTATCGTTTGTCGGATCTCACCCCGAAGTCAAGTACGCGTGGGTTCAAGGAGTCTACGACCCTACGCAGATCGTTAGCGTCGCTAAGTCGTACGCCCAGCAGGGGTACAAACTAATCGTCGGTGTCGGCTTTCAGTTCGGCCCGCCCTTCGCGCAGATAGCCAGCCAGACTCCGGGCGTCTACTACCTCGCTATAGCTGGAGCCAAAGAGTACGTAGGACCACAGGTAAGCGGAGCGAACATTAGGACAGACCAGTCCTGCTTCGTCGAGGGGTATATAGCCATCCAGATATCTAAAACGAAGCAGATAGGCTACGTAGCCGGGATGAATGTCTCCGAGCTCGGTTTGTGCGAGATCGGCCTAAGGAACGGTATAAAGTACGCTGGCTACGACCCGGACAAGGTCTTACACGTAGTCTACACTGGTGATTTCCACGACGTGACAAAGGCTAAACTGGCTACCGAGAGTCTCATACAGCAGTACCACGTAGACGTCATAAAGTCCATGGGTGACGGAGTCCAGCTCGGCGCAATAAGCGCTGTAAAGGAGTTCCCCGGCGTCTTCATAATGCCGAGCTCGACGTATCACCCAGAACTATACGCCGAGCAGTTGCTGGTAGGAGAGGTGTGGGACTGGAGTGCCGTGTACTCCCAGTTCTACAACGACTACCTGTCAGGGAAGTTAGCTAGTGGAGGACAGTACTACTGGGCTGACCTAGCCAACGGCGGGATTAAGCTTATACAGGGTAGCGCCTGTCCTAGCGACTTATGGCAAAAAGCACAGGACGTGATAAAGGGGATTATAAACGGGACTATAAGCACCGGGTTCACTCCTTAGTTTTTTCCACCCAAACACCTCTGCGGTGGCCCCCATGAGTTCTAACGAGTGCCAAGCCATAGTTGAGATGCGAGGTATAGTCAAGAGGTTTCCAGGGGTCGTAGCCAACGACCACGTCGACCTAAAGATCTGTAGGGGCGAAGTACTAGCCATACTAGGCGAGAACGGTGCCGGTAAGACCACCTTGATGAACGTCCTGTACGGCCTCTACCTTCCTGACGAGGGCGAAATACACATTAAAGGGAGAAAAGTGTTGCACCGCTCGCCGCGGGACGCGATTGAGAACGGTGTAGGGATGGTTCACCAGCATTTCACACTAGTGGACGACTTGACAGTAGCGGAGAACATAGTTCTGGGAGCGGAGAAGTTTAAAGTTTTCTACGACTTGGAGAAGCTGGCTAAGGAGATCGACGAGTTCATGAAAACCATCGGGCTTTACGTAGACCCCTTGAAGAAGGCATACGAGTTGTCGGCGGGCGAAAAACAGAAAGTAGAGATACTTAAGGCGCTCTACAGGAGAGTGGAGGTTTTAATACTAGACGAGCCAACATCGGTATTGTCGCCGATCGAGGTAAGAGAGCTGTTCAAGACCATACGCAACCTGAAGAGTAGGGGGATATCCGTTGTCTTCATAAGCCACAAATTAGACGAGGTCATGGAGATCGCAGACAGGATCGTGGTCATGCGAGCAGGTAAGGTAGTAGGTGAGCTCGCTGGACACGAGGCTACCAAGCAACTGCTGGCAACGCTTATGATAGGTTCGAGAGCAGTTAATATCGAGGAGAAGTTCGGAAAGCATGTTAGACCGGCCGGTAAACTACTCGAGGTAGTTGACTTGTGGGTGAAAGGCGACAGGGGAGAGGACTCCCTGAAAGCCGTTAACCTGGTCGTCAGGAAGGGCGAGATCGTCGGCGTCGCCGGAGTCGCTGGTAGTGGTCAGAGAGAGCTTGCTGAAGCGATATACGGCTTGAGACCCGCGTGGAGGGGTAGGATTCTGCTAGAGGGGAAGGACATTACTCGCTCCCCTACAGCCGAGAGGATCAAGATGGGGGTGTCCCTGATCCCTGAAGACAGGTTGAGATACGGTGTTGCGGCTGAACTACCGGTGTACGAGAACATATACTTAGAGAAGGTGCATCTCGAGGGTAGGAAAAGTCTGCTTGACAGGATCGGGTTAAGGGTACTTGACAAGAAGGGGATGGTCGACTACGCTAAAAAAGTTGTGGAAAAGTTCAGTGTGAAGACCCCGAGCGTCTTCACCAACGCAGGGAAGCTGTCAGGGGGGAACATACAGAGGCTGATCGTGGGGAGAGAACTCGAAAGAAAGCCGCTCCTAGTGATAGCAGGCGAGCCCACAGCAGGCCTAGATATCGCCGCCACCAACTTCGTTAGAAAGATGATCGTCGAGATGAGCGAGGCGGGCGCGGGAGTCCTGCTGATCTCGAGCGATCTCCAGGAAGTACTCGAGTTGAGTGATAAGGTAGTCATCCTATGTAACGGTGAGGTTATGGGTGTTTTCAGGCCCGGGGAGCTGAGTATGGAGGAGGTCGGTCTTATGATGTCCTGTGCGAAGCGAATGAGTAAGGAGGAGGTCGAGAGGGCATGGGGTACGTGATCAGGATCAGGCCTAAGCCTGCTAAACCTCTTGCGATAGTACTCGCGCCGGTGGCCAGTTTCGCGCTAGCGTTCTTTGTTGGAGGATTATTGATGGTGTGGGCCGGTGTAGACCCCATATCCGGTTACACCGCGTTTGTTAGCGGCTCGTTGACCACCTTCCCGGGGTTTATGCAGACGCTCGTACAGGCCACGCTCTTCATGCTCATGGCGACCGGAATAGCTATATCGAATAGGGCTGGCGTCCTCAACGTGGGCGCCGAGGGGCAGTATATTGTAGGGGCAATCCTCGCCACCTACGTGGCAGTCGAACTACAACAGACGCTGCACCCAGCCCTCGTAGTCGTATTAGCGATGTTACTAGCAGCTGTAGGGGGAGCTCTCTGGGCCGCCATACCGGGCGTTCTCAGGGGTTACATGAACGTGAACGAGGTCGTGACAACCGTTATTCTAAACTGGCTCGCTTACAGGATCCTCCAGTGGATAATAAGAGGCCCCCTCAGACTACCCGGCCCCCAGCTCTACCCAATGTCGCCTCCAGTCACAGCCACGCTACCAATCCTAGAGCCGTCTTCGGGACTGAACGCTGGTTTGGTCATAGCAGTCGCCTTAGCTGTGTTCTCCTATTTCCTGTTGTTCAACACGGAAGTCGGGTTCAAAATAAGGGTCACTGGGTCAAACCCCGACCTAGCCCGGTACGCAGGGTTCGGCGTGGAGAGAGTCATCGTCCTGAGCATGGGTTATAGTGGAGCACTAGCCGGGATAGCTGGGGGCGTGGAGGTGCTCGGGAACCTCCACTACTTGTTCGAGGGGATCTCCATCGGTCTCGGGTACACATCGATCATAGTCTCACTAGTGGCCAGAGACCACCCGCTGGGCGTGATCGCCGCGTCCATAATGTTCGGGACAATCTACAGCGGTAGCTCGTTCCTCCAGACCGCGACCCACCTAACCTACACGTTCTCGAAGGCGTTGGAAGGCCTGATATACTTGTTCGTTCTAGTGACCACGCTCTTCGCGTTCTACGAGATCAAGCTCGTAAAGGTGAGCTGACTTGAGCCTCGAGAGAATCGTCTCATCGATCCTGTCGCTTGGCGTCACGCTGAGCACGCCGCTCGCAATAGCTGGTATAGGCGAAGTCATCAGCGAGAGAGCGGGGGTTATAGACTTGGGCATTGACGGCATAATGCTCCTGGGCGCTTTCATAGGCTTCCACGTGTCTCTCCAGACGGGTAACACGTACCTAGGGTATCTGGCAGGCGTTGGAGTCGGGGTTTTAATGGGGTTAATCCTGGCAGTCCTGTCTGTCTACCTTAAACTCAACCAGGCTATCACGGGAATGGGCCTCTACTTCCTCGGCTTCGGGTTGTCGGACTTCTTCTACAGGACCATATACGGCGAGAAGGAGGTCTACCTCCCACCACCCACGCCGCTGAGCGTGCCCGTGCTCGCGAATATACCCGTGATCGGCCCCTCGCTCTTCCAACAGCTCGACATGGTGTACTTCATGTACGCCCTAGTCCCGCTGGCCTGGCTACTAATTAACAGGACGAAGCTCGGGCTCTGGATACGGAGCGTAGGCGAGAATCCCAAGGCCGCAGACGCTATGGGTGTTAACGTCTCGATGATCCAGACTGTCTCGGTGCTAGTTGGTGCAGGACTAGCGGGGTTGGCGGGTGCCTTTTTGAGCATTGGCATTACCCAGGTCTTCTACGAGAACCTGACTTACGGGATAGGCTTCATAGCTATAGGCTTGGTGTACTTCGGTAAGTGGAGCCCCGTTAGGACGTTCGCAGGAGCACTCTTGTTCGGGCTATCGTGGTCGGTGGCCATATCGACTCAGAGCTACTTCAACGCTATAGGCCGCCCAGACCTTGTATACTTCCTCTTAGCCCTACCGTACCTGATCATAACACTAGCACTCGTAATAGTCTCTAGACAAGCAAGAGGCCCCAAGTGGCTGGGGAGACCCTACATCAGGGAGTGAACACGCTCAACACTTTTTGTCTACGCGTTGACATTTATAAGATTCCTCAATCTCTATTCTAAAGATGGAGCCGCCGTAGCTCAGCCCGGCTAGAGCGCCGGACTCATACGGGTGGTACGTCACCGAGGTTGGTGGCCCAGGGGAGATCCGGTTGTCCCGGGTTCAAATCCCGGCGGCGGCACTCGCTCCTATTTACAAGTCCCCGTCTTCTCCACGTGGACTACTCTAAGCCTCTTGGAGATCTCGCCTAAGACCTCGTTAAGCCTATTACAGGCGTCCTCAGCGCTATTACCGTAGGCAACGATCGTCACCTTCACCGGCCTCTCGGCATGGGTCTTAATGTAGACGTCGCTCAGCCTCCTGAGGTCTCTAATGTAACCGTCCACCTCGGCCTCCACCATGTGGCCTGTCACAATAGACGCCTTCACGGAGACTCTCCCTGTTACCTTTTGAAGCAGTGGCTCAACGTACCTCTCGAACATCTCCCTCATCTCGGCCGGGACTCCCGGCAATGCGATGACGAGTCTCCCCTGGAACTCCAGCAGGAACCCGGGCGAAACACCAACTTCGTTTGGGAGAGGCCTCGCTTTTTCAGGTATGAACGCCGCCTTGACGTACTTGTACGCTTCGTCCCCGTACCTAGCCTTGATCATGTTGAAGGCCTCCTCGTTCTTATCGAGCTTCAAGCCCAACGAGCTGGCGATCGCCTCTGCTGTGATGTCGTCCTCGGTGAAGCCGAGCCCGCCGGTGGTCACGATAAGACTGGAAAGCTCTAGCAGTGCCCGTAGCCCCCACGAGATGTCCTCTATGGAGTCTGGGACTACTAGGATCCTGACTACCTCGAAGCCGAGGTTAGTGAGCTTCCTAGCCAGCCAGTTGGAGTTGGTGTCTAGAGTGACCCCCTTCAGTATCTCGCTCCCGATCACCATTATAGAAGCCTTAGCCTTCAAACCTCTCGCCTCTCATGGAGACCCTCATCGCGTACAGGGACTTAACCCGTTCGACTCCGTTTATTTCGTCGATGAGGGACGCCACAGGAGGGGGCACGAGACTCCTCCAGTCTCCTCCCTCGGCCATACGCCTTCTCACGATACTGCCACTGACCCCCTCGACGAGGGGGGTCTCGTAAGTCCTATACCCGTACTCCTGGAACAACATCCTAACAAACCTGTTGTTGCTGAATACAGCCTCTGCTCTCGGGGTGTAGTTCAACACATGCCTCGGCCACTCGTAGTTACTTGGGACGTTATCGATCGGGATAATGTAAGACCGCTCGTAGAGGGGGCCCAGCCCCCTTTTGACCATCTCGACCCTCTCGCCGGCAGTAAAGGGGTTCTCCATCGTGTAGCTGTACTGGGCGGCGGCCACGACTACCACGACCTCGTCGTAAGTTGACAGTATGTGTTTGACGCTCTCCAAGTGCCCGATGTGAAAAGGCTGGAACCTCCCAATGAATAGGGCCCTCTTCAAAATCGCTCAACCCTTCGCTCGTACTCTGAAGACCACTATAATCCACGCAGAGGTTTAACTCTTTCACCCCGCCTTATAAGGGACGTATGCTAGAATTGAGTACTGAAGAAGAGGTAGCCCATGTCTCTGGAAGGCGTGGCTGAGCTACCCCTACACGAGGGCTCTGTGCCTACATGGCTACTAAGGATTATGGAGAGGATGTCTCTAGCAATACTCAGGATCATGGTGGAGGAGTTCGGCCCAGACAAGGTCGTCGAGAGGTTTAGTAACCCGCTGTGGTTCCAGGGATTCAACAACGTCATAGGTATGGACTGGGACAGTAGCGGGTCTACAACAGTGCTAACTGGTGTTTTAAAGAGCGTCACGTGGAGGAGCCCCGACCTCGGCCTCCTGGTACTCGGCGGGAAGGGGGGCAACGCCAGGAGGGTCCCGCAGGAGGTCGCGGCCGCTACTAGGCTGTTCGACCTAGGCGACGAGAAGGTCCGTGAACTCGAGAAGGCGTCGAGGCTGGTAGCTAAAGTGGACTCGGCCCTCTTCCAGGCAGGCTACACTCTCTACCACCACGCCCTCTTCCTGTCAGAGAACGGCGTCTGGAGCATTGTCCAGCAAGGCATGAACCTAGAGAAGAAGACTGCGAGGAGGTACCATTGGAAGCATGGTACGAGTTTCTTCAGCGACCCCCATGAGGCAGTCTCCGGGACTCCGTCAGGCAAGGTGTTGAACATCGTCGACTCCAGAGCCGAGGGGCTGAGGCGTGTACTAGACGACCTAGTGAAAGAAGGGCTAGAGAGAGTCTCCAGTCTTTATAGCCAGGTCTACAACAGCCTGAAGGGTCAAGTGGGCTTGACCACCTACCTTGCAGAGACAGGCTCGGGCTCCATAACGCGGGTCGCGTACGGCGACAAGGGTCTGCTGGTCTACCAGCCTCTCCCGCACCCGTTCGAGGTCCACAGGCTGTTTAAGAGCATAGACGTCGTGGTTGACGGGTTTGAAGACCTCGTCTTAGCGAGAGGCGTGGGAGCTAAGACCATGAGGGCGCTCGCCCTGGTGAGCCACCTCGTCTACGACGAGCCACCCGGGTTCGACGACCGCGTAGACACCCCTCTAGACCCGTTCGTGTACTCGTACGCGATCGGTGGGAAGGACGGGGTACCCTATAGGGTCAGGAGACGTGAGGCAGAGGAAGTCGTGTCCACACTAGAGGACATCATCAACAGGGCCAAGCTAGGGGACAAGGACAAGCTCAGGGCGTTCAAGAAACTAAGGGAGTTAAAGATTAGAGTTGTGGGGAAGTACATTTAGCCCTCGCTACTTGATCAGTACGTTCGACACGTCCATAGACTTCACAGGCATTGCACAACCTTTTCTAACGCAGATTACCTCAGCTAGTATACTGACAGCTATCTCCTCCGGTGTGTCGCTACTAATGTCGAGGCCAGCAGGCATGTGGAGCCTACCCCTGAAATCGGCTAGGTTGAAGCCTTCGTCCATTAACCTCTTCAACATCCACGCACACCTGCTACGGCTACAAAGAGCCCAGACGTGGCCGGGGAACTTAACCTCGACCAGCTTCTTGAGAACCCTGTAGTCCGTCTCGACCTCTCCATAGGCGATCACTAGGACGTCGCTCTTGACGAACTGCAGCTTTCCGACCTCGTCGTCGGGCTTCCCCACGATCACACTCTCGGCGTAGGGGTACCGAACAGGGTTGGCCAGCTCCTCCTTATCGTCTATCACGATGACCCTAAACCCAACCATATTTGCGATGTCCGCGATCGGCTTGCCAACGTGGCCCCCGCCAACCAATATCAGTCTAGGAGAGGGTTGTATGACGTTTATGAAGACCTCTACGACTCCTCCGCACATCTGGTTAGTAGCTATCGCGTCTTTAGGTATGTTGTCTTTCCTTAGAGCTAGCTTCAGGAGTTTGGGCTTCCCTTCGCTCAGGGCCTTCAATGCCTCCTCGACCACTATCTTCTCGAGGCTCCCCCCGCCAATAGTCCCGTACTTGGCCCCGTCCTCTGTCACTACTATTTGGGCTCCAATATCCCTGGGACCACTACCCTCCTTGGATATAAGGGTTACCACTGCTACGCTTCTGTTCTTAGACAGCTCCTCTATCAACTTACTGTAGAGGAACTCCGGCTTCATATCCTATCCTCCTCGACGACGTTTATGCCCCTCATCATTAACAGTCTCCTAATCACTTTGTAATCGCTCTCCGTGAGTTCTTTAGAGAGTTTTATCATTACGTGGAAGCCTCCTTGCCCTATTATTGGCGACCCCTCGAAGAAGTACACTGGTTGGTAATTACCTGTCAAAAGTATAGGGTTGATGTCGTTCAACACGTCTTGTATGTCCCAGTGCGAGTACGCCTCCTGGATTATGATCGTCCTCCTGGTGAGCCTGGCAATCATGCAGGTCACTTGTCGGATTTAAATCGGAGCACTCCCTATTTAAGGCGAACCAAGAAGTCTTCAAGAACCTCGTTTAAGTGATCTGGGATGTCCGTGTTAACAGCCGGTTTCATAGCGGCTTTAGCTCTAATGATAGGCACACTAGTAGCGGGGTTTAAGCCTTACATCTCTGTCCTCTCCTCGCTCACGCTGTTCTCGATAGTGACCTACGGATCCACGTTTCCCGTAGTTTGGTGGCACGCAGTCAACCAGAGCTTTCTCGTAACGTTCGCCTCACTAGTCGCGGCTATGTACCTCGCCGAGTTGTACCGGGGGAGCTCGATTTCTAAGCAGGTGGTTGAGTCGCTAGAGTCTGTAAGCCCTAGACTAGCGGGTGTCTCAATACCCGCAGTGATCGGCCTGTTGCCGATGCCTGGAGGCGCCTACGTCTCGGCCACCTTGGTCAACGACGTGTACGAAAAAGCTGAGTTAACGCCGGAGGAAAAGACCTTCTTGAACTTCTGGTTCAGACACATATGGATCACTGTGTGGCCACTGTATCAAGGAGTGATAATAGCCTCGTACATAACCGGTATGGACGTGAGAGAGATCTCCTTAAACAACCTCCCCATAATCCTGGCGAGCATAGCCTCGGGACTACCGTTCCTCTTCTACTTTATGAGACTTAGGAACACGGTCAAAAGAAGGGAGCTGCGGGGCCTCGTACACCTGTGGCCCTTCGTATCCATAGCCGTCCTCAACCTAGTGCTCAACATCAACGTCTTCTTTTCGGTTCTCATCACGATACTGGTCTACACGCTCGTATACAAAGTCCAGTTGGAACAACACATTAGAGCCCTGAAGTATAGTTTGAACCCCCCTATCCTAGTCCTAGTCGCCGCAAGCTTGGTTTACGGGCATGCCATATCCGAGAGCGGCCTGGCATACGAGCTAGGAACCCTCCTCAGACAGGTCGAGGTCTCCATATTCGTGGTAACGGCACTCATTGTGATAGCTACGGGGTTCGAGTTCACCTTCAGCTCGATCGCGTTCCCGGTCTTCAGGCCCTACTTAAACCCGGCGAACGTCTTCTACGGGTTTTTAGGCGGATTTACCGGTAGTATGCTCAGCCCAGTCCACGCCTGCCTTGTCCTCTCAGCCGAGTTCTACAAGGCTAACCTGAGGCGGGTGTACAAGTACCTCTTACCGGCGACCGCATTGTCGGTGATAACGGGCCTCATATTGAAGATGTTCTTGTAGAAGACTCGCTTTGGCCACTCGTCAACGAGGTCAGGCAGTCGAAGTAGCCTCAAGCCTCCTCTTACTCACGAAAACCGTGTATGCGAGTGGGTCCGTGTAGACCTGAGTCCCCGTTAGCCTGAGCCACATCCAGTAGCTTGTCCTCTTCTTGAACCTATTGACGCGGGTCGTCGACACCCCTGCTTGTTATGGGTGATTTCTTTGTTTAAAAGGAGGCGGGTAAAGATAAAATAGTCCCGTAAGCTAAACTAGGATAGAAGGTGTATGGATGAGTAGTATACAACAACTTTTCGAGAAGGCAAGCACTTTTGTCAAGGAGCTCTCCAGGCCTTTTGTGGGTCGTGACGAGGAGGCCTTGGTCATAAGCCTTGGTGTCTTGACAGGAGAGCACGTTATCCTGGTCGGCGAGCCGGGTACTGCGAAGTCGGCGATGGCTAGGAGGGCGGCCGAGCTGATAAACGCCAGGTTTTTCAAGTACCTGCTCACAAGGTTCACAGAGCCGGACGAGCTCTTTGGGCCGATCGACATAAATGCGCTTAAGGTGGGAAAGTATGTTAGAATAACCAATAACAAGCTCCCCGAGGCGGAGATAGCGTTCATAGACGAGATATTCAACGCAAACTCGGCTATACTAAACACTCTTTTGACGCTGATGAACGAGCGGATAATTTACGACGGCTACAACGAGATAAGAGTCCCGCTGTGGACACTCATATCGGCGTCCAACAACGTACCCGACGAGCCGGAGCTACAAGCATTGTACGACAGGTTCCTCTTCAGGCACTTCGTCAGACCCGTCGAGGAGGACAAGTGGAGCAGCCTACTGGACGCGGCCTGGGAGATCGAGATTAGAGGCTTCGGGGCGACAAGGCCCGTCTTGTCCATGGACGAGATAAGAGAGTTGAACAAGCTAGTACTCTCGGTCGACGTGAAGAGCGTGAAGGACAAAGTCTTACGCCTCTTCGCTATATTCGAGGACCAGGGGATTCACATAACGGACAGGAGGAAGGGGAAGAGCCTGAAGGCCCTCGCGGCGATGGCGGTGATCAACGGGAGGATGAAGGTTGTCGAGGAAGACTTGATGGTCTTGAAGTACATAATAGCACGTGACAGGGAGGAGTACGAGAAGGTCTACGGCATCTTGCTCGAGGAGGTCAAGGCGAGCGAGAGGCTCGCGAGAGAGCTCTCGGAGATCGAGAATAACGTCAAGGAGGCGTTCAGGTACATCGGTAAGTTGTCGGACCTCGACCCCCGGCTAGTCGACTACTTGAGGAGTTTCGAGTCAGTGAAAGAGAGGGTCAGGAAACTGGCGGAGGAGGCCGGTGACCAGCGGATCCGGGAGAGGGCTAGTAAGCTCTTAGTAGAGGTCGAGGAGCTAATTGAGGTGATCAGGAAGAAGCTCTCGTTGTAGTGGTATTGATGGCCAAGGGCGTGTTGGCAGGAATCAACTACGACGACCCAGTCGTCAAGTACAGGGGTTATAAGGTAATAAGGCTCATAACGTTGATCCAGGGCCGTAGACCGCCAGACCTAAATGAGGCGTTGAGCACCGACTTCTTCTACTCCTTCTACCTCCCAGCACCTGTCCTGGTGGACGACGTCGAAAAAGGTCTGGAGAGACACTACGCGGTCGTTAAGAGTTTACTTGAGTCGCGGAGGTTCAGCGAGGTCAGGAGTAAGACGGTACTCGACTCCTTCACTAGCTCACTGGCGGCCTCTGTTTTCGCCAGCGAGCTAATCAAGGCAATAGAGGAGAGTACGAGAGGTTATCACCCGAGTGAGGGGAAGGAGGGTCAAGAGAAGAACATCCGAGAGAGAGTAGAGAGAGCGGTAGAAGCGACAGCGCGCATCGTAGACAACGTGAAAGCGCTAAAGAAGATAGCCGAAGGGGATCAACCGGGGTCTTCGAGCCTGTACGAGCTAGAGGAGTACTCCATGGACTTGTTAAAGCTCGCTAGGAACCTGGACGTGTCAAAGATTTTGGAGTTGATCAAGGGTCTCAAGCCCTGGATGCTCACTACAACCGAAGAGAAGCAGAACTTCAAGCGAGGCGAGTACGACGGGTACGAGCTCGGTCGGGACGTCGAGAGAGTAGCGTCTTCGAACTTGGCTCTGCCAGAAGAGTTGTTCGACCTCAGGTTCGTCGAGGGAAGGCTCTTGCTGTACAAGAAAGTCCTAAGCAAGGGTAAGGGTCCCGTCTACGTCCTCCTCGACAAGAGCGGTAGCATGGACGGGTTGAAGATGACGTGGGCTAAAGCCGTGGCGCTCGCAATCTTCATGAAGGCTAGTAGGGAGTTCAGGGACTTCTACTTCAGGTTCTTCGACAGTATAACGTACCCTCTCGTCAAGATCGAGAGAAAGCTGAAAGCCAGGCGAGTTGTAAAGATGATAGACTACATAGCGAGCGTGAGAGGGAGCGGGGGTACCGATATCACAAGGGCCATCATAACCGCGACGACAGACCTGAGAACGGGGCAGACAAAGAACGTCTCCGACATAGTCCTGATCACTGACGGGATCGACAGGATCGCCGAGCAACAGGTCACTTACGGGCTAAGGAAGGCCGGGGCAAGGCTTATCACAGTCATGGTTGGTGGCGAGAACAAGAGCTTGAAGAAGATATCCTACAGGTACCTCAGAGTGGAGAAGTTCGGGTCGGGAGACCTGCTAACGGTTGTTGACGCGATCCCAAGGTAAACACTCTTACTCACTGACCAGGCGCCGGCGTAAAATTGGGTATAACACCTGTACCAGAACCGATAAGGCCAAGAAAGCAACCGAGATCGTGAGGTATACTAGGCCCTCCATTCCGCTCCTATACCTCGCGAACTCTATTCTACTGTAGTAGACAGTGGAGTTCCAGGGCTGAATTAGGACGTATGTCTGGTTCTCGGTGGTGAAGTATTTGGACATGTACTGGACGCCCTCAGTCCCTAAACAGCCCTGCCAGTAGACTAGGCCCACCCCAGGCGTGTATATGGCTATCACACTAGCGTTTGTCCTTACGTTTAGCAAGTAACTCCCGTTGAAGAAGTCTAGGACGCCTAGCTCGTACCCTACGCCTGTGATGTTGATCTTGTCAAAGGGCCTGTCGGTGACCCTAGCATACCAGCCAGCCATAACAGGGTTCTTCTCTACTGCTACCGTGTAGTAAGTATAGGTGGACAGGGCGGCCACGACTAAGATGAGTACTAGTAGCGCATGTACCTTGTCCCAGGTGACGTTAGGTTTCGTCCTCGAGATCGCCAGAGACAGTACGCCTAGACCGACGACTAGTAGTATTATCTGGATCCAGTCCGGGCCGTAGCCCCTCACAACCAGGACATCACCCCTATTGGCCGGCGTTATTTGTAGAGCCGGCACGAACCCGGACAAGTAGGTACTAGCAGATATTCCTCTAGCGTCGTTGAAGTCCGTGATCACAACAGCTACACGCCCCACAGGGGCTATGTTGACGCCCGTGTTGTCTGGGAAGACGCCGTACAAGACAGAAGGCTGAACTAGCTGCTGGATGACGACGAGCACAACCGCGACGGCTACATAGACAAGCAATAGCTCGAATTTGATGCTAAGCCCGGGTTTATCCAATCTGGTCGACCTCGGGAGTTCGTTAATAGCGCAACTAGGATAAAAATCAGGCGTTCGAGGAGAGAACCATCGCTAGGCCGATGAGGGTTGAGTAGAAGCCGGGCTGATTAGACTCGTCCCTAAAGACATCCAATACATGGTTGAGGTCCGACCCTAGGGCCTTGAACAGCTCTAGCGCCACGTCTCTACAGTACTCCAGCGACTCGTTATCTCGGAGGTCCAGTAGCTCCGCTCTCTTACAGTACCAGCCCGCGTGAAGTGCCAGTTCGACAAGCTCCTGGTCGATATTTGCATCCCATATCTTCTTCAGGTTCAACTTCGAAACATGGTCAACAAGCCCTTCGTAGTAGCCTAGCGGACCTACGAGTCCGAGCCAGTCGTTGATGCTGGCCCAGATGAGCCTGGTGGCCTCGTGTTTCTCGTCCTCGCTACCCACCGTGTACAATGAAATGGAGACATCGATAGAGTACGATATTGCTAAGAGCCTTTCCTCGTCCTCAAGGAATTCGTTCGCGTCGGCTAAAGCGTTGCCGGTCACTTCAACAGACATTGTTACACCAGAATTGAATGCCCAGAATAACGGTTTTTAAGCCGTCGGGTCTGGCCTCATTTAAAAGCCTCGTATGCTTTAGAAGTCGAAAAGTTTAACCAGGACTCGTCAAGGTGTGTTAATAATATGAAGCAAGAGTTCAGAAGGATACTGGAAGTTTTGTCCGTGACCACGCTTGTCAACTTCCTTACAGGGTTTAACGCAAGGCTCGCCATAGTGGGCCTACCTACTATAGCCTCTAGCCTCGGCGCGGACTTGTGGCAGTCGATCTGGATTATCCAGGGGTACATGCTTGGGTCTACTGTAATCCAGTTGGTCGTCGGTAGACTGGCAGACCTGTATGGTAGAGTGAGGTTGTTCAACCTCGGTGTAGCCATATTCGGGCTCTCCGCTCTCTCGGCCGGCGCCGCACCAAACTCAACAGTCCTCATCGTATCGAGGCTACTCCAGGGTATTGGAGGGGCCTTTCTGATGTCGTTAACGATCACGCTGCTCACCGACTACGTCCCGAAAGAGAGGTTGGCGACATGGCTGGGCATAAACCAGGTATCGTGGAGAGTTGGCGCTCTAGTCGGGTTGTCGGTAAGCGGGTTCATAATCGATGCCCTGGGGTGGAGGTGGATCTTTCTAGTACAGTTGCCGATCTCGTTGTTCATTCTTTTATGGTCCCACGCGAGGCTGAAAGACATCTACGTACCAGTGGAGAGGCCTGTCATAGACATCACCGGTTTCACGCTATTCACAGCTTTCATGTCGGCCCTACTCGTAGGGTTGACACTCCACGGATATGGTTTTGCCGACGTTTCTCTAGCAAATCTCGCCCTGAGCTTCGTGGCCCTAACGCTCTTCGTCTTCAACGAGTTGAGAACCAGGAGTCCGGCACTAGACCTACGGCTGTTTAAGTCGTGGGCTTTCACAGGGGGTATAATAGCGCAACTCCTCTACTCGGTAGGGTTCGGGGCCTCTATGACGCTCCTGGCACTTTACTTCCAGGTGGTGAAGGGGTATTCCCCGAGCCTGACAGGGCTGCTGATAACTCCGTACGAGCTAGCTTTTCTAGTCTTCGGGGTACTAGGAGGCTACCTTTCCGACTTGGTCGGATATCCAATTGTGTCCTCAGTAGGCCTCGCTATTTCGTCGTTCTCGTTGTTCAGCTTGTACACAGTCAACACCACAACACGCATCCTCATGTACGAGTCGCTCCTAGGGATGGGCACAGGCCTTTTCGTCTCACCGAATACGAGCAGTATAATGTTGTCCGTCCCACCGGAGAGGCGGGGTGTAGCCTCATCGCTCCGGACTATATCCTTCAACGTCGGGTTTGTGGCGAGCTTGAACATAGCCGTGCTCTCTATAACGAACTTCATTCCTTACAAGATGGCATCAATGCTCATAACCAGTAGTCAAACAGGCTCAACGCTGTTGACAAGCAGTGGGACGGCCTTGTTGGGGCACGCTATAAAGTACTCGTTCCTGGTTCAGTCCATAGTAATGGCTTCCGCTATCCCGTTCTCAATATCTAGGCTCAAGCAAGCCGCCCCGAGCCAGAAGGCCGCTGCCTTTAGAGGCTTATAGGAGTAGAAGAGACCTGCTCTGAGGCGGACTACTTTTTGTCCAGTTCTCGTGACCGCTGTTTGAACGCGCGAAACCGGCTAGGTCTAAGGATTAACCCAGAGCGCGAGCCACGTTGAGGGCTAGACCTCTAGGATATTTCTCCTGCCTAAGCACCATGTGCCCAGTATAAAGCTGGTCTAAGAAAAACCTGCGTCATCGACTAGCCGAAAGCGGTACCGCGACAGAGGTCTAAGAGCTCGAAGACGGACTTAGCGTTGCCCGCCAGGTTGTTTTGCTACATACCAATAGGCTGTCTCCACTATGTCTAAGCCTATATGCTGGCGAGGACATGGATAGCCGTTCGGCGGGCGTGGTGTGATGTTCAAGTGGATTATACCTGGGCTTCTAGCGCAGTCTCCTCGACCGAGTCTCAGCGACGTCGACATCGTGAAAAACGCGTTCACAGGGGTCGTCAACCTCCTTTCAAAAGAGGAAAGGCCCGAGGACCTTATAATGGCCTTAGCATCTAAAGGCGTCGAGGTCTACCATGCTCCAACTCACGACTTTCACCCCGTAGAACTAGTCCACGTTATAGGCTCCATAGACTTCATCGAGAGACACCGCGTAAGAGGTGGTAGGGTACTGGTTCACTGCTCCGGGGGTGTTGGGAGGAGTAGCCAAGTCACTGGTAGTTACCTAATCTATAGGGGCCAAGACCTTTACACAGCAGTAAAAACTGTTAGGAATATCGTCAGTGGGGCTTTCGAGATACCTTGGCAGTTCAGGCTCCTCGAAGACTTCAGTACTCTCGTCGAGCTCATGGGTAGAGAGAGCGTCATCTCCCAATACCAAGCTCTCGCCAGCGAGCTTGAGTCTAAGCGGCTTCTCCACTTGTCCAAAGCTGTACAGTTCGTGATAGAGTTGGGCAACTTGATCGGCATGGGGAAACGCGAGCTGAGGAATTCTATTGAAGACGTTATAAAGGGGGTGAGAAGCGGTGGGGTCGAACACGTTACCGGCATCGCGAGACTGGCTGTAGTGCTAGACCAGGACATGAGCGGGAGGGTCGTCGTACTCGACGGCGAGGTTGAGGGCGGGGTCTTGTACTTGAGGTTACTGTGCGACTTGCCGTGCGATGACATAGCCTCCAAAGTCACGGGGGTTTCGACAGAGTTGGAGTTGAGTGGGGTGAGAGGCATCCACGTGGAGACGGGTCTCTACATGGACTACGTTTTCTAAAGCTCCTGGCCCTCGGAGCTCTTGTGGGCTCTCTCCTGGAGTACCGTGAGGGTAACTTATTCTCTAGGATTGTGGTTCGTGTGCTGAGAAGGAAATCATTTTTTATCCGCACCATTAGAGAGTTAGCCTGGTGAGGTCATGGACTACCTCTTCAAGCCGGGTTACGGCCCCGAGTGGGGTAGTGGCGGAGTATTTGGCTTGACCTACTACAGGAAAGTCCTGTACTACACGATATCAATGGAGGGGGAGGCGCACTTCCAGCACGACAACGAGGAGACGGTCTATAGGTTCGAGCTATTAGGGCCGGGCCCTTCATCGGGCGGGGACACGTATAACGCTGTCGAGACCGTGGACGAGTACATATACTTTGGCGGGTGGGTTCACAATCCGGCTGTTTACAAGTTAAGAGAGGGGTTTGCCGGTGAGATCGATTTCAGATACAAGTACTCCCACGTCCACGAGTACAACATCAACGAAAAGACTGTTAAGCTGGTTTGGAGCGAGACTGCCAGAAGTGAGAGAGAATGGGCTGGTGAGGTATCCGAGATAGTCTACGACTGGCTGAACGACAAACTCCTACTTGCTAGGGCCGACGGACACTTCAACCTCGGGATATTCGAGCTCGATAGGTCCAGTAGCGAGCTAAAGAGGCTTAGCGACATCCCGGGATTGAAGGGGAGCCTCTTTCTTGAGTTCGCATGCTTCGACATGCGACCGGACTGGAGGAGGGGTGTAGACGGGGTCCAGTGCTACGACCCACACGAGAAGAGGATGCTCTACTATAGTGTCCGGGACTGGGCCGCTGCTAGCGTAGATGGTGAAGGCGTCGAGAACAGGGGTAGTGGTTACGCGGTCTCAGCCTACGCTAGGTACTGGCACTTCTTCAGGGGTGGACTACTCGTAGGGAACCCTGTAGAGCCCGATGTCGAAGAGCCCTTGTTTGTTCGCTTGTTTGACTTTCCGGGCACACAGTACTCGCCCTCCAGGAGCAACGCCCTCGTAATCGGAGGCGGTGTACTAGCCGCGTTCAACGCCTACTCTCACGGAGTCCTACACGTTGCAGAGCCCAAGAAAAGTCTGGTCAAGACTCTGAACTACACCGTGGGCCCCTCCGTTCTCGTCTACATAACTCCACCAGTTGCTAGAATAGTCCTCGCAACAGGCGCCAGGATCACGAGTATGACCAAAAGAGGCAACGACGTGTTACTCGGCACGAACAACTCCCCCAACCTGGGAGGAAGGGACGCCACCAAGGTCGATATCGGGGTGAGAGAGGTCTTGAGCGTAAGCGAGGAGAGCATCCTCACGGGTAGACAACCACCCGTCGTTTTCAGGGTCGAGGGCTCCACTGTGGGCAGTAGGGTCTTTGGCGGCGTACCATTAACCGGGTACAAGGAGCCCCACCTGAGGGTATTCTCGAGCAAGCCCAACACTCTCAAGGTGAGCGAGTACGATGTAGGCTTACCGCCGAGGCTTGTCGACACTAGTAGCTATTCCATTTCTGAGGGCTGGAACAGAGTAGACCTAAGCAGTCACGACAACATAGTCTCGTTTAAGTTGATGAACCCCGACGAGAAAGCGGTGGTGTATATAGTCCTAGAGTAGCTTCTTAGGTCCACTGCTGGCATTCACGCCGACTTTTTAAGGAGGTCTTCTACGAACTTGACGACCTCGTCCTTTGTTGTGAGAGTCGAGACCTTCTTAGCTGACTCGACAACAACGACCTTGCCCCCCACCCTAGCTCTAACCAGGTCTACCTCCTTGAACGAGTATACATCTAGGACCTCTACTCCCCTCTTTCTCGCCTCCTCTCGCAATATCACGACTGGGCTCCTCGGCATGGGAAACCCCCTTACTATTTAAGTAACCATTTCGGGCTCTTTAAAAAGGTAGAGTGAGACGTTGAGCAGTAAGAGGAAGTGCGTGAAGTGGGGTTCGTCAGGCCTCTTGGTCAAACTAGCGGACGACGCCTTAACGATTGAGGGGAGCTTCAACGTAGAGGTCAGGCCCAGAGGGGTGGTATTCGAGCAGGCCAAGTCGTATCGCGTAGCGAGCGACGAGAGAAAGAAGTACATCTACGTGGAACACGATGAGCTAAAGCCCGCGAGCGCGGTGAACTGTAGCGAGGAGCTAGACTTGGGAAAATACGTGGTAAGTAGTGTAGACCTAGGGTTCGAGGAGTACGTGACAGTGACCACCCCGGGCGAGAGCTTGATCGACTACCTGATTATTACCAGGCGTATCTCGTGTATTGTCGTATCGCGTAAGAGGGAGCCTTACGTTGACCTAGCACAAGGGACTCTTGCTATCTACCTAGTCTAACGCTCGATATAGACGACAGTTCCTCTAACGTCCTCGAGGTGTCCCGTTAAAGCTTTGACAGCGTCATCAGTGTTGAACCCGCTCATCAAGAGCACTGGGACCCTGAACTTGGCAGAGAGCTCTATGGCCGACCTGACCTTGCCGGATATCCCGCCTGTAGCGTCGGCAGCTGACCGATCTCCTAAACTCTTCAGGACCCTCGTAGCATTACTGCTGTCGATCCTCGAGACGAGCTCGGGTTTCTCGCATTTCTTTGGGTCGCACGTGTAGACCCCCTCCACGTCCATGAGGAAGACGAACAGTGACGGCCTAATCCTTTCCGCAAGCAGTGTGAAGACCGCCTCTGTGGAGAGCACGGAGTAGCCATCCTCGGTGAAAACGCACTCCCCGTAAACCACGGGTCTAATACCCCTCTTGATCGACATAACGACCGGCAAGTGGTTGACTACGAACCCACCGGGCCCCCCAGTGATAATGGCGCTTGTTTGAATAGAGGTGGCATCGACCCCCTCAGACACGAGGTAGTCGACCACCAGCTTGTTCAGCCATCGTGTTGCTGACTGACACCTTACAAGCAGGGGCCTGGCGCCGTATTTATCGCGCATGGCTTTTACTACTATGTGGGCAAAGCTGCCGCCCCCGTTACCTAAAACCAAAGGTAACTCGGCTGGAACCCCCTTCAGGATCCTAGCTAGGGAACTCAAAGCGCGGAAGTTAAGGCTGAAAGGCTTTTCTTTGATCGTCAGGAAGCTACCTCCAGCTTTAAGGTAGACCACAGGTCCACTTAGGTCCGCGGGGTTCACCGCCGCTCATCTTCCCTTAGCCTATTTTTATCTTCGATCGCCTAATCTAGATTTTGAATGCGATTAAAAACTCGTGCGGTGGTTTAAGTACATGCGCTTTGTCGTCAATCGTTTCGTCGAGAGGCTGGAGAGGTCTTGGATCCCGTTAATAGTGGCCAATATCTTCATAGCGTTTGCAGCGCCTTTCACAACCGCTTACTACGATTACAGGTACTTCGAGCAGTGGTACGATATAGCGACCAAGTACGGCTTGAGTAAAACGTATTCTCTAGCTTCGAAGACAGCCTACTTTCCTTTGACAGTCTACACGTTCCTACTCTTCCACTGGCTAGGGCTAAGTCTCGCAAACCTACTCAAGTTCGAGGCAGGCCCCTTAAACCCTTTAGTAGTCCTGGTCGACAAGATACCTTTCATATTGAGCTTTAACTTCATCTATCTCATCCTCCGGAGGAGGTACGGGTACGCGGCCGGCCTACTGTGGCTGATTAATCTGAGCGCATATTCAACCTTGGCGGGCTTTCAGTTCGATCTCCTCGTAGCTTTGCTCATCCTGTTGTCCATGATACTTCTCGAGGAGGGTAAAGCGGAAAAAAGCCTGCTAGTAGCGTCTCTCGTTACTCTTCTTAAGCAGATTTTCGTGTTCATCGCCTTGATCCCCTTCGCCTACATACTCAAACGCCACGGGCTCAAGAAGGCGCTCGTAAAGGCTCTTGTGTACTTCGTCGCGCCTATCGTACTGTTCTCGCTCCCCTTCCTACTGTACGACCCGGTAGATTTCGTCGCAAAAAGCCTCTTATTCCACGGCTTCCGCTACCCGCAAGACCTGAGTTTGTGGGCGATACCCCTCTACGCGGTATCGTTCAACGTCCAGCTCTTACCAGAGTTCATTACGTGGGCTTGGGTCGTGCCCTTCGTAGCGTTCATGGCTTACTTTTTCTACAAGCTAATCCGCATGGGAGTGTACAGGGAGAAAGCGCTGTTCTACTACGTTCTGGTCGTTAGTGGAATATTGGTCTTCAACAAAGTGGGTGGTCTCAACTACCTGACCTGGTTGACCCCCCTTCTCATAGCAATGTCGGCCATACTAGGAGGGGGTCTAGGCCTTAAGCTAAGGAAGGTGAGCGTAGCCCTGCCCATGTGGAGCCTCGCGATATACCCGTTTTTTACGTTCTACACTGCGGTGATCGTCGGAGGGGACATATACATTGTGGAGGACTCTAGCTGGGAACCTGCCGAGGGAATATTCTACGCTAGCTACGGGTACCACAACCCGCTGGCGGTCGTCATTTCGTTCTTAAAGTCCAGCCCCACGTCCTACTTCATCTTCAGGAGCCTCTACAACGCTATGCCCCTCACCTCAATCATGGTAACCTTAGTTTACAACGCTGCGATCATTTACGTAATGAGAGTTGCCTGGCGCTCGATAGGGTGGTAAGTGTTGCTCTTGCTAGTGGGTATAGGGATGAAGTACGAGGACCTAACACTACAGGCGATCCAGGCGATCGAGTCAGCCGACCTCGTAATCATCGACACGTACACTAGCATCCACGAGGACATCAACAGGATCATAGAACTGATCGGGCGCAAAGAGGTCAGGCTCGCTAAGCGTAGCGACCTGGAAGGCGTGGGCATTGAGAGGATCGTCGAAGAAGCGGCGAGGAGGAAAGTAGCTATACTTGTACCAGGCGACCCGCTAATAGCCACAACCCACGAGGCCATAAGAGTAGAGGCCGCTAAAAGAGGTGTGGAAGTGAAAGTCGTGAACGGTCTAACAGTGGTCTCTCTAGCCTTCAGTAGGAGTGGGCTTCACTTCTACAAGCTGGGCAGGACTGTGACCCTGACGTACGACCCCTCCTCCGTCGACTACGTGCTGAGAGTTATACAGGACAACACCTCTAGAGGTCTGCACACACTTATACTACTCGACTGGAGGGCTGAGGAGTCGAAGGCGATGACCGTCCAGGAGGCTGTAAGCATGTTACTGGAGGGGGACAAGGAGGGGCTATTAGCCGGGAGAGTCGGTGTGGGGCTAGCGAGGTTGGGGTTCAGCGACGAGTACATGGTGGCAGATCTAGTCCCGAACCTCGGGGGGTACGAGTACCCCGGCCCCCCGCACTCCCTCATAGTCACGGGAGACCTCCACTTCATGGAGGTGGAGAGCTTAAGGTACAACTGCGGTCTACCGGAGAAACTGTACGAGAGGCTAGTGAAGCGTCTTTAGCGACGCAATGGCCTAGCTGAGTCAACGCTTTTAAGGTCCCGGGGGTATTTCAATTAGCCAGGGTGTTGGACGAAATGTCCAAGCAAGAGAAGGCGTTGCTGCTACTGGTGTTCACAGCCCTCGCGCTTTATCACGTAACGGAGTTATCCGCCGTATCGCACGCGAGTACGCTGACGATCACCGACGCGCTCGGCAGAGTTGTCAACCTGACGCGTACGCCACAGAGAGTAGTCTCGTTGTCCCCGTCTATCACGGAGACGCTACTTGCGTTGAACCTCTCTAACGAGATAGTCGGCGTAGACCACTACTCCTACAGCGACTGGTTTATGAACGCCTCTAGTCAGTTCCAGTCCAGAAACGTGACCGATGTAGGCGGTTACTGGTGGAGTGCGATAAGCATCGAGAAAATCCTGTCACTCCAGCCAGGCCTAGTCCTAGCAGACGCTGGTGCGCACAGACCACTCCTGAACACCTTCGTCGAGTACAACCTCACTGTAGTATACTTAAAGGGAGGTAGTGCCACCAGTATCGAAGACGTCTACTCGGACATATACACGATAGGGCTGATCTTCAACAGAACGGGCGAGGCAACCAAACTAATAAACAACATAGAAGCCCAGTTAAATGAAGGTAAGAGACTGCTAAGCGGATACGCTGGGTTAAGCGTCTTGTACGTAGTGGGGATATACCAGGGTATTTGGGTAGCTGGCAAGTCAACGTACTTCAACGACCTCGTGTCCAGGCTGGGACTCAAGAACGCCGCCGGATCCTACGGATGGAGAGCTGTGAGCATCGAGGATATTGCCGCTTGGAGACCAGACGTGGTCATCGTGGCCTCTATGGGGGTCACCCGTGAAGACGTGGAAAAAAGTGGTCTAGCTAGCCTGGGTGCCAAGGTAGTTTACTTGAATTCCACGGAGACAGACATACTAAGTAGGCCCTCACCACTAGTAGCCCTAGTACCCAGCGTACTCTACGACGCCTTGAGTAAAGCGGTACCACTGCCTACTACGACTACTACTCCACAAACGGCAACAGTGACGTACACGGAGACTAAGACCGAGACGTCGACTTTCACGATGACTATTACGATCGAGAAAACAACGTACCAGTCCAGCTGGGTCCTAGCGTTAGTAGTGTCTTCTCTCGTCATAGCGTTCGCAGCCGGGTTGCTGACGGGGAGGCGGACCAAGAAAGGCTGAGTTTATGACCGGAGTCTACAATGACAAAATCGTTTTTTGGAGATCGCTCCTTGTCAATACCCTGATACTGGTCACCACTGTTCTAATTGTGTACCTGGTAGATTTCGTCAATCCCATCCCGGCGGTTCTAAGGGACTACAGATTTCACAGAGACCTCTACGCGTTTCTCTCGGGGTTTATACTCGGCTTTGCCGGTAGCGTCCTTCAAGCATCCCTCAGGAACCCGCTCGTAGACCACTACGTTTTGGGTGTTGGCTCGACGTCTCTGTTCGCCGCATATCTAACC